>NVVI01000002.1 GCA_002402165.1 Flavobacteriales bacterium
TCTTATCATTGTGTTTTTTGAAAGAATAATACTAATTGTTGAGTATCAATATTTTAGTATTGTTCTTTCTTTTCAACATTCGACTTTAAACAACTTCATAATGTTTTCTTCAATTTCATTTAATTCTTCTTCTATATCTTCTACTTTTTCATTATCCAAATTGTCAGGATCTGGGTATTTGGTTAAATAAATTTCATTTAACCCCCATCTGTCGTAAAGAAAATTCAACAAATATTCTTCTCTATTCATAATTTTTGGTAATGACCATGTTTTATTATTTAAAGCTATTTCGTTTTCTGAAAAAGTGCCTTTTAGATAACTTTCTTGCTTAATTGAAAATTTTGAATTTCTTAAAGATGAATTTTTTTGTGCAGAAATAAGCAATAAATTACCGAGTGAATGTAGGTGTCTTTTTAATTTATTATCACCTAATGCTTTAACTGTTTTAGCCCATTCTGTATTCTCTGTTGTTTGGGGCAAAATATGTTCTATACTTTTTTTTCTTGTTTTTGCAAAACCATATTCAACCTTACCATCTTCATTTCCTTTTTTAAATTCTTCATATTCAAAAAAGAAATAAGTTAATCCATTCCAAGAATAAAATCCATGCTTTTTGTTTGATTTGAAAAGTTCATCAATTTCAACTTGAAACCTTTCTTTATCACCATAATTGTCAATATACCAAGCAAGATAATATAGTGCATCTTGTTGGGTTTTATCTTTAGAATTGTTTTTATGGAATTCATTAGAATTACGGAAAATATCATTTTTTCCAGTATCAGACCTTCTCTTATTCATTGAGAATAACCTAAAAGAAAATATCTCTGATGTTTTTGCTAACTCTAATAATTTTGTTGGATTTGTTTTCATCAATGGCATAAATGCCAATAATAACGGGCGAACAGTACTATTGCTTAATCTATTTAATTGATTAAAATGGTATTGTAAATCATTCTTTATTCCTTCATCCTCAACTTCCATAAAAGCTTTATCCTCTAACGGGTAGTTTATAAAACGCCAATAAAGTGAGGTTGTAGCTAAAGATTTAATATATTTTTCGATATTTGAAATCATAGTTTCTTTATCTTCAACCATCTTACCAATAGAAAACTCTTCATCAAGAATTTGTGTTCTTGTTTGATTATCCTTTGACCAACCATGATAAATAATCCAATGATTATTTAGGAAAGTATTTTCATCCAAGACCCTGTCTGGAAGAGTTAGATTTTTTAAAATTATAGCCCATTTTGAATTTATTGATTCAGATAAATTCTTAATTGCACTTTCTTTCTCTTCTCCTAGACTAATTTTTGATGTTAAGTAAAGCAATCTATTTTTTACTATTTCTAGGTTAGAAAGCTCAATACCTCTATTATTCATTGTTTCAAAAACAATTCCTATTTCAGTTGTATCGGCAACAACATATTCATTAAAAAGTAGTTTTTCCTCAAGTGCATTTAAAAATTCAATTAGGCGGTTTTTATTTTCATCTTTTTCAAAAAATGTTTTAATACACTTTTTTGCACCATTTAGATTTCGTGTATATAAATTTTCGTCAAGAGAGCTTAAATTTTCTTTTTCTAAAATGAGTGATCGGAAATAGTTTTCACTTACTTTATCTATTTCATATCTAAATAAATAACTCCCCTTATTTAGTATATATGTTTGTTCCTTTTCAACAGCATCTTTAACAAGATTTTTATTTTTTTTGAGTTCTTTAATTAAATAAGAAAGAATTAAAATAATAGTTGTCATTCTTTGTTGACCATCAACAACATGATAAATTTCGTAATTATTTAAACCAACCTTTTCTGTTGTTTGTTGGGGATGAATCGTAATTGTTCCTGTATAATGTTGGCTATCTAACTTAATTGCATGGTCAATATCCGATAACAAATCTAGTATCTGTTTATCATGCCAACTATACCCCCTTTGATAAGCAGGCACAGAATATATTTTTTTATTAAAAAAATGTGTAATTGGTTTTAACTCCATAATATCAATTATTTACTACCTCATTTTTGCTTGATTTTATCCTCTCCAATAACTTCTCTGCACTTTCCCAATCGGATGCTTGTTTACATTTTTCTATTTCTTGTGGGGTCAATAATTTACCCTCAAAAGCTTTTTTAAGAATACTTTGGCGTAATGCCTCTGCTTTTAATAAGCTATTTTTTATTGTTTCTTCCACCTTGTCACAAACGGATAAACGGCTTTCTATTTCTTGTACTATCTGTTTT
The DNA here is from genome assembly GCA_002402165.1 of Flavobacteriales bacterium. Classification (GTDB taxonomy): domain Bacteria; phylum Bacteroidota; class Bacteroidia; order Flavobacteriales_E; family Vicingaceae. The sequence goes on from NVVI01000002.1 coordinate 2,241, forward strand.
TGTTCTTCAATTGAAGTAAATGGGATTTGCAATTTTAAAAACACTTTTTGAGTCAAATTTAAACCACTATCATTACTCCCTGACTTCATCGCTTCAATTTCCCTCAATATTTCTGGAGAATTTAAGGCGTACTCAAAATATTCAGCATCCACTAACTTATTGTGCAATTCTAAGCGATAAACTTTATCGCAATTAATAAGTTTTGGTCGTGCTTCTCTTACTAAACAACAAATACCGACTCTAACTCTTGGACCAGCACGAGTTATTAATATATCTCCTTTTTTAATTTCGTGCTGTTCTCGTGGCTCTAATGTATCAGGTAATATCTTATTTTCAAATTCAATAAACCTTCCTGATTGAATAGCTGATGTTTTGATAACCGCCCATTGATTATTGTCTGTTGATTTTTGGTTGATACATTTTGGACTCCAACCCTGACTCAAATTATCAACTAATTTTGAAATTTCTTTTTTTTGTCGCTTTGGAAAACTTGAAGATAAAACGGACTGTCTGTAAACCACCAACTGTCTTTGTGCTTTTTTAAGGTTAGCAATGCCACTATCTAACTCGCTAAAAAGTTGCTCTATTTTGAAAATAATAGCTTTTTGCTCAACAAGAGCTGGTAATAATATCTTTTTCTTAGCATAAACAGAAATCCAATATCTTTTATGCGTATCACTTCTTACACGATTTACCTGCATATAATAAAAAGCAAATGTCATATTCACCAATTTACTTGTAGGCACAAGAATCTTCATTGCCGAAGATTTTACTTTAAACTTAAAATTTACGAACTGTGAAGCTGTGGTAAAATCATCAAATATTATTGTTGGCAAATTATCAAATATACCACTCGTTTCATTGGTGTAACCTTTAATAAAAGATTTACCAGCTGTTAAAACAGGGGTTTCATAATCATCATGATACTTAGTGCTTTCAACAATATATTTTATAGGTTGCTCATAAGCTAACAAATCTTCAAAACTACACTCTATCCAATCTTCTCTCATCAATTAACAACTATTATTTCAACATTATACTCCTGATTTTTTTTCTTCCTTACACCGTTTAAATCATTAAAATTGGAGATGTCTTTTGTTTTTTTTAATGGGTCATATACAAAGCAAAATAGCTTTTTGAGCCATTGACATTCATGGTAAGATTCAAAATCAATCTTTAATTCCTCAATAAAATGAGTTTCATTGGAATCTTTTTCTTTTATCATTTTAACTTCAATGAGAATGTTTTCCTCTCTCATTATCAAATCAATTTTAGTTGATTTCCCTCCTACCTTTGGTATCGGGTCTTCATCTCGAAGATTCGGAAAAACTGATTTTAAAATCACATAAAGAATGTCTTGCACATCGTATTCATCTTTAATTTCATATTCGGAATGTCCTTTTCGTCTGTTTACATTAATTTTTTTTACTGCATTACTGAAATTATTAAGTATATCTCGAACCTGCTCATCAGCACTTTTGTTTACATATTTAATTTCGAGGAAAGTTTTTTCTAAATCTTCAATAATAATTTGAGTTTGTATGTCAAACTCATCTTTGACAACTTCATTTATAGCATCATTTAATTGACTTTCTGAAACCTCCTCAATACCTGTAATTTTTTTAATAATAATGGATAAAGAATCACTACCATCTATTGAGGAACTATGTTTCAATAAAGAATAAAATGAAGGCTCTATCTTAGCTAAGAAATACTGCTGCTTTAGATTTTCAGAATTAAATTTTTCTTGAAAAATTGATAATAATTTATCTTTTGATGCTAAATACAAACCAGAAAACTTATAAATGTTAGATGTTGCACTAATCCCTTTTACTGACTTTTTAGACATAATAGAGCTAACCTGTTCTTCTTTAACAGCTATGCTTTTATAGCCATTCAAAGCTACTTCTTCTTCAGGAGTTAGTTCAAATGAAACTGTATCCAATTCTTTTTTATCTGTAACAGATAAATACGCAGCTACTTCAATGTTATTAAATTGAAGCAATCTCTTTTTATTATGTTCAATTATTTCCCTTAAATAAACCATAATTTTTCACTAACAGCATCAAGTCTTTCGTAATCCCATCCATCTACTTTTTTTAATTCTTCTGTCATTTTAGCCATAAGAGAAGGATACATAATTGTAACTGTTCTTTTTGATGGTATATAACTTCTATGGGATAAATGAGAGAACCAATATATTTGTTTTGCTATATAAAACAGGCTTGTAAATGTAGATCGTTTATCAATATCAATTTTTAAAGGCAAGTCACTTTTATTTACAAAATGGAGTAAAGCTGTATTCTTACTTAGCTGTACATAGCTTCCTTGTTGAGTACCGTATTGCCCATCATTATAATAAAGCCTAAAATTATGACCATATCCTAAATGAACTAAAGCAAATTCAAAAGTATATTCCGAAAGTCTCTGCTGTAAGTTATTTATCGCCTCGATTTCATATTTATCACTTGCAGATTTATATAAATGGAAAATCAAACGAAAAGTCCCTTTTGCATTCATTTGCTCTAAAAGAGGTTTTAATACTTTGTATAAATGCTCTTCTAAATTCTTAGCATAATTTTCAAAAGTGGATAAAGGAGAACAATCTCCTGTCATATATCGTCCGTCATTATGAAAAACTTGTGCAATTCCAAGTACATGCTCTCCATTTTCAGTAACTGTTGAACCAATTCCAATTACTAATTCATCTCTTAGCTTTTCTTCCTTTTCTATTGTCCAAGCTGTTCCTCCTAATTTTGCATAAGAATTGAGGGCAATATTAGTCATTGTAAAAGCATTGAGATTTTGTCTAATAGTTTCAATTTGAACATCCTGAGTAGGGATTCCATTTCCAATCAATTTAGCTTTACAGACATAGTAAGGAGAAAGATTAGGAGGTAATTTTTCTTGAGCTTGGTCAACAATGACATAAATTAATTTACAGCTTTGAAGTTCAGTATCATATAAAACCTCTTTGTAATCATCCAATTCTCTTCCTTTTATTGTTTTTAAGATAAAGTGTAAAGAGTTAAAATGAAATACTTCTTTAAGCTTGGCTTCTGTTTTTTTAATAAACCCTTCTGTTTCCCCTTGATAGTCTTGAGGGCAAATAACACCAATGTTTAAATCTTTATTTTGAAACTGTTCTAAAGTATAAGGTTGGTAGGTTTTAACCATCTGGTCATAATACTTTAAACCTTGTGTGTTTTTTCTATTACTATAAAAATAACGTTGTGGTTTACCTATAATCTCGGATTTAATCAATCCATCTTCAAAAGGTAAATACCTTTTTGAAATTGAGCTAATTTTCAAATCAAAAGGAAAAGATATTTCATCTTTGTTTTTATTCAACCAACTGTAAAATCCGTCAATAACTTGAAAAGATTTTGAGTTTGTTTTTTCTGATTTTATTTTACTCTCATAAAGAGAAGAAACTCCTTTAGATTCTAAAAACCGTTTTATTGATTGTGTATTCGCAAATATTTCTTCTTCATTTCCTTTTAGCCCTTTAATATCAATGCCATTATTCACAAAACTTGACTTATCCCATGTAAACTTGCTTTTAAGGTGAGTAGATAATGTAAACCCTATTAGCAGTTTATTATCCTTATGAAAAAAATAAGTGGAAAAATCAATAACTCGATTAACTTTTAGCCCTTCAATAGTGTTTTGGAGTATATCTTTTGGAGATTTGATTTCCCATGTATGAGCATATTTTCTTTTAAAGACATTATATCCTTTTAATTTGCAATAATCAACAATTGAATTTTCTATAAATTTGGAAAGCACTTTGGTATTTTCAGCTAAATCAATAGTAGTTTGTTCTAAATCTTCGATAGATTCTTCTGCCATATTCCATAACAAAATTTTATCATCTAAACGATAAAAAAAACAATTAGGATACTTTTCTTTTAAAGATAGAAAATCTTCTTTTGTTGGGTAAGATGAATAATCTTTATAACCAACTGAAATTTCAGTTGTAGGAATTTCTACTTGATAAAAATTTAAAAATAATCCACTCATATCCTACGCTACTAAAACTTCATTTAATTCAGTAATTACTCCATCCATTTCCTCACCAAACAATTGCCACATTTTACCTCGCCCTCCCTTGGCATCAAAAGGAGTATAATCTAAATCTTCTACCCCTATATGAAAACTACTTATTACATGGTCTTTTAACATCCGTAGCCAATTCATTTGGTCTTCGGTAAAACGGTTGTGTTGCCCAGCATTTTGTTTAAAGATCCAGTTTTTAAAATTTTCATCAATCTTTTTGTCGTAAGGTGTTAGAGAAGTATCAATCCCACATGCTTTCCGTATTAAAGAAACTAATGCCGTTAATTCGTTTTCGGGCTTTGTACTTTTCGTTTCTTCTAAGGTATTATATGCTTCCCAAACATAATCTGGAGAAAGTAATGGCTTGTTTTGCTTTAATTTCTCCATTACCTCCTTAATCATATTAAAAGTAATCGTTCTAAGGTTGTAAGGTTGATTATAAAAAATACTTAATGCCGTTATTTCATCTTTGTTTTCTTCCAAATACTGTGTAAAATCTTTTACAATCCCATTGGCTTTATCAATAGAGGTTGTATCCCATTCAGATTTAGTAATGGTATCTGTATTAATATCATCCATAATTTGCTCTAATGCTCTACGAACATTATCTATATATTCATTTAACTCTCCATTAAAAGAAGAAGAAGCTTCTGTAATGAGCTGTTTTTGAGCTTCTTCTTTGGCAAAATCTAAGCTTGGTAAATCTTCTTTTTCTTTTAACGCTATTGCTTTTTCTTCTATCGTGTCAGGATCATAAGCTGCCAATAGTTCTTTGGTAATTTGTTTTAAATTTTTTCCTCCTGAGAGTTCTAAAATCTTATCCTTTTCTTTTTCTCCAATTTGTTTTTCTAATCGAATTAATCTATTGGCTAATGATAAAAACAAGTCTTCATCTGCTACACCCATTGTAACTGCACCTAACAAATCTTTTAATACAACTGCTCGTTTTCGCTCTAATGGACGACTATCCGTTTTTTTAGATTTTATTGCTCCGACAGCATCGACTATCACAAAATGTGTTTTTGAAAGAGCAGTTTGAGAAACACTTTTTAAATCATCCTTATTAATCGTTCTTGTCCCCCTACCTTTCATCTGCTCAAAGTAATTAGCACTTTTTACATCTCGCATAAACAATAAAATCTCTAAGGGTTTTACATCTGTTCCAGTAGCAATCATATCAACAGTAACTGCAATACGGGGGTAATAGGAATTACGAAATTTATTGAGAATCGATTTGGGATCTTCCTCAGCCTTATAAGTTACTTTTTTACAAAAATCATTTTCCTCATTAAATTCTTTAAGTATAACCGTAATAATATCGTCTGCATGACTATCTGTTTTTGCAAAGACTAATGTTTTAGGTACTTCGTAATTGCCATTCTTGTCTTTACGGTTGGGGTAAATATCTCGTTTTAAAGCTGCTTTAAATTCACGTATGATATTCCGAATTTGACTCATGTTAACTACTTTTTTATCCAAATCGTTTTTGGTATAAGTAGTATCTTCATCTTCTTGTTGCCATCGTTTTTTGCGAGTTAATTTATCTCGCCTATCAACATACCATCCTGCTTTTACCGTATCTCCTTTTTGTGAAATTTCAGTTTCAATGGTATAAACATCATAAGGTACATTTACGCCATCAGTAACTGATTCTTCATAAGTATATTCGCTAACTACATTTTCTTCAAAAAAACCAAAAGTTCTTTTGTCAGGTGTCGCAGTTAATCCAATCAAAAAAGCATCATAGTAATCTAGTACTTGTTTCCATAGGTTATAAATGGAACGGTGACACTCATCAATAACAATAAAATCAAATTGCTCAAAAGGATTCTTTTCATTATAAATTACTGGAAGCGGTTCTTTCTTATTCATCTGATTTTCCATCCAAGAAGATTCATTCGGGTTTTCTTGTTCCGAACTTTCATCTAATTCTTCTCCTTTAAGAATGGAATATAATCTTTGTATTGTAGATATACATACATGACTATCCGTTGCTATATAATTCGATTGTAAGCGTTGAACATTATAGTCAGACGTAAACTTTCTATTGCCATATTCGTATTTCAAAAACTCCTGTTCAGCTTGTTCACCCAAATTTTTAGTGTCTACTAAAAATAAAATTCGCTCTGCTTTTGCGTGTTCTAATAAACGATAAACAAAAGTTGCAGCAGTAAAAGTTTTACCTGCTCCTGTTGCCATCTGTATTAAAGCTTTTGGTTTGTTCTTTTTAAATGAATATTCTAAATTTTCTATTGCTTTAATTTGGGCAGGTCTTAATCCCTCTGGATTTAATTCAGGTATATCTTGCAATCTTGCACGTAATGTTTTCTCCTGCTTAATTCTTTTAGCCAAAGTTTTAGGTTGAAAAAAACTAAAAACTATTCTTCCTCTAGGTTTAGGGTCTCTATAATCTGTAAATCGAGTTAATGTTCCTGTACTTTCATACACAAATGGTTTCTCCGTTTCTAAAAGGAATTTTCCAATTTTAATTGCATCTTTAGAATACCTTACAGATTGCTCTTGAACTTGCAACAATTTATATCCTAAATCTTCAGCTTTTGCTTCAATTACTCCAACAGCTTTCGCATTTACAAAAAGGATATAATCTGCAGAACCACTTTCAGTATTTGTTTCTCTTAATGCGACACCAATTCCAGCGTGAAGATTAACTTTATCTTTTGACTGTATAATCCACCCAGCCTCAATCAACATCTTGTCGATTTTATCTCTAGCTATTTGTTCAGGGTTTTGATTCATTTTAAGACAAAAATTGTTCCTCTCAAAAATAAGAAATCCGAGTGAGATAGCCTTAGCATTAACAAGCTAACTTTATAATGAATCTATTATTACTATTTCTGTTTCCTACTTATCCCAAACACATGGCTTTCAAAACCATTAACCACTATTCCTGATGAATGTTTGTTTACTTCGTCTGCATAGATGATCTTTCCATATTGTTTTACTGTTCCTGTTAACTTTTTCCGATCCAGTTGTAGCGGTTCTAACTTTTTGATATAAGGATTTAGCCATTTACTCACTGTATCATCAGAAAACCCTATTAGTTTACCAATGGCTATAAAGGTCAACCCCTCAAGCCACAGTTGTAACGCCTTGGTTTTATAATAAGTGTCCCGTTTCTTTACGATGGTTTCTCCAGTAAAACGGTAATTACAATCCTTGCAACGATACCGTTGCTGTTTGCCTTCTCTAGTCCCATGTTTGATAAAACGAGTAGAAGAACAGTTTGGGCAATTGCTTGGTTTCATAAAGATTTTAGAGTATATATCTAAAGGGGTGAAATGTTACACCTGAGTTGGGGACACACCCAAATTTTAGATTGCTTTTTTATGTCTAAATTTATCCAGTTGATTTACCATTTCAAATAAGTATGAAAAACATTTTATTATTTAGCATCGCTCTTTTTATATGCTTGGGCTTTACCGTTGATGACTTCAATTATCTCCCAGCAACAGTTGGAAGTAATCAAGTCCTCAAATACACCCAATTTACATTATCATATAATGAAGAACACGAACAAGCTGATTGGGTTGCTTATGAACTAACTGATGCTGAGGTTGCAGCAAGTCAACCAAGGTGCAACTGTTTTACTACCGATAAAGATGTTACAACAGGTAGTGCTACAAAAAAGGATTACACTTCAACTGGGTTTGATAAAGGACACCTTTCTCCTGCAGCAGATAATAATATGTCTGAAAAAGCCAATAGAGAATCATTTTTAATGTCCAATATGAGTCCGCAACTTCCTCAGTTCAATAGAAATATTTGGGCAAAATTAGAAGATTGGGTAAGACATAAGGCGACAGAATACAAAAAGATATATGTTGTAACGGGTCCAGTATTCGTTAATAATCTTGGAACAATTTCAAATAAAAAAATAACCATCCCTGGGTACTATTATAAAACCATATTAAGGTTTGATGGAGATAAAGTTAAGACCATAGCATTTCTATTACCCCATGTTGGGGCAGTTGGAGAATTAAAGGATTATGTTGTTCCAGTAAATACAATCGAAACCCTTACAGGAATTGATTTTTACCCAGAATTAAGCAGCTCAATTGAGAATAAAGTTGAATCCCAATTAGAGACGAAGAAATGGGGATTTTAATAATGAAAATGCCCTTCATTTTTCAAATGAAAAGAAAAGACTGGCACGTCCTTTGACGATAAAATATTGTACGATTAAACGAAGCTTCGTATTTTTGTACCACAAAATTTAAACTAAAAACTATTGATATAGAGTAATTTATAAAGACATATAAGAGAAGCGTAGCTTTTCATTTCAATCGCTGAAAACTGGTAATTTTTAACATGACTGATATGGAGAAGTTGACGCACCCTTTGGGGTGTGTTTCCTTTTGCCTAAAACTCCAGTCATGTGGGTATACCAGTACCTCAGCGAATGGTTTTGATAAAGCTGAGGTTCATGCCCCTCTTTTTTTACCCAAAAAATAACCCGTCTTTGCCGAACCTCCAGAGGCAACAAATAATTACTTATTATGAAAAAAATAATTATTGGGCTACTATTAGTAGGAAGCATAACCAGCCTGTTTGCCCAATCAACCAGAGAAGTTAAGTCGTATTTTGATTATTATAAGACGAGAATCAGTTCTATTGAACATGTAACTGATGATATGAAATTACATGGAGTCCAAAAGTACTATTATAAAAATGGAGACTTAAGAGACCTTCTGAACTTTAAGTTTGACAAAAAAGAAGGGCTTCAAAAAGTATTCTTTCACAATGGTAAGATTAAATATGCTAACAACTATAAAGATGGTCAATTTCACGGTGAAACAAAGACATATGATTATGATAATGAAAAATATTATCTGTTTAGTAAAGGAATATTTGAAAATGGAAAATCTATAGAATTCACCAAATATTACTCTARTGGGAACAAATGGGAATACACAGTTTCTAATGGTATATGTAACCAATGGTATGAAAATGGAAAGAAAGCAATGGAATACACTTTTGTAAATGGTCTAAATCATGGAGAAACGACTGTTTGGAATCAGGATGGCAAACTCATTCTAAAAGGAAATTATAAGAATAATAAAGAAGACGGAAAATGGGAGTATTATGATACTGATGGAAAAATCATCCGAACAGAATATATGAAGATGGGTAAAAATTCTGGACAGTGGAAAATATTTTATGATAAAGATTTTAAACCTGYTWCWRARWNNTYGGWYGCAGAGTATTATCGTATAATTGATTATAATAGCAATTCATTTCCAGGCACAACTACCACAATACCAAAAGCGGTATTTGATTATTCAAATACACATTTTGTTTACAAAACAACTGACTATTATATTACAGGAGAAAAGCAATGGGAAGGTTATATTGAAGATGACAACGGTGAGAGTTTAGATTTTAGAAAAAAAGTTTTTATTGAAGTTGGGGAGGCTAAATTTTATCATAAGAACGGAAAGCTTTCTTCTACTGGAATAAAAGGACATAATGGGGGGAAGTATAATGAAGCTAGTTCTGTGCCGATTAAGACTTGGTATTTCTATGACAGTAATGGAGAAATTGAATCAGCAAACATATATGAGTGGGGGAAAATGAGAGGGCGATATTATTATTCTAAACTTAAACAAACAATAACTGGAGATCAAGTACGAAAAGAAGAAGCAGAATATAAAAGCTTAATTCAAAAGGCTGATAAATTATTGATTGATGGTAGTCTTCAGCAAGCTATTGAATTATATAATGATGCTCTTAAAATGATGCCAGATCAGCAATATCCTAAGGATAAGATTGTAGAAGCAAACCAGACAATAAAGAATAAGAAAAGAGCCATTGAGAATGCTCGACAAGAAAGTATTGAGTTGATTAAAAAAGGTAATATCAAAATGAAGGAAGTGAGTAATTCTGGTATTGGAAAACGTAGATCTCTTTGGAATGCATATGTCATTATACAAAATACTTTAAATGATAAAATGAATTCTTCTTCTGATTATTTTATAAAATTAAAATATGCTAAAAAACTTAATGCTCTTTATGATAAGATGATTGAACTTCAAAATCAGGATACAAAAGAGTTAGAAAAACTATTARAGAAAGAAAAAGATTATCAGAAAATAATGGAATTACTTGGCTTGTAATAAAGGCATGACAGCGTTACATGACAGGGAAATTATTTAACATATTTAGAGCCTGCCACCTTGTCATAACTAACTATTAACGAGTAGTTTACGATAAATTTAGCACGATTTTTGCAAGTTGTGTTGCAAAGTATATCTGCATTCGAAAGCAATTTCGGGTGCATTTTTTTTGCTCAAAATCTAGTAAATGAAAAAGAATAAGACCAGTCAATTTGCAGAAATATCAGTCAATTATRAAACCAGAAAAAAGTTTAATGAGATGCCCCATATTGATAATTCTCAAGCATCAGAACAGCTATTTAGAAAAATCTGGTCAGAGAAAATGGAACATGTAGAAGAGATGTACATGATATTACTAAATAACGCAAATAAGTCTCTCGGCTATTCTAAAATTTCAATAGGAGGTACAACAGCAACACTRGTAGATGTCAARATTATTTTCCAAACAGCATTGATGGGCAATGCCTCCGCTTTCATTATTGCTCATAATCATCCATCAGGTAATAAAAAGCCAAGTGAATCAGATATAACACTTACTAAAAAGATACAAGCAGCAGGAGACATAATGGAAATAAAATTACTAGATCATTTGATCCTAACAAAAGAAGAATACATCAGCATGATAGATGAAGAAATAATATAGAATAATGAAAGACGTTAAAATCACATGGGATTACCAACACTTCAAAAAGCAGGGGTTAGAATACTATCACAAAAAAAAGTATAAAGAAGCAATACGCTATTTCAAACTAGCTGTAACCGCTTTAGGTTGGCAGGAAGCACCAAGAGAATTCCCAGACATTCACAAATACCTTTCTAGGTCAATCCGACTTCGAGATGCACCAGAAATTGATATCCTTATTAAAAAACAACATTATGAAGAAGCATTGGAGAGACTGGAGAAACTGGAAAAATTCTCACTTACTCCTTGGATAACCAAAAGACTCAAAGAATGTAGAAAACATGCTCTTTATCCTTTTCAACATCCAAGTGGGTATATGGGGTATATGAACTATTATGGAGAAGAAATGATTCCAGCAAATGTAGTTGATGTTGAAGAATTTGAAGAAGGTAGAGCTGCGGTTAATCTTGGAGGTTATTATGAACTCATTGACCGATCTGGCAAAGTATTCACTAATGAAAAATTTGATATGGTTCACGGTACTGTAGATGGATTTACAACAGTTGAGAAGAGCAAAAAATTCAATCTTATTAATCCAGAAGGTAAACTCCATATTAAAAAATGGTATGACTTTGTATCGCCATTCTGTAAGGAACAACTTCGGTGTGTACATGATGGAAAAAAATGGGGTTATCTAAATAATAAAGGCGAAATAGAGATACCGATTGAGTACGAAACGGTTAGAGCTTTTAGCGAAGAATTAGCAGCCGTTGAGAAGGATGGAAAGTTTGGTTTTATCAATGGACTGGGTGAAGTTATTATTCCATTTCAATATGAAAGTACCTCAGGATTTTCAGAAGGAGTGGTTGCGATACAAAAAAATGGTAAGTGGGGATTTATTGACATATCCACCAAGATTGGGATACCACCAATATTTGATGATGTCTGTGATTTTTCTGACGGTATTTGTGGCGTTAAAAAAAATGGAAAATGGGGGGCAATTAATAAAAAAGGAACAGTAATTATTCCTTTTTTATACGATTATTATTTTCCATATGTAAATGGTATCGCTGCGGTTGAGGTTGCTGAAAATTATTACTTCATAAACAAGAGAGGTGTATTACTAGGAGATGCTAATTATTGCTTTAAAGAAATATTTAACCTATCATGAAAAATAGTAACAAACTTATTTCGTTCCAGTACAGTTCCCGACATACCCAGAAAATAGCAGACAAAATGGTGAAAATGAGCATATTATTAATGGCTTTTTCTGGACTCAGAAGGTACTTCTGGTTTCAGTCCCGTTTCAGTAAGAAAATTGAAACCGCTCCAAATTTAGCGTTTAGAGCGGCTTTCTACATTTTTATTCGTAGCCCCGCTAGGAATCGAACCTAGATCTACAGTTTAGGAAACTACTATTCTATCCATTGAACTACGGGGCCAATAATTTTGCGAAATTATAAATTTACTTTGTTTTAACTTCTCTTTATTGGAGTTCTTTATATCTTTACCCAGTATGTCAAAAGTATTGTTGAGCTTAGAGGAAGATTATGATTTTGTATTGGTAGGTATAAGTTGTCATTCTAAAGATTATCGTTTATGTTGGGAACTAAATAAAGCACTTCGTATTGACTTAATTAGAACAGACGACTTAGAAATAAGCAAGAATAATGATATTATAGCTTATTCATTTTATTCATTTATAGATGAAGATAATCATATTGAATATTATTTAATCTCTAATCTTGGTAAAAACGGGTATTTAATTCCTGAACAAAAAAAAGTAGATTTTTTTTTAATGACTAAAGGAAGTACGTCAAACAATCAAACTAAAGACATTATTTGTAATATAAACTCACTATCATTAGTTTTAACTTCTTTTAGCATTGATCCTAATTTGCTAAAATCTAAAAAAAACTTATTATTTTAATGATTAGAAAAACAAAAATAGTAGCAACAATTGGTCCTTCTACCGATTCTAAAGAAATGCTAAAAAAAATTATTACTAAAGGTGTTAATGTTTGTAGAATAAATTTTTCACACGGCTCTCACGAAGATCAAAAAAAAGTTATTAATACTATTCGTGAAATTAATAAAGAGCTAGGATTGTTTACTGCTATTTTAGCCGATTTACAAGGCCCTAAAATTAGAGTTGGAAAGATGAAAAATAACGGTGTTGAATTAATCAATAACCATGAATTAATTTTTACAACCATTGAGTGCTTAGGAGATGACAAAAAGGTTTACATCAGTTATCAAAAATTTCCAAAAGACGTTTCTGTTGGTGAATCTATTTTGTTAGATGATGGTAAACTAAATTTAACAATAAAAAGCACCAACAATAAAGATGAAGTGGTTGCTATTGTTAAACATGGCGGAATGCTTTCATCCAACAAAGGGGTAAATTTACCCAACACAAAAATTTCATTGCCCTCATTAACCGAAAAAGACTTAGATGATCTTCAGTTTGCACTAGAAATGAACATCTCATGGATAGGATTATCTTTTGTGAGAAGTGCAGACGATATTATTGCCTTAAAAAAAATAATTAGCAAAGCCAATAGCAATGCTAAAGTTATCGCAAAAATTGAAAAGCCTGAAGCTATAAAAGACATTGATGCTATAATTGATGTAGCTGATGCAATTATGGTTGCCCGTGGAGATTTAGGGGTTGAAATTCCTTTTCAAGAAGTGCCTCTTGTCCAAAAAATGATTGTTAAAAAATCGATGAAAGCTTCTAAACCAGTAATAATTGCCACTCAAATGATGGAGAGCATGATAGATAATGTTACTCCTACAAGAGCAGAAGTTAATGATGTGGCAAATGCTGTATTAGACGGTGCTGATGCTGTAATGTTGAGTGGAGAAACATCTGTTGGTAATCATCCTATACTTGTAATAGAAGCAATGGATAAAATAATTCAAGACGTAGAAACTGACGATAGCTTGTATCATTATGAATTCCCCCCTAACAAAGAAAATATAGATAGATACATTACTGATTCTATTTGTTTTGACTCTTGCAGGCTTGCTCACCGTGTAGAAGCTAAAGGAATTGTTACCATGACATTCTCAGGATACACAGCATTTAAAATTGCTAGTTTTAGACCTAAAGCAGGCATTTTTGTTTTTACAGGAAATGAAGCTATTTTGAGTATGCTAAGCTTGGTTTGGGGTGTAAAAGTTTTTCTTTACAATGAATTTGTTAGTACCGATCACACTATTGCAGATATAAAACACTTTCTTAAAAAAGAAAAATGGTTGCAAAAAGATGATTTGATTGTGAACATTGCTAGTATGCCTATACAAGAAAAAGGGCAGTCTAACATGATGAAACTAAGCCATATTGATTAATAAATTTAAATCATGCCAATTAACGTATCCTTATTAAAAGAAATTGCCGAAGCAGCAGGAGCTCCTGGGCACGAGCAAAGAATTAGAGAAATTGTTTTACGTGAAATAAAACCTTTAGTTGACGACATTACTGTTGATAATATGGGCAATGTTTATGCTATAAAAAAAGGCAAGAACAATAAGCGAGTAATGGTTGGCGCTCACATGGATGAAATTGGATTTATTGTTACCTACATTGATGATGATGGGTTTGTAAGATTTCATACTCTTGGTGGTTTTGATCCAAAAACACTAACTGCTCAACGAGTTATTATACACGGAACAGAAGATATAATAGGAGTAATGGGTTCTAAACCTATTCACGTTATGAGTGCAGAAGAAAGAACCAAAATGCCAAAAACAACCGATTATTTTATCGATTTGGGAATGGACAAAAAAGCTGTTGAAAAAATCGTAAGTATTGGCAACCCAATTACAAGAGAAAGAGGATTGATAGAAATGGGTAATTGCGTTAACTGTAAATCGTTAGATAACAGATTGGCTGTTTTTATCTTAATAGAATCACTACGAGCGTTAAAAGATAAAGAAGTGCCTTATGATGTTTATGGTGTATTTACAGTACAAGAAGAAGTTGGAATTAGAGGGGCAAATGTGGCTGCCTTAGAGATTAAACCAGATTTTGGTTTTGGTTTAGATACCACTATTGCTTTTGATGTGCCAGGTGCTAAACCAGAAGAAATGGTAACAAAATTAGGAGATGGAACAGCCATAAAAATAATGGATAGTTCTACTATCTGTGACTACCGTATGGTAAAATACATGGAAAATATTGCCGAAAAACACCAGATAAAAACTCAAAAAGAAATACTAACTGCAGGAGGAACAGATACTGCAGGAATACAAAGAATGAATCCTGGAGGAGCAATTACTGGTGCTATTTCTATCCCAACAAGACACATACACCAAGTAATAGAAATGGCAAATAAAGATGACATCAGAGGTAGTATCGATTTATTAACCAACTGTTTACTTGAACTTGACACCTATAACTGGGAATTTTAAATATAACCAAATGACTCTTGTTGATTATTCGGTTGTTACCTGAGCTACTTTAAAATAATTCTACCCAATTTAGTAGCCAATTGCTTTTTAATTTGTTGAAGATTTACCTGCTCTTGTAATAGTTTAAGACTTATATCTTCAGATGTTTCAACTTTTAATTGCTCTTGATTTTTTAAAATAAGTTGCATGAGTTTGCTCAGCTTAAAAGCATACAAGGTATTAATTACCGCTTTTTTTAATTGTTGATCTTCCGTTACTGTAAATATTTTATGTGTTTCCCAATTAGGGCTCAATTCGTGTTGATTAGAAAATATATTAATAGAAAGTTGACTAATGTCTTGGTCTGGATTATTAATAAAATCTTGATGAGAAGGGAGTTTATCTTCATTTAATTTTTCAGCGTAAAAATTAAATACTTTTTGATAAGTCTCGTTCTCAAAAGAAATACTATCATTATTAATACTTGTAACAGTATATAATGCTGCAGAAACTTCTTCGGTTATCTTTTCTTCGCTCTCATTAACAGATTCTACTTCTATTGTTTTATCTCCAAAGCTAATTAACAAACGAATAATTTCTCGCTCCCAATGTTGTAAATCGTCTCCTTCTGTTTGTTTTTCTTCCTTTATTGGAGCGTACTCTTCTATACTTTCTGGGGTAGGTATATTTGTTTTTTTAGAAAAGTTTTTTCTTAGCACCTTGTTCGCTTCGTTTATCAAAGCTTGTTCTGGTATGTCTAGTAAATTACTACACTCTTTAGTGTAAACAGATCGCTTAATTTGGTCTGGTATAATGGCAATACTCCCCACAATGTCTTTAATTAACTCCGCTTTTTTAATAGGATCATCACCAACATCCTCAATTAAAACTGATGTTTTAAAACGAATAAAATCTTGTGCATTTKYAGTRATRTAYTCTTTTAATTCTTCMGTWGTRTGRTTTTTTGCATAAGAATCAGGATCTTCCCCATCAGGAAAAAGCACTACTCTCACGTTCATCCCTTCTTGCAAAATCATATTAATACCACGAAAAGATGCTTTTATACCAGCAGCATCCCCATCAAACAAAATGGTAATGTTGGGTGTAAATCGTTTTATCAAACGAATTTGTCCTTCAGTTAGAGAAGTCCCAGAAGAAGAAACTACATTTTCTACTCCCGACTGATACAAAGAAATTACATCTGTATAGCCTTCTACCAAATAGCAAATATTTTCTTTAGAAATGGCTTTTTTGGCATAATAAATACCATAAAGCACTTTGCTTTTACTATAAATATCAGACTCCGGAGAGTTTAAATATTTAGCAGCTTTATCGTCAGATTTTAAGATTCGACCACCAAAGCCCAATACCCTACCCGATAAATTATGAATTGGAAATATTACTCGCCCTTTAAATCGGTCAAACTTCTTATCTTCCTTAATAATTGATAGCCCCGATTTATCTAAGTATTTTAGATTGTGTCCGGCTTTTTCTGCTTCATCTGTAAAAGCTGTCCAGGCATCTGGATTATAACCCAATTGAAATTTATCGATAATATCTTCTCTAAACCCTCTTTCTAAAAAGTAACTCAACCCGATTGCTTTCCCTTCATCCGATTCGTGCAATTGTTTTTTGAAATAATTGGCAGCATAATTGGAAACGATGTATAAACTTTCGCGTTCATCAGCGGCTTCTTTTTGCTCATCGGTAAGTTCTTCCTCTTCTATCTCTATATTGTATTTACGGGCAATAAATTTTAATGCTTCTGGATATGAATAATGTTCGTGCTCCATTACAAAATTTACCGCATTACCTGCTTTTCCACAGCCAAAACATTTGTAAATACCTTTAGCAGGCGAAACTGTAAACGAAGGGGTTTTTTCGTTATGAAAAGGACAGTTTCCTAAAAAATTTGCCCCTCTTTTTTTTAAGGGTACAAACTCACCAATTACATCTTCAATAATTGCAGTTTCAAATATTTCATCTATGGTTTGTTTTGGAATCAAGTTTAGTGTTTAGTGTTTAGTGTTTAGTGTTTAGTGTTTAGTGTTTAGTGTTTAGTGTTTAGTATAAACATATCCATAAACTATACACCAACAACTATAAACTATTTTTAGAAATCTTCTTCTTTTACAAGTTTTCCTTGTTCATTATAAAATTTCCAATGCCCTACCTCCTTATCATTTTCATATTGCCCTTCATAACGCATCTGCCCATTAGGAAAATAAACCTTAGCCTCGCCTACTCTATACCCATTCTTAAATGTACCTATACTTTGAAGTTGTTCATTATTAAAGTAAGCGACCCATTCCCCCTCTCTTTTCCCATTTAAAAATTTTCCATTCATCTTTAGCTTCCCATTCTGATGAAAATACTTCTCTTCAACTTTCATTTCTTTTCCATCTATTTCTTGAAAATAGCTGATTTTTTTGGATGCATTATTAGGGTAAGTACTATCAATTTTTTTAATCAATGGGCTTTCACAAGCAATCAGAAAAATGATACTAATTAAATATATTATTCTGTTCATATTATTTGGTTCTTTCTGTAGTGTAAATTACTAATTGTGCCAGAGCTTTATTAGCCACATTTTGTTCAAATTCTTTTAAAATATTTAGGGCTTTATCTTTATAATTATTCATTGCTTTTTGTGCATATTCTATCCCGCCAGTTTCAATTACAAAATTGATAACCTCTTTTACTTTCTTTTTATTTTCATTATGATTTTTAACGATTCTAATCATTCTTCTTTTTTGGGATGAAGTTGTATTATTCAGTGAATAAATCAATGGAAGCGTCATCTTTTTTTCTTTAATATCAATTCCTGTCGGCTTTCCAATATTTTTACCATCACTTCCATAATCAAACAAATCGTCTTTTATTTGAAATGCAATTCCCGTATATTCACCAAACAACCTCATCTTCTCAACTATTTCTTTATCAACTCCCACAGAATTAGCTCCTGAAGCACAGCATGATGCAATTAATGTAGCTGTTTTTTGACGAATAATATCATAATAAACCTTCTCAGTAATGTCTAATTTCCTAGCCTTTTCTATTTGCAACAATTCTCCCTCGCTCATTTCTTTAACTGATCGAGACATGATTTTTAATAACTCAAACTCATCATTTTCTACCGCCAATAATAAGCCTTTTGATAATAAATAATCGCCAACTAATACAGCAATTTTATTTTTCCAAATGGCATTAATGGAAAAAAATCCTCTCCGCTTATTGGAATCATCAACTACATCATCGTGAACCAAAGTGGCAGTATGCAACAATTCAATCATTGCCGCTGCACGATATGTCGAATCGGTAGTTTCTCCAAATATTTTAGCCGATAAAAAAACAAACATAGGTCGCATTTGCTTCCCTTTTCGTTTAATAATGTAGTGCATTATCTTATCTAATAATGCAACCCTACTCTTCATAGATTCTCGAAATCGAGGTTCAAATTCCTTAATTTCTTGTTCGATTGGTTGCTTTATTTGATATAATTTATTCATTCTTTATAAAAAAGCCCCGCAATTAGCGAGGCTTAAAAGTACTTATATATTACTATTTATAAATTATATCTAAAGTTTATTGTCCAAACCTCCAGCCTATGTTTAGAGCAAAACCAAAATCAAACGTATACCATATATTCATAGCATCTTCAGCTGGCGAGAAATTATCTTCGAATAATGTAGCAACAGCTGAATTAGAATATTCAACTGAACCTGATAAGTATCTTCCAAAAGAAAAGTTTGTCTCAAGAAAAAATCCTGAATTAGTCACCCATTTTTTACCTGATTGAATTCCGAAAGCAAGACCGTTAAACGTAAGATCATATTTTGTATTAAAATTAGTCGAAGTAAACGTTATTGGATCATATATGGAAAAGGTGTACTCTAAATCTGCCCATGTWACTGTTGCGTATTTTATATATGCTCCAAAATAAAACCCATCAGCCCCATCTTCAGGACTAAAGTAAAATCTAAATTCAGGTGTAATTTTTAATGCACTAAAGCTAGACTCTGAAAACTCATCACCTAACCCAAACCCAAATGAATTTGCATAACTTAAGCTTATACCAGCACCCATTTCATCATTTATAACATATTCATATCCAAAGCCATAACTCTTAAATAAAAGAGCTAAAGCATTTATTTTAACATCATGTTGAGCTTTTAATCCTATACTCGTTAGAATAAAAAAAGCAATTAATAATCCCGTAATTTTTTTCATAATCTTAGCGTTTTAGTTAAAACCAAATGTATATAAAATATCACAAATAATCACGTTTGATTTAAAATAAATGCTGTAAAGGTTAAAATGGTATATTTGTGAAATTCAAGTAATAATTCTGTTATGAAACATTTTATCACGGTAATTATCAGCATATGCTTCTTTAACAATGCGTTTAGTCAATTAGCATCCCACATAAAATTAAAGCCTGAAGATATCGTTACTGCCGAAAATCTTCAAAAAAAATACCCTAAATCTGATTATGCTTCCTTAAGTACAATTTCGACATATACTTTTAAGTATATGCCAAAAACAAAAAAAGTTGAAGCTAACATGGAATTTAAAGAAACTATTATTGGTCTTAAAGAAGGTAAAAGTTACCAAAATGCAGTATTTTTTAATGATGAATCAAGTGTTTCTAATATGTATGGCCGTGATTATCAAAATAAAATTAAGTATATAACTACCTCAACATCTAGTTACGAAAGTGCTGGCATATTTTATAGTGATGCTAAAATTTTWMGAKWYRRTYYWGNATWTWSKMRYAYGMSKGGATAMARCGMWWTNKSATKWYGWYRRKAAAWANCMMAGANKTAMAATATTTAACAAAAGATTTTTTTCACGCACGTTATCCTATTGAAGAAAGGAAAATAATTTTTGAAATTCCTAAATGGTTGACGCTTGATTTTTTAGAAGTTAATTTCGAAGGTTACACAATATCTAAAACTGAATCGTTTGATGCTAAGAAAAAAGTTGATATCGTTATTTTTACTATTAAAAATGTCAAGCGTATTGTAAAATCAAACTATAGTGCTAGCTGGTCTTCAACATTGCCTCATGTAATGATTTTGGCTAAAAAATATGAGTACAAAGGACAAAGTTTTAACTTGCTTTCTGATACAAAAGATTTATATGGATGGTACGCCTCCCTTATCAAACAAGTTGAAAATAAGCCAGAAGAATTAAAAAATCTCGTTACAGAGATTACAGCTGGAGCTAAGTCTGAAGAAGAAAAAGTTAAAAAAATATTTTACTGGGTACAAGATAACATCAGGTATATAGCCTATGAAAATGGTATTATGGGTTTTAAGCCCGATAATGCTAATAATGTTTGTAAAAAAAAATATGGTGATTGTAAAGGAATGGCGAACTTAACATGCGAAATGCTTAAAATTTCCGGTTTTGATGCTCGGCTAACATGGATAGGAACACGCTCTATACCTTATACTTATTCTACCCCATCACTCGCAGTCGACAACCATATGATTACAACTTTATTTTTAAATGGTAACAAATATTATTTAGATGCTACTGAGAAGGGTGTAGCATTTAAAGATTATGCTCATAGAATTCAAGGGCAAGATGTTTTAATCCAAGATGAAGAATCTTTTATAATAGCTAAAGTGCCTGAATTTGATGCAAAACATAATGAGGAAAAAATCATCGTTAATTTGTCAATTGATGGAGAAAAATTAGTTGGAAAAGGAGAAAACACCTATAATGGAGGGAGAAAAACACGATTATACAATCAAATTGGGTATGTTGCTAAAATTGATTTGGATGAAAAAGTTATGGCCTATATTGCAAATCAGGACAAAAATAATACTATCTCTAATTTAGTTATTTCTGATACTTACAATAGAAACCTTCCCATCAATTTTAACTACAATATTGAAATATCAAATTGTATAACTGCTATCGGTAATGAAGTGTATATTAATTTAGAATCTGATTTTGATTTTGAAGGAATTCTAACAGAAGATGAAGAATTTCTAGATATGGATTTTAAAGAAAAATATTATAAAAATCAAACCACAACATTAAAGGTTCCTGAAAATGCTAAAGTAGATTATATGCCTGAAAATGTTCTCGTTAATAATAATGAATTTTCTTTTGATCTTAAATATAGTTTCGATGAAACGAAAAGAATAATTACTTACAATAAAAAAATTATTCTAACTAGTGGAATAATATCTTACTCAAATTTTGAGTTATGGAATAAAACAATCAAAAAATTAAAAACATTTTATAACGATCAAATTGTTATTATTAAAAATTAAAATTATGTTGAAAAAGATTCTAGCTATAGTAATTATTGTATTATCATTTAATCTGGTAGCCCAAACTAAAAAAAATTCTAAAAAAAGTTATGCTGCTGAGAAAAAAAGCAAACAAAATTCAGCAGCTGACAGGAAGGTTTTTGGTGATAATGATGAAGATTTTAAAACAACTTCTGTTCCTGAAAAATGGTCTAAAGAATCTGCAGTAGTTCTATGTCAGAAATATGATTACAGTTATGTTAGATCTGGAATGAGTAACTTACTGTTTACTACTGTACAAAGGGTAAGGGTTAAAATTTTAGACAAAAGTGCTTTGGAAGATTATTCTAAATTTTTCTATAGAGATGGTATAGGAACTGGAGCAAATGTTGGTTTTAGAATTATTAAGCCTGATGGCTCAGTTAAGAAAGTTGATTTATCAGATGCTATTGAAGTAACATATAGTCTCGTACCAACAATTTTTAGAACCAACTATACTTATAAGCTTAATTACAAAAAAATTGCAATACCGAACCTTGTAGTTGGAGATATTATTGATTATTATTATACAACTGAAAACACCTATAAACAAGACGGAATTTTTTCTTTTAGTCCTTTCATTTTTAGAATAAATAAAAAATATCCTATTGTTAAACAAAAGTATTTTTATAATGTTGACAAAGGATTTAAAGTGAGTTATAGGACTTTTAATGGCGCTCCTAAAATGGCTGAAGGAAARGCTGGAGTTAACAAATACGGAAAAGTAAAAGATCACATAAAAACATACTTACTCGAAGATAATGATAGAGATAAATATAAATCAGAGTGGTTTAAATACACTTACCTTACCGATCCAACAATAAAATTTCAGGTTAGTTTTATACCCAGAGCATTAGTTGCTAAAACTGAATTATTAGTAACTGATGGATCTTTAGTTGATAAACCCATCGATTTAAAAGAAATTCAGAAAAGAGTTCCTAGACAAGCTAGAAATACACCTGTTAATTACTCATTTGTTAGCTCATATATAAAAAAATATCATAAAGATGTAACTGATCCCATTAAAAAAACAGAAATAGTTTATGAATATTTAAGGTACAGTTTTTACAAGAGTTTATTCTTCGGTTATTATTCATCATATAGTTCTGATTATGAAAAAGGAACAGAACTTCCCACAAAACATTATGTGTTTACAAATGCAATGATTGAAATACTTAAAAAACTCAAAGTGGATTGCGAATATGTAATAGCGGTAGATAGACATTAYGGGAAATTTGAAGATGTTTTGCTTGTTCAAGAGTTGATATCTGGTATAAAAGTTAAGGATCGGTTCTTCTTCTATTTTACCAATTACTCTTCATCTGATAATATCCCTTCTAGAATTTTAGGGGCAGAAGCAATTACTTTTACACCCTCTTTAAAGTATGATAATGTTCCTTTTAAAAAAACAAACATTTTAATCCCTGATTATAAATATAATAACATTAAATCCAAGATGGACATTACTATTAATGATGATTTAACCACAATAAACATAAATTCTAAAAAAACTTACAAGGGAGCAACAAAAACTTATTTTACAAGTCTTGCTTTAATGAATGAAGATTATTTTGATGCTGACAAAAAGAGGTTTGACCCTGATTATGAAAAGAATAATAAAACAAAAATACCAAAAACAAAACTTTCAAAAAACACTAAATTCAAATTAGCAGAAAAAAAGAGAAAAGAAGAAGCTGAGAAAAAAGAAAAACTTAAGAAAAAACTCAACGCTTTAAAAGAGCATTACGAAGATGATTATGAAATTTCTGAATATAATAGTTTCAAACTAGAGTCTGATGGCAGGTTTATCGATTCACCAAACTTAATTGTTGAAGAAAATTATGACTCAGAAAGCTTTATAAATAAAGCTGGAAGAAATTATATTTTTAATATTGGTGCTCTCATAGGAAGTCAATTTGAATTAGAAAAAGAAGATATGACAAGAGAAAGTGACATTCACCTAAGTTTTCCTAAATCTTATAATTATTCCATTAAAATTAAACTTCCTGCAGGCTATAAAGCTTCTGGACTAGACCAACTAAGTTTTAATATAGATAATGCTATGGGGTCTTTTATAAGCAATGCAAAAGAAGTAAATGGATATGTTATTTTAGAGACAACAAAGAACTATAAAGTTTTAGATGCTACAAAAGGTGATTGGAAAGATTTCGTTGTATTTTTGGAAGCTGCTTATGAATTCTCTCAAAAGAAAATCATCTTAAAAAAACAATAACTTTTAATTTATTACACTCTTAGAGATTCTTGGTTAAGGATAAACTTTTCTTAAACGTCCAGTAATATTAATTGGAGGTAAACTTTTTGTTGGAAACTCTAAAAAATTATTGAAGCAGCTGCTCATGAAATATGAATCCTAACTTAAAACCTCACCTTGCCCTTTTAGGAGCAAACATCATTTATGGTTTAAATTATACCATAGCAAAAGATGTTATACCCAATTTTGTTACACCTTTTGGTTTAGTTTTTTGTAGAGTTAGTGGTGCCCTGATTCTCTTTTGGATTATTTATTCATTTACATATGAAAAAGTAGCCCGAAAAGATCTTTTATTATTAGCAACCTGTGGGTTTTTTGGGGTTTTTGCCAATCAAATGATGTTCCTCTATGGACTTGATTTAACAACTCCTATTAATGCTGGAATTATAATGGTCTCTAATCCTATCTTAGTTTTAATTGCTTCTGCAATTATTTTARAATATAGAATAACACTATTAAAAGTAGGAGGTATTACACTGGGAATATTTGGAGCTCTTTTACTTTTATTGTTTAAAAAAGATWTCTCTTTTGGTTCAGACACTATTGTAGGAGATGTGTTTATCTTTTTAAATGCTCTAGCCTATGGAACTTACTTAGTAATTGCTGTTCCTTTAATGAAAAAATATAAACCACTTACTGTAATTACTTGGGTTTTTACTTTTGGGTTTATTTTTGTTTTTCCGCTAGGAATAAATGATTTTATGCAAATAGAGTGGCACACCTTCACTCCAATAATTTGGTTTGAATTCTCTTTTGTAATAATTGCTACAACCTTTTTTGCATACTTATTAAACATATATGGGTTAAAAAAATTGACTCCTGCAGTTGTTTCAACCTACATCTATCTACAACCTTTATTAGCAGCTTCATTTGCTATATGGTTAGGGWWWKWSTMGNCTTGATTGGATAAAAATTGTTGCTGCTCTATTAATTTTTAGTGGAGTTTATCTAGTAAGCAAACAACCAAAAAAAAATGTCACTTGATTCTATTCAAAAACAACGCATTATTATACCGCTCATAAGACAAAGTCTACCACTTAAAAGAAAAGAAAGGTTTTTATTGTCTAGGTCATAAAACTTAGTTAAATTCGCTACAACTATCTATGGTTTCCTCCCCCTATTTTAAGGAATGCCTAACAAATATAAGCTTTATGAAAAATCTACTCCTAGTTATTAGCTTGGTATGTTTTACCGTAACTTCTTTTGCTAAAGAATACTCTTTTAATGCTGCCGAAAAAATATTCTCAGGGAGTAAACTCATTATAACAAACGATGCAAATGGTACAATTAAGTACATACAGCTTAAAGAAGGATATAATATTCCCGTTAAAAATAATGAAGCGTGGCTAAATACGCTGCTTAATATTTCTAATGTTGAAGCCTTTAAATTATATAAAAAAGAAACTGACAMRWATRKTNNTNTTACAMAWWATAAATTCAAGCAATTTATTCACGGATTTCCTGTAGAAGATGGTGTCTTTTATATTCATGCAAAAAATGGATACATTATTTCTGCCAATGGTGAATATTACCCAATAACTAACTTAAGCTCTACATCTGTTAGTATTTCTCCTGCAAGAGCTATCGAAATAGGAAAAAAATCAATTACTAATTCTAAAGAAAGTTTTAATGATAAAGTTACTACTCGCCCTATTAAAGTAATTGTGTCAGATAAAAATGGTGCTTATTCTCTTGCGTATAAAACAGATATTTATTCTCAGCACCCGCTAGTGAGAAAGTACATTTATGTTGATGCGTCTACTGGAAAGATTATTAAAGAAAAAAATAGAATCCATAATGCCGATGTTGTTGGTGTTGGAGTTACTAAATATAGCGGAACAAGAGCAATTACTGCTGACAGCATAGGTGTAGGCTCATACATTCTTAAAGATAATGGACGAAACGTTTATACTAGAGATTTAAACGAAGCATACTTTTCAGCAAGTGCCGTAGATTTTACTGACACTGATAATATTTGGAACAACATTAACGCACAACAAGATGAAGTTGCATCTGATGCTCATTGGGCTGCTGAAAGTTTCTATGATTATTTTTTAACTACATTCGGCATAAACAGTTATGACAATGCAGGATCTCCTCTCAACACATATGTTCATTATGGTGTAAATTATGACAATGTTTTTTGGGACGGAACCAGCGTTAGTTGTGGTGATGGAAATGGCACAACTAATAACCCACATACTGCTTTAGATGTAATTTCGCACGAATTTTCTCACGGAATAATCGAAAATACTTCGAACCTTCTTGGTTCGTACGAATCAGGATCACTTTCAGAATCTTATTGTGATATATTTGGAACAGCAATAGAGTTTTATGCTAAACCAGGGTCTGCCAATTATACTTTTGCAGAAAACGTATCTATTACTGGAACTCCTATTAGGAGTTTATCAAACCCTAATACTTATGGCCATCCCGACACATATTTAGGAACTAATTGGGCTACTGGCCCTGCTGATAATGGTGGAATTCATACCAATAATGGAGTTCAGAATTTCTGGTTTTACTTACTAACCAATGGCGGATCTGGAACAAATGATATTGGAGATTCATACTCTGTTACAGGTATCGGAATGGCAAACGCAGTTAGTATTGCATATAGAACTTTAACAGTTTATTTAACTTCAAATTCTCAATATACTGATGCCAGAACTTTTTCTATTCAAGCCGCAGTAGATTTATACGGGGCTTGCTCTGCAGAAGCAGTAGCAACACAAGATGCGTGGTATGCTGTTGGAATAGGAACTTCTTCTTCCAACTCGCCAGTTGTAGCTGGGTTTTCTTCTGATGTTCAGTTTTCTTGTTCAGTACCTACAACTGTTAATTTTATAGATTTAAGTCAAAATGCTACAATATCTTATAAATGGTATTTTGGTGATGGAGATAGTAGTTCTGTTGCTAATCCTTCTCACCCTTATAGTGCTGCTGGGGTTTACACAGTAACATTAATTGTAGAAGGCATTGGTTCTTGTGGAACCCAAGCAGATACATTAATTCAAACAAATTATATTACAATAACCAATGGAGGAGGCCCTGTTACTGCTAGTTGTTCTCCTATTACTACAGGAGCTGGTACCGTTGGTATGGGAATTTTTAATTTTACATTAAATACCATTAACAATTCCACTGCACTAGGGGGGCTTGACAGTTATCAAGATTATTCTTGTTCTCAATCAACAACCCTTACTGAAGGAAATTTTTATAACATTAATATTACAACGGGAATAACTTATAATGAAAATGTTATTGTATGGATTGATTTTGATAATGATGGAACTTTTGCTCCTATTGCCGAAAAAGTTTTTGAAAGCAGTAACATTTTGCAAAACCACTCAGGATCGATTATTATTCCTGCAGGAGCTATATTAAGCACTCCTTTAAGAGTAAGAGTTTCTTCAGATTATTATGCGAACACTGTTGGTCCATGTACAAATTCCCAATACGGACAACATGAAGACTATACTGTTACTATTATCCCTAACACCAACCCTCCAGTAGTTGACTTTGCAGCTGACAACGTTGTTGTAAATATAAGTCAAACGGTAAACTTTACAGATTTATCTCAAAATGTTCCTACTTCTTGGAACTGGACTTTTAGTGGAGCAACCCCTTCGTCATCTGTACAACAAAACCCATCTGTTTCTTATGCAGCAATAGGAACCTATCCAGTTACGTTAGTAGCTTCTAATGCATTTGGTGCTGATTCTTTAACAAAAACTGCATATATAAGTGTTGTTAATCAGTTTAACATGTGTGTTGGTATTGATTCTACTAACGCAACGTCAGGGTTGTTGTTTGATTCTGGTGGTTCTATTGGTAATTACAGTAATAATGAAAATTGTTCTTTTTTAATAAATCCAGGCTGTGCAATTGATGTTACGCTAACATTTAGCTCTATTAATATGGAAAGTTGCTGTGACCGTATTAGGGTTTATGATGGGATTGATGCAACCGGAACACTGCTGTTGACAGCCACAGGATCGACTATTCCAGGACCTGTTACTGCTTCTTCAGGTTCCATGTTCATCACTTTTACATCAGATGGTTCGGTAGTTTATTCAGGTTTTGATGCATCTTGGAATTCAACTGTACCAACATCTCCTCCTGTTGCCAATTTTTCAATATCCAACAGTAATCCTCCGCTAAATACTGTAGTTAATTTTACTGATTTATCAACAAATTATCCCGGTGCATGGAGTTGGGATTTTGGAGATGGGAACTTTTCTTCTTCTCAAAATCCATCACACGCTTATATGGTTCCAGGAACTTATTCAGTTCAACTAATCGCTGATAATTGTTTCGCATTGGATACAATATCTTACAACCTTACTGTACAAGATTCTGCATTCATTTCTGTTTCTCCTAACCCATTATTGGCAACAAGTCTTTGTGGAGACTCAATAACAGAACAAATTACTATATATAACTCAGGGAATGGAGATCTTGTCACCTCAATTTCAGGAGCAAGTAGTAATAATGTTAACAGTGATTTTTATGATGGTTTTGAAAGTGGCACTCTTGCTAATTGGACAATGGAAGCTGGAGCTTATACTAAGCAAATAACATCTTCCAACCCTGGTGCAGGAACATACTCATTAGAATTTATTAATGGAGCTGGTGCTCATCTCGATGGTATTAGTGCAGCATTCAGTAATGCAACCCCGAATGAAATAAGTTTTAAAGTTAAGAATTCATCAACAACGGAAATTGGGTCAATGATAGTGATTGGAGACAACCCTGCAACACTCAATGATGGTTTATTTTATATGTATATGAGTAACAATGCCACTTTTTACGTAAACGGGATAGCTAACGTTGCTAGTTATTCTGCAAACCAATGGGTAACTCTAGAGTTAAAAAATATTGATTGGACTTCAAAAGTATTTGATTTGTATGTAGATGGCTCATTAATTATTTCTTCATTAACATTTCAAAATACAGGGATTTCTCAAATAAATAAAGTTCATCTTTATGCTTGGTCGAGTACAAGCACATGCTCTTTTGATGAGATAACAATTGGAGGTGTTCCATCCCCAAGTTGGATAACAACAAGTACTGACACTCTGAACACGGCAATAGGTGATTCTTCAATATTTTTTGTGACACTTTATTCAGCAGGTTTAAACGCAGGAACTTATTCCTCGAACATTGTACTTACGTCAAACGATCCATTAAGCCCTTTTGATACCATTCCTGTTTCATTTACTGTTATAGGTGCTCCTGAAATAGGCTTCTCTGCTTCCTGCCTAAACTT
The DNA here is from genome assembly GCA_002402165.1 of Flavobacteriales bacterium. GTDB lineage: Bacteria > Bacteroidota > Bacteroidia > Flavobacteriales_E > Vicingaceae. The sequence continues at coordinate 31,303 of NVVI01000002.1, forward strand.
TGGGTCTATAATGGAAAACACTACTGCAACCGATTCAGTAACTATCTATAACAATGGGTGTGATACTCTTTATGTTACAAACATTAGCTCAACATTAGCTGAATACAGTCCAAATGTAACTACCTTAATCATTTTACCTGGAGATTCAGGGAATGTAGTAGTTACTTTTGCTCCAACTAGCATAGGAAGTTTTAATTCAACTTTAAACATCTTTAATAGTGATGTAGATACAACTATTTGCTTAACCGGATCTGCAACTGGCGCCCCTATCATATCTGTTAATCCTACATCAATTAATGTAAACTTATTTGCATGTCAAGATTCTGTCACTATTCCTGTTACAGTTTATAATACTGGGCAAGGTCCATTATATTCTTCCATTAGTGTTAGTAGTTCCTCTTCAGGAAGTGGAGGTGCTTTTTATGATGGTTTTGAAAGTGGAAATTTAAGCACTTGGCTTTCTGGAGGAGGAAGTTATACAAATATTGTAACAACATCAGCTCCAGCTAATGGTACTTATTCCTTGAGTATGACTGGTGGGGCATCTACCCATTATAACGGAATATACCATTCATTTGGTCCTGCTGCAGTAAGCACTTTAAGCTATAAAGTTAAAACTCAAGGTGGTGGCATTACGGGATTAGTTGTTATAGGAGATAATAATATTACTAGTGATAATGGAATGGCTATGACTTATTTTAGTGGCAATACCTTTTATTTTTACACCCCTTCCACAGGAAGCATTACTACAACTATAAATCCTAACCAATGGTATCAAGTTGAATTTAAAAATATTGATTATAGTGCTAAAACATTCGATTATTATTTTGATGGAGCATTACTTAGTACAAGTGTTCAATTTAGAAGCATTACTATAAATAGCCTGTCTAGAATTCATCTTTATGGATGGGACTCTGGACTAACATCATTTTATGATGAAATAACTATTGGGGGAATTCCAGCTCCTAATTGGATAATTACAAGTACTGATACTCTGAACACAGCAATAAGTGATTCTTCAATATTTTTTGTGACACTTTATTCTGCTGGTTTAAATGGTGGAACACATTACGCTGATATTACCATTAACTCAAACGACCCAGTAACCCCACAAATAATGATAACATGTACCTTAAATGTTAGCTTCGATCCATGTGCCGATTTCACCTATAATATTCCTAACATTTGTAGCGGGCAAGTTGATTTTACTGATATAACAACGAACAATCCAACTACTTGGAGTTGGACATTTGGTGATGGGAGCTCCTCAAGCGCCCAAAATCCATCATACACTTATGCTGGAGCAGGAAGTTACACAGTTGAACTTATTGCTTGTAATGGAACATCTTGTGATACTGTAAGTTATGTGGTAACCATTTCAAATACAAATGGTCCAATAGCTGCTTTTTGTTCACCAATTACCACTACTGCTGGTACTGTTGGAATGGGAGTTTATAATGTTAGTTTTAATTCGATAAATAACACCACAAATGGTGGTACGGACAGCTATCAAGACTATACTTGTGGGGTTTCTACAACAGTAACAGAAGGAAATTCCTATGCCATAAACGTTACTACTGGGAGTGGATATGGCGAAGATGTTCGGGTGTGGATTGATTTTGACAATGATGGTCAATTTAACATGACAAATGAATTAGTATTTGTATCAGATAATATTTTGCAAAATCATTCAGGTAGCGTAGCAATTCCTACCGGATTGTTAATTGGCACACCTTTAAGAATGAGGGTGATTTCTGACTATGAAAGTAACAGCATTACAACTTCTTGTTATACCCCAGCGTATGGACAATGTGAAGATTATACTGTTTTAATTCAATCTAACAACCAGCCACCAATTGCTAATTTTAGCTATAATATATTAAACCAATGTCAAGGAGTTATTCAGTTTACAGATATATCCACAAATTTCCCTACAAGTTGGTTCTGGAATTTTGATGATGGAACCACTTCTACTAACCAAAACCCTTTTCATACATACACATCTGCAGGCTTGTATAATGTGACGCTAACTGCCACTAATTCTTTCGGTTCTGATGTATACAATCAGCAAATAATCATAAACTCTTTAAACGCATCTATCGATATATTAAGCACTACCCTCATTAATCAGCCTATTAATTTTAATGCCAATGCGCCAGGTGCTATCTCATGGAGTTGGGATTTTGGAGATGGATATCTTGCGAATATACAATCGCCAACACACACATATATCAATGTGGGACAATATGTTGTTACACTAATTGTAACTAATGGTGCTGGCTGTACTTCTACCGCATATGATACCATCAACATATTTCCAGTATCCATTGATGAGCACGATAGTTACTTTATGATTTTTCCAAATCCAAATAATGGAACCCTTTATATTGTAAATAAAACAAGTGAAAACATTAGCTCTATAAACATCATTAGTGCTTTAGGTAAACTTGTTTTTAGCTTTAACAACAATGAAAATTACTTTAATTCTCAAAAAATAGAATTAAACGAAGTTTCTACAGGGGTTTATTTTGTGAAAATTTTATATGAGGATAATAACCTGATTAGTAGAAAATTTTTAATAAAATAGTTTTATAGCTAAATGTGAAAAAACACTTTAAACACATAGTAATTATCCTATTACTTTTCGCATCGGGAAGTATTAGTGCTTCTCATTTAATGGGTGGAGAAATAACATGGGAATGTATGGGAAACGGAACCTATATTTTTTCCATGAAATTATATAGGGATTGTAATGGATGGGATGACCCTTCACTTGTTGGCCCTATTAACATGGAAGTTCATAATCATGCAACAATTACTGGCATTTCGATGAACTTAACTGCTCGAAATGATATCTCTCCTCAATGTACTGGAGGAGGCCCTTCAATAACTTGTGTTGGTGGAGGAAATGGGGCTGTTGAAGAATTTGTTTACAATTCTGCACCAATAACTATATCTGGAACTCCTCCTGCCCAAGGGTGGGTTTTTACTTATGACAATTTTGCAAGAAACGGAGCTATAACCAATCTAGTTAGTCCTAGCTCTAGGGGGTTTACATTAAGGGCTAAAATGTTTGCCTATAGTGGCCTAAACACTAGTCCGTGCTTTGATTCATCTCCAAGTTTTTCAACCAAACCATCAACCATTGTTTGTGCTGGAGTTCCTTTCACTTATAATCAATTGGCTTTTGATAAAGATGGTGACTCTTTAGTCTATTCTTGGGCTCAGCCTTTAGATGATTTTTCTGGAGCATTTACCTCAACAAATCCTGTTGCAATTCCTTTTTCTGGCACTTACACATTTAACAGCCCTTATCCAAACACCACACATAATGCATCAAATGTTCCTGCAACACTTGATGCTAATACTGGAGAAATTAATTTTACATCATTTACTCAAGGAAATTTTGTTAACTGTATAAAAGTATCTTCCTATAAATGCGGGGTACTTGTGGCTGAAGTTTTTCGTGAAATCCAAGTAATAATTCTTTCTTGTCCAGCAAATGCACCACCGACAACTAACTTTCCATTTTTAGACCCCTCTGGAAACCCTTCTTTTAATGACACTGTTATAGCTGGGGAGTTAATAAATTTCAAATATTGTGGTTATGATACTCCTGGCCAACTAATTACAATGACTGTAATTGGTGATCAATTTGGAACAAACTATGCCAATCCAAATGCAGGATGTCAAAACCCACCTTGTGCAATTTTAGGTCCTCCGCCTCTTCCTTCTATTAGTGGATTTGACTCTGTTTGCATATTTTTTCAATGGCAAACTGCTTGTAGTCATTTACAATCTTCTGGAGGATGTGCCGCTACATCAAGTACTTATCAATTTCTTTTTACCATTCAAGATGATGCTTGCCCCACAGCTGGACTTAATATCGGAACAGTTTCTATAACTATTATTCCTCCTGAACCAATTGAATCACCAGAAATTCATTGTGTATCGGTTATTCCAAATGGGGATGTTATATTAACTTGGGATACCCCCATAGATACTGTTTCAGGGTTTAATGATTATGAAATTTTCCATTCATCCAACCCTACTGGCCCATTCACTTCTATAGCTACTATTGGAAATTATAACCAAACCACATATACCCATATTGGTGCTAATGGTAATTCTGCTCCACAATATTATTATATCCAAAGCTTAGGTTGTGCTGAAGGAACTGCCGCAGCTGTTATTGATACTGCTTCTTCTATCTTTTTAACGGCTACAGCTACTGGCAACATTGCCACATTGAATTGGAACCCAATATACAACCCGTTATTATCTTCATCGTCAACATGGTATCGAGTTTATAGAGAACAACCTATAGGTACATGGACGCTTATAGATTCTACTCAATCACTAACCTATGTTGATACACTAAACTTATGTGATTCTTTAATTAGCTATAGAGTAGAAATAGACGATAACTTACCCTGTACTTCAATGTCTTCAATTGATACTGTCTCTATAAGTGGCGGTGCAGCTAACTTAGCTGATTTTTCATTTATAGGTACTTGTATTGGAGATTCTATATACTTTACTTTTATAAACCTAAGTGGTAATGTTATTCCCAATTATTACTGGGATTTTGGAGATGGTGATACTAGCAACCTTGTTAATCCAGTTCATTTTTATGGTTCCGCGGGGAATTTTACAGTGTCTTTAAATGTAAGTACATCCTCTAATTGTCAAGATAGTGTTTCCCAGGTGGTGACTATTAACCCAATACCAACTTTAACAGTTAGCCCAGATACTATTATTTGCCAAAATACTGCTGTACAACTAAATGGCACAGGTGGAAATAGTTATTTATGGTCTCCGGGAGGAAGCCTCAATGATGATACTATTAATAATCCTATTGCCAATCCCACGAGTACAACTAATTATATATTATTAGTTACTGATACTAATGGTTGTCAAAATACTGATTCTGTTTTAGTAAGCTTATTTACTATTCCAATTTTTACAGCTGGAAATGATACTGCAATATGCTTAAATGACAGTGTTCAATTAAATGCGAGTGGTGGATTGACTTATAGCTGGACACCAAATATTTCACTTAGTAATGATACCATAGCTAACCCTTGGGCATTCCCTACTGTTACAACAACATACATTGCTACCATCATGGATTCTAACTTGTGCAGTTATGTTGACTCGGTAACAATAACAATAAATCCATTACCTATTTTAGTTACAACTGATACCGCTATTTGTATAAATGATACTGTTCAAATTTTTGTTTCTGGGGCATCACAATACTTGTGGACTCCGTCTTCTACGTTAAATGATTCTACAGTTTTTAATCCTTTAGCATTTCCTCTTACAACTACGACTTACTCAGTCAATGGTATTGATACAAATGGGTGTTCTAATACTGAGACACTAACCGTTACCGTTAACCCTCTTCCTATTGTTGATGCAGGACTGGATACCACTGTTTGTAATGGAACTTCTTTAACTTTAGGAGGAAACCCTACTGGCTCTTTTGGTTCTTCCTATAATTGGTCACCTTCTGCATCATTAAATGATGATACCTTAGCTAACCCTATTGCTACGCCAACAATTAATCCAACAGAATATATTGTTACTGTTACAGATACTAATGGGTGTATTAATATGGATAGTGTTCTTATTTCAATTAATCCTTTGCCTGTTATTATTACAAATAATGATACCTCAGTTTGTATCGGAACCTGTGCACAATTAAATGCTTCTGGTGCAATTTCTTACTCTTGGTCTCCAGGAAATGAATTATCTGATTCTACTATTGCTAATCCTGTTGCTTGTTTATCAAATACAACTACTTTTATAGTTACAGGAACTGACATTAATGGTTGTATTGACACTGCTAGTGTAATAATTACTATTAATCCATCACCAATTGTTAACGCTGGAAATGACACAGTAATTTGTGTTGGTACTTCCACTATTCTTGGTGGTGCCCCAACAGGGTCTAATGGATCTATTTACAGCTGGACTCCAGCTACTACTCTAAATGACTCTACAATAGCAAATCCAACAGCTACCCCTTTAGCTACAACAACTTATTTCTTAACTGTTACTGATACCAATGGTTGTATTGATATGGATACTGTAACAATTACCATTAACCCACTTCCTATTGTTGATGCAGGATTGGATACATCAATATGTATTGGTGATTCTATACAAGTAAACGCTACTGGTGCGGCTTCTTATCAGTGGACTCCTAATACAACTATAAATAACAATGGTATTTCTAACCCTATTGTTTTTCCAACTACAACTACAACCTATTTTGTAATAGGAACAGATACTAATGGATGTATAAACATAGACAGTGTTATAATAATAGTTAATATGCTACCTACGATAATTATAAACAACGATACTACAGTTTGTGTTGGTACATGTGCTCAATTAATCACATCTGGTGGAATAAGTTATACTTGGTCTCCTGGAAGCAGTTTATCTGATTCAATTATTCCGAATCCTATTGCTTGTCCAATAATAGCTACAACTTACATGGTAACTGTAACCGATAGTAATACTTGTGTAGATACCTCTAGTGTTACTATTTCGATAAACCCTTTACCAATAATTGATGCTGGACCAGATTTATGGATATGTTCTGGAGATTCTATTCAGCTGAGTGTTACTGGAGGAATAAGCTATTTATGGACACCTTTTTTAGGGCTAAATGATACAACTATTTCCAACCCAATGGCAAACCCAACAGATACTGCGATTTATCTCGTTACAGGTACAGATATTAATGGTTGTGAATATACAGACACGCTACAAATTATTGTTAACGATGAAGTACCAATAGACCCAGGAATGAATGACACTATTTGTGCTGGAGATTCTATTATGTTAGGAGGGGTTCCGACATCTCCAAACGGAACATCATTTTTGTGGTTCCCAAATGGGGGAACATTAGACAATGATACTTTGGCTAATCCGATAGCATTTCCGCTAATAACTACAACTTATTATATTGTTGCTACTAATGATACTTGTACAGCTATTGATTCTATAACAATTACAGTTAACCAACTCCCAAATATTGCCGCTGGAGGAGATATAGATATTTGTTTTGGTGATTCGGTACAATTAAATGCTTCAGGAGGATTAAATTATATATGGCAGCCTGGAGGTTTATTAAATGACTCTACACTTTCTAATCCTATTGGAATTCCAACTGACACAACCCAATTTATAGTCTTTGGGACAGATACAAACGGTTGTTCTGCTTATGATTCAATAGTTGTAAATGTTAATCCTCTGCCGATAATTATCGCTTCAAGCTCTTCTCCAAATGTATGTTTAAATGATACCGTTCAGCTAAATGCAAGTGGAGGAATAAGTTATTTATGGACTCCCTCTATCGGATTAAGTGATACAACTATAGCCAACCCTTTAGCTTTTCCTATTAACGGAACAACATATATTGTAACAGGCACTGATGCAAACATGTGCTCCAATACAGATAGCGTAACCATTAATGTAAACCAATTAAACATTGTAGATTTAACAGACACTGTCATTTGTATTGGTGAAGCACTACAACTTGAAGTAATAGGCCCTAGCGGATCAAGCTACAATTGGAGTCCTCTAACTGACTTATCAAATCCAAATATATATAATCCAATAACAACAACTCAAGTAACTATTCTTTACCTAGTAACTGTTACAGACACAAATGGATGTGCTGACACAACCTCTATTTTAGTGACTGCTGAACCAAAACCAATTTCAGATTTCACAATAGATGCAACTCCATCTTGCGATGGAATACTAGTTGAATTTACAAATCTTAGCACTGGTGCAGTCTCTTATTTATGGAATTTTAATGATGGGGCTCAATCTGATGAAATACACCCTATTCATCTTTTTCAATACACCTTTTCAACAACTGTTATTCTAACCTCTTATAGTCAAGGTTTATGTATTGACACTATAAGTTATCCTATTACCTCTGGAAAATTTGAAGATTATTTTAATCTTACACCTCCTACTATTTTAACTCCAAATAATGATGGAATAAATGATGTTTTCCGATTAGACCTCCCTGAGGAAATAAGTGAATGTACGAGCATTCTAGTCTTCAATCGTTGGGGGAAAAAAGTTTATGATTCTAAAAATCATAGTAATGGCTGGAACGGCAGAACAACATTAGGTAAAATGGTGCCTGATGGTACTTATTTTTATATCATAGATATTAATGGAATAACTAAAAAAGGATCAATTACTCTAATGAAATAACATTTCATTATCTCTCCTAGATAAATTTTCAACTAAAAACATTATAAACCACTACTATTATTACATTTGTAGCTTAATTCATTAAGAATGGTTAAATCTATGACCGGTTTTGGAAAAGCAACCGGAGAAGTAAATAATAAAAAAATTACTGTTGAAATTAAATCCCTAAACAGTAAGCAAGCAGACATTTCTGTAAGAATGCCTTCTTTTTACAAAGAAAAAGAGCTTCCACTTCGATCTATAATTAGTAAAAACTTACAAAGAGGTAAAGTCGAATTCAACCTCTATGCAGAATTACTAGGAGATAGTTCTAGTCTTCATCTAAATAAAGAACTTTTTAAAAAATATTATGAAGAGTTTAGTTCTGTTGCCAATGATATAGACCCAAAGCACAATACAGACTTAGTAGCAATTGTTTCTAGAATGCCCGATTTATTAAAAGTCGAAAGAAGTGAATTAGATGAAAAAGAATGGAATAGTGTTTGCAAAATAATTGAAGAAGCTCTTTCTAATATCAATGAATTTAGAACTACCGAGGGAAGCTCCTTAGAAAAAGAAATTACTTTAAGAGTTGATAATATTTCTAAACTACTTAAGTCTGTTGAACAATACGAACAAGAAAGAATTGAAACTGTAAAAACAAGAATTATCAATAATTTAAATGAAGTGATAGACGATTATAAAATTGATAAAGATCGTTTTGAACAAGAATTAATTTACTACATCGAAAAATACGATATAACTGAAGAAAAAACACGGTTATCTCAACATTGTACTTATTTTAAAGAAACCATGAATTCTTCAATTTCAGAAGGAAAAAAGCTAGGTTTTATTTGCCAAGAAATGGGTAGAGAGATTAATACATTAGGCTCAAAAGCAAATCATTCTGAACTTCAAAAAGTAGTAGTTCAAATGAAAGATGAATTAGAAAAAATAAAAGAACAGATYTTAAATATYTTATANGGGANATAATGGAAGGAAAGTGTATTATTTTATGTGCRCCATCGGGAGCTGGAAAAACATCRATWACTAAATWYTTATTRCAACAAGACATCGGCTTAGAGTTTTCGATTTCTGCTTGTAACAGAGAAGCAAGAGAAAACGAAATAAATGGCGTTGATTATTATTTTATCAGTACCAAGAGGTTTAAAAATAGAATTGATAATGATGAGTTTGTTGAATGGGAAGAAGTCTATAAAGACAATTACTATGGAACTCTGAACACAGAAATAAACAGAATTTGGAATAAAGGAAATAACGTTATTTTTGATGTAGATGTTGAAGGAGGCTTAAGTTTAACAAAACATTTTGGAGAAAAAGCATTGGCAATATTTATCCAACCACCATCCATAAAAGTGTTGGAAGAAAGGTTAAGAAATAGGAGAACAGAAGACGAAGAAAAAATTTTAAACCGTTTAGCTAAAGCTGAAAAAGAATTAGAATACTCAAAATGGNTTTGATTATATTATAGTTAATGACAACCTAGATAAGGCACAACAAGAAGTACTTTCTCTTGWTACATCATTCTTAAAAAAATAGACGATGAATATTGGTCTTTATTTTGGAACATACAACCCCGTTCATGTAGGCCATTTAATCATTGCTAATCACATGGTCGATTATACAAATCTAGATCAAGTTTGGCTAGTTGTTTCACCGCAAAACCCATTAAAAAGTAAAGCATCTTTATTAGCAGACTATCATAGGCTAGCAATAGTACGTGTTGCTGTTGAAAACAATAACAAATTAAAAGCTTCCAATATAGAATTTGATTTACCAAAACCTTCGTATACTATAGACACTCTTTCTTATATTCAAGAAAAATATCCCGACCATTCTTTTTCATTAATAATGGGAGAAGACAATCTTCGCACTTTTCATAAGTGGAAAAACTATGAGGAAATATTAAATAATCATTCCATATATGTTTACCCACGAGCATTAACAGAACAAGAAAGATTGGAGCAAGAAGTATCTGAAGATGTAGGCCATCAATTTAAAAATCACCCTAAAATAACGATATCTGATGCTCCTGTGATGAAAGTTTCTGCAAGCTTTATTCGTAAAGCCATCAAAGAGAAAAAAGATGTGCGATACCTACTTTCTGGGCCTGTATATAATTACGTGTCTGAAATGCACTTTTACGAAAAATAGCCAAGAATTAGCCCTCCAATTAAAGTTAGAAAAAGAAGCTCTGCTAGCCAGGCCTTTTTAATGTTTTGAAAAAAATTGGCTATTATTATTGATAAAGGAATTGATATCATTAAAAATGTCGCAAAATAATCAAATCCATTCAATAGCAACGTTGTTAAACCAACAACAAGCATCAAAACAACAATAATTAACATCTTTTTAACCCTTACTACACTCTTTCCTAAAATTGGCAACAACCTTACAAAAGCCAATAAAATAATTACSCWAMSWATYWWMMRMMAWRWCWGYWAMAWRAMAGYAASTWNATTCKGWWSAAKRWCWRRWATTGAGGCCTGATAATTATTAAAATCAATTTCAAATAAACTACCAAAAACAAACTTATATGTAATAAAATAAATAAAAGGAACACTCAGACCTATCAATGAAATCATAAAATCTCTCCACTTAGGTGTAGCCGTATATATTAGCGTCACCAATAACAAAATAAAATAAGCAATACTTGGTAAGTAAATTAAAGAAGCAATAGCAATTAAGAAAGATGCATTGAACAAAGTAGCATAGTTATTCTTTAAATTATACATCCTTAATAACTGGTGGAATGCAACCAAAATAAATGTGTTTGCTATTAAAACTTGATTTAAATTTAGCAATAACAAACAAGAGCTATTAACTATTAAAAATATTAAGCTAGTAAGATGAGTATTTTCTTTAACCAGCTTATACTCATTAACAATAACATTTAAGTAAATAGACTGAGCTGCAATTAAAAAAATAGAAATAACAATATCCACCCATTTTATATTTGTAGTAATTAGATGTGAAAACTCTACATCCACCTCCATAAAAAATGCTGGTAACCATAAGATAATTGTTAATAATATAGTTATTAGATTAACTAGTTTTTGATTAGACCTAAATACACCTATTAACATTTTGTAATATTAATCAATTAAACTTTTGAATATTAAAGATAAATTCTACTTTTGTTCTATAAAATTAAAGTTATGACAAAGTTTTTTTATGGTATTGGAGATGCATCTTATTGGTTTTTTGATCTTTTTGAAGAATTAGGGAATTTACCTAACATAGCACTTACCGTTCTTTCGTTTGTATTGCTGTTTTGGTGGATGAAACTTCAAAAGAAATACAATGATGAAGCGGCTACTAATCCAGACCAATTAAAATAAACTATATCACATAAAAATTTAAAAATCCTCGAAATATTTCGAGGATTTTTTATTTAWNAWAAAACKANCTCMYAWTYWAACWCKAAAAANCCTKSAATATATTATTRNKWAATANTTGGTGWATTAAAAAAAAGTCGTAAATTCGCAGCCCCATTTTAGGGGATATTATAAAATTAAAAAAGAAATATAGTGGATACATTAAGCTATAAAACAGTTTCGGCAAACACAGCTACAGTTGATAAAAACTGGGTGCTTATTGATGCTCAAAACGAACCATTAGGTAGATTAGCATCAAAAATTGCTAGCCTAATTAGAGGTAAGCATAAAACAAACTTTACACCACATGTAGATTGTGGAGACAATGTAGTTGTTATTAATGCTAGCAAAATTAAATTAACGGGTAATAAATGGGAAGACAAAAAGTACATCACTTATTCTGGATACCCTGGTGGCCAAAAAGTTGCTACTGCAGCTGAGGTTATGGCTAAACACCCTACAAGAATGGTTGAAAAAGCTGTAAAAGGAATGCTGCCTAATGGTAAATTAGGAAGAGCAATGTATAGAAACCTTTTTGTATATGAAGGTGCTGAACACAAACAAGAAGCACAACAGCCTAAAGAAATAAAAGTAAGCGACCTTAAATAATAAAAATGGAAGTAACTAACGCAACAGGAAGAAGAAAAAAAGCAGTAGCAAGAGTTTACCTATCTAAAGGAAAGGGGAATGTTACTATTAATAAAAAAGACTATAAAGTGTTTTTCCCAACAACAGTATTACAAGGGAAAGTACAACAAGCATTTGAAGCTACCAATACAGCTAAAACTTACGATGTAAAAGTGAATGTAGCTGGTGGTGGAATTACAGGTCAAGCAGAAGCTGTTAGACACGCAATTGCTAGAGCATTAGTAAAGATTGATGAAGAAAATAGAGCACTACTTAAGCCAGAGAAACTATTAACTAGAGACCCTAGAATGGTTGAACGTAAAAAACCTGGTCARCCAAAAGCTCGTAAGAAATTTCAATTTAGTAAACGTTAATATAAATTATTGTTTAGTATCTAAATTTTTAAGACAGCNNTATTGCTCTACTTAAAGATTGAWGTTATTAARGAATGTAAACAATTAAAAAATGKCAAAAGTAGAWTTTAAAGAATTACTYGATGCAGGTGTRCAYTTTGGTCACCTWASWAGAAARTGGRAYCCAAAMATGGCTCCTTAYATWTWYRKRGARCGWAACGGKRTTCAYATTATYGANNTTTACAMAAMMSWRSMKNAAAATTNGAAGAAGCRKCMGMKGCWTTARMKMAAATWGCWAMWTCAGGAARAAAAATMMTKTTTGTWGCWACAAAGAAACAAGCTAAAGATGTTGTTGCAGAAAAAGCAAGTAATATCAACATGCCTTATGTTACAGAAAGATGGCCTGGAGGAATGTTAACCAACTTTGTTACGATCAGAAAAGCTGTTAGAAAAATGGCTACTATCGATAAAATGAATGAAGATGGAACAATGGCTGTCCTTTCCAAGAGAGAAAGGTTACAAATTGCGCGTCAAAGACAGAAATTAGAAAAAAACTTAGGTAGTATTTCAGAGCTTACTAGATTGCCCGCTGCAATATTTGTAGTAGATATTATGAAAGAGCACATAGCTATTGCTGAAGCAAAAAAATTAGGAATTCCTACTTTTGCTATCGTTGATACTAATTCTGATCCAACTTTAGTTGATTTTGCTATTCCAGCAAATGATGATGCTACAAAATCTATTGAAAAAATAATGGAAATTGTTATAAAAGAAGTAGCAAAAGGATTAGCAGAAAGAAAAGAAGGAAAAGACAAAGCTAAAGCAGAAGCGGAAGCTCAAAAGGAAGCTCAAAAAACTAAGGAATCTGTAGCAAAAGCTGATGACAAAAAAGAAGATGTAAAAGCTGAGAAATCAGCGACTAAGACTGATGAGAAAAAAGAAGCTAAAGAAGAAGTGAAAACTGAAAAGCCAGAAGCTAAAGAAGAGGTTAAATCTGAATCAAAATAAATCAACTATAATACAATATTTAAGATGTCAAAAATTACAGCAGCAGACGTTAATAATTTACGTAAGCAAACAGGTGCAGGAATGATGGACTGCAAAAATGCTTTGGTTGAAGCAGAAGGAGGTTTCGACAAAGCAACAGATATACTAAGAAAGAAAGGGCAAAAGGTTGCCGCTAAAAGAGGTGATAGAAATGCTAATGAAGGATTAATTATTGCTAAAACTACTGCAGATGGGAAAAAAGCTGTTTTAGTTGAAGTAAACTGTGAAACTGATTTTGTAGCAAAAAATTCAGATTTTAACACTTTTGCAACTACTATTTTAGATGCAGCAATTGCCAATAGTCCAGCATCTTTAGATGCGTTAAAAGACTTACCTTTTAATGGTGAAAGTTTAACTATTGGAGAAAAGGTAATAGAGCAAACAGGTGTTATTGGAGAGAAAATACAAGTATCTGGTTACGAATTCGTAGAAGCTGAACAAGCTATTGCATACAATCATCCAGGAAATAGACTAGCTTCCATTGTTGCTTTAAATAAATCTGGCGAAGCAGTTGGTGAGGCAGGAAAACAAATTGCAATGCAAGTTGCTGCAATGGACCCTATTGCTTTAGATGAATCTGATGTTGCTCCAGAAATTATTGAAAAAGAAATGTCTTTAGGTCGAGAAATTGCTATACAAGAAGGAAAGCCAGAAAACATCATCGATAAGATAGCAGAGGGTAAAGTGAAAAAATATTTGAAAGAAAACACTTTATTAAATCAAGCATCTGTAAGAGACAATAAAAAAACAGTTAGTCAGTATCTCAATGAAACAGAGAGTGGCTTAACGGTAACCGATTTCAAACGAAGAATGTTAGGGTAACAAAATATATTATTAAAAAGAGGGAATTTAAATTCTCTCTTTTTTTTGACCAAAAAGCACGGAATCCGTGCAGATAATTATTAAGGGACATTAACTAACTTTTAAATATTAAGTGCCAAATTGAAAATAATAATTTTTTTATAAAACTTATATTATGGCTTTCAAAAGAATTTTATTAAAATTAAGTGGAGAAGCCCTTATGGGTAATAAAAAATTTGGCATTGATAATAATAGGTTAGCTGAATATGCACAAGAAATTAAAGAAATTGTAGGCCAAGGAGTACAAGTGGCCATAGTAATTGGTGGAGGTAATATTTTTAGAGGCATACAAGCTGAAGAAGGCGGAATGGAACGAACCCAAGGTGATTATATGGGCATGCTTGCTACCGTAATTAATAGTATGGCTTTACAATCTGCTCTAGAAGCAATTGATGTTTACACAAGACTTCAAACAGCCATAGAGATGAAAGAAATCGCAGAGCCTTTTATTAAAAGAAGAGCTGTACGTCATTTGCAAAAAGGACGAGTAGTAATTTTTGGAGCAGGAACTGGTAACCCATATTTTACAACTGATACTGCGGCATGTTTAAGAGCAATTGAAATTGAAGCTGATGTGGTTTTAAAGGGAACTCGTGTAGATGGTATTTACACTGCTGATCCAGAAAAAGATAGTTCTGCTACAAAATATGACACCATTTCTTTTGGAGAAGTTTATAAAAAGGGGTTAAATGTGATGGATATGACTGCATTTACACTTTGTAATGAAAATAAATTGCCTATAATAGTTTTTGATATGAATACGCCAGGCACATTAAAAAGGGTAGTTAATCAAGAAAGTAATGTTGGAACCTTGGTAGAGTTTTAAATTTTGATATCTTTATTTCAAATTTAAAACGATGAACGAAGAAATTCAATTTGTATTAGACACTGCTAAAGAATCAATGGAAAATGCAATGACCCGTTTAGACGGAGAACTGCAAAAAATAAGAGCAGGTAAAGCATCTCCCCTGATGTTAAACAAAGTAGTTGTTGAATATTATGGAACTTTAACTCCACTACATCAAGTAGCGAATATTAACGCTATAGATGGTAGAACTTTATCAATTCAGCCTTTCGAAAAATCGTTATTAGAAGAAATAGAAAAAGGAATTGCTCATGCAAATCTTGGGTTAAACCCTCAAAATAATGGAGAAACCATTTTAATAAACATTCCAGCTCTTACTGAAGAAAGAAGAATAGAGCTCAGTAAACAAGCTAAGGCTGAAGGTGAAGACACAAAAGTTGGTATTAGAAATGCTAGAAAAGATGCCAATGATGAAATAAAAAAACTTGGAAATGATGGCTTAAGTGAAGATCAGGCTAAAGATGCTGAAGGAGAAGTTCAAAAAATTACAGATGGTTTTTCTACTAAAATTGATGCATTAATTGCTGCAAAAGAAAAAGATATAATGACCGTTTAATCGCAACTGCTTATCAAACTTTCAAATAAAAAGACTCTTAACCTCCTCAATCTGAATCGCATCCTCAATCTTAAGTTCTCCGATTTTTGTTCTTTTAAGTTGTGAAAGATGCCCTCCAGAGTTTAGTTTTTCACCAAAATCTCTTGCAATAGCACGGATATAAGTTCCTTTAGAGCAAACAATCCTGAATTTAAAATGGACCCCTTTTTCGTAAGGTTTTTCTTGATTTATTTTTGATTTTTCATCATCACCTATTACAAGTTTAGGAGTATCACAGGTTTCAACTTCAAATTCCTTAATTATTATTTTGTTTGACTTTATTTTTACCTCGTCTCCTTCTCTAGCATATTCATAAGCTCGTTTACCGTCAATTTTTTTTGCTGAGTATATTGGTGCGATTTGATCTTGTTCTCCAATAAATGTTTTTGCAGTTTCTTTAATTAAATCTTCAGTAATGTGTTCAGTTGAATATTCAATATCAATTTCTTTTTCTAAATCATAAGAAGCCGTAGTTGCTCCCAAGGTAATTACTCCAGCATATTCCTTTTCTTGAGTTTGAATATCGTTAATCTTCTTGGTAAATTTTCCCGTACAAAGAATTAGTAATCCTGTTGCCAAAGGATCTAAAGTTCCTGCATGACCAACTTTTATTTTTTTGAGATTGTACTCTTTTCTGATTAACCAACGCACTTTATTAACCACATCAAAAGATGTCCAAGTCAATGGCTTGTTAATTAGAATTATTTGTCCTGTTTGAAATTTATTTGGAACTTGTTCAGGCATTACACTAATGAATAAACTATTGCAGCAACACCAATAACTAAACAGTAATAAGCAAAGTAGCGTAACTTGCTTTTCTTCACCAACTTAATCATCCAAGTACAAGCTAAAATACCAGTAATAAATGCAGCTATAAAACCAACCACATAATTTAAAACTGAACCGTCAATTACATCAAAAGCTCCATCCATTATATCTCTAGCAATCTTACCTAAAATTAGGGGGACGACCATTAAAAATGAAAAACGAGCTGCTTTTTCTCTGTCAATACCCAATAAAACTGAAGTAGAAATAGTTGCTCCAGAACGAGAAATTCCTGGGAGAATAGCAATAGCTTGAGAAACTCCTATTATAATTGATTCCTTAATTCCTACTTTTTTATTAGTGCTTTTTGCTTTATCAGCTAATATTAAAAGAAGAGCTGTAACCAACAACATTGATCCGACTAATAAAACTTTACCTCCAAAAAAGGCTTCAATTTCATCATTAAATAAAACCCCAACTGCTGCTGCAGGAATCATTGATACAACRATATTCAAAGAAAATTTAAAATCATCGTTGTTCTTGAACTGAAAAAGCCCTTTAAATAAATCAATAATATCTTTTCGAAAAACAACAATAGTACTCAATGCTGTTGCTCCATGTAATACAACTGTCATTAACATACTTTCTTCAGGAACTGAATTATCACCTAAAATAACTTTAGCTAGTTCTAAATGACCACTACTGCTTACAGGAAGAAACTCCGTTAACCCTTGAATTATTCCTAAAATAATAGCCTCTAATACAGACATAAAATGATTTGAAAATTAATCCTCTGTCTTTTTTAAGATTCCCCAACCTACTACACCTAATCCAGCAAGAATCATTAGTGGTGCAACATACATTCGTTGCGTATTAAATAGTTCTTCACTAAAAACAGCAGGGTCATCAGAGCCCCCACCAGACATTAGAAAATAACCTAAAATACAAAGTCCCGTTCCAGCTGCAATTAAGATGTAATTTTGTTTGCTAAAAGCAAAATCTTGATTCAATTTGTTTTCGTTTTCTTCACTCATAATGTTCTGTTTAATAAAGGTCTCCGGTTTCTATTCGTAAATATTTTCGGACTGCTAAATTAGTAGAAATCCACGAGATAATWAYTCCTAAAATAATNAKGNATSAWAWWARKTGYTCYSNAANKCTMTNNNTWTTTAAWNNATCTATTAACTCTGGGAACTGTTGTTGTAAGTAATATAAAAAGGTGACAATTAAGCCAATCGCTATAAAAGCAGCCACAATTCCATTTCCTATTCCTTGCAGTACAAATGGTCTTCGTATAAAAGAATGACGCGCTCCAACTAGCTGCATCGTTTTAATTAAAAATCGTTTAGAATAAATTGATAATCGTATTGTATTGTTAATTAATGCCATTGCAACTACTAATAACAAGGCACTAAACCCAAGTAAATACACACTGATTTTTTTCATGTTCTTATTTACGGCATCTACTAAATCGGCTTGATAAAACACCTCTTTAATTTTAGGGTTTTCCATTAAAGCTATTTCAATTTTTGCTAAACTATCTGGATTAGCATAAGCCGCATTTAGTTTCACATCAATAGATGGCAATAAAGGGTTTTCCCCAATAAATTTCACAAACTCCTCTCCCAAAGCTTCTTGAAATTCTTCAGCAGCAACATCAGGGTCAATAAAAATTGTTTCTTTAACGAAAGGCTCTGTATCTAATAAATCTTTGATGTGTTTTACTTCTTGTTCTTTAATCCCTTTTTTTAGAATAATAGAAAATCCTATGTTTTCTTTTACATGATTAGAAATTTGTTTGGCATTCAAAATGATTAGCCCTAACATTCCCAACATAAACAACACTAACGAAATRCTAATTATAGTAGTAAGGYAAGATGAYCTTAATCTYCTTTTTGAATGTTTATTTTCTGTTCCAGCCATAAAAAATAATTGCTTGCAAGTTAATTAAACCCCTTGATTTACAACTTAATTCTTCAAAAATACTGCTAAATATTGTTAATTTCGCACCATAGAAATTACATTATAAACATAGTAATTAACGAGAGTAATGTTGTTATTTACTATTAGTGTTTTTTGATTGGCATTCAAGAATTTAATGTTCTAATCAAATTAAAATCTTAGTAAGATTGGGAAGTTCCGAGCTTGTCTCGGAAATCACCCAGCCGCACTTAATTTTATGAAGAATAGGTTATTTAATTATTGTAAGCCTTGAATTTTTTGGTTCTTTTTGTTTCAAGACAAAAATGAACATAATACTTTTTTAAAATAACCATGCAATACGATTTTAATAAAATA
Source organism: Flavobacteriales bacterium (assembly GCA_002402165.1). Lineage (GTDB taxonomy): Bacteria > Bacteroidota > Bacteroidia > Flavobacteriales_E > Vicingaceae. The sequence goes on from NVVI01000002.1 coordinate 50,341, forward strand.
GAAGATGACTGGCAAAAGTATTGGGCAAACAACAAAACTTTTGCTGCTGAAGACAATTCTGTAAAGCCAAAGTTTTACGTGTTGGATATGTTTCCATATCCATCTGGAGCTGGCTTACACGTTGGTCATCCATTAGGATATATTGCATCTGATGTTTATGCGCGTTACAAAAGATTAGAAGGATATAATGTGTTGCATCCAATGGGTTATGATTCATTTGGTTTACCAGCCGAACAATATGCTATCCAAACTGGTCAGCACCCTGCTGTAACCACAAAAACCAATATTGAAGGTGGAACAGACAAAGATGGAAATGTAATTCCTGGCTATAGAAAACAATTGGATAAAATTGGTTTTTCATTTGATTGGGACAGAGAGGTAAGAACGTCTAATCCAAATTATTACAAATGGACACAGTGGATTTTTAAACAAATTTTTAATTCGTGGTACAATAAAGAGAGTGACAAAGCAGAATCAATTGATAGTTTAATTACCAAGTTTGAAATCGAAGGAAATGTCAATGTAAATGCAGCTACGGATTTTGATGAAACATTTTCTGCAAACGATTGGAACAATTGGAACGAGGAAGAGCAACTACAACTATTGATGAATTATCGGTTAACTTATTTGTCTGATACTTGGGTAAATTGGTGTCCTGCTTTGGGAACTGTGTTAGCTAATGATGAAATAAAAGACGGTGTTTCTGAACGAGGTGGGCATCCTGTGGAACAAAAATTAATGCGCCAATGGAGCATGCGAATTACCGCTTACGCAGAACGATTACTAAAAGATTTAGATACGGTTGATTGGACAGATTCTATTAAAGATATACAACGTAACTGGATAGGGAAAAGCACTGGAGCGAGTGTTCAGTTTGCAGTCTTCAATTCCCAATCAGCAAATAACAATTTTCCGACTGATGACTGTGAACTGAAAACTGAGTTTATTGAAGTTTTCACTACTCGCCCTGACACTATTTTTGGAGTTTCGTTTATAGTATTGGCGCCAGAACATGAATTGGTTTCAAAAATTACTACTACTGAACAGAAAGACAAAATTGAGGCTTACCAAAAAGCAGCTTCTTTAAAATCGGAAAGAGACAGAATGAGCAATGTAAAAACCATTAGTGGTGAATTTACTGGAGCTTATGTAATACATCTTTTTACAAAAAATAAAATTCCGGTTTGGATTGGCGATTATGTGTTGGCAAGTTATGGAACTGGAGCAGTAATGTCGGTTCCTTGTGGGGACCAACGCGATTGGGATTTTGCCAATCATTTTAAGATAGCTATTCCAAATATTTTTAAGGATAAAGATATTTCTGAAGCAGCTTACGCAGAAAAAGATGCGGTTATTACCAACTCTGATTTCTTGAACGATTTACCTGTTAAAAAAGCTACGAAATTGGCGATTTACGAAATTGAACAGCGTGGTTTAGGAAAAGGAAAAACACAATACAAATTAAGAAATGCAGTGTTTTCTCGTCAACGTTATTGGGGAGAACCATTTCCTGTTTATTACAAAGATGATGTTCCTTACGTAATTGATGATGAATTTTTACCAGTTGAACTTCCAGAAGTCGAAAAATACTTACCAACAGAAGATGGAAAACCTCCGTTAGGCAGGGCTAAAAATTGGACATACGACAAAGTCCTTCCCAACGGGGAGGATTTAGGAGGGGCTGATTGGGGGCTCGAACTCAACACCATGCCAGGTTGGGCAGGAAGTAGCTGGTATTTTTTACGTTATATGGATCCAACAAATGACAACGAGTTTGTAGCCAAAGACAAAGTAAACTATTGGCAAAATGTAGATTTATACATTGGTGGTGCAGAACATGCCACAGGGCACCTTTTGTACTCCCGTTTTTGGACCAAGTTTTTATATGATTTAAGTTATATTCCTTTTATAGAACCTTTTAAAAAGATGATTAACCAAGGAATGATTCAAGGGAATAGTGCATTTCTTTATCGTTTTGATTTCACATTAAAAATGGGTGATAAATATAATCCTGAAAATCACCTAGGTTCTGAGAAAGATTATAAAATTGCTAGAGATGAAACAGAAGCTGATATTATTTATAGAGCAATGGAAAGATTGCCAGAAGTATTTTTCTCAAAATCCTACTTCGATAATTATCTTGATGGGAGTTTAACGCAAGAAGAAATTTTTAACAAAATAATATCTGCGGTTCCGAACATTACAGAATTATTGACCAAAGATGATGATGTAGTGATTGATACTAACAAGACAAAGCTTACAATGATTTATGCAGATATTAATTTGCTTGATGGAGATAAATTAAATATCGATGAATTCAGAAATTCAAGAGAATATTATAATGATGCTATATTTATTTCCGAAGAGAATGGAGATCACATCTGTGGTAGAGAAGTTGAAAAAATGTCTAAATCAAAATACAACGTACAAACACCGGATGAATTAGTAGATAAATACGGAGCAGATACTTTGCGTTGTTACGAAATGTTTTTAGGGCCATTAGAGCAACACAAACCTTGGGATGTGCAAGGAATTACCGGTGTACACGGTTTCTTAAAAAAACTATGGCGTTTATTCCATAATGAAGAAGCGTTTACCATTTCGGAAGAAGAACCAACAAAAGAAGAATTAAAATCACTACACAAAACCATCAAAAAAATCAAAGAAGATATTGAGCGTTTTGCATTCAATACCCCTGTTTCTACTTTTATGATATGTGTGAATGAGCTAACCGCTTTAAAATGCAACAAACGAGAAATCTTATCTGATTTATGTATTATTCTTTCGCCTTATGCTCCGCACATTGCAGAAGAATTGTGGTCTAAATTGGGTAATACAGAAAGCATCACTTATGCTGTTTTCCCAAAGCATAATGAAGAATATTTAACAGAAAGCAATCATAAATACCCGATTTCTTTTAATGGTAAAATGAAGTTTTTACTGGATTTACCACTTACTCTTTCTAAAGAAGAAATTGAAAAAGAAGTGATGGCAAACGAACAAACTGCAAAATATTTAGCAGGGAATACGCCTAAAAAGGTAATAGTAGTTCCGAATAAGATTGTGAATATTGTAGTTTAAAACGTAGTTACCTAAAAATTATATCTTTACCGAGTAATCAACTCTAATTTATCCGCTTTCTACCAAAGATATTACGGGGGTTTTGTTTATTATTAAAAAAACGCATTTGACCGACTAATTTTAATGTATTATCTAAAAAAATTTCAATAAACATAAGACTTTCTTTCCCTATTAAATCTTAAAACTATAACTTCGTTTCCTCAAACTAAAAAATATAAAGCTATGCAAAAAATTTACTCATTAAAAGGAAGATTAATTAATGTTTTTCTCCTTTGTTTATTTACTTTACAAACAATTAATGTAAGCTCACAAATATGCCCATGTGCTACTTCTGTATCTGGATGGGCTTTTCAAAAGGCATTTTTAATTGATAATTCGACCAATCCTTCTGCACTCACAAACTACCAAGTATTAATTGATTTAAATACTACAACATTAATAGGTGCTGGAGATATGAATGCAGATGGGTCTGATATTCGTGTCTCAGGTCTTTGTGATAACTCTGACCCACTTAATTTTTGGTTTGATGATATTAACACAGCCAACACAAAAATATGGGTAAATGTGCCAAATGTTGCAGCTAACGGTACTGAAACAATTTATATTCATTATGGAAATTCTGCCGCTACTACAGCTACTAATGGGGTAAATACATTTGAAGCATTTGATGATTTTGAAGCTCCACTTGCTGGTTGGACTTTTTCTGGTGGAACTTGGACAAACTCAACGTTTCTTGGCGAAAACGTATTAGAATGTACAAATTTAGCTACTGGTTCAGGCCTTGCTGCATTATTGAATTCCTCATTAGGAATAAATGATTACATCGTAGAAATGAAATATGCTTCTGGAGTTGATGGAGCCATGGGTGGACCATTTTTTGAACATAACGATTTTTCAAACTACAATGGATATCATTTAATGACAGGTTCTGATGTAACTATGATTGCAACTATAACTGGTGGCTCTGCGAATTATGGTCAATCACAAGCTTTTGTTTCTGTACCAAACCAATGGTATGATTGGAAAGTAGTAAGAAACGGAACAGCTAATACAATAGATATTTATTTAGATAATCTTTTACAAAATTCAAACGCAACAGTTTTTACTGATGGCGTTGGTGCTTGGGCTTATGGTAGTTCAAACTCTGTATATTATGACAATCTTTTTGTAAGGAAATACACCGCAATTGAGCCTACTACAAGTGAATTAACTATTGCTGATGCAATAGCACCAGTAGCCGATTTAGGTTCTTTACCTGATGCTACTGGCCAATGTGCAGTAACACCAACTGCACCAACTGCAACTGATAATTGTGCTGGAAGTGTAACCGGTACAACTACTGCTACTCTCCCTATTACAGCTCAAGGTACGACAACAATTACCTGGACTTATGTGGATGGTAATGGTAACACTTCTACACAAACTCAAGATGTAGTGATTACTGATATAACTGCTCCAGTAACTGATGTTACTACTTTAACAGATGCAACAGGTCAATGTTCAGTAGCTTCTGTTACTGCACCAACTGCAACTGATAACTGCGTTGGAAGTGTAACTGGTACAACTACTGCTACTTTCCCTATTACAGCTCAAGGTACGACAACAATTACTTGGACTTATGTAGATGGTAACGGTAATTCTTCTACTCAAACACAAGATGTAGTGATTACTGATGCAACTGCTCCAGTAGCTGATGTTACTACCTTAGTGGATGCAACAGGTCAATGTTCAGTAGCTTCTGTTACTGCTCCAACTGCAACTGATAACTGTGTTGGAAGTGTAACTGGTACAACTACTGCTACTTTTCCTATTACAGCTCAAGGTACGACAACAATTACTTGGACTTATATAGATGGTAACGGTAATTCTTCTACACAAACTCAAGATGTAGTGATTACTGATATAACTGCTCCAGTAGCTGATGTTACAACATTATTGGATTCAGTTAGTGAGTGTGAAGTTACACCTATGGCTCCAACTGCAACTGACAACTGTGTTGGTGTTGTTACTGGAACAACTTCTACTACTTTCCCTATCACAGCTTCAGGTACTACTACGATTACTTGGACTTATATGGATGGAAATGGTAACACGTCTACACAAACGCAAGATGTTGTGATTACTCCAATTGATACTACGGTAACTTTAAGTGGAGATACAATGACAGCTAATGCTTCTGGTTACAGTTACCAATGGGTAGATTGTGATAATGGCAATGCTCCAGTTGCAGGAGCTACAAGTCAATCATTTGTACCTTCAACTGGCGGTAATTATGCCGTAGAAATTAACAATGGAACGTGTACAATAACATCTCCTTGTAATAATTCTACTGTTAGTATTAATGAAAATACTTCTTTATCTAATATTAGTATTTTCCCTAACCCTGCTAATGATGTTATTAATGTTAACTTAAGAAATATAACTACAGAGGTTAACATTACAATGATGTCTGTTGATGGTAAAGTGATTTATCAACTCAATAACATTACTGATAAAAATGTATCAATTGATATAAGCAATAACAGTAAAGGAATTTACTTCTTACGAATTGGTTCAAATAATGAGTTTAAAGTTTACAAAGTGATTAAACAATAACTAGCCTTAATATATTAATAACCCTGATTCAATTGAATCAGGGTTATTTATGTCTCAATAATTCTTTATTGGATTTATCACTTACTAAAGAAGAAAAAGAAGTGATGGCAAACGAACAAACTGCAAAATATTTAGCAGGGAATACGCCTAGAAAGGTAATAGTAGTTCCTAATAAGATTGTTAACATAGTAATTTAGGTAGCTCTGTACATGTTTCGGTTTTTCCTTCATATATAAATTGACTTTCCCAATATTTTTGTATACTTTTATTTTTTAAAAATTATTAATTATTAACTAACAATTACAATTATGAAAAAAAATTACACTCTTTTTTTAATGCTATTCGTATTTATATGTGCAACTGGTATTAGTCAAAATTCAACTGTTCAAAATGCTGCATTAGGACCTAACAATCCTACTTTTAATAATAACAATATTGAATCTGCTGGATGTTTCATGGAGCAAACAGGTAATGCATTTGAAAATGGCTATGCATCAAACACAGGAACATCTGCTACTGCTGCTCCTTTTGCTTCTGCTGATGATATCATTATCCCGGCAAATGAAAGCAGAACTATTAATTCTGTAACATTTTATCAATTTTCTACAGTTTTACCAGTTATGGTTGATGTTATGTTTTTTGATGATGCAACAGGTCCTAGTGGAGTAGCAAATGGTGGATCTGCACAAGATTTAAACGCATCATTTACTGGTGTTGTGGTAGGAAATAACTTTGGATTTGATGTTTATGAAATCGTTGTTACTCTCTCTACTCCTATTACATTAACTGCTGGAGCATCTGCAACTACATTCTGGTTATGTTGTTTAGCTGATGATGGAGCTGGTGGTAACACTTACTGGGAAGTACAAACTATTACTCCTTATAATTTAGATGGATGGTCTTCTTCTACTGGTATTATTGGTCCTTGGTCTGAAAATACTGGTAATCACCATGTTTTCCAACTTCATTATGGTTCTGACGTAACAGTTACTAATTCTAGTCCAACGTTAACAGCTAATGCTACTGGAGTAACTTACCAATGGATAGACTGTAACGCTGGTAATGCATATATTACTGGAGAAACTGGACAAAGCTATACTGCTACAGTAACGGGTAGTTATGCTGTGGAAGTAACAACTGTGGTGAATGGCTGTACTGTTGTGGATACATCTGCTTGTGAAGCAGTTACTGTAATTGGAATAAATGAATTAACGGATGCTGGGGTTTCTATCTATCCAAACCCAACTAGTAACTTAGTTACTGTTGATTTAGGTAGCTATAATGGTACAGTTAATTATACTGTTACTACAATTGAAGGAAGAATAGTTGAACAAGCACAAGATGTTACAACAAAAACCATTACTCTTGATTTAAGTGATGAAAGTAACGGTATCTATTTATTAAAAATAAATGCTGCTAATTCATCTAATGTTTATAAAATTATCAAAGAATAATTTTATAAACATTTACTAAATTTTTAAAAGCCTCACATTTTGTGAGGCTTTTTTTATTTTATAATAGCTTGAATTGTAATTATTTATTACGTAGGATTTCAAGAATAGGAAAAACCTAGGCAACGTTTCTCATAGTTTATTCGTAATTTCATAGCGAACTTACTAACTAAACATTACTTAAAGTCATGAAAAATTGTTTAAAAAAAATTACATCAATTTCATTGGCATTTGTATTTATTGCAAGTGTTTCAGCTCAAAATAGGATTGCTAATTATTGGAGCAAATCAAGTCTATCAGCCGTTGAAAATGTTTCAAAAGTGAACAGAAATGCTCAACCTACAACATCACAAATTTTTAATTTAGACCTTAATGCGTTTAAAACAGCATTAATAGGAGCTCCAGTAAGAGGAGAATCTACTGCTAAGTCTACTATAATAGTAGAGTTTCCTACAGCAGATGGGAAACTAGAGAAATACAGAGTGTTGGAATCTCCAATTATGGAACCAGCTTTAGCTGTTACTCTTCCTATGATAAAAACTTACGTTGCACAAGGTATTGATGATCCAACAGCGTATATGAGATTTAGTGTTACACAGTTTGGTTTACACACTATGTCTTTATCAGGAAAAAGAAGCACTACATATATAGACCCTTTTACGTCTGATTTATCATCATACATTATTTATGATAGAAACTCTTTAGGAGTAGATCCGCAACCTTTTGAATGTTTTACTGATCAAGGTGAACTGCCGAGTCTTAAGCAAAGAGAAAATAATGGTATTGAAGCTGTGGATGATCAAAAATTTAGAACATTTAGACTAGCTCAAACTTGTACTGCAGAATACGGTAATATTTTTGCCGTTAATGCGGGAACTGAATTTGCAGATATCATGGCTCAAATGACAATTACCGTTAACAGAGTTAACTCTGTTTATGAAATTGATTTGGGAACTACATTAGTTTTTATTGCCAATCAAGCTGCTTTAGTTTTTTGGGGGGCAACTAATTCTGATCCTTGGAATGGTGAATACAATACAACTACTCAAAATTTCTTAAACGCCACTTTAGCTGATAGTGATTATGACATAGGACATAACTTTAATACTTCTGGTGGTGGTAATGCTGGCTGTATTGGGTGTGTGTGTGTGAATGGTCAGAAAGGAAGTGGAATGACTGGTAGAGCAAATCCTACTGGAGATCCTTTTGATATTGATTATGTTGCACACGAATACGGACACCAATTTGGTGGGTATCATACTATGAATACATGCAGTAGAAGTGGAAGTGGTCAAACAGAAGTGGAGCCAGCAAGTGGAAGTTCTATCATGAGTTATGCTGGAATTTGCGCAACAAATGTTCAATCAAATAGTGATGCTCATTTTAACTATGTAAATGTGAGAGATATTTCTGCAAACATAAAACCTGGAGGAACAAGCACTTGTGCAGTAGAAACAACTACCACTAATAATCCTCCTACTGCAAACGCTGGTTCTAATCATACAATACCAAGAAGCACAGCATTTGTATTAGAAGGAATAGCAACTGATGCTGATGGTATGGGTTCTTTAACTTATGAGTGGTCTCAAAATGATCCAGCTCAAGCCCCTGGAAATGGAACACCACAGTCTACATGGACTTCTGGTCCATTGTATCGAGCAAAAATGCCAATTACTTCACCTGATAGATATATGCCTCAATTATCAGATGTAATTGCAGGAAACCTGACTCCTACATGGGAAGTTACCCCTTCTGTAGCAAGGACAATGAATTTTTCTTTTATGGTAAGAGACAATACCGCAAGTGGTCCTCAAACAGCAGATGATTTAATGGTAGTTACGGTTGATGGTAACTCAGGCCCTTTTGCTGTAACTTCTCAAACTACAAACGTAACGTGGAATGAAGGGGCATCGGAAACGGTTACATGGAATGTTGCCAATACAACAGCTGCTCCTGTTAGCTCTGCTAATGTAGATATTTTCTTGTCTATTGATGGTGGCTACACTTACCCTTATACATTAGCAACTGGAGTTACCAATAATGGAACTGCAAGTATTATTGTTCCTGTTGGAGCAACAACAACTACTGCTAGGGTAATGGTAAGAGGTGCTGGAAATATTTTCTTTGCTTTAAATAGTACAAACTTTACTGTTCAAGCCTCTGAATTTGTGATGACCTTTTCTTCTGGAGCAACAAGTTCTGATGTTTGTGGTCCAGGTACAGCAACTTATAATTTTACTTATAACACATTCTCAGGTTTTAGTCAAACCACTACTTTTTCCGCAACAGGAAACCCTGGAGGAACTACAGCTTCTTTTAGCCCTACTACAGCAGTTACTAATGGTACTGGCGTTACCTTGACGATAAGTGGAATTACGGCTGCAATGATAGGGAATTATTCTATTACTGTAACAGGGACTGCTCCATCTCCTTTGGTGGTAAAAAACACACTTGTTACATTGAATGTGTTTTCTTCAACTTTCAATGCTCTTACACTTTCTTCGCCAACTAATGGTGCAACCGGTGTAATGGGTCCTTACAACTTTAGCTGGATAGCAGATGTCAACGCATCAACTTATGATATTGATATCGCAACAGATGCTGCTTTTACAAATATTGTAGATTTTGCAACTGGATTATCCACCAACAGCTATGTTACATCAGCTTTATTATCAAACACTATGTATTATTGGAGAGTTAGCCCTAGTAATATGTGTGGTAGTGGTTCTTTTTCCAATACATTTTCTTTCACCTCTAGCACTTGTAACACTACACCAAGCACAGATGTTGGAGGAGTAATAAGTGCTGCCAGCATGACCTCTGTTGTTAATATTACTGGTGCTGGAACAATAGTAAGTACTTCAATACCAAGCTTAATGTTAACTCATACTTGGGTTGGAGATATAGCAGCTACTTTAACATCTCCATTAGGTACTACTATTCAATTATTTGATGGCCCAGGAATTCCGGCCTCTACATATGGTTGTGCTGGAGATGATTTAGATGTTTCTTTTAGCGATGCTGCAGCGTCTACTAGCAATGATTTTGAAAACATGTGCAACAACGCCCCTGCTATTAATGGTGCTTTTCAGCCAATGGCTGCATTTAGTGCTTTTAATGGAGAATCAATTACAGGAACTTGGACATTAACTATACTTGATAGCTATACAGCCCTTGATGATGGAGTATTAAATGCTTGGAGTTTAGAATTATGTATTAATCCTCTTCCTACTGGAGTGAGTTCTAATGCATTAAATTCTGAAATTTCAATATATCCAAATCCTACAAGTGGATTGTTTAACATTAATTTAGGTAATTATGATGGCGCTATAAATTATACTATCACAACCATTGATGGCCGATTAGTTTTACATAATCAAAACATTAGTGACAACAATGTTACTATTGACTTAACTAATGAAAGTAAAGGGATGTATCTAATTAAAATTGATGGCGTTAATTCAAGTAATGTCTACAAAATAATTAAAGAATAGTGCAAAAAATATTATTTAGAATCCCATTCGGTTAAGTACCGAGTGGGATTTTTTTATATAACTAAGCCATCAAAATCTCGTATAGTTAAACTCCACAAAGTTTATGGCATAGACTTTGCTTTTACCCAATACACTTAAAAACTTAACTTATGAAAACTCAACTATTAACACTTACATCGGTAATGATTTTTATGTTTTTTGGTTTTACTGATCAAGAGCTTCCCAAAGTAGTAGAAAATGACTCGCCAACAAAACTTAGAAAAATAAATAACAAAGCTTTTAAGGCTGGAGAAGTATTACACTACAGACTTCACTATGGAATTATTAACGCAGGAACAGCAAAACTAGAAGTCAAGAAATTGGATAAAAAAATCGCTGGTAGAGAAATATATCATATTATAGGTTCTGGAAGAAGTAAAGGTGCTTTCGATTGGTTTTTTAAAGTGAGAGATCAATATGAAACTTACTTAGATGTTGATGGAGTTTTCCCATGGATGTTTGTAAGAAACGTCAGAGAAGGTGGTTATAAGTTAAAACAGACCTATAAATTTGCACAAAACAAAAATGAGGTTGACAACGGAAAAGGAAAAACATTTGATGCTCCTAGCGGAGTTCAAGATATGCTTTCAGCATTTTATTATGCCCGTTCAATTGATTACTCAAATGCAAAAAAAGGAGAAATATTTACTATTTGGTCATTTGTTGATGATGAAATTTGGCCACTAAAGATTAGGTTTCTCGGACGAGAAAAAATTAAAGTAAGTGGTCAGAAATATAGGGCATTGAAATTTTGTCCGGTAGTACAAGAAGGCCGATTATTTAAAGATGAAAATGATGTTTCGGTATGGATATCAGATGATGGTAATAAAATACCACTTTTAGCCTCTGGAAAAGTATTTGTAGGATCAATAAAATTTGAATTGATAAGTGCTAAAGGATTAGCTAATCCATCAGCTAAAATTAAATAAACAATTTTTTGTTAAAAAGAATAGCCTTTATAAGGTGTTGAAGTACTTCAACACCTTATTTTTATGCCATTATGAATAGAGGAGGAATTTTAGCAATAGCACTAATTATTATTGGAACAACTATGTTTATTTGGGGTTACTTTCAACCAAATGATGTTTCAAAAAAAGAAACAGAGTCAACAATTGAAACAGATAGAATTCCTGCACCAATAATTGAATATGGTTTGTATTTAGATTCTTTTATTGTACATAAAAAAATAATTGAACCCAATCAATTTTTAGCAAATATCCTACTCCAATACCATGTCCCTTATCCTGAAATAGATAACCTAGCTAAAAAATCTTTAGCAATCTTTGATGTAAGAAAAATCGCTTCAGGGAAAAATTACACCATTCTTTGTAAAAAGGATTCTTTAGAAAAAGCTCAATACTTTATATATGAACCAAATAACATTGATTACATTATTTATGACATGAGGGATTCCTTGATTATCTATAAGGGAAAAAGAGAGGTAATTACAAAAATTAATGAAGCATCAGGTACTATAAAATCATCTCTTTATCAAACCTTGGATGATGCCAATGTAAGCCCTGTTTTGGCCATTGAAATGGCAGATGTTTTTGCTTGGACCATTGATTTCTATCGCATTCAAAAAGGAGATTGGTTTAAAGTAATTTATGAAGAACGATTTGTTGAGGGAAAATCTATTGGTATTGGAAGAGTCCTTGCCACTAATTTTAATCATTACAATAAAGATTTTTTTGCTTGTTATTTTGTACAAGATAGTATAGGAGATTATTTCGATTCAGAAGCGAACAGTTTGCGAAGGGCATTTTTAAAATCACCACTTAAATTTGGAAGATTAACTTCGGGGTTTACCATGCGAAGATTTCATCCTGTACAAAAAAGGAACAAACCTCACCTTGGAACCGATTATGCTGCTCCAACAGGTACGCCAATTATGGCGACTGGCGATGGTGTTGTAATTGCATCTTCTTATTCAGGTGGAAATGGTAAATACATTAAAATTAAACACAACAGCACCTATACCACCCAATATTTACACATGAGTAAACGAGCCGCCAAAGTTGGGCAACATGTAATGCAAGGAGACATTATAGGTTATGTTGGCAGTACAGGCTTAGCAACTGGCCCACATGTTTGTTATCGCTTTTGGAAAAATGGAAGCCAAACCAATCACTTAAAAGAAGATTTCCCTCCATCTAAACCTGTTGAACCAAAACATTTAGAACGATATAAGAAGCAATTGAAAAAGTATAAAACTATAGTGGATAAGATTAAGTTGAATAAAATAATTCTTTAGCCTCACTTCAACTTCGGGTTATTATGATGTCTTTCTTTATCTCGTTTAGATTTCTTTTCTAAATTCTTTTGCAATGCATCCGTTAAATCAATTCCTGTCTGATTAGCTAAACAAATTAACACAAACAATACATCAGCCATTTCATCTGCTAGGTTTTTTGTTTTATCGCTTTCCTTTTCAGATTGTTCACCATATCTTCTCGCAATAATTCTAGCAACTTCCCCTACTTCTTCAGTTAACATTGCCATATTGGTCAATTCGTTAAAATAACGGACTCCGTATTCCTTAATCCATTGGTCAACTGCTTCTTGTGCTTCTTCAATTGTCATTATGCTAAGCTAAAAGTTTTATCTCTCTTTTTTACTAAATTTGAAGAAAAGAATTTTTAATGCGTTTAGAAAAAAAGTACTTTCTTCATTACATTACCATTTTGGTAGTCATGATACTTTTTGTTGGCTATTTTTCTTCAAGGGCTAAAAAAAATCAGCAAAAAGAACTTTGCTGGGTTAACATTCAAAATCAAATAAACTCAGTTAATGATTTAGATTCTTTAGTAGATTATGAAATTGCTGAGTTTCAAGTTTTGGTTGAACAAAGCTTAATTATTAGGGCGGGGATGCTAACAGTTGCTCAAGACATTAATAAAGACCAAGAAGGTCCTATCTCATCAAAAAACTTAGACTATTTAAAAGAAAACACTCAAGCTTGTTTAGTGCTAAGAGATAAACTTTATGATGTAACAGAGCGTTACGCATGTGCTTTAGATGCTTCGGAAGAAGAACTAAAAAGGGAACAAATTCCAGAAATTATTCGAACAAAAGCTGTAATGCTCTCAGTTGCTGCTGCACTCACTTTATACGATAATTATTTATTGGGAGCTTTAATTTTCGAAAACGACAAACGCTTGAGAAGAATTTTGAATGACCCTGATAAAGGATTTGGGATTTCTGCTAATGAATTACTCGAAATAACCATGGCAGCAAACTCTATCAGTAAACAGAAAAGAATTCAAGATGGTATTCATTTTTTTGAAGAAAAAAAAGAAATGTTTAAGCAATTAAAAGATGATGACTTTTATTATTTAAAATTACTGATATATGCTAGCCCATCTTATAATCATCTAAAAAATATTGGCACAAGTGACATGATTAAAAAGAAGTTTAAAATGTTTAGTAAAATATCTCGTGATGTAGTCGCTGAATTAAGAGATGATGGCTTTGATGGTGTAAGTAAGTTTTTTGGAAATTCAGTCGGTTTAATTGAATCAAGGAAAGGAAAGCTATACAACAAAGAAACTATTAGGCAGGAGTTATTGGATCAGCTAAAACCTTTAGATATTTTACTAGAAAAAACTCCGTTTAGATTAACCGATAAATTAATTCCTGGTCATTTTGGACATGTTGCTATATGGATTGGAAATCAAAAAGAATTGAAAGAAAAAGGATTGTGGGAACACGAAGTAGTTATTCCTTACCATAATAAAATTACTCCTAAAGGAGAGCATGAGACTTCGAACAACGGTTATCAAATTGTTGAAGCTTTACGAGAAGGGGTGAAATTGAGCTCTTTAAAACAATTTATGAACATTGATGATTTTGCCATTTTACGCCCAGTTTTTGGAGATAATGTGAGTGAAAAAGAAAAAGAAKCTTTACTCCTAGCATTTCGACAAGTAGGGAAAGAGTATGATTTTAATTTTGATGTAAATACTACCGAAAAAATTGTATGCTCTGAATTGGCTTATGTTTGTTTCCCGCAAATAGATTGGCCAACAGAAAAAACTGCTGGAAGATTTACTATTAGTCCAGACAATGTTGCAAATTTATGCTGGAAAGGAGTTCCTTTAGAACTGATTACTTTTTACCATGATGGTAAAAAAGTGAATAAAGAAATCCAACTTACTATGCTCAAAAAATTAATGAATCAAGAATAGTAAACTTATTTACTTCATTAAATGAGCTTTGGAGCTTTTTTTCCAGCCAGCTTGGGATTCATAATCCACGTAATAAATTTTTAAATCTGCTTGAGATTCATAATTCACATAATAAACTTTTTTGTCAGCCTGAGATTCATACTTAACGTTGAACCATTTTCCATCTTTCTTAGCTTGTGATTCATAATTAACATGATATACTTTTAAATCGCACTGAGACTCATATTTTACAACGTAAACTTTTACATCAGCTTGGCTTTCATACTTTACAGTATAAACTTTTTGAGCATTTACTGCGTTTATTGAGAATAAAAAAGCAATTCCTGTAATTGCTAAAATTGATAACGTTTTCTTCATTGTGTTTAAGTTTTTTAAGTTGAATTCTGTTTTTTACAAAAATTAAGCCTCTTTTATAGCAAACCTATTAATATTTACTTCTTGTGGAGGTGGTTCATTTTTAAGTAATAAATGTACCATTTTATTTGCAAAATAAGGAGCTAACATTACTCCTTTTGTTCCAAGCCCATTAAATACAGCCAATTGATTATATTCAGGGTGAATCCCTAATAACGGTCTTCTATCAATAACTGTAGGTCTAACTCCAGCTTTATGATCAACTATCACTATATCGTCATTAATAAATTTTTTCGCCTTTTGGGTAAGCTGTTCTTTACCTTCTTTAGTTGGAGTTTCATCCAACTCCTCCCAATTATAAGTAGCTCCTAACTTGTAGTTATTCCCATAAGGGAGAATAAATACGCCTTTGTTAATCGCCTGCTTTAACTCTAATTTTTTAAAGCTTACAGTTAAGACTTCCCCTTTAGTGAGCTTAAATGGTAACCAATCAAAATATGGATTATGAATACTTTGATATCCTTCACAAAAAAGAATTTTTTGAGCTTTATAATTATTCCAAATAACTCCTTCTTCTTTAAACTCTATGCCATCATGATTAAATTTTTGATTTAAATATGAATCTTTTTTTACTAAATACTCTTTAAATTTATATACCCAGCTAGCCGTTTTTAAATACCCTGATTTTAACGTTTTTGCTGCTCCAAATAGATAGTTCACTTTCTCTTTATCAAAAGGGTATTCCACCTTGTTATCAATCCAATCAAATAAATGAGGTTCATTGCTTTTCTGTTTCCAAAACTTYTGTTCTTCTTCATCTACAAAAAGCTTATACAAAGGAATGTCAAAATAAAACTGCTTTCCTAAAAGTTGTTCTTGTTGGCGATAAAATTCCTTAGCATAAGTTAAAACTTCATCCACCATCCAACTCTTAGTTAATCYCTTAAAAACAACTGGGTTGCATAGCCCTGCAGCTATTTTAGAAGATGTAAATTCCTTATCTTCATCAACAACCATTATTTTTTGATTTTGCTGCATTAGAGAATAAGCCAAAACAGACCCTGCAATTCCTTGCCCAACTATTAAAAAATCAATCTCCTTCATTTATACAAAAATAGCCATTCGATTTATGGAATCTATTGTTCTCTTTCATCTAAACTCAAAACAAATTATTTTATAAATTTAAGATTGGTAGTAATAAGAGAGATGCAAGCAAGTGTGTTATTAGACGAATAATAGTAATCGAATAACCACCCAAATTACCAATCTATGCCCCCGCCCCGATATTATCGGTAATCGGGGGCATTATTATTGTAGTTAAAAGTTATTATTCTTTTTTATTGTTAATAATCAATATTTTATTTTGTATAAAGTTATTATTCTATACTATTTAATGTTATTTTAATACTTATTCGATATTTTACGAAACTTATTTTAATCAATTTACGTTAAAATACCTAAAGCAACAGTAACCGTTCTTTTCCTTAATTAACTTAATAAATTATGAATAAAGAAAATACATATCGTGTAATATTCTGGGTTTTACTTCTTTTTATTTCGTTAACTGTTAACAATCTATTCGCAACTCATGCACAAAGTGCAGACATCACTTACCAGTGTTTAGGAATAAATCAATACGAAGTTAGYGTTTCATTTTACAGGGATTGTKCTGGTGTAAATGCACCAAACACCATTACTGTTAATACGTCATCTTTATTTTGTAATCAAAACTTTAACACTACATTATCTCAAATTACAGGAACGGGGTTAGATGTAACCCCTATTTGTAATACATTAACAACTRTTTGYAATGGAGGTGCATACCCTGGCGTAGAAGAGTACATCTACCGYGGRGTTATTACTTTACCCATGAGTTGTCCAGATTGGACATTCAGCTTTACACTTTGCTGCAGAAATAATGCAATTAATACTATCAATAATCCTGGAGGAGAAAACATTTATGTTGAAGCTGTATTAAATAATTTGGATTTTACATGTAATAATTCACCAACATTTTCTAACCCTCCTGTTTCTTTTCCTTGTGTTGGACAAACATCTTGTCTCAATTATGGAGCAACAGACCTTGACGGAGATTCCCTATATTACTCACTAATATCTCCTGCAACTGGTCCAACAACAACAGTTACATATTTGGCTGGGTACTCTGCCCAACAACCATTAATTTCAAATCCAGCTGTTACTTTTAACCCTTTAACAGGTGATATTTGTATGACTCCTACTTTAGTAGAAGTAACCGTTCTTGCTATAAAAGTTGAAGAATGGAGGAATGAAATTTTAGTTGGCAGCGTAGTAAGAGACATCCAGCTAAGAACCGTTGCTTGTAATAATAGTTTACCATATTTAAATGGTATAAATGGAACTGGACAATATGCAATATCTGGGTGCGTGGGAACTCCCATTAGCTTTAACATTCCTTCATTTGATTTAGACGCAGGTCAAACACTTACTCTTAATTGGAATAATGCTATCTCTGGAGCATCATTTATTAGTAATGGGGCTCAATTGCCTATGGGTGTTTTTAATTGGACTCCTACACAAAATGATGTTAGTACTACTCCTTATTGTTTTACCATTACTGTAACTGATGATAACTGCCCTTATAATGGATTGCAAATTTATTCCTTCTGCATTACCGTTGGAGGGTTTACAGCTACAATGTCATCCACAAATGTAAATTGCGGAGCTTCTAACGGAACAGCAACTGTATCAACACAAAATGGAGCATCTCCATTTTCTTATCAATGGTCTCCAAATGGCGGGAGTAATGCTACAGCAAATGGCCTACAAGCAGGCCAATATACTGTCGTAATTACTGATGCTCTTGGATGTACATATATTGATTCCATTACTGTCGGCAGTAATCCACAACCTGGAAATATAACTATTACTCCTTCAAGTGTTTCGTGTTATAGTGGTAATGATGGTTCTGCAACGGTAATTCTTAATGGAGGTCAAACGCCTTACACTTATTTATGGTCTAATGGGGATACAACGCAAACAATTACAAATTTACCGCCTGGAACATATTATGTTCAAGTAACAACAAGTGCTGGTTGTGTAAAAACAGACTCTATTACAATCACAGCACCTAGTTCTCCTATTACTGCTATTACTACACAAAGCAATGTTTCCTGTTTTGCTGGAAATAATGGTTCTGCAACAGTAATTCCCTCTGGAGGAACTAGCCCTTACACCGTAACTTGGAATACAACACCAATTCAAAATGGTTTAACTGCTACTGGATTAACTAATGGTATTTATACAGTAATTGTAACTGACATTAATGGCTGTAGTACTTCTCAAGATGTCACTATATCACAACCTTTACCCTTAAATTTTAGTTTATCCTATCAGCAAAACGCAAATTGTTTTGGAGGTAGTGATGGTTTAATTTCTATGAATATAAATGGTGGTACTTCTCCCTATTCTTACAATTGGAACAATAATGCTTTTCCTGACACTAATACCATAACCAACTTAACAGCTGGAATATATCTATTGAATATTACTGATGCAAATGGCTGTATTGCTAATAATCAATACACTATTACTGAGCCTCCTGAATTAATCACTTCTGTTACTAATTTTACCAATATGAGTTGTAATGGAGTTAATGATGGAACTATTCAAACCAACACGATTGGAGGAACACTTCCTTACTCTTACCAATGGACTCCTTCAACTTCTATGACATCTAATGCTACTAATTTAGGGTTTGGCTACTATGTATTGCTGGTTACAGATAGTAATGGCTGTATCGATACTACGGGTGCAACCATTAATGAACCTGCTGCTATCGTAACGATTTTACAAGGAGGTGATACAATTTGTCCTGGTCAAACTTCAACTCTAATAGCTACAACTTATGGGGGAACAGGAAACTATACTTATCAATGGAATAATGGAAATACTGGAGCAACTCAAACGGTTTTACCTTCTTCAACGACAACCTATTCAGTTTTCGCAATAGATGTAAATGGGTGTACTGGGCCTGTAGAAAATGTAATTGTTTTAGTTAACGACATCAATTTAGTTAATTTAACTACAGTTCCTGACACTACTTTATGCGAAGGATCACCTTACCTAATTAGTGCAAATATTAGTGGTGGAATAGGTCCTTATTCGTTYAATTGGAATAATGGATTAGGACAAGGCCAAGGACCTTTTGTAGTTGCTCCTTTATTAAATACAGTTTACATCGTAACCATTACTGATGTTTGTGGAAACTCAATAAATGAATCCGTTATAGTTAATGTAAACCCATTACCAAATGTCTCTCTACAACCTCAAACAGGAATAGCTTGTGGTGAGCTTGTGTTGAATTTAAGTAATAGTGCTTCAAACCCTACGGGAACAACTTACTTTTGGGAATTTGGAGACGGAACTAATTCCAATCAAGAAAACCCATCAAAAGTGTACACACAAACCGGGATATACAATGTGATTTTAACTTTGACATCTCCTGAAGGATGTATAAATTCTAATGCAACCAACATGAATGTTACTGTTTATCCAAAACCAATTGCTCAGTTTAATTTTGATCCAAAAGAAACCACCATACTAAACCCGAAAATTTCTTTCGATAACTATTCTGTAGATTCCGATTTTTACAACTGGACATTTGGAGATGGTGCCATTTCAACTGAAATTAACCCAATTCATGATTACATAAAAGAGGGCACTTATATAATCACTTTAATTGCTAGTAATATTTATGGATGCAAGGATACAGTGATAGCAGAATTGTTAATTGACCCCCATTTTAATTTCTATATACCCAATGCATTTACTCCTGATGGAAATGGGCGAAATGATATTTTCACAGCTGTAGGGGAAGCTATTGATGAATTCAGCATGTTAATATTTAATAGATGGGGAGAACTTATATATGAAACTTCGAACTTAGAAAAAGGATGGGATGGATCTGCCAAAGGTGGCAGTGAAATCTCTATGG
This sequence comes from Flavobacteriales bacterium, assembly GCA_002402165.1. Taxonomy (GTDB): domain Bacteria; phylum Bacteroidota; class Bacteroidia; order Flavobacteriales_E; family Vicingaceae. The sequence continues at coordinate 70,517 of NVVI01000002.1, forward strand.
AAGGTGTTTATGTTTATAAGATTAGAATAAAAGATTGGCAAGGGATTAATCACAAATTTATTGGACACGTTTCACTGCTTAAATAAGCCAAAATCAAATAGTCGCATTCAAATTGGATGGTTATATTTGCATTATGGCAGAAGAGCTTATCATAACAAATAACCTTTCTAAAGAGGAAAAATACAAGGAACTTTATCCGCAAATTTTTGCCCTAATACAAGGGGAAAATGATTTAATTGCCAGCTTAGCGAATATAATGTCGGCACTTAAATATGGCTTTGATTGGCTTTGGGTTGGGGTTTATTTTGTAAAGGGTAAAGAATTAGTATTAGGGCCATTTCAAGGGCCAATAGCTTGCACAAGAATACAATTAGGAAGAGGTGTAAGCGGGACGGCATGGCACAAAAAAGAAATTATTATTGTTCCAGATGTAGGTAAATTTCCAGACCATATTATATGTAATGCGTCATCTAAATCTGAAATTGTATTGCCTATTCTTAATAAAGATGGTGAAGTTGCGTTAATACTAGATATTGATAGTGATAAGCTCAACAATTTTGATGAAATAGATAAAATATACTTGTCTAAAATAGTCCAAATTATAGAACCCCTTCTTTGAATTTTAAACAACTCATAATATTTTTTTTAACTGCATTAATCTTATTCTCTTGCGCTCAAATAGTTCCAATAACTGGAGGAGAGAGAGATGTTGAGGCACCTATAGAAGTTAAAAGTACTCCAAAAAATGGTTCCACTCTTTTTACTGAAAAAACCATTACCATTGAGTTTGACGAGTTTATAAATCTCACTAATGTATCAAATCAATTAATAGTTTCTCCATTAATGGAAACCCCTCCAGAAATTTTAGTCAGAGGAAAAAAGTTAGTTATTAAGTTAGGTGGAAATCTAGTTGAAAACACTACTTACAGTTTGAATTTTGGTAATTCGATAACTGACATTACCGAAAACAATGTTTTCCCTAATTACAAATATGTTTTTTCTACAGGAACGTTTATTGATTCTCTCTCATACTCTGGGACAGTTGTAAGCTCTTTTAATCTTTCTCAAAAAGAAAATATTTATGTTTTACTGTATGATCAATTCGAAGATTCAATTCCTTATAAAGAGCTACCAAGATATGTTGCCTTAACAGATAAAGAAGGTAATTTTTCCATTACTAATATTGCACATGGCGACTACAAGTTTTTTGCAATTAATGATATTAACGGCAATTATTTATTTGACTTACCCAATGAAGAAATTGCTTTTAAAAATGAAGTTGTCCAGTTAGATTCTTCTAGCTCAGATAATATGGTTTATTTATTTGAAGAAGAAAGTGGTTTACAATACGTGATCAAAGCAGAATATAAACAATTTGGAAAAATAGATGTTATACTCAACTTACCAACAGAAAATTTTAGTTATACTCCTCCAAATTTCATTTTAAAAGAACCTTGGTATTTAGTAGAAAAAAACGAGACAGGTGACAGTATCTCTTTATGGCTGAACACATTTGGAAGTAATGAAACAATTAACCTTATTATAGCAGATGCAGAAGAAATAATAGATACTATTGAAATTGATTTAATGCACAGCAATAAAGATTCCTCTCTCCCAATTTATTCCAATATTACTTCTCAATTCAATTTAAACCAACCCGTTTTTATAACAACCAAAAGACCAATCTCTAATTTTGATTTCTCAAAAATGGAACTTTTAGAGGATAGCAATAGTGTTGATTATAAACCAAGTAAAATTGATTCCGTTGGAAGAAAGTTTAAACTTGATTACTCTTTTAAAGAAAATACTAACTACCAATTATTTATTCCTCCAGGTACTTTTGAAGATATTTATGGTTTAAAGAACGATACTGTAAAAATTGATTTTAAAACCAAAAGCGAATCAGATTATGGAATTATTAACTTAAGTATTAACACTAATTTCTCCAAAAACTATATTGTTCAGTTATTTAAAAATGACAAGCTAATTAGAGAGAGTCATTTAAAAGAGGCGGTTAAAACTCAATACAAATATCTACTGCCAGGGAACTATGAATTAAAATTAATCATCGATAGCAACAATGATAAAAAATGGAACACAGGAAATTATTTAGAAAACTTACAACCAGAAAAAGTAATTTATTACGAGAAAGAAATTAAAATTCGTGCAAATTGGGATAACGATATTAGTTGGACGGTTAATGAATAGTTAATCTTTGAGAATCTGCTTTACAAACACTTCATCATCTATAATTAATTGTAAATAATAAATGCCGCTACTATATTGGGTAATGTTCATTTCTATTTTTTGCTTGCCAATAGGAATTATTTTATCCATAATAAGTTTAGATGTTGCATCCAATAACTTCACTTTCACTTCTTTATTCAAATCACTTGGTTTTTCAATAATAAATTGCCCAGTATTTGGATTAGGATAAATCAAAATGCCAAAGTTATTTTCTACTTCATCTATTCCAGTAATAATTGAAATTGTTTGACAAGCTTGTGTTCCATTACCACAGCTATTTACAGGTGTAGCACATACATTACCTGATATACTACCAACGGTAACATTAATTGTGTTTGTTGTACTTGAACCTATCCATCCTGCTGGCAAACTCCAAATGTATGATGTTGCTCCTGTTGATGTTGCTGTATATGTTTCAGAAGCACCTTGATTTGGAGTTGGATTGCCACTTACCGAAGCTGCTGTTGGAAGAAGAGAAACAGTTGCAGATTGGCAACCCTGTGTTCCATTACCACAGCTATTCACAGGTGTGGCACAAACACTACCAGAACCATTTCCTACTGTAACATTAATTGTATTTGTTGTACTTGAACCTGTCCAACCTGATGGTAGACTCCAAATGTATGACATTGCTCCAGTTGATGTAGCGGTATATATTTGAGAAGTGCTTTCACAAGGAGCTACACTACCTGTTACATTAGCACTCGTTGGTGTTTGATTGACTGTAATTGTAACACCATCAGAATTTACACAACCATTTCCATCAGTTACTGTAACAGTATATGTTATTGTTGAGGTTGGATTTGCAACTGGATTCGAAATATTTGGATTACTCAATGCAGTCGTTGGACTCCAACTGTAATTTCCACCACCACTTGCATTTAGTGTTGTGTTATTTCCAGAACAAATACTTACATCTATACCCGCATTTGCTGTAGGAATAGGATTAACTGTTATAGTAATACTTGCTGTATCAATGCAATCATTTGTAGCAACTAAACCAATAGTAAAAGTTCCTACTGTATTAAAGACTCTTGAAGCATTTATACCAGTACTAAACAGAGTAGCCCCATCCCACCATTGGTATGTGATAGCTCCTGTAGTGGTATTAGTAAAATTAACCGTTTGTCCCTGACATATTGATATAGCAGAACTTGAAAAAGATGCATTTATGGTAGGGCAAGGTGTACACCCTTGTGAGGTTTGTAAACTTACATATTGATTAAATAAAGAAGCTTCCATTCTTGCAGACTGCCCAATTGTAAACATATTTTTACAAGCATCATCAGTATAGTCCATGTGATTATTAAACATAATCCCTGGATAAATTGAAGAACAACCATCGCCTAAAGGAAATGTGGGGCAACCAAAAGTAGGTTCGTCTTGCCAAGGAGTGTCAAAGACTGAATCTGATTCACAAATCCCAATGTTACCAGTCTGATACCACAAATGCCATAAACCTAACCAGTGACCAACTTCATGAGTGCCAATACGCCCTAAATTAGTGGGTAATGTTGCCGTTCCTAATGTCCCTGTTGCTGTATAATCTAGAGCTACACCTAATCCTTGGTAATTAGGAGATAATAAATTTGAACTTGGAAACCCAAGACCAAGAAGTCCACCGTTTAAATTAGACACCCAAATATTTAAGTACTGAGTTCTATCCCATTCATTTTTCCCTCCCAATGCGTCTAAATATAAACTATCACTCAACCCTGAAAACCCGGTGTTAGTAGTAGAGGTTCTGGTAATTCCATTTGTTGAAAACCCATCAGGGTCTCTCTGTGCCAAACAAAATTCAATTAAAGGGTCGTAAGACGCACCCCTAAAAACAGCAGGTGCATTATAAATATCCGTATTATACCTTCTGAAATCTAAATTAAGAACATCAATTTGAGATTGAATTTGGGCATTGGAAATATTTTCAGCGGGTGTGTTGTAAACTACATGAACTACTGTTGGAATAGTTATTACAGGTCTTGGTGTGATAATTAATTTTACAATTAAATCCATACAAATGCTGTTATGAAGGCAATTGTATTCATCAATTAATATATCATAATTACCACTAACGATTGGTGTAAAAAAGATTAAAGATTGTACCCCACAAAAGTCATCATTAAAGCCTTCTGCTAAACCTCCCCCAGCTGTATATATAGATAATTGAGTATCAAACGCAGTATTAGTGCAAGTATAAATTTGATATGTATTGCCAGCAACCATTCCAGTTATTCGATTAAATTCTCCAGCGTATGTACAAGCAGAAGAAACAGAATCTCCAACAATAGTTGGTGCAGCCCATGTTAAATATAATGAATTATCATAAGAGCATTGTGCAATACTTTTTTGACAAGTTATAATCCCGCAAATCAATATTGTGAAAAATAATCGTGAAGCTATTTTCATCTGATTTATTTTTTATTACGTTTTTCCTCTTCCGATTTCTTACTAATTCCATCAACTACTCTTGTCATTTTTAAATATTTATTGGGATTCTTTTCGTACAAAGCCTTTTTAGCTAAAGCAAAATTTACCTTATCATCTTTAGGGTTACTAGTTGGTATAAAACCTTCAATTAAAGGATATTTAGTGTTTTCATAATTATGAAAAGGTTTATTAGCTTTAATCCAATTATCAATGATTTTTTCATCAGCTTTCATGATTGAATCAGCTTTTGTATTTTTTTTTAGTGCCTTCTCAATAAGATACATTGCACCACATGTTTCAAGGCTTTGTGCTATCACTAATTCTGAAAACAAAAAGAAAATTGAAATTATTAGTACGTTTTTCATAACACTCATATTAAATTTTTCTTATTCATCTCTTACAAATATAATAAAAATAACAGTTGAAAACAATCGGTTATTAACGATTACCTAAAATCAATCAGTTGATTGTAAATTTCAATCATGGAAAAAAGAGTTCGAAAATCAGAAATGCCACAAGAAATTATCACTCTTGGGGTACGAATTCAAGAAATAATAAAAAATAAAGGATTAAAACAAAGGGAGGTTGCTTACGATGCTGAACTTGATGTTGAAAACCTAAGAAAGTATATTAAAGGAAAACAGGAAATGAAAGTAAGCACAATGTTGAAAATTGTTTCCGCTTTAGGTATAAAAATTGAAGACTTGTTTAAAAAATAAGGTTCTAATTCTTAAAAGGCTCTAAAAAATCTATTAAAAATTCTTTTACTTTAGTGTCCGTTAGACTAGTCATTTCAAATTCTCCTAATATTTTATTTTCTTTTTTCAGCATAGGATTAAGCTGTTGACTGATATAATATTTATTATTTATACGCTTCCCCTTAAATGTTAAGGAAGCTAATGCTACATATTTAGACGAGTTAGGATTTACTCCTTTTTCCCCAATAGAAACATTAACATAAGAGTGGTTATCTTTTAATTCTCTTGATTCTACGTGTTCATTAGAAAATACTGAAAGCCCATACTTAAATGAATCATTATTCTCACTGAACTCCTTAATATAATTAAAACAATAATTTTTAATATGAGTATTAATTTCTTGCATTCCTTTTTTAAGCAAAAACTCCTCAAAATTAGCAGGAGTAATAATTTGAGTAATGGCATTAGGGTAGGCATTGGTAAATGCTTTGGTTATCTTTCCTTTCCCTTTTACATTCCATTTAAACTCATAAGCAAAAAGCTGCCCATCGGTTTCTTCAATATAATCTACCTCTTGTTGTGCTTGGGTTCTCCAAAAAAAACGGTTTACCCATTTACTATGGTAATCATTAAATTTCATTCGCTCTGCAATCATAAAGTTTTCCCACAATGCTCCCATATCTTGCCTTAATTCTACTTGCTGAAAATTGGCTATTAATGCGTTTCTTATTCCATTGTCATAAAAATAAATTTTTCTAGTTTTCTTTAATTCGGTTCTTAAATTCCGATTAAATGTACCTAAACGAAAAACAATAAAAGCTTGTTCTAACAATTGAATATAGGTTTCAACAGTTTTGCTGTCTAACCCTGTGGTTTGCCCCAACTCATTATAAGAAACTTGATTTCCTACCTGAAAAGCCAATGCTTGCAACAATTTTATGATTTTATCACTTTTCTGAATTTTATTCCATGTCAACAAATCCTTGTATAAATAACTATCGGATAGTTGTTTTAAAATTTCTTTTTCATCACCTTCTGCGGTAACAATATCAGGATAATAGCCATAAACTAATCGGTGTTTTAACAAGCGTTTTTCTTCCAATAAACCATGATGATTAACCATTTCTTCAAAAGAAATCGGGTACATCTTATACTCCCATTTTCTACCTGTTAGTGGTTCTTTTACTTCGTTTGCCAATTCAAATGCAGATGAACCTGTAACAATAAGTTGAATGTCTTTTATTTGGTCGGTTATTAATTTGAGTTTTACTCCAATATCTTTTATTCGTTGGGCTTCATCTATTACCAAGATTTTAGCACTCCCAAATTCTTTTTTAAAACCAGTAGCACTAGGATTATCAAAAATTGCCCTAACGTCTTTTTCATCTGCATTTAACCATAATACATCTTCATAATCTTTAATAAAATTTTGCAATAGGGTAGTTTTTCCTACTTGTCGAGGACCAATTAGAACAATTGTTTTGCCTTTAAAAAGCTTTTCCTTTATATTTTTACTTAATAAACGAGTAATCATAGTGCTAAAGTAGTGAAAATATTGCTAAAAAGGCCTTTAATTTAAAATTAATTCCGAAAATTCATAGTTTTTTACGGAACTTATTCCGAAAATTCATAGTTTTTTAGGGAACTTATTCCGAAAATTCATAGTTTTCAGTTTATCTCAAACTCATCTCCATCTAAACTTAGTGGGAACTTGTCTCGCCAAGCGTTTAACTCTGTTAACGATAAGCTGGATGTTTCTGTAGAGGAAATCTTTTCTTTAGTAGCAGTAATCATTTCTCCCATAAAATTAATAATTGCCGAATTACCAGTATATGAAAATTCGTTTCCATCTTCTCCAGTTCGGTTTACGCCAACTACATAACATTGATTTTCTATSGCYCTKGCYKYTAAYAAKKWWCTCCARNGYATWWYWYGAGCCTCTGGCCAGTTAGCCATATAAATTAAAATGTCGTAAACATTTGAATTTTGTTGTTTGTTGTTTGTTGTTTGTTGTTTGTTTTCTGACAACTGACAACTATCAACTGACAACTGTTTATTTCTAGTCCAAACAGGAAACCTTAAATCATAACATATCATAGGACAAATTCTCCAGCCTTTGTAATTTACTATAAGCCTTTCGGTTCCTGCACTAAAGCTTTCGTGTTCGTTGGCCATTCTGAACAAATGTCGTTTATCATAAGTTTGTAACTTACCATCTGGTTGAACCCAAATTAGGCGGTTATAATATAAAGTTGTTCCCTGAGCGGAGTCGAAGGGTACAACTTTAATAATTAAACTTCCTGTAACAGCCGCATTCGTTTTTTTAGCTTGTGTTAACATCCATTTAACAGTCTTCCCATCCATGCTTTCAGCTAATTTTTCAGATTCCATAGAAAATCCAGTATTAAACATTTCTGGTAATACGATTACATCAGTTGGTGTTGAAATAGCATTAATCTTCTCCGAAAACATGGCTAAGTTTTCATCTACATTTTCCCAATGTAATTCTGATTGTATGATGGTTACTTTCAAATCCACTATTCTACAAAAAATAGATCGTCAAAAGGAGAGTTAATTGGTGCTCCCATATTTACTGGAGCATTCCATTTATTTTTTCTGTCATTCCAGATCGATTTATAAATATCATACCCTCCCATACTGCCATGTTTTGTGGAGCAAAAGTAAAATGTCTTTCCATCAGCTGTTATGTAAGGAAAGTCTTCATCTCCTGATGTGTTTATGAGGTTTCCTAAATTAATAGGATCAGTCCAAGTGTTGTTAGGTAATTTTCGCATTAAGAAAATATCTTTACCATTAACTCCATCAACACCATAACTCGAATAATAAATCAATGTTTTCGCTGCATTTAAATACATGGTAGGCTTAAAATTCTCCTTCCTGTCTTTTGCAGTAACCATATCATCTGGTGTTAATAGAAATTTAGATTGTAAATCGATAGAGCTATAGATTGCATACAAATTTTCTTTCTTAAATTCTTTTTTCGAAATCACCTCAATTGGTTTTGGTTCGTTCACTAGTTTTTTACCATACTTTGCTAAATTAATTTCATTAGCAATGTCTTTATTTGCTATTTCTTTGTCAGTTGCAACTTGTTGATACTTTTCATAAGCTTTTACTGCCCGTTGAAATCGGTAGGCATAATGATTTGTTTTTCCTAGCATATAAAACACTTCGTAAGGCGTATTAATGTCTATCCCCGCATTTTCTAAATGCACTAATATTTTTTCATAGTCTCTCGATACATTAAATAAAGCTTTTCCATAATAATAACTTTGTTTACTATTCAAATCAATCTGAGAAGCAACTTTTTCAAATTGTTTTGCCGCTTTAATATACTGTTTGTTTACAAAAAACTGTTCAGCACTTGCTAAAATTTGTTGTTGTTCGGTGTTTGGTTTCCTGCTTCTTCCTATAAGGGTAGCCTGAAATAATTTTTTCTCTGTTTTAGGCTTTTTTTGAACAGCGAAATCTTGTTTAGTTAATTTATATTCAGGAGCATTCTCAGCTTCTTGCATGGTAAAAAAATTATCTATTTTTAAAATTTCGAAAGCAGCCTCCTTTTTCAAACGAATATTTTGACGCAAAGCAAATAACTCTGTCTGTTTAGGAACGGTTATATATGCTGTATGTTCTTTAAACCCCTCACATTCTATAACAAACTCATATTTAATACCTGGCATTAATGCCATTAAAAAATTACCATTATTACCATTAGTATTATATATACCTACAATTTCTTGGTTATTTGTGTTGTAAACTGCAATAGAAGCCATGAAGTTTGGAATCGAATCATTAGTCATAAAATGACCCTTAATTATCGTAAGTGGTAAAGGAGGTTTTGGCATTTTAATTTCGTAAAAATTATAGCCTTCAGTTGGGCTTCTTCTATTGGATGAAAAATAAGCCATTTCTCCTGTTAAATCGGGCATAAACAGAATGTCATCATAAGGTGAGTTAATCGGGTAACCAATGTTTTTTGGCTTACCCCATGGTGACGTTGACGATTTTCTTGTAGAAATAAAAATATCATACCCTCCAATACTATTATGTCCTTTAGATGAAAAGTACATGGTTCTCCCATTTAAGGAAACGTAAGCATATTCTTCATCATAAGTTGTATTTATATTATCTCCCAATGATTTTGGAATCCCCCAATTGTTACCTCCCATAAACAAATTAACAAACAAATCTTTTTTATTTTTATCGTCAAGCCCATAACTAGTTTGTATCATTTCGTTTTGCTCTGTCTTAAACATCAACATTTTTTCTTTCTTTTTAGCATCAACTGGTGAGATAAAAAAGGATGTTTTTTTCAATAACTTTTCATCTATTAAAGCAGGGGGATAACCCTTAGGAAGTTTATTTACATCTATTGCTGTTTTGTTTACAATGCGCATATCCAGTTGCTCTCCCATTATTATTTTTCCATTGATGCAATTTTCAATTAATCGCGTAATATTTAAATTTTTCAGCTCTTTGGTTGTTGCTTTTGTTTTAAAAACTTCATAGGCTACTTGTGCATTTGCAAAATCTGACCACAAATGGTATGACCTACCCATTAAATAATATACGCTATAAGGTGTTTTAGAAGATGTTGCCGCTTTTTTTAAATAAGATAACCCTTTTAGTTTATTTTGATTAGTATAAAATAATGCAACCCCTTTTCTATAATTATATATTGGATCATCTTCATCTAACCGTAATAATTGAGAATATATTTTAATGGCTATTTGATATTCTTTTTTTAGGAAAGCCTTTTCAGCCAATTCAGGCTTTTTGTTTTCAGCTTCGGCTTGAGATTTTATTAACTCATCAATATTTCCAAAATCGGTCTCTTTAAGTCTTCTTCTATCTTTCCCCATAGTTTCACCAAACTCACCCTCAGTAGCTTGATATAGCTCCACACGATGTGTTTCTTCTTGCTCCTCATTATAAACAGTTAATAAAAATAATGTTGGTTCTTTTTCTTCTACAATCCATGTGTTTAGACTAAAACTCATTTTATCCCCGTTCTTTTTTAGCAATATTTTTTGAGTAGAGATATCTTCTAAAACATTGGTGCTAGCAAAACTTGGCACTTCAACAATCCTTTTAACTGGAGCGTAACCATATGCATTAATCACAAACTCATATTTAACATTTGGAGCTAAAATAACAAGGTAATTCCCCGTTATGGAATTGGTATTATATATTCCAACCAACTCATCATTAGAAATATTGTAAACCGCAATTTCTGCTTTACGCATATTTGAAAACCCTTCTACCTCGAAATTTCCTTTTACCAAGCATGAAGAAATTCCACTTTGATTTGTTCTAGCTTTATACCTAGTGTACTTCCCATCAGTATTAAATCGGTTGGAAACAAAGTAATATACATCACTTTTGGTAGAATCATTGTCTAAAATAATTGCGGCAACAATAGTTCCCTTTGATAGAAGGGGAAAAAAAATCAAATTAAAAACTAAAAATAAGCTCTTCATTTTCAATAATTAAGATGATGAAGTTAATAAATATTCAAAGAAGAATTTTAATGATGTTTTATTATTTGCTCTTTTTTAAACTTTGTTTAAAATTTCAGCAGCTTGCTGAAGCGTTTCTTCTTTTTTAGCCATGCAAAATCGCAATATGTTTTGATCTACTTTTTGATGGTAAAAAACAGAAATTGGAATAGATGCTATTTTATGCTTTTTAGTTAGCTCAATGGCATAATCAGTATCTGACATATCTGTTATGTTTTTGTAACTTAATAATTGAAAATAAGTGCCTGAAGAAGGTAAAATCTCAAACCTAGAATCTTTTACTAATGAATTGAATAAATCTCTTTTTTTCTGATAAAAGTCATTCAATCCTAAATAGTTTTTTTCATTTTTTAAATATTCAGCTAACCCATGCTGAACAGGAGTGTTAGCAGAAAAAACAATAAACTGATGTGCTTTCCTAAACTCCACCATTAAGTTTTTTGGAGCTAAACAATACCCCATTTTCCAACCAGTATTATGAAAGGTTTTTCCAAAAGAAGATATTATAAAAGATCGTTCTGCCAGTCCAGGGAATTTAGAAACACTTTGGTGTTGTTTGCCATCAAAAATAATGTGCTCATATACCTCATCACTTAGTAAAACTATGTCAGTATCAGAAATAATTTTCTCTAATGCCAACATATCTTCCTCCTCTAAAACTGTACCTGTAGGATTATGGGGAGTGTTAATTATAATCATTTTGGTCCGCTGGGTAATCAATTTTTTAACCTGTTCCCAATCAATTTTATAAGTTGGAGCAAACATTTGAACAAATAAAGTTTTCCCTCCATTTAATTCAATTGCAGGTTCATAGCAATCATATGCAGGAGTAAAAATAATCACTTCATCTCCCTCTCTAATTACTGATGCAATTGCTGTATAAATAGCCTGAGTTGCCCCTGATGTTATGGTGATTTCTGATTCAGGATGATATTCAGTACCGTATAAACTTAGCGTTTTTTTAGCAATTTGCTCTCTTAAAGTCATAACTCCTGCCATTGGAGCATATTGGTTTAAGCCTTTTTTCATAGCACCATTAACCAATCCTATAAGCTCTGCAGAACTGTCAAAATCAGGAAACCCTTGAGAAAGGTTTATAGCTTTGTTTTCATGAGCCAATTGACTCATTACAGTGAAAATAGTAGTACCTACTTTGGGTAATTTAGATTTTATTGAACTGGGATAATTTGGCATAATAATTTGAAAGACGACAAATGTACCAAAAGGGTTGTATCAATTTAAGAATCAAACAAATTAGTTTTTCCTATTTGCTCATAGCCTTCATCAATTAGTAGATCAAGTGTTTCTGCAGCCTCAACAGCTAACTGATCACAACGTTCATTAAACAAATTCCCAGCATGCCCTTTTACCCAATGAAATTTTACATTATGCTTAGGGTAAATAAGCAAAAAACGTTTCCACAAATCAATGTTTTTTTTTCCTTTAAACCCTTTTTTCTGCCATCCAAAAACCCATCCTTTTTCAACTGAATCAACTACATATTTGGAGTCAGAAAAAACCTCAACATCTGAAAGAGCATTTTTAATCGATTCAAGTGCAACTATCACGCTTAATAATTCCATACGATTATTAGTGGTTAACCTAAATCCTTCCGAAAGCTCTTTTCTGTGCTTCCCGCTCATCATTACAACACCATAGCCTCCATTTCCGGGGTTTCCTTTTGCTGAACCATCTGTATATATTGTGATTTTTGCCAATTATATCTTCATATTTGTTCTAAGAACTATAATGCACGTCAATAAAATTATAACTAAGGAATTTGAATTCCAACTAACAGAACATCATCAATTTGCTCATTACCTCCTTTCCATACATTAAAAGCTTCTTCAATTTTTTGATGTTGGGTATTCATTACTTCTTTACAGTTTTTAAGTAATAATTTTTTTAATCGATCTCTTTTAAATTTTTTATTTTTTTCTCCTCCAAACTGATCTGTGTATCCATCTGTAAACATGTACAATTGATCTCCGCTTTTTAACTTAATAATTTCTCCCTTAAATGTCTTGTCTTTTCCAAAACCACCTCCAACAGAGATTCTGTTACTATTGTAAACGGTTAATTCATTCTCTCTAATAATATACAATGGTCTATAAGCTCCTGAATAGTGACATATATTATCCTTTAAATTAACTGCAATTAAAGCAATGTCCATTCCATCCATTGATACATTTTCTCCATCATTATCTTGTCTTAACGATTTTTTAAGGTCTTTATCTAAGTCTGCTAGCGCTTGTTGACAGCTTTCAATTTCAGCACTTCCAACTACTTTGTTTAACAAAGTTGCTCCTATCATACTCATAAAAGCACCAGGAACCCCATGTCCAGTACAGTCAGCACAAGCCATAATAAAAAAGTTTCCAACTTTTTCATACCAATAAAAATCCCCACTAACAATGTCTCGGGGTTTATAAAAAATAAATCCCTCTTCAAACTCAGCATCAAATAGTTCTAATGGAGGTAAAATTGAGGATTGTATATGTTGAGCATATTTAATACTATCCATAACGTCTTTATTCCTTTCAGATAATTCTTTATGTATATCTTCAAGTTCGAGTTTTTGACTTTCTACTTTTTCTTTTTCAATGGTAATGTCTTTTGTTCTTAACTCAACAATTTCTTCTAGATGTTTTTTTGATTGGAGTAAACGGAATGTTGCCAGTTTTGTAATTAAATAAACTAATAGAATAAAAGCTAAACCATAGATAAAATAGGCCCAAGTTTTCCTATACCATGGCGGAAGAACAACAAATGAAAACTGGTCTTCTTTACTAATTTGATTGTAAATATTTTTAGCTCGAACTCTAAAAATATATTTATCTTCAGGTAAATAATTGTATTCTTTAGTACTTAAGTAAGTCCAGTCAGACCAATTTTCATCATATCCCTCTAATAAATATTGGTACTTATTTTCTTTTTCATTACCATAACTTGCTGCAGAAAAAGTAAATGATGTTGCATTATCCTTGAATGAAAAAATAAATCTATCTTGATTTAACTTTTTATTACTACCATAAGTGATTATTGAATCTGAGCGGAGCGTAACTTTCCTGATGTTAACCTTATAATTTTTTCTTTCATTTTTATCCTTATTATAATCATACCTAACAATACCTTCACCCCCGGCATACCAAACAATTCCATATTTCTCAACATAGGGGGAATTAGAATGACTAATTTTTTCGCCAATTCTTGCAAAGGGATCTTCTTTTATTTTATAAGCATTTTTTACCGTTTTTAATGCCAATAGTTGCCCAGATGTTTTTTCATGGTGATAATGAATCCATAAATTTCCTTGTTGATCTTTTTGCATTCTCCTTATAACAAAACCCTTTGGCAACCCTTCAAATTGCATAGCTTTATCAAGCTCTAATTTATCATTTTTGGAAACTGACAGCAACCCTTTTTCAGAAGTAAAATAAAGATTTCCGTCAATTTTAATTATTTCTTCATCAGACAGTTTTTCGCCATACTCTATCTTCGTAAAAGATATTTGATATCCTTTTTCCTTTAAAAAGGAAGATTTATCTATTTTAATTGTAAAATCAAATGCTGTTGTTACCCATAGATTCCCATACTTATCTTCTCCCAACTGATGGCTTTCGGTATTATATCCTTCAAATTGATGAATTACTTCTACCTCATCATCTTCATTAATTTCAGCAAAAGCTATTCCATTTTTTAACGCCAAATATATTCTGTTCTCATGAATATCCGATTGTAGCAATGAGAAAACAGCATTAGAACCAAAATTGCCAATCCTCTTAATACTGTTGTTTTTTATTTCATAAAAACCATTACTTCCTGCAACTAATAAGTGATTTTTAATAATCAGAAAATCCCAAAATTGATCATCTGAGTTTGCAAATGGTTTAAATTTCTTTTGAAGATTTAATTCCTTTTTATCTAAAAAATAGATGCCGTTACCAGTTGCTATATAAAGTTGTCCATTATGCCTTATAATATCCCTAGTATAACCAACAACACCATTTTCTATGCTAAAATAAGTTAATGGAAGATTTAAATCAATATACGAAATACCTACCGCTGTTCCAGCCCATAGTCCACCATAATTATCTTTAAATACGTACTTTACATTATTGTTTTGCAATCCATTTTGTTGATTAATGTGCATTACTAATCTTCCTTTTCTATCAATCRCATAAATTCCTTTTTTTAAAGTTGCTATTACAAATTCGCCATTTTCAGAAATTGTTCCATGATAAACTTTATTATCTTTAATCTGCTCGTTCACATCGTTATTAAATGGAAGAATTTCTCCTGTTTTAATATTATGTATTTCTAGTCCATCATTTCTAGTAGCCACAATAATGTGATTAGCGTCATAAGGTAGTATGGAAAAAATAGTTTTCCCTTTATAATGCATTCCCCCAGTAACAGGGACAAACTTGTCTTTGTTAAAAACGTGTAATCCTTTGTTAAGTAATACTAAATATAGATGGTCATTAACATAAAATCCCAAGTGAGCAGTTATATCATCATACTCATAAACAAAAACTTGATTATCATACCACCTAAATACTTTTTTAAACGTAAGAAAAAAAACACCTTCTTTTGTGGCATAAACATTCCAAACATCAGCAAAATCTTTGTCCTTTTCATCCAAATTTTTACTTATAGATCGATAAACCGGACGATTTAATGAATCCTTCCCTAAGTATCCAAACTCTCCTTTTGCTCCAACATAAACAACTCCATTGTCATCAATATCTAATGCTCGTGCTGTAGTTGCATTATCTATCGGTATGGTTTGCCACGTTGAACCATCATATTGTAACACTCCTGCTGAAACTCCAAAATACATCAGCCCATTGTTACCCTGAGTAATGTCCCAAATAGTGGCAGATGAATTATACTCTTTAGGGGCATAATTTTTTATGTACGGATTTCCTAATTCATTTTGAGCAAAAACACTTGAACTAACTAGAATAATAAGTCCCAATATATATTTGACAAGCCTTGTAATCATAGTGCATTGCGAATTTACAATTTCAAATACGATAATAGAGCGTATTTTTTTTATTTTTACTAGCTATTAGAATTACACTTATGAAAGATAAATTTAAACAACTTGATGCAAAAATAAAAGAAGCCAAATTAGGTGGTGGAGAAAAAAGAATCGAAATTCAACATAACAAAGGAAAACTTACTGCAAGAGAAAGAATTCACTTTTTAATAGATGAGGGTACTTTTCAGGAAATGGGGATGTTGGTTACCCACCGTTCAACCAATTTTGGCTTAGAAAAAACTAAATTTTTAAGTGATGGCGTTGTCACTGGTTATGGAAATATTAATGGTCGGTTAGTTTATGTTTTCTCTCAAGATTTTACTGTTTTAGGAGGTTCTTTAGCGGAAGCTCATGCTGAAAAAATTTGTAAAATAATGGACATGGCCATGAAAAATGGTGCTCCTGTTATTGGGTTAAATGATTCTGGTGGAGCTCGTATTCAAGAAGGTGTTGTAAGTTTAGGTGGTTATGCCGATATTTTTTACAAAAATACTTTAGCAAGTGGTGTTGTGCCACAACTTTCTGCTATAATGGGGCCTTGTGCTGGTGGTGCTGTTTATTCTCCAGCACTTACTGATTTTATTATGATGGTAGAAAACACTTCTTATATGTTTGTTACTGGCCCAAACGTGGTAAAAACAGTTACTCATGAGGAAGTAAGTGCTGAGGATTTAGGTGGAGCTTCTGCACATTCTACCAAATCGGGAGTTACGCATTTAACCTATGCAAATGAAATAGATTGTATTAATGGAATAAAAGATATGCTTTCTTACATGCCTCAAAATTGCGAAGAAGATGCTCCCTCTGTTCCTTATGAAATGGGTGATGAAAATAGAGAAAAATTAAACACTRTTATYCCAGAWAATCCWAAYCAACCWTAYGAYATTAAAGAAGTWATTGAWYWAACMATWGAYGAAGRWAGCTTTTATGAAATYCAYAAAGATTTTGCWGAGAATATWGTTGTTGGTTTTGCYCGTTTAGCWGGAAAATCAATWGGAATTRTAGCYAACCAACCMGCATTTTTAGCTGGTGTTTTAGACATTAAATCTTCACAAAAAGGAGCTCGTTTTGTTCGCTTTTGTGATGCATTTAATATTCCTCTTTTGGTGTTTGAAGATGTTCCTGGGTTTTTGCCTGGCACAGATCAAGAATGGAATGCAATTATAACTAACGGAGCAAAATTATTGTACGCATTTTGTGAAGCTACTGTTCCGAGAGTAACTGTAATTACCCGTAAAGCTTATGGTGGAGCTTATGATGTGATGAACTCTAAACATATTGGAGCAGATATGAATTATGCTTGGCCAAGTGCAGAAATTGCTGTAATGGGAGCCAAAGGAGCCGCAGAAATTATCTTTAAAAAAGATATTAAAGAAGCTGAAGATTCTGAAACAACATGGAAAGAAAAAGAAGCAGAATATGCAGAAATGTTTGCTAACCCATACAATGCTGCTGCTCGTGGCTATATTGACGAGGTTATTAAACCTTCTCAAACAAGAGAAAGATTAATTGCTGCTTTTAAAATGTTGAAAAATAAGGTAGATACTTTGCCTAAAAAGAAACATGGAAATATTCCGTTGTAAAATTACGCTGTACTCATATCTTCAATAGCCATTTTTGTTTCTGCAACAAAACTATTAATGGTTTTTCTAGAATACAGTAAAGAATCTATTGGTTTCCCTATTCGAACTGTTACGTCTCCTGGCGTAATAGTATTGGATGTTGCTGGCCAAAGACTATATGTCCCTTTTATATGTACAGGAATAATACAGACGCCAGCATCTAACGCTAAATGAAATGCTCCTTTTTTAAATTCTCCTAATTCTCCTGCTTTACTTCTTGTCCCCTCTGGATACATTGCAACACATTTGCCATTTTTAATTTTTAAAGCTGCTTTTTTTAAACTTTCTACAGCTTTTTTTCTATTGCTTCTGTCTATAAATATATGTCCCGCCACTACCATATACCAACCGATTATCGGAACCCACATTAATTCTTTTTTACCAATAAAGTGTAGGTTAACAGGAGCAATTCTACACAATACACCAATATCTATATACGAACAATGATTAGCAATAAAAATTAACGGTTGATCTGTTGGTACATTCTCAACACCATAAGTTTTTAACTTTACTCCAGCAATCCATATTAACACTCTAGAAAAAAGTGTTCTGGCAACAAATAAAGGAAATTGTCTGTTAAAAGTAATTGGGATAAAAAATGGAGTAAAAAACATTAACGATAATGTCCAAATCAACATAAAAAAAAGACGAATTGCCGAAATCATACTACGTTTTAATTTTCGGTGTAAAGATAACAATTGAAGTATAAGAGTCGCAGTGTTAAAGTCCGTTTTACAAAAAATGATTATTTAACCCCCCTACTGCTCAATCGGTTTATTGAGCTCTACTACAATCTTCCCAATAAAATTATGGTATGCGCTTTCTAGTTCTTTTGTTCTTAATAATGAAAAAGAAGCTTCTAAATCATTTGGTTTATTTGCTTCTGCTTTTATTTTAGCGGCTCCATAAATATGTTGTTTAAATAGGTTATAAATGTCATAATCTAAATAATGCCCTGCATACGGAACTCGTTTACTGTGTTTTCTTGAGAAAGCTTCTTTTTGTATATCATACCAAGTAATAAAAATGATAAAATCGGCATTATGTCCTTCTAATAGTTTTGTGAAATCAACTTCATTAAACCCCTTTAAATCAACAGCATTATAATGTTTTCCATTAAATTTTCCATACTTATACTTAATCTGTTTTTTGAATGGTTGAAGCTTTGCAGCCTCTACTGGAACAAACTCAAAATTTTCATCCTGATAATTTTCAAATGAATTCAACAATGTTTTTTCGTAAATCAAAAAAACTTTTGCTACGGTAGTTTCGTTTTTTTTGGCAATTACTTCTAAATCAAATTCCGAAACAAACTCAAAACGACTAGGAGGAATAACTAATACTCTTTTTTTATTTGAATTTTGAGCGAATGTTGAGCTTGAAACTCCAATGACAACTAATAAAAATAAGGTTATTTTGTTAACGTCATTGCGAATGAAGAATGAGTGAAGCAATCTGCTTAATTGAATGAGATTCCGCATCAAGTGCGGAATGACGTTTATTTTTATATTTTTCAATAAAATCATTAAACAGCTTTTACCAAAAAGTAATTCTTTTTACCTCTTTGCAATAGAATGTATTTGCCATTAATCAAATCATCTTTTGTTAACACTTTATCTTCTCCTATTTTAGCCTTATTAACGCTAATCGAATTTTCTTTTAATGCCCTTCTTGCTTCCCCATTAGAACTTAAAAAATTGGTCTTTGTTCCTAAAGCATCGACAATATTTATACCATCTTCTATTTCTGATAAAGCAATTTCTGCTTGAGGAACACCCTCAAAAACATCTTCAAAAATTTGCTTCGACATGTTTTTTAATCCTTCTACTGCTTCATCCCCTTTCATAAATAAAATTTCTGAAGCATTTATAGCGGCTTCGTAATCTTCCTTAGAATGAACACGAATGGTAATGTCCATTGCTAATTGACGCTGCAAAATTCTCAAATGAGGTGCTTCTTTATGCTCGGCTTCTAATGCTTCTATTTCTTCTTTGTCTTTCAATGTAAAAATCCGAATGTAATTGGCGGCATCTTCATCTGAAGCATTGATCCAATATTGGTAAAATTTGTAAGGGGAGGTTTTGGTCTTATCTAACCACACATTTCCACCTTCTGTTTTACCAAACTTACTTCCATCAGCTTTACTAATTAGTGGTGTGGTACAAGCAAAAGCTTCTCCTCCTCCTAATCTTCTAATCAATTCAGTTCCAGTAACAATATTTCCCCACTGGTCTGAACCACCTAATTGAACCTTACAGTTTTTGTTTTTATTTAACCAATAGAAATCATAGCCTTGCACCAATTGGTAAGAAAATTCTGTAAAAGACATTCCTGTATCCATCCGAGATTTTACAGAATCTTTTGCCAACATGTAATTGATAGAAATGTGTTTCCCCACATCTCTGATAAAATCTAAAAAATTCATACCTTTAAACCAATCGTAATTATTTACCATTTCGGCAGCATTCTCACCACAATCGAAATCTAAAAATTGCTCTAGCTGTTTTTTTATACAAGCTACATTATGATTTAAGGTCTCCTCATCCAACAAATTACGTTCAGTAGATTTTCCAGAAGGATCACCCACCATACCTGTTGCTCCACCAACTAACGCAAAAGGTTTGTGCCCTGCTTTTTGTAAATGAACCAAAATCATTATTTGCACCAAACTACCAATGTGTAGCGAATCTCCTGTTGGATCAAACCCAATATATGCCGAAGTAACCTCTTTAGCAAATTGCTCTTCTGTACCTGGCATTACGTCATGTATCATGCCCCTCCAACGGATTTCTTCTATAAAATTCATTTCATCAAATTTAATAAGCAAAGTTAGTAATAATGTGAGAAGTGATGAAGTTATTTGATTATTGCTAAATTTGAATTAAATGAATGGATTCCATCGAACATATTTTGAAATAATACAATCTATCGAATCAGCAATTAAAGACCGTAAAATAATTACATCTCTAATACTTCTTTATTCAGCAATTGATAGTTTCAGTAATATAGCTAATCAATCAAATAAAAGTGGTCGTAAAGTATTTATAAAGTGGGTAGATAAATGGATGCTCGAAGAGAATAATCTTACTTGCAATTCAATTGATATTTATGCAGCTCGATGTGGTGTTTTACACGGATTTATAAGTGAATCTGATCTTTCAAATAATGGTAACGCGAAAAAAATTTGCTATGCATGGGGTAATGCAAGTTTATTAGAATTAGAATCTAGCATCAAAAAAACTAAAAAAGAAAACGAATATATTGCTTTAAAATTAGAAGATATATTCCAATCTTTTAGGATTGGAATGGCAAATTGTATTGATGAAATAGAGAAAGATGAAAATTGGAGAAACTCTTTTGAGTTAAAGGCATCAAAATATTTTACAACTTCACCCTCTGGCACTAATTCATAGATTCCTTCTTGTACGAGAAAAAATTTGCTATAACACTAAAAAAGCAACTACATCATCCTGAATATATTTCAAAATCTTCTAAAAAATGTTGCTAATAAACAGATTCCCAGTCAAGCTGAGAATGACAGTATTCGTTCTCCCCTTCGGGGAGATTAAGAGGGGCTTCTACTCCCAAACTTTAGTTCCTTCGGTACAGTTTTGACAAATGTCAATTTCTTGTCGGTTGGTTAATAAAGCACTTCTAAAATTATGGTAAGGTTTGGAAGTCCAAATTTCTTTTAAAGGGGTTTGTTGCAATTCTCCCAATTGATGGACAGCATCTTTATCAAAACAACAAGGTACTACTTTACCATCCCAAGTTATAACACAAGAACTCCACATGCGCCAACATTCGTTTAATAGTTTGTTTTTTAACCGATAAGTGCCGTCAGCTTGCTTTTTGTATCGAGCGTATTTATCGATGCTTGGAATTAACTCATTACCATGTTTAAAATCATACAACTGTGCCGTTTTAAAACGAATTTCATCTACCCCTAATTCGTTAGCCAATTTTTTAGCGTCTTCTATTTGGTGTTCATTTGGTTTTACTACCAAAAACTGAAAAATAATGTAAGGCGTTTTAGATTTTAACTCTTTTTTCCACTTTATTACATTTTTTGTGCCTTCAATTACTTTATTTAAGCTTCCATTTTTACGGTAGCTTTCGTACGTTTCTTGAGTTGTTCCATCTATAGAAATGGTTAATCTACTTAAACCACTTTCTATTGTTTTTCTTGCGCTCTCATCATTTAAAAAATGAGCGTTGGTAGAAGTAGCGGTGTACATGTTTTTATCATTAGCATAACTTACCATTTCTAAAAAATGGGGGTTAATATAAGGCTCTCCTTGGAAATAGAAATTTAAATAATATGACTTTTTATATACTTGATCTATTATCTTTTTGTAAAATTCTTGCTTTAAATTTCCCTCCGGACGAGTAAACTTTTTTAGTCCACTCGGGCATTCTGGACAACCCAAATTACAAGCTGTTGTGGGTTCAATTGTAATACTAATTGGATCAGCATTTAATACTGGCGTCTTCATTAGCTTAGAATAATGAAAACTCCATTTTACTCGTATAGCATTTATGCCTCTCAATAAAGAAAGTTTAGAGATTAAATTAATATGATCGCTATTCACACCTAACATGGTATTCAAAAGTACGCAATCAATTTAGGAGTATTTCCGCACTTGTTGCGGAATCTTGCCAATCTTAAACAGATAGCGGAATAAATCCGCTAATAACACTTTTAAAAGTAAATTAGCATTATAAAATAATGCTACTTACTTTCTACATTGTCTAATATTATTAGAAAAATAATTCACATCGATATGGATGCTTTCTATGCATCTGTAGAGCAACGAGACAATCCTGAATTAAGAGGAAAGCCATTAGCAGTGGAGGTTCAAGACATAGAGGAGTTGTTGCTGCTGCAAGTTACGAAGCAAGACAATATGGAGTAAAATCCGCCATGCCATCTTCAATTGCATACAGAAAATGTCCTCACATAATTTTTGTAAAACCTCGTTTTGAAGCTTATAAAGAAGCCTCAAAGCAAATTAGAGAAGTATTTGAAGAATATACAAATTTGGTGGAACCTTTATCTTTAGATGAAGCTTATTTAGATGTTACCGAAAATAAATTTAATATTGAATTTGCTATGGATATAGCAACAGAAATAAAAGAAAAAATAAAAGCTCGAACAAACCTTACAGCTTCCGCTGGAATATCATACAACAAGTTTCTAGCTAAAATTGCTTCTGATTATAACAAACCAGATGGATTTTATGTTATTACTCCAAAAATGGCACCCCTTTTTATAGAAAAATTACCCATTGAAAAATTCTTTGGCGTTGGGAAAGTAACTGCTAAAAAAATGCATTCAAAAGGTATTTTTAACGGTAAAAACTTAAAACAACATTCTATAGCTACGCTAACTCGGTGGTTTGGAAAATCTGGCAATTATTATTACAATGTTGCTCGAGGAATTGACAATAGAAATGTTAACCCAACAAGAATAAGAAAATCATTAGGCGCAGAACGTACTTATGAATTTGACATTAATACTAAAGAAGCAATGATTGCCAATATTGAACATATTGCTGAAATTTTGATTAAACGAATTGAAAAAGCTGGTGGAGCAGGAAAATCATTGACCCTAAAAATAAAATATGGTGATTTTCAACAAATTACTAGAAGTAAAACGTTCACCGAAACATTAACGAATCAACAAATAAAAAATGTTGGATTAGAATTACTAGAAGCTATTCCTGATATTGAAAAAGGCATTCGCTTAATTGGTTTACAAACTGCTAATTTTGAACAAGAAAATAAGGATATATTTTTAGGTCAATTGGAGTTTGAATTTTAACTTATTTCAAAAAGCTCTTGTTTTGAACAATAATATCCTTGGTCATTTTTTTAATAATTTCTCCAGATCGAATAATCATTGCATCATCACTCGGAAAAGGCATTGGTTTATGAGTGTCTAATTCCTTGTGAGTTTCAGGTTTTAATGCATCATAATTTCCATAAGCTAAAGCATAATGGTTTTCAAATAACGCATCAGCGCTAATCGGTTCTTTTTTTAGAAGTTTATCGCTTACATTGTCATAATATTCTATAACCCCAGAAATACGAGCCGTTTTCTTTTGATGAAATCTTGTAACCTTACATGTTATCGTTTTGTATCTCGGAATTTTAATGTCGTTACCTAAGCTATCCTTAGTAACATTTCCATTAGCATCCAGCACATAATCAAAACCGTCCTCAACCTCTCTGCTTTCTGTTATAGAATTGCTTGCTAATCCTTCAGGAGAGACATCAATCAGCTTTAAGTTTAAAATAATTGAATAATGATACAGCTTAGTTGTGTCAATGTATGAATCATAATTCATCCATTTTTTATCTAAATCATTTACATTAATGTTTTGAATTTCTTGCATCATTTCTTGTGGCATAGTAACTTTTGCATTGTCTTCTATCCTAAAAAACACATTCGTTTTTCCTGCCAATTGTGCTACTTTAATTTTTTCTTTTACATCTTTATAATTTGGATTAAATTTGTGGGCTTCTTTATACCTATTAAAAGCTTTACGAGCTTCAAACCTATCGTTTTTAGCCATATAATCTTCTCCTTTTGCGTAAGCATATTCTGTAGCATTATTTTTAGCTGTAGATAGTTCTCCAGAAAAATCTCTTTCTTCGTAATTAATGCCAACAGGGGGCAAAGAAGCAGCAATATCTTGATGTTTTTGCATTTTAACATACAAATAATATATTTTACTCCAATTAGCAGGATTCCCTTCTTGTTTTAATCGATTAACTTCTGTAATGTCCCTATTGTAAGCCATACGATAAGCATCGTTAAATATATCTACCTCTTCAAATTTCCCTGGATTTTTCCTGATTTTTTTAGCTGATTTTTTAATCGCTGCATCATAATTTCCAGACGATAACTGCTTACTTGAAGACTTACATGATGCAAACAAAACTGCTATTAATAAAAATGGTATTAACTTTTTCATATTGTAAATTTATAGTGCTAAAAATCAAAGATTAAGCCAAACAAATTGTTTAAACATTCTCTATGAAGTAAATGTAAAAAAAATCTACTAAATCAGGGTTGATAATACTTTTTTATCAGCTTTTCTACAGGCTTATGTTGTGGAGTGTAATCTGAATTTTTTAATCCTCCTGATTTTTCATCTTCCGCATACCATTTCCATAAAAAACCACCTCCAAACCATGGTTGTTGCCATACATTTTTAAATAATGAAGAATAAGCATTTACTTGCGCTTTTAAATTTACATTTTCATCTCTTTTTATATTTTCAACTTCCCATTGGTTCCATGCAGAAAAATCGATGCTTTTATATCCAAATTCAGTAAAAATAATTTTCTTTCCTTGCTGTTTTGAAAAACCTTGCAATTCTACCATTATCTTTTCCCACTTTTGATTGAGCTCTTTTATGTTTACTTCTTTTGTTTGCGTCAAAGGAAAGTAAGCATCAACACCTATATAATCCAATTCATCCCAAAATTTAATGTTTTTATAATTATCCCAATTTGCAGCATAAGTTATTTTACCTTTATATATTTTACGAATTGCTTTTATTAATCCGCTCCAAAAAACCCTTCTCTTTGTTGCTGCAATTTTATATTCTGTACCTATACAAAACATTTCTACGTGATGCTTTTCAGCAATTTTTGCAAAGGTTAAAATATATTGTGCATAATCCTTCTCCCAAGTTGTCCATGCTTTCTCTGTTTTTAAATCAMMYWSWCCWYAMMWRAYWTMAYYYAYAAMMCAMWCWYRKRSTTTTAACATTATCTTTAAACTATCTGCTTTAGCTTGTTTTATCATAAAAACAGTTCCATCAGCTTGTTCTCCCCACCAGCTGTGCTCGTAATTAAATTTTACAAAAGGTTCTTTAGCCCTCGAAAAAGCATAAGGAGTAAGTGCCACCCATTTGGCAGAAATTCGTTTTAAAGAATTATAATTCGAGAATTTAGTTTTTTTGCTCGGAGAAACAAAGCAGACTCCATTAATTTTTTGACTCCTTAAGCCACTTGAAAGAAAAAATATAAGTAGTACTAAAGAACCTATGTTTTTTATAGGGTTCATTGTTAATGTAAAATTCTAAGTCCTAAATTAAAAGTTTGCCCTGCTCCAGCATTTTCTCCAATTACAAAACTAGTGTAAACCATTTCTAACTCTATCCCTTTAAAAAGTTGGTACTTTATACCCAATCCTTCTTGAACAAAATAAGAGGATAATCCATCGTTGCCAAAAGATGGCCATATCTGATTTTGCAAATAGATAGTAACTTTATTGGTTAGAAAATAACTGACAAACAAATCAAAAGGTATTGCTAAAGAAGTGTTTTCATCTGCCAAGTTTTTATCAATACTCATCCATGCCGAAAGTTGGGTAAACAATAATAATTTTTCAGATATCTTTTTGTCATAAATTAATTTGGTTATCCATAAATGTCTATTGTTATCAAGAAAAGGTCTATCTAATTTTTCACTTTGTGGGTCAGAAATAACACTAATCAGCAATCCGCTTTGGAAACTAAATCGCATCCATTTTTTTATTGGATTAAATTTAATTTTCATCCCAACAAGGTTTATACCAGTCCTTGCTTTTGAAGAATTAGAAAATGACAACACGTTGGTTGAACTTGAACTCCTTTCTCCCACATAAACAGATCTAAACCAAAACTCTCCACCTATTGCAACTCGAGGGGAAACACCATAATTATACTCCAGAATTGAAGTAAAATAAGTGCTTCTTTCTCCTGCATCTTGTTTATTCCCATCTTCATTATAAAATTGCGTTTGAGTATATAAACTATTAAATAATTTAAAATCTGTTTGTCCTTTATTCAGTAATACCGAAGGAGTATAATCTTGAACGCTTTTAGCATCTGTTTTTTCTTGAGCATAAATAGACACTGTTAACAACACACAACAAAAGAGATTAAGACAATTATTTTTATTCATATTTTTACTAACCATAGTAACAAAATAACGCATTTACTTTTGAATAAGAATGTCACCCCTTAGACATCAAAATTCAATCCTTCTGCATTATTTTGTAAAATAAAAACTAGCTCTTAATGGAACATGTTGTTATTATTGGAAATGGAGTGGCTGGAATTACAGCTGCTCGCCACATCAGAAAGCTAAGTGATAAAAAAATCACCGTGATTTCTGCTGAAACAGATTTTTTCTTTTCCAGAACTGCTTTGATGTACATTTATATGGGACACATGAAGTATGAGCACACCAAACCTTACGAAGATTGGTTTTGGAAAAAAAATAGAATTGATTTATTGCGTGCTTTCGTTCAGAATATTGATACTCAAAAAAAAGAATTAAAATTAGATAGCGGAACTACTTTAGCTTACGATAAACTCGTTTTAGCCGTTGGCTCCAAACCTAGTAAATTTGGTTGGCCTGGTCAAGATTTAGAAGCTGTTCAAGGTTTATATTCTTACCAAGATTTAGAATCGATGGAAAAATATTCTCCAACAACTAAACGAGCCGTTATCGTTGGTGGTGGGTTAATTGGTGTTGAAATGGCAGAAATGTTTTTATCGAGAGGTATTGCTGTAACATTCTTAGTTAGAGAAGATCGATTTTGGGGAGGTGTTTTGCCCAAAAAGGAAGGGGAATTGATTTCTAGACACTTAAAAGAACATCATGTTGATTTACGTTTTAATACTGAATTAAAAGAAATTATTGGAAATGAAAACAGCCGAGCAAAAGCTATTATAACAACAAATAATGAAGAAATTGAATGTCAGTTCGTTGGTTTAACCGCTGGAGTTAGCCCCAATGTTTCTTTTATGAAAGAAGGAACAATTGACACCAACAGAGGAGTTCTGGTTAATGAATTTTTAGAAACCAATATTCCAGAGGTATATGCTGCGGGTGATTGTGCAGAATTTCATCAGCATCCTACCGGAAGAAGAAATTTAGAACAAGTTTGGTACACGGGTAGAATAATGGGGGAAACAGTTGCCCAAACCATTTGCGGAAATAAAACTCCCTATAAACCAGGAATGTGGTTCAATTCAGCCAAATTTTTTGATATTGAATACCAAACCTATGGTAATGTGAAAAGTGAGTTGGATGAGGGTCACAATGAATTTTATTGGGAAAATGGAAACATTGCTCTCCATTTTGTTTACGAAAAAGTGTCTAAAAAATTAATTGGTGTCAACTCATTTGACATGCGTTTACGACATGAAATATTTGATAAGTGGCTAACTGATGGAAAAACAATTGAATTTGTTTTGGAACATTTAAAAGATGCCAATTTCGATACCGAATTTTATAAAAAGCACGAAGAGGAAATTATCAATAAATACAACATAGAAAACAATACTCAGCTAAAGGTTAAAAAACGAAACTGGAAAAGAATTTTTGCATGAACAACAACGGAGTATGGCAAAATAGCATTTCAAACAGAGGAATATTAGCAATGCTTTTAGGAATAGTATTAACTACTTTTTATGTGCTTATTTATTGGTTTCCTGCATTATTGGGCTTGGCTCAAGAGAACAGTTCAAATAGTGGTTTAATCGCATTATTTGACCCGCTAAGCCAATTTATTAAAGGGCAACCTGCCAGCCAGTGGTTTGCTTATGGCACACTTTATACTTTCTTTATAGTGGTTTATGGTGTTAAATTTATGTTCAAATACAAAGAGAATAAATACCAATTGATTCGCACTTCAGTTGTTGTTCTATCTCAATTAATTTTGGCCTATTTACTGCCAGAAATTTTAGAAGGATTTAGCAATCCTGACCACTATTTTGCCAAAGATATTAAAAATATGTGGCCTTTAAATTATCAGTTTTTTGACAGCTGGCACATTGACAATATGATTGAACATGGTGGAAATTTAGGAATGTTTTATTTTGTTTTTGGTCTAATTCTATTCTTAATAATTACTCCAGTAATTACTTATTATGTCGGAAAAAGRTGGTATTGTAGYTGGATTTGTGGRTGTGGWGGYTTRGCAGAAACKGCRGGWGATTCTTTTCGTCAATTGTCGTCAAAAAAACTTGCTACATGGAAATTAGAAAGGTGGATGATACATTCTGTATTGGTTTTAGTGGTAATAATGACCACCGCCACGCTTTACGGTTATCTTACTCAGTCTGCAACATTTTTAGGCTTGGATATTTACAACTACTTTCAAAAACCGTATGGATTTGTTATTGGAGCAGCCTTTTCTGGAGTAGTAGGAGTTGGTTTTTATCCTGTGCTTGGTAGCAGAATTTGGTGTAGAATGGGATGTCCTTTAGCTGCATATATGGGATTTTTTCAACGATTTAAATCTAAATTTAGAATTACTACTAACGGAGGACAGTGTATTTCTTGTGGTAATTGCTCAACTTATTGCGAAATGGGAATAGATGTGCGAGCCTATGCACAGCAAGGACAAAATATTGTACGCTCTTCTTGCGTTGGTTGTGGAGTATGCTCTTCTGTTTGTCCTAGGGGAGTTTTAAAATTAGAAAATGCCCCTGAGGAAGGTAGGGTTAAAGAAAATCCTATCTTGATAGGAAAAGAAAAATAACCTTATCATGAAAATAGTTACTTTCATATTATTGCTTTTTGTTATCCCTTTTAATGGAGATGACATTAAGGTGAAAAGAAAATTTTACCCTGATAAAACCTTAAAATCAGAATGTTTATACAAATCTGGTTATAATGTAAAATACCTTAAAACTTTCTATAAAAATGGACAATTAAAGGGTGAAGGGAGATTAAAAAACATCAAGAAAATTGACTACTGGTTTTATTACTATGACAATGGAAATAAAAAATCTGAGGGGCATTACGTTAATAATAGAAAAATAGATTGGTGGATAGTGTACAATGAAAAAGGACAAAAGACAAATGAAGGTCATTATGATGGACAGCTAAAAAATGGATATCACCACATCTATAAAAACGGAATCCTTAAATGGATGGGGCTTTATAAAAATGATATTAAAATAGGAACTTGGGTAACGCTCAACGAGAATCAAGAAATGATTGAAATTAAGGAGTATGGAGAATAATACTATTGTTGATGTTATTATTCCTGCATTCAATGAGGAAAATTCGATAAAAAAAGTTATTGCAGATATTCCAAAAAACATAGTGAGAGAGATTATTGTGGTAGATAACAACTCGTCTGATGAAACTTCTTTCAACGCAAAAAATGCTGGAGCAACAGTTTTAGACCAACCCCAACAAGGTTATGGAAATGCCTGTTTAAAAGGCATTGAATACCTTAACAACAAAGAAATAAAACCCAACATTGTAGTTTTTTTAGATGCAGATTATTCTGATTATCCCGAAGAAATGATCGCCCTAATAGCTCCTGTTTCAACTCAAAATATGGAGATGGTAATTGGCTCACGAGCTTTAGGAAATAAAGCCAGAGGCTCCATGACTCCCCAACAAGTTTTTGGTAATTGGCTGGCAACATTTTTAATTCGTATTTTTTACGGTGTTCGATATACCGACTTAGGTCCTTTTAGAGCCATAAAATATGACAGTCTCATTCAAATTGATATGCAAGACAAAACTTATGGTTGGACAGTAGAAATGCAATTAAAAGCAGCAAAACTCAAAATGAATACCTGCGAAATACCTGTTAGTTATAGAAAACGAATAGGTTTTTCTAAAATATCGGGCACGGTTAAAGGTACTATTAGTGCTAGCTACAAAATAATAAGCACTATCTTTAAATACTTGTAATTAGTAATGTTTAAGACATTAAACAACATCAATAATAATTACTTTCGCAGCAGTTAACTATGGAACTCATTTTAATTGTTATATACGGGTTAACACTTTGCTTTATTTTTTTGTACAGCCTTGTACAAATGAATTTGGTCATTAACTATCTCAAAAAAAAGAAAGATAACATTTCTATTAATGAAATTCCTACTACCGATTTGCCCTTTGTAACTATTCAATTGCCACTGTACAATGAATTATATGTAGTAGAAAGGTTAATAGATTCCATTGCAGCAATGGATTACCCAAAAGATAAATTTGAAATACAAATATTAGATGACTCTACGGATGAAACCGTAGATATCGTTGCCAAAAAAGTAACGGCATATAAAGCCTTAGGATTTAACATATATCAGCACCGCAGAGAAATTAGAACAGGTTATAAAGCGGGAGCTTTAGCCGAAGGATTAAGTCTTGCTAAAGGTGAATTTATCGCTATTTTTGATGCTGATTTTTTACCAAAACCCGAATTTTTAATTAAAACCCTTCCTTTTTTTAAAGACACAAAAATAGGTGTTGTTCAAACAAAGTGGGAACACTTAAATAGAAACTATTCTCTACTAACACGCTTGCAAGCTTTTGGCTTAGATGCACATTTTACAGTAGAACAAACAGGAAGAAACGTAGGAAACCATTTTATCAATTTTAATGGTACTGCTGGTATATGGAGAAAATCGTGCATTGAAGATGCTGGAGGCTGGGAAGCAGATACACTTACAGAAGATTTAGATTTAAGCTACCGAGCACAACTTAAGGGCTGGAAATTTAAGTACTTAGAAGAATTAGGCTCCCCTGCTGAATTGCCTGCAGCAATGAATGCTTTAAAAACTCAGCAATTTAGGTGGACAAAAGGTGCTGCGGAATGTACTCGTAAAAACTTACTGAAAGTGCTTAAAAACAAAGCACTTCCCTTTAGTACAAAACTTCATGCGTTGTTTCATTTAATGAATAGCTCCATTTTTATTTGCATCATGTTGCTTGCTATATTAAGTATTCCAATGCTAATGATTAAAAATAATTTTGTAGAATACCGTTTGCTATTTAAATTAGGTAGTTTTTTTATATTAAGTGTGGTGTTTTTAAGCATCTATTACTTTGTGTCTCTAGCCAGTGATTATGAAAATAAGCTAAAAGCATTTTTTCACTTTATCTTTTTATTTCCTTTATTTCTATGTGTTTCTATGGGCTTGTCGCTACATAATGCCTTGGCTGTAATAGAGGGTTATATGGGTAAAAAATCTCCCTTTATTAGAACTCCTAAATTTAACATCATAAAGAATAAAGACGTTTGGAAAGAGAATAAATACTTAGTGAGCAGTGTTAGTTTTTTAACGGTATTTGAATTTTTACTAACCTGCTATTTCCTTTTAGGGATATATTCTGCTTTTTATTATAATGATTTTGTTTTAATCCCTTTCCATATTATGCTATTTTTGGGCTTTGGATACGTGACTTTTTACTCACTTTTCCACTCACGAAAAATAAAAAGAGATTAACCGCAAAGAATTTAAGAACTCGCAAAGATCACAGATAAAATAATGACTGAAAACGAACTTTCAAAAATTATTATTGGACTAGGCATTGAGATTCATACTGAACTTGGTCCAGGGTTATTAGAGTCAGCTTATGAAGAATGTTTGTATTTTGAATTAAAGAAAAATGGGTTTAAAGTTGAGAAACAAAAGGCGCTCCCTCTCTCATATAAAGAAGTAACTCTTGAAGTTGGCTATCGAATGGATTTACTTGTTGAAGATAAAGTTGTAATTGAAATAAAAGCTGTTGAAGCGTTAAACGATGTCCATTTAGCTCAAGTTCTTACCTATTTAAAATTATCAAAATGTAAATTAGGATTGCTAATGAATTTTAATGTTTATAGATTGAAAGATGGAATAAAAAGAGTTGTTAATGGTTTGTGAAATTACTTTGCTGTTTTTGTAATTCTTACAATAAATAAGCTTCGTGTTCTTCGCGTAAACCTTAAAAACTCTTTGCGGTTAAATTATATAAATAAATGACATCACTTAAATACATACTTGCAATAGTTTTTGCTGCAGTTTATGTGTGTTTTGGTTATTTTTTAGAACGAGAAAATTTTCAGCATATAGCCCTTTTATTTGGAATTGGTTTTATCCTTTTTTTCTTTTTTATAGTCATCACTAAAGACAAAAAAGAAACCGACATTCTACTATGGATTTCCATGGGTTTTAGAATAATTTTTATCGTTGCCATTCCATGCTTATCTGACGATTATTTTCGATTTCTCTGGGATGGAAAACTCTTTATCAATGGCTTTAATCCTTACCTCTATATTCCTTCAGAAATAATTAATACAGATGTAGCCAAAACAGCCGGATTAACTCAAGAAATTTACCAAGGATTAAATTCTCCCGAATACTACACGGTTTATCCGCCAATAAATCAGCTTATATTTTCTATAGGTGGCTTCTTTTCTAAATTTGGAATGTTGTTCGGAATAATTGCCATTCGGATTCCCATTTTAATAGCTGAGTTTTTTACCATTAAATACATCAGAAAATTACTGAATAGTTTACAACTGCCGCATCACCATGTTTTATGGTATGCATTAAATCCATTAGTAATTGTTGAGCTTTCGGGCAATTTACATTTTGAAGGAATGATGCTCCTCTGCATTATTGTAGGCATTTACTGGCTCATGCAAAATAAATGGGCTGGAGCAGCTATTTGGTGGGCAATGGCAATAAGTATAAAATTAATTCCGGTATTGTTTTTACCTGTTTTATTAAAACAATTGGGGCTTGCAAAAAGTGTATGGTTTTATATCATTACAGCCTTAGCCTTAATATTTACTTTTTTACCCTTTTTAGATGAGCAATTAGTCCATCATATATTAAGCAGTATAAATCTATATTTCCAAACTTTTGAGTTTAATGCAAGTATTTATTATGTAATAAGGTGGATAGGCTTTAAACAAGTTGGTTATAACATTATACAACAAGTTGGGCCAATACTATCCATTATCACATTTGTGCTTGTAATGATGGTTTATTTTTACAAAAACAATACTTGGCAAGATGTATTAAAAAAGATGCTTTTTGCCTATACCATTTACTTGTTATTGGCAACAACAGTTCATCCTTGGTACATAATAAATTTAGTGTTGCTTAGTGTATTTGTTAAAAATTACCGTTATGCCATTGTTTGGTCTGCATTAGCAATATTAAGCTATGCTGCTTATGCGAATGAAACTAACCAAGAAAACCACTGGCTAATTGCAATAGAATATACCCTAGTAATTGGCTGGTTAATTTATGAGTTGGCGATGCGCAAAAAGTTAAGTCAGAATTAATTTCTCCATAAAATTAAAAAGATTCATATTTAGGTCTATTTTATAAAGTACTTTTTAAGCTAAAGTTGCTTTGTTCTTTCCTGTGCAGACAGGAATCCAGCCCAATTACTGTATAACCAACTTACCTGAATAAGTGAATTTATTTTCCTTATCAAGATAACGATAAAAGTAAATGCCTTTAGGCAACCAACCAACATCTAATTGGGTGGAGTTTGAGCGAATTAGTTAAGTCATTAATCACTAAATACCCGTTTACACTATTTTCAGGTAAAATAGCTTTTAGTTTTTAACGTCATTGCGAATGAATCCACTTTAAGTGGAGAAATGAAGCAATCTTATTCTATGGGTAAGATTGCTTCGCTTCTCTGCGTTACGCTCGCAATGACGGTTAATTAACCACCAACTTACCAGAGTAATTAAATTGGTTTTCTTTATCAAGATAGCGATAAAAGTAAATGCCCTTGGGTAGCCAGCCAACATCTAGTTGAGTGGAGTTTGAATTAATTATTTTAGTCAATACTTCTTTGCCGGTAATATCAATTAAATGAAAGGTAGCATTTGGTTTTGCTGTTTGTTTTGGTATTTCAATAGTTACCACACCACTCGTTGGGTTGGGGTAAAGCACCAACTCCCCCTTCGGGGGTTGGGGGGCTTTTATGCCAACACTAACCCAACAATTGCTAGTATCTACACAACCATTACTGTCTATTTTAAAAAGCCACATATCTTGTGTGCCAGTATCAGGAAATGCTGGATTAATAACGCCTGAACAAATAAATCCTCCATCGGTAGTTGGGCGAATATCTTTAATTTCATGGAATGAACTTGGTCCCGTTAATAAAATATATTCTTTTCGCCATAAGGTATCTCCGTTAGCTTTTATTTTTACAATAAACCCAACATTTTTACCAATAGAAATACTATCTGTAAAATAATCCATTCCCCCAGCTATAAAGGATCCATCAGGTAATTCAAAAATAGTGTTGATGTAATTAAGTGGGCTATTCCCCGTTGGAGCAGGATAAACTTTAGTCCATAATGTATCTCCTAAATTATCTAATCGCATAACGTAGGGATGAGAAAGATTATTGGCAGGGAATGTTATTCCTCCCCCAAAAATATAGCCTCCATCTTGGGTTTGCTCTATACTCCAAGGTACTTCTTCTTCTGATAAACCATAAAATTTATTAAATACCACATTTCCTAAACTATCAATTTTAGTAATACGGATATTACCAGTGCTAGGATTTACACCACCGCTCTGAGTTAATCCTGTAAAAATATAACCTCCATCAGTACAAACAGCAATGTGTCTTGGTCCTTCTGCAGCAGGTCCTCCATAAGTTTGTTGCCACTCTATATTCCCTAAACTGTCTGTTTTAATTACCCAATGTTGTGCAGCAGTTTGTGTGTTATCTCCAAATAAAATAAATCCTCCATCTAATGCTTGCCTCATGTGCCTGCCTGTTTGAAAAAATACCGTATCTCCATAGGTTTTAGTCCATAAAGTATCTCCAAACTCATTAAAACGAAATAACATGGCAAAATTACTCCCTTGACTACCAGAGTTTTTTCCTCCATAAAGGGCATAGCCACCACCAACCAGTTTGGTTAATGAATTTTGAAAACCATTAAAATAGGAATAGGTATTATCTCCATATATTT
This sequence comes from Flavobacteriales bacterium, assembly GCA_002402165.1. GTDB lineage: Bacteria > Bacteroidota > Bacteroidia > Flavobacteriales_E > Vicingaceae. The sequence continues at coordinate 105,856 of NVVI01000002.1, forward strand.
TTTGAAAAGTGATGTTTCCATTAAAATCTGTTTGCAGTACATGGATATTTTGCTTTCCCGTTGTAAGGGAAAGATAAACTCCAACAGATATATAGCCACTGTCATTTTCTATGGCATTTAATCCACCACCTCCCCAACCATCGGTTACTGGATAACGATTGTTAAAATATTGAGCATTTAGGGTTTGGCTGGCAAGGAATAATATCACAATAAGCTGAAAGAGATTACGGGTCAAGCCCGTAATGACGATTTTATAGGGTATGTGTTGATTTTTTAGCATTTTATAAAGTACTTTTTAAGTTAAAGTTGCACATTAATAGATTCCCCGTCAATCCTTCGACAGGCTCAGGATGACAAAAGAATGACAATTAATCCGCAATGACGGTAATTAGGGTTATTTCATTTTAATTAGTTTACGAGTTAATTGTATTACGCCTTCAGCTTCAATGTGATAAATATAAATTCCTTTTTGTAAAATACTACTATTGATTACCTTTTTATTAAATCCATCAATCAAAGCCATTCGATATATTTCTCTTCCTGTTAAATCTTTTAATACTAAAAGAATCTATTAGATAATATTCTTTATCAGCAAATTCTTGTGCAATTCCATTAAAGGAAATTAGAAATATGCTGATTAGGTTTTTGATGTAGCTAATATAAAAAGATCTATCAGAAACTACTAGAAGATTCGGACAAATAAATTATTGTTTTTAATTACCGAATTAACGTAGCTGTTCCATAGAGTGTGCCACTAGTTCCGAGTATGTCTTCATAAATTACTTTCCAAACATATACATCGTTTTTGGCTAGCTTTCCTTGATAGGTTCCATCCCACCCAATGCTCATATCGTCTGAGTAAAATAGTTTTTCGCCCCATCTATCAAAAATGTACATTTCAAATTCTACAATGTCTTTTCCATAAGCATAAAAGAAATCGTTTACTCCATTTCCATCTGGGGTAAAAGAATTAGGTACATATATTGAACCATCAAAGTAAATGGTAATGGTATCATAATTATAACATCCATTTACTCCTTGTGTTATTAAATAATAAGTAGATGTTTCTGTTGCCGTAACTATTGGATTTTGGCAGGTAGTACAGCTTAATCCTGTTGCTGGGCTCCACCAAAAATTAATTCCATTAGTAATTGGATTTAAGGTAACCAACGTTCCCCATTTGGTTTCAACGTCATCTCCTAATTCAAGCGTAGGTAATGCCAAGGTATCTGCAAAAACCGATAAGGTTAATGTGCACCCTGTTGCATCCGTTACGTCAACATAAAAAGTATCTGGCACATTTATTATTGGATTTATACTGCTATCTGTTGAATAAGAAGGATATTGTATAGAATACCAAAAATAAGAAACCCCTCCTATTGCCCATAAATTAACAGTGTTCCCCGCACAAACAATTGTATCTGGAACAATGCTAGCAATAATATTTTGCACTTGTACTAGCACCGTATCATAATCTACTCCACAAGCGTTAGAAACTTCTATAACATAATTGGTAGTTTGAGAAGGAAACGCCATGGTTGATGAATCGTTAGGATTAGTTAACGTACTCGTTGGGCTCCATGAATAAAATACACCTCCTGATGCATAAATATTTATACTATCTCCCTCACAAATACCCCCATTTGCAGAGCCTAAAGCCACCGGAAAAACACTGTCAACTTTAACTGTAATTGTGGTATCCCAAGGGCAACTATTGGTGTCTGTAATTATAACAGTATAGGTAGTATGCTCTATTGGTGTTGCAATAGGGCCAGCAATATTAGGGTTGTTTAATGTTGCAGGTGGAGACCATAAATAAATCACTCCTCCATAGGCATTTATTTGAATGCTCTCGCCAAAACAGACTATGGTATCGGGATCAACCGTTACGTATTTTTGAAAAACAACAACTTGTACTTGAGAAGTRTCAAAGCCACAGCTATCWGTTGTTATAACAGTATATATSRTTGTAGTATCTGGAAATACAGTTGGSGTRTCTGTATTGYTATTYAAAATRTTGTAATTAGGTGTCCAARCATAAGATGTGCCTCCAGCAATATTAAGTTGARTGCTATCTCCTCTRCAAATTCCATTTACTGGYGTAATAATATTTACTGGYGGCCCTCCMACATACACWTCTACATAATCTGTATCTTGAAGTATACAAGATATTGAATCTATCGCAATAAGCATAACAGAATAAGTTCCTACAGTATCAAAAACATGAGAAGGTTCAAAAAGACTAGAGGTAACGCCATCACCAAAATCCCAAAAATAACTTGCCCCACCATTACTTAAATTTTGAAAATAAACGGTATCGTTTATGCAATAAAAAGGAGTGGTAAAAACTTCAGCATCGGCTGTTAATAATGATAAATCAATTTTAAAAACCCCTAAATTACAGTTGGAGCTATTATCAGTATTAGACCAAGCTCCAGGAGTTGTTGGAAAATCAGTAGTAGCAGCATTACAAGATGCACATACCGCCTGATACACAATTCCTTTTTTATCAAACCTACTTGTTCCCCCATCTACATGGTCATCACTTGAATTACCCCCAAAAAAAGTGGCAAATTTTAAAGAGGCAGCATCTTCATCTAGCATCATTAAATAATAATCACTTCCATCTGTAGTAGATTGAATGGCATTTGCTGTTACTGGTAATCCGAATGTAGTACTAAATGGTGCTCCGCCATTCCACACATTAACATTGCCTCCCCATCCAGAAACAAAAATATAGTTACACTCGTTGACTAAAAATGCTGACAAGGCAATGTCCACTTCCCCTGAACCTGTTCCGAAAGTAGTTGAAAAAACCGTTGATGTTAAATCGGAAGATAATTTATGAATAAACTGACCACTATTCGGCACATTATACACAGTAGCAGGGGTTATTGGGTAAGTTCCTTCTGTTTGCCCTACAACAAAAACATTATCAGCAGTATCTAACTGAACAAAGAAAGTTTGATCGTAATCTGGTGTTCCTATAAAAGTACTTACCAAAATTGAAGTTGCATTACTATTAATTTTAGTAATCCAGCCATCAACATTTCCTTGAAAAGTAGGCTGAATAGTGCTAGCTGTAGTAGGAAAATCGGCACTTACTGTTCCTCCTGTTATTAAAATTTCTGCCATACTGTTAGTTTGGAGAGAGTAAGCTGCATCATTACTTGTTCCTCCAAGATATGAACTCCACAAAAGGACATCTAGGTTAGGTGATAATTTAAACACACACCCATCTTGTCCTCCTGATAAATTCGGCTGAAATGCTCCTGCAGAAACAGGAAAATCAATTGAAGAAGTAGAAGTTGCCACGAAAACATTATCATTAACATCTATAATAATTTCACCTCTATAATCATCTGCATAATTGTATTGGATTGCAGGGCCTGTATTTAGCCCATCATTACCAGATCCTCCAATAAAGGTTGACGCCAATAAAACTGTTCCGCTAGGGTTTAATTTAGAAATGACAATATCTGATCCGCCAATATAATTTGGAATACTGCCAGTATAAGTAACTCCTCCATTAAAAGTATTATCATAGGCTGTAGCAGAAACAGGATAATTAGCTGATGCTGTTGTTCCCATTATTAACAACTCATTATTGCTGTTTACTATTAAACTATGAGGCGATTCGTTACCTGAACCCCCGATATATGTTGAGTAAATAAGTGAAGTTCCGTCAGGGCTAAATTTGGTAATAGTTATATCACATCCTCCTGCATAATTTCCGTTTCCGCCTGCAAATGTTGCTTGAAAAGCTCCTGTTGTTGATGGATATCCATTCCCAAATGTTACTCCTCCACCGTAAAGATGCCCTGCATCATCAAATGTTGAGGTGTAACCCCAATTATCTGCTGCTGAGCCAGAATAAGAACAAAACACCAACAAAGGGTCAATTATTAATTCATATTTTTTATTGTATCCTCTCGGAAAATCAAATGAAACAATATTGTTTTCTAGCTTAAAATTACATTTAACTTCTTTTTGTTTTCCTCTAATTATTTGATAAGCGTAAGGCTTTTGTTCAATCATTTCATTTACAGAAGTAGTAATTTTTATTTCTCCTTTTTCCAAAACAATCTCATCAACACCTTCATAATCTATTTGAATATCGTTTGGATTTCCTCCTATTTGAACTACAAAATCATATTTTAAATAACCTTCTTTTAAATAAAATTTCAGTCCAATATTATTATAAATATCCTTGTAAGTAACTTCCTTGTATTTTTTAACATTAGAAGCCCACTTATTCTTATCATTCCCTATAAAATAATTTACATAGTCAGAAGTTGGTTCTGCTGCACTGATTTTTTCTGTGTGTGCATTTAAAAATTTAATTTTAAAAGCATGTAAATTCATAATAAAGTCTTGCGGGGTCGGGTTTTTAATCTCGTGATGGTGTAGGGCACCAAGCCTCTCCATATCTCCCTCATTATAAAATAGATAAGTGATTTCGTTTTCTTCTAAATAAAGGTCTCCCCCAGGTATTGTTGCTTTAAAAACAATATTATCCTCCCATTGACCTTTATTTTCTATAAAATCAATATTATTCATTTGTGCAAACGAATTTGCAAAAATGAATAAACACAATATGTTAATTAAAATCTTCAATTCAATCAAATACAACTTTACAAGATACTATTTTTTTAAAAGCTACCTTTTAAAGACTGAAAAAATAACATATAGTTGCCTCTAAATCAACAGATTTGTATAATAATGTTAAGATTATTTGTTTCCTAAACAGGAATTTAGAACTAATTAATTTGCATTTCTGGGATTTCACCGGCAACAATTAATTTTCCAGTTGTTGCTTCTTGGATTTCCTCAACGGAAACTCCTGGTGCTCTTTCTAATAAATGAAAGACACCTTCTTTAATTTCTAGAACCGCTAAATTGGTGATTATACGTGTGACACAAGCTACTCCCGTTAAAGGTAAAGAGCATGATGGAAGTAATTTGCTTTCTCCTTTTTTATTGGTGTGCATCATGGCTACAATAATATTCTCTGCTGAAGCAACCAAATCCATTGCCCCTCCCATTCCTTTAACCATTTTTCCCGGAATTTTCCAATTGGCAATGTCTCCATTTTGGGAAACTTCCATAGCCCCTAAAACGGTTAACTGCACATGTTGTCCTCTAATCATAGCAAAACTTGTTGCCGAATCAAAAATTGAAGCTCCAGGCATAAGTGTAACCGTTTGTTTTCCAGCATTAATCATATCTGCATCTTCTTCTCCTTCATAAGGAAAAGGTCCCATTCCTAAAATTCCGTTTTCCGATTGGAATTCTACCGTTATGCCTTGAGGAACAAAATTGGCTACTAATGTTGGGATTCCTATTCCTAAATTAACATACCAACCATCTCGTAATTCTTGAGCTATTCTTTTTGCTATACCTGTTTTATCTAACATAGTTAATGTAATAATTAAGCGATTTTTTAATGTAACAATTATCACATTGTTACATTAGTTTATTTGCTACATTGATTTTTTGCTACTGCTTAAAATTTTATATATAATCAAACCTATTTCTTTAATTTGACTTTCTAAATTCTCGTTAAAAGGATACGTATTTGATTCCTTACATAAAATCAACCAATATTTTACCTCTTCTACTTCTTTAGCCGCAATTTTTACCTTATGAATAAAGTCTGCTTTACTTTCTGCATTTTGAGCTTCATGAATATTTGCYCCAATCGAAGTTCCAGCTTTTAAAAGCTGATTTGCAATTACAAATTTTCGTTTATTCTCTAATTCTTCACAATATTCGATTATCAACAGAGAAAAAGCAATTGTTTTTGTTAAAATAATATTTTTTTTCTTCTCCATAATTAAATTATTGCTACATCAAAAAATTATTTAATTAACTATTCGCGAACGCGAATAGTTCTCTGCTCAATTCTTTTTTCGTACTCAACTCCTTGGAAAATTCGTTGTACAAAAATTCCTGAGGTATGAATTGTATTTGGATCTAATTCTCCTTCTTCGACTAATTCTTCTACCTCAGCAATTGTAATTTTTCCGGCCATTGCCATTAGTGGATTAAAATTTCTTGCAGTAGCTTTATATATTAAATTCCCTGCAGTATCTCCTTTCCATGCCTTAACAATAGCAAAATCTGCTGTTAATGCACTTTCTAAAATWTGTGGTTTTCCATTAAACTCTCGTACTTCTTTTCCATCTGCTATTTCAGTTCCATAACCTGCTGGTGTAAAAAATGCTGGTATTCCTACTCCTCCTGCTCTACATCTTTCAGCTAAAGAACCCTGAGGAATTAAATCTACTTCTAGTTCTCCACTTAACATCTGTCTTTCAAACTCATCATTTTCACCAACATAAGAAGACACCATTTTTTTAATCTGCTTTTTTTGAAGTAACAATCCTAACCCAAAATCATCTACTCCTGCGTTATTGGAAATACATGTAATTCCTTTCACGTTCATTTTTACCATTTCAGCAATACAATTTTCTGGAATCCCACATAAGCCAAATCCTCCCAACATTAATGTCATCCCATCTTTTATCCCTTCTGTTGCTTCTTTTGCATCTGCAACTACTTTGTTTATTGCCATATTTTTTTATTTAAAACTCTCCCTGTCCACCATAAGAGTCTTCCTCTCTCATTTCATTATACTTTTTACAATCTAATTCTATTGTAAGTGGTTTGTCAGGTTTTTCAAAATCTCCATCAGAAATATTTAATTTTTTATCTGCATGCACTTTTTGCATATAGTAACCCCAAACAGGTAGCGCTGTATTTGCCCCTTGACCATAAAATGTTCTTTGAAAACGAATGGCTCTTTCGTCAGCACCTACCCATACTCCTGTAACTAAGTCTGGGGTTAATCCCATAAACCAACCGTCTGAATTATTTTGTGTTGTTCCTGTTTTTCCTGCTATTGGATAACGATGCCCAACATAAGGTCTTGCTTTAGAAATCGTCCCTCTCAACCTCATTGCTGTTCCTAATGTTTTATCTTTACAAGCATTATACGCACCACTTGTTACACCTTTCATTAATTGCAACATTACATATGCTGTTTGTTCATCCATTGCTTCTTTAGTATTTGGATTAACATCAATAATTACGTTTCCGTGCTTATCTTCAATCCTAGTGAACATGGTTGGTTCTATATAAACTCCTTTATTAACAAATGCTGCATTAGCTCCAACCATTTCGTACACACTTAAATCAGCAACGCCTAAACATAAAGAAGGAACAGGGTCTAAATGGCTTGTAATGCCTAAGTCTCGTGCTTTTGCTACTATTAACGCTGGGTTTATTTGTTTCATTACCCATGCTGTAATTGTATTCATTGAATTTGCAAGGCCATATTTTAAAGAGGTCATGCACCCGTCATAATTTCCATCAGAATTCTTTGGAGTCCAATCTTTTTGCAAGCCCCACAATCCTTTATGAAAAGTTATCTTAGTATTTGGCACCTCATAACAAGGTGAAAAATGTTTCTCTTGTATGGCAGTTGCATATATAATAGGCTTAAAAGTTGATCCAACTTGTCGAGTACTCGTTACGTGATCGTACGCAAAGTTTTGAAAATTTACACCTCCCACCCAGGCTTTAATATAACCTGTATGAGGATCAACAGACATTAATCCTGTATGTAAAAATGTCTTGTAATATTTTAAAGAATCATTTGGTGTTAACAATGTATCAATACTCCCATAATGAGAAAACACCTGCATTTTAAGTTTAGTGTCAAAAATAATATCTATAGAATCTATTTCCGTTGCCCATCTTTTATATTGGCAGTCTTCTGCTTGGCATTGATAATTATCACCTTCCTTTTTAACATTCTTACCTCTTCTTCCACAATTCTCACATTCTTTGCCAGCTAAAATTCTATAACGAGGTGTTTTTTCTTTAGCAGATTTCATTAAAGAAACATATTGCTTTTCATTTATTCCTTTCCAACCTCCGTCATAAGGATATCTCTTTGTCCTAATTTTTTTTAATCGTTGACTAAATATATTTTGTAAATTATGTGAGATGTGTTCTTGAACAGCCCACTCTGCATGTTCCTGCATTCGAGAATTTAATGTGGTGTATATTTTTAATCCATCTTTATAAATATTGTATGGCGTTCCATCTGATTTCGAATATACATAGTCTCCTTCATCATTTTTTTCTTTAAACATTTTTTGCAATTTTAATCGCAACGTTTCTCTAAAATAAGGAGCCATGCCTTCTTTATGGTCAACCACTTTATAATCTAATTTTAATGGTAAACTCCTTAGTGAGTCATACTCCAATTGTGTAAGCATTCCACTTCTTTTCATTTGTGAAAAAACTACTTCTCTTCTATTTAAAGCATTTGTAGGGAATCTTATTGGATTAAATAAAGAGGGGTTTTTTGCCATTCCAACTAATATTGCAGCTTCCTCAATATTTAACTCAATGGGCTCTTTATTAAAATAAACATTAGACGCTGATTTTATACCAACAGCATTGTAAATAAAATCAAATTTATTAAGGTACATGATTATGATTTCATTTTTAGTATACCTCTTTTCTAATTCAACAGCTAATATCCATTCTTGAAATTTTTGCATAATCCGTTCAACAATGTTTGTTGCTTTATGATCAAACATCATTTTGGCTAATTGTTGAGTAAGCGTACTTGCTCCTCCGGCACTTCCCATATAAAAAACAGCTCTTGTTAATCCTCTTAAATCAATTCCTGAATGGGATCTATATCTTTCATCTTCTGTGGCAATTAATGCATCAACAATAAATGGAGATAAATCTTCATACTTAATATTGGTTCTATTTTGAAGAAAATATTTTCCAATAATTGTATCATCTGAAGTGATAATTTCTGAAGCCAAATTACTTTTTGGATTTTCTAACTCTTCTAAATCAGGTAAATCATCAAACCCCAAAGAGCCCGTTTTAGCTCCCAACATCATAATGTAAAGCATTAAAAAAGGCAATAAAACTAAACACCAAAAAATGATGAATCGTTTCTTATTACTTGTTTCTTTATCTTGTTTTGTCACTTTATTTATTCTGCTGTTTCAACTCTTAATCCTACATCTGTAATTCCAGATAACCCATTCTCAACTCTCATCGCTTGTTCAAATGAGATAACGTACTTCCCTGTTCGTGCAAATTTAAATCCGCCTACATAAGGAATTCGTAAATCCCATAAATCACCAATCCCATTCCCCTGCCATTTCCCTCTACTATCTGCTAAGATGCAATTTACCGTGTCTTTAAGCAATCCTCCATTTGGTCCTTTCATTGTAACAAAAAGATAAAGATTGCTATAAGGATAAGTCCCTGTATTCCTGATATTGATATACAAATTATGGGCTGTTATTGTGTCTTTAGCTTCAAACTCAAAACTAGCTATATTTTCTTTTTTCCAATTCGCACTTTCAACCTCAATATATTCCTCAAAAACTTTATTTGAATCACATGAAAGTAACATTAATAACAACAAAAATCCTACTATTTTATAAGTATTAACCATTGTCTTTCTGCTGGCTTTTATTTTTGTTTCTGTGCTTGTGATGTCTTTTTCGTCTATGGTGGTTCCCTTTTTTATGTTTCGGCTTATCAAAACGAGTCAAACTATCTTGCCCAACAACATTTGCATAATCTGGTTCTTTTATCTCTGTTTTAAACTCAACAAAACCCATTAAATCATTTGGCTTTTCATCCTTCTTATTCATTTCAACAATTTCATTAACTCTATTGAGTTTTAGTTCAATAAATTTTAGTGGTTSATCTTGGTATGAATACCACATTGTATTTTTAAAAATATCCATTTTTCTATAAAATGCACTCCCTTTTTTTGTCTTTAATTTAATATTGGTRTCYGGAAARTCTTTTARRGCATCMACRTAAGTATCCAAYTCATAATTTAAACARCATTTTARCTTTCCACATTGYCCCGCMARTTTTTCTGGRTTTAAAGARAGTTGTYGATATCTWGCTGCAGAAGTAGAWACTGACCTAAAATCTGTYAACCAAGTMGAACAACACAAYTCTCTWCCACACGAGCCAATTCCTCCCAATCTACTAGCCTCTTGACGAACACCAATTTGTTTCATCTCAATTCTTATTTTAAACTCTCCTGCTAATTTTTTTATTAATTCCCTAAAATCTACTCGCCCTTCTGCGGTATAGTAAAATATAGCTTTAGATTTGTCTCCCTGATATTCTACATCGCTAATTTTCATTTCTAAGCCTTGCTCAATAGCGATGGTTCTTGCTTTGTACATCGTATCTACTTCCATAGTTTGAGCTTCCATCCATTTATCAATGTCTGTTTTTTTNGCTTGACGATAAACTTTTTTTATTTCCTCTGAATCGAAAGCCAATTTATGCTTACGCATTTGTTTTTTAACCAATTCTCCTGTAAGAGAAATTGTTCCAATATCATGCCCTGACAAAGATTCAACAGCAACAACATCGCCAACATTTAAACTAAGCTCATCTGAATTTCTAAAATATTCCTTTCGGCTATTTTTAAATCGAATTTCTACACAATCAAACATTTTCTGACCATGAGGCAACTCAATGTCACTCAACCAATCAAAAACATTTAACTTATTGCAACTACCTGTCTTGCTTTTACATCCTTTTGCTGATGTACCACACCCTCTCGCAGAACTACATCCACTACATCCCATTTGATTTTATATATATTATCAGGTTTCTGTCAATAAAGAATTCTAAAAATTACGTGTTTAATAATGTTAATTTTTAGAATCCTCCTTGAAAAAACCTCGAATTGTTAAACTTATTGTTTCTTAATTAACAAATATACTATTTCTAAAGAGGAAATTTTAAATGATGAATCATGAATTTTGATTAAAATTTATTCAGCCTCAGCAGGTGCTTCTACACGTAGTAATTTAGTCAGCTTTAACGAAAGATCAAGAAATAAAATTTTTGGATTCGCATTCCGTTCTATATGATAGAATGCATTATCAAACAACTCTATAATTTCTATACAATTGGCTCCATGTATATATGGCGCAAAATTGGTCAAAAATTTTACACCATTGTCAGCAACTCTTTCCATTTCGCTATTACCATAATTTTTAATGAGGCTTTCTCTAAAAAGATGCAACCCATATTTTAAAAACTGCTTTTGTTTTTCTCTTCCAAAAGAAGTCTTAGCAATTTCTTCCGACCATATAATTAACTCCGGAACATTCGCTTTAAAAGTTGATCTCATCCATGTTTTAAATAACTCGTGAAATTCTTCGTCTAGCTCAGAATGTTCAATCAATTTTTGTGCATTAATGAAATTTCCGTCCGATTGAAGAGCTATTTTATGAGCAATTGAAGGTTCAATTCCATACTTCTTTGTCAACTCTTTTTGCAAATCTTCTACTTGAATCTGGCCAACCTTAACCAACTGTGTTCTCGATAAGATAGTAGAAATTATTTGCTCTGAATCATGAGCAACTAATATAAAAAGTGTTTTACTTGGTGGCTCTTCAATGATTTTTAGCAGTTTATTCCCAGATGCAATATTAAACCGTTCAGGATGCCATATAATCATTACTTTGTATTCAGATTCATACGTTTTTAAGCTTAAAATTTTAAGAATAGATTCACTTTCATTTTTTGAAATCAACAGTTGTTTGTTCCCCGTTTCAATTTTAGCTTGCCAACTTGTTAATGATAAATATGGCTGTTCCATATTTGCCTCCCTCCATTGACTAATGTAATTCACACTCACAGGTTTTTCTTTCACACCAGCACTTGTTGCAACTGGAAAAGCAAAGTGCAAATCTGGGTGAATCAATTTTTCATACTTCACACAAGAAGAACATTCTCCGCAAGAATCTACAGTTGTTTTATTTTGACAAGAAATGTATTGAGCATAAGCAATAGCCATAGGCAAATTACCACAACCTTCAGGCCCTAAAAATAATTGTGCATGACTAATTCTTCCTTCATTAACTGATTTTATTAATCGGTTTTTTACATTTTCGTGCCCTATAATATTTTTGAATTGCATTGTCTTCAAAAGTAATTAATATTGAGTTTCTCTTTCCAATTTTAATTCAAAATTTTACCTTTGCATATCAATGAATTTTTAGCATGCAAAACATCGATAATTATAGTTTTTTAGGTAAAAAAGCTCTCATACGAGTAGATTTTAATGTCCCTTTAGATGTAAATTTAAATGTTACAGATAACACACGGATTAAAGCTGCGATTCCTACAATTAAAAAAGTGCTTTCTGATGGGGGCTCAGTTATTTTAATGTCGCACCTTGGCAGACCAAAAAATGGGCATGAAGCAAAGTTTTCATTATCTAATGTTGTTGATGTAGTTTCAACTTTAATAGGAGTTAACGTAAAATTTGCTACAGATTGCATAAGCGAGAAAACATTGTCTGCTTCCAACGAATTACACCCTGGTGAAATATTATTAATAGAAAATTTACGTTTTCATAAGGAAGAACAACAGGGTGACAAAGCATTTGCAAAGCTACTCGCATCTTTAGGGGATGTATACATTAATGATGCTTTTGGAACAGCTCATAGAGCTCATGCTTCAACTACCGTAATTGCTCAGTTTTTTCCCAATGATAAAATGTTCGGTTATTTAATAGAAAAAGAAATCAAAAGTGTTTCTAAAATAATGAACGACAGTGAAGCTCCTATTACCGCAATTATTGGAGGAGCAAAAGTTTCAAGTAAAATTATAATTATCGAAAATTTATTAAACAAAGTTGATACTATAATTATAGGCGGTGGAATGGCATATACATTTGTAAAAGCACAAGGAGGAGCTGTTGGAAACTCTCTTATAGAAAAAGATTATATTGAAACAGCTAAAAGAATTTTAGAAAAAGCTAAAACTAAAAATGTTCAAATTTTAATCCCTGTAGACAGCGTTGTTGCTGATGCCTTTAGTAATGAAGCAAGTACACAAACCTGTTTAACCAACAATATTCCTGATGGTTTTATGGGTTTAGATATTGGTGAAAAAGCCATTGCAGAAAATGTAGCATGTATTTTAAATTCAAAAACCATTTTATGGAACGGCCCAATGGGTGTTTTTGAAATGAGTAAATTCCAAAAGGGAACTGAAGAAATTGCTAAGGCTGTTGCTAAAGCAACATCAAATGGTGCTTTTTCTTTAGTAGGCGGAGGAGATTCTGTAGCTGCAATTAATAAATTTAATTTAGCCAATGAAGTTAGCCATGTAAGCACAGGTGGTGGAGCAATGTTAGAATACTTAGAAGGGAAAGAACTGCCAGGGATTGCTGCTATTCAACACGAACACTTTTCTTAAAATAAAAAGCTTTTATAAGGTATATCGTAACCAATAGGTAAGTCAAAAGACTTATTATAAAAACGTATCCTGTTCTTGGTGATTTAAAAATAAATTGCAGTTCACCTTTACTAGTTGCTGGAATTTCTACTTCCATAATCATATCGTTAGCTTTTATAACCAGTAATTCATTCCCATTATAATAGCATTTCCATTGTGCATGATAATTTTGATTTAAAAGAAATTKTTGAGTTTGACTAGATGTGTTACTAACCTCAGCTTTAAATTCATTGTACCCAATAAAGGCTGAATTAACTACTGTTTCTTCATTATTCTTGAAATATAGAATAGGGTTTTCAATAGCCTTTTCTAATGCTCCATTATTTTTACCTTTCTCGAAAGTTTTAAACCTCATAGGATTATATCCTTTGTGTGAAATTGTTTTATTTAAGGTTGGCAAGTTTCTCCAAAAACCATCTAGCTTTTTTAATGGTTGTTTTTTTTTTACATCTTTTATAGGAATAAGAGCTGTTTGCTGATTTATTTCATCAGGTAACTCGTTAAAAAATGACGAAACTTTTTCATACTCAATTTTATTAAATATTGTTTTTGGAGCTGATAATTGTGTTTGAATAAGTAAATCGAAAATCAAGACAATTAATAATCCTGTGAAAATATTTTTCTTTTTTGCAATTAGTCTCCCTAATGACAAAAGTATTAGCAGAATAATTCCATTGACAAAAAAATGGCTAGCTAAACTTTCTGAAAACCCTTCTTCTGAATTAATTATCCTTCTCAAAACATCAGACACCTCACCAGAAGGTAAGTATAGGAAAGCTGTAACTGTTAAAATAAATACAAACCCAATTAACCACAACCATATGAAGTTTGCTGTTTTAATACTTTTCTTATTCTCTATTATCCCTTTTATAGCAAACCCAGCTAATAACAACCCACTAAAAATAAAATACACTTTAAAAAAAGATGAATGTTTAAACATTGCAAATCCAGGAATTTCATATACCAGTTTATAAAAAGGCGTAGCAGCCCCTGCAGCAAGAAATAATGACAGTATTGCAGAGATCAATAAAGGAATAAAATACCTATTCCTTACAGTGAAAAGTGATACTATTAAAAAAACAAATCCTATTATTCCAAAATAACTACTCCTAAGTGTTACATCAGTATGGGTAAATAAATCAGATACTGATAGAACAGAAAAAGGAAATACGAATGAAATATATTCATAAAAAGTAAAATTGTTATAACTAAGTTTTTCAATAGGTAATCTGTCAATCCTATTAAAATACGGTAAAAATTCCATGAAAGAATTGATATATGGTAATAACAATAATATTGAAACTCCCACAATCAAACATCCTCCATATAAAATAGTTAAAATATATTTTTTAAACTTTCTGTGTTTCCATAAATGATATCCAAAAAATGCAACAAAAGCATAAATTAGAATAATAATAAATGGCGGACTTGCTCCTGAAGTACAAACAGCAATAAACAATGCTGTAAGAAGGGCGTAAGTATATTTTAACGTTTGTAAAAATGCTAAAAGAGCATATATTATCCATGGTAACCATGCAATTCCAATTAAAAATGGAAGAATTTGTGATGACCCTACCATGAAACCAGATAATGAATAGCTTAATCCGAGTAAGAACGCAACTTTTTGATTGTTATAGACAAAAATAGATAACTTGTAAAAGCCAAAAGCAGCAATAATGTAACACGATAAAATTTCAACGGTAAGAGCTCCAATTGTGTATTTTCCAAACAACATAATAATCCATGTTATTGGATACCATGTTCCACTTTGTAAGTCTGAATAAGTGGGTGTTCCAAGGTTTAGAAATGGGTTCCATAAAGGAAATTTCCCATTCCATAAATAATCACTAACAATATAACGATAGGGTAAATAGGCGTCAATATTATCCCATTTACTGATGTAAACAAAAAATGAAAGCTGCCACAGGCTCAACAGAACAAGCAACGTTAAACCAATGATGTACTTATTATTTAGAATAAAGTTTTTCATTGGTTTATAACTTCAAYTGGAATACTCTAAAAAAGTATTAGTGATCCCGGCAGGATTCAAACCTGCAACCCTCAGAGCCGAAATCTGATATTCTATTCAGTTGAACTACGGGACCAGTTAATTTTTCGTAAATATATCATATTTTTACACAATAAAATGCTACATAAGTTAGTTAAAGGCTTGCACAATTTATGTTAAAAAAATTATTAATCATACTACTAGTAAGCACTCAGGTTAGTGTTTCTCTTTCTCAAGACATCCCTATAGGAGACTGGAGAGATCATCTCCCTTATTCTGATGCTATTTCTATTAGCTATGGCAATAACATTATTTATTGTGCAACTAACTCAGCATTATTTATGTATGATAAATCAGACAATACTATCGAAAAATTGAATCTTGTAAATGGTTTGTCAGATATTGGTCTAAGCAAAGTAAGATACAATGACTACAATGAAAAAATAATTATAGCATATACAAATGGTAACCTTGATGTAATTGATGCCAATAAAAATATAACAAACTTATCTTTTATTAAAAACAGTAATGTTGTTGGCAGCAAAGCCATTAACCACATATATCTTTTAGGGAAATTAGCTTACCTATCCACCGGTTTTGGGATTGTTGTGTTAGACACAGATAAACTTGAAATAGTTGACACCTACCTATTCGGTCCTTTAGGGGCTTTTATTGTCACAAATGCAATTACCATAGATAGTCTTAATATTTACGCTGCTACAGATCAAGGAATTTTTTATGCTAATAAAAATAGTGCAACCTTAATTGACTATAACTCATGGTCGCTTCTTACTGATCTTGGTACATTAGCATATAGTAATATTGTTARTTATTCCAATAAGRTTTTTACTWCYTCTGAAARTASYAYTTATARTGGMGATACTATATTTTACAATRAYTCAGGAATWTGGCAAAAATTTATTCCTWMTGGCGTTAATATTAAYTCRYTAAATAYTTCKGGTGATAATYTATTTATTTCTTATAYYAAYTCTGTTGAAAAATAYGACCTYTCTTTAACAAATATTAAAACTATTATTCAYCATAAATCACTTTTTAATATTGTCCCTTTTGAAACTATATTGGACAATGAGGGGTATATGTTAATAGCAGAAGAATCGCATGGAATCCTTCGTGTGAAGGATAATTGGAGTGGAGAAATCATATCTCCAAACAGCCCCTCTTCAGCAAATGTTTTTTCAATGGCTTTTCTAAATGATGAATTATGGGTAGTCTCAGGAGGTTACTCTGTGGGAATCTCTAAAAATATTTTTAATCATAAATTGAGTGACGGTTCCTGGGAAGTTTTTAATAAAACAATAAATAACGCTTCTGGTAGTCCAGCAACTGATATGGTTAGTGTAGTTATTGATCCTCAAAACACAAGCCACGTTTACACCGGCTCCTTTAGTAATGGATTATTTGAATTAAATAATGGAATTGTAACTAATATTTTTACAGCTCAAAATTCTGTTTTAGACAGTACCTTTTTTGGTACTACTCCAATTGCAACAATGGCTTTTGATAAGGATAATAATTTATGGGTGTCTAGTTCATTTTCTAACAATGTGCTTGCAGTAAAAACAGCTGATAATAATTGGTATAGCTATTCCTTCCTTGGTTTTACATCTCCTACTGAATATTTCCCTCAGATGATTATTGATGAAAATAATTTTAAATGGTTGATTTCTCCAGAAGAAAATCGAATATTAATTTTTGATGACAATTCCACATTTGATAATATAAGTGATGATAGAGTTATTTTAAACAATAATATTCCTGGCGCAAAAATACAATGTATTGTTCAAGATTTAGATGGAGAAATATGGATTGGAACAGATGAGGGTATTGGTGTTTTTTACAACCCTTCTGCTGTTTTTGACGAAAACATTAAGGCCGAGGAAATTTACATTCAACAAGATGGACAAACACAAATTTTATTAGAAACAGAAGTTGTAACTGYTATTGAAATTGATGGAGCTAATCGTAAATGGATAGGCACCCAAAATTCTGGAGTGTATCTAATGAGTGAAGATGGAACAGAACAAATAGAGCATYTTACAATAGACAATAGTCCTTTATTTTCAAATAGTATTTTTGATATAGTAATTAATCCGAAAACTGGAGAAATATATTTTGGGACAGAAAAAGGGTTGGTATCTTACAAAGGAACTGCAACTGATGCCGATAATGATTTTAACAATGTAATTGTTTACCCAAATCCAGTTAAACCAGACTTTAATGGCTCTATTGCTATTCGAGGRYTAGTAAAAGATACYGATGTTAGAATAACWGACATAAGYGGGAAYATYGTTTATCAAACAACMTCTTTAGGRGGKCAAGCAATATGGGACGGCAAAGATTTTAATGGTAATAAAGTCCAAACTGGAGTTTATATGATATTTAATGGCAGTCCTGATGGAAATTTAAAAGCTGTTGCAAAAATTCTCTTTATCCACTAATGCTCCATACCACCAAAGGCATCGTAATTCACCACTTTAAATATGGAGAAAAAAGTGTGATCGCTAAAATTTATACTCAAAAATATGGTTTACAATCATACATTTTAAATGGAGTAAGAAATCAAAAATCAAAAAATAAAGCCATTTACATTCAGCCCTTATCTTTAGTTGAAATCAATGCTTTTTATAAAGAAAAAAATGGTTTACAACAAATTAAAAACATTCAACTAGACATTCCATTTAATTCCATTCCTTTCAATATTAATAAATCTTCTATTGCTTTTTTTATTGCAGAAATTTTATATAAATCAATCAAAGAAGAAGAATCGAATAGCAAATTATTTGATTTTTTATATAATGCTATTCAAATATTAGATTTAAAAGAAAGCCATTTTAATAATTTTCATTTATTGTTTATGGCTCATTTCAGCAAATATTTAGGGTTTTACCCTCAAATGCCTAATACTAACAATAATGTTGTCTTTTATTTTGACTTGCAAGAAGGTTCTTTTATGAATTTACAACCCTACCACCAAGCATTTATAGCATTGCCGCTTTCATCTCTTATTTATCACGTTTTTGGTACAAGTTTTGACGCCATGGAAACTTTAGTAATAGATACCAAACAACGCAGATTACTTTTAAATTCGCTTTTAGATTATTATAGTTTGCATTTAAGTAATTTCGACAACTTAAAAACATTAGACATTTTAGAAGAAGTTCTGAGTTAATGAATATTCCAACTGGCACATACATAACTGTAGGATTAAAAACTGTCAGTTTTTTATTTCTTTTTTTGTGCTCACTTTCTTTTTTCTCTCAAAAAATAAAAATTCATAGTAAAGAAAATAATCAAGGAATAAGTGAAGTTTTTGTCTACAATAAAAACCAATCTATAACTGCAATTTCAGATTCTCTAGGAATTGTTAATCTTTCCGATTTCCTCAAAAGAGACACGTTGATTTTTAGCCATCAAGGTTATGCTACTTTTATGATTCCTAAACTAAATATTGGCACTATAATTTATCTTACAGAACAAGCAATTAACATTCCTCAAATTGAAATAATTGCAGAACAAGAAAAAATTAAAGCATTAGAAATTACTTCAAAAATTGACCTTATTGATAAAAAAACAGTTCAATTTAACAACCCCCAAACAAGTGCAGAAATGCTAGAACTAAGTGGTGGCGTTTACATTCAAAAAAGCCAAATGGGCGGAGGAAGCCCAATAATTAGAGGGTTTGAAGCAAATAGAGTTTTACTAGTAATTGATGGTGTTCGATTAAACAATGCCATTTATAGAAGCGGGCATTTACAAAATGCCATTACTATTGATAACGCTATTATTGAAAAAACAAGTATTATTTATGGATCCAATTCTGTGATTTATGGTAGTGATGCAATTGGAGGTGTCGTACATTTTGAAACCAAAATGCCAAAATTTAAAAACGAATCTGATACCATAAACAATAACAGTGCAAATGCTTATGCCAGATATGCAACAGCCAATAAAGAAAAAACAGTTCATTTTGATTTTAATTTAGGTGCAAAAAGAATAGCCTCTGTAACCAGTATAACTTTTAGTGATTTTGAAGATTTAAAAATGGGAACGGTTATCGATTCTGATTACCCAGAATTTGGAATTGTAAAAAACTATGTAGAAACAGTAAACGGTAAAGATTCTATGTTAAGAAAAAATGATTTTACCATTCAAAACGGAACAGGTTATAGTCAAACAGACATCTTAGAAAAGATAAGTTTTAAAGTTTCTGATAATTTTTTATTAACGCTAAACACTCAATACTCTACATCTTCAGATATTCCTAGGTATGATAATCTTAACGATTACAAAAATGACACATTAAAATTTGCTGAATGGAACTATGGACCCCAAAATAGATTTTTGGGTTCACTTTCTGCAAAAATTAAAACCGAAAACAAGTGGTTTAGCAAAGTAGAAATACTAACACATTACCAAAAAATTGATGAAGACAGGATTACCAGAAAATTTGGGAATGATATTAGAACAACCCGAAAAGAAGATGTAAATGTTTATGGAATAAACATCGATTTTATAAAAGATAATCAAGGTAAATCCCAATGGTATTATGGCGTAGAAGCAATTTATAATAATGTAAAATCAATCGCCTTTTCTGAAAACATTGTTACTTTAGAAAAATCTATTGCATCTACACGATATCCAGATAATGGAAGCACTCTAACCAATACTGGAGCTTACATAACCTTTAAAAACAATTTCACAAAAAAAGCAACCTATAGCYTAGGTGCTAGGTATAGTTATTCCATTTTAACTACTTCTTTTTCAGATACTACGTTTATTAAATTACCTTTTTCTGAAATAAACAATAATAATGGTGCACTAACAGGTAATGCTGGATTTGTTTTTCATCCCAACAAAAACTGGAATATTCAGGTAGCCGTTTCTACAGCATATAGAAATCCTAATGTTGATGATGTAGGTAAAGTTTTTGCGAAAAATGATTTTGTAGTGGTTCCTAACGATCAACTAAAACCTGAATATGCCTATAACGGTGAAATAGGAATTACAAGAGCATTTGGAAAAGAAGACTTAGTTATAAATATCGTAGGATTTTACACCCTTTTGCAAGATGCCATTTTTCGAGATTTTTATACCCTAAACGGAAGTGATTCCTTAGTTTATGATGGTGATTTACTAAGAATTCAAACCAATGTTAATGCTAATAAGGCAATTGTTTATGGAACTTCTTTTAATCTTAAAGCTAAGTTGAGTAAAGAGTTCAGTATTAAAAGTACATTTAATTATACGATTGGAAGAAATACAACACTTGATGTTCCATTAGCTCACATCCCTCCTTTTTATGGTAGAACAGATTTAATTATTCATTCCGACCCATTAACATTAGCTATTTACGCTAAGTATCAAGGTTGGAAGTGGATTACTGATTACTCCCCTTTTGGTGATGATAATGAAGGAGAAGCAACATTAAACGGAACTCCTGCATGGCAAACATTTAACATTAGAGCAGAAATGAAATTAAGTAAATCATTTTCTATACAAGCTGCATTAGAAAATATGTTGGATGTTCACTACCGTTCTTTTTCATCTGGGATTAGTGGCGCAGGAAGAAATTTTATTTTTACTCTTAGAGCAGAAATTTAAACCCTTAGTTTTCAACACTAATTTTTAAGAACTAATTTTTAAGAATTAAATCTCCTTTTCACATTATTCTATATTTGTTTAGCAATTAAAAATTAATCCATGAATTACAATAATATCATCATCGAAACTGAGGGGAATGTTGCAGTTTTAACCATCAATAGACCTGAACAATTAAACGCCTTAAATTCAGAAACCATATTAGAATTAGGCAGTACTTTTACAAGCTTAGAAGCAGACAATAATATTAAAGCAATTATTCTAACAGGCTCAGGCGAAAAGGCATTTGTGGCAGGTGCTGATATCAAAGAATTTTATCAATTTGATGTTGCCCAAGGAAAAGAATTAAGTGCTAAAGGGCATCAAACTTTATTTGATATAGTAGAAAATTTAAGTACTCCCGTTATAGGTGCCATTAACGGTTTTGCTTTAGGTGGCGGATTAGAATTGGCTATGAGTTGCCATTTTAGATTGGCATCTAACAATGCAAAATTAGGATTACCTGAAGTTACTTTAGGTGTTATTCCTGGTTATGGAGGGACTCAACGTTTGGCTCATTTAGTGGGAAAAGGAAGGGCTATGGAAATGATAATGACTGCCAAAATGATTTCAGCAGATGAGGCATTAAGTTATGGTTTGGTTAATTATGTTACTCCACAAGAGGAATTAATGGATGCTTGTAAGAAAATAGCGTTAAAGATTGTTAAAAATTCTCCTATAGCAATTGCCAGTGCAATAAGAGCTATTAATGCTGGTTATATGGATGGAATTAATGGTTTTGATACAGAAATAGAAGAGTTTGGAAAGTGTTTTGGAACAGAAGATTTTAAAGAAGGGACAACTGCATTCATTGAAAAAAGAAAAGCAGAATTTCCTGGTAAATAAAAGCGTCATTGCGAGGTGCGAAGCAGTCTCACAAAAAAACTGACTATTTAAATTTAAGATTGCTTCATTTCACTGCGTTACATTCGCAATGACGTAAAATTGAGAAATGTCAAATCCATTAAAAAAATTAGCAGGGCAAACTGCCGTTTATGGCCTAACAAGTATCGTTGGAAGGTTGCTTACATGGTTTTTAGTTCCTCTTTATACCCTTAAGTTTACTACTGACCAGTATGGAATTGTAACTGAAATGTATGCCTATGTTGCATTCTTAGTAGTTTTTTTAACCTATGGTATGGAAACCGCTTTTTTCCGTTACTCGACATTAAAAGAATACCAACCAAAAAAAGTATTTACAACAATTGTTTTTTCATTATTCGCTACTTCATTTGTTTTTATTTCGACTGCTTTCTTGTTTGACCAACAAATAGCTAATTGGTTAAAATATCCTGACAACCCGGAATTTGTTACTTGGTTTGCTGTTATTGTTGGATTAGATTCCATGTCATCCATACCATTAGCTAAATTAAGAGCTGAAAATAAGGCAATTCGATTTGTTATAATCAATTTTACAAATATTGTAGTTTTCGTTGGACTAAACTTATTCTTTCTTGCCTATTGCTTACCAATGTACAATGCTGGCGAAAGCAATTGGTTAATCAAAACTTTTTATAATCCAGAGATTGGAGTTGGTTATGTATTCATTTCCAATTTAATTGCTGTCTGCGTTAAATTTACTTTACTATTACCTGATCTTTTCAAAGCTCGTTATGGGTTTGAATTTTCTCTACTTAAGAAAATGTTTATTTATGCATTACCTCTGTTAATTTTTGGATTAGCTGGTATTGTAAATGAAACCATAGATCGAATTATGTTGAAACGTATCTTAATTCAAACCCATACTCTTAAAGAAACAATGTCAGAAATAGGAATATATGGTGCTTGCTACAAAATTTCCATCATTATCACACTATTTATTCAAGCATTCCGATATGCTGCAGAACCGTTTTTCTTTAATCAAGAAAAAGAATCAAATGCGAAAGAAACTTACTCTAAAGTGATGACCTATTTTGTTATCGTGTGTGCTACAATTTTTTTAGGCGTAATGCTATTTATGGACATTATAAAATACTTCATTCCTAACGAAGAATATTGGGTAGGGCTTAAAGTTGTTCCTATCTTACTGTTTGCTAATATATGCTTAGGTATTTATTACAATCAATCTATTTGGTACAAACTAAGTGGCAAAACAAAGTTTGGAGCTTACATAGGTGTTTTTGGTGCAGCTATTACTATTCTCCTTAATTATATTTGGATTCCCATTTATGGATATATGGGGTCAGCATGGGCAACGTTGGCATGTTATGCTTCAATGATGTTGCTATCTTTTATATTAAGCCGAAAGCATTACCCAATAAAATATAATTTCCGAAAAGTGTTATTATATTTAGGTTTAGCATTTGGACTATACTTTTTTACTACCTATTTAGCATTACCTAGTGGAATAGCAAAATATGGAATTCATAGCCTTATTATTATTGCATTTCTTGGAGTAATTTATTGGTTAGAAAGACCAAAAAAAGTGGTAATTTAGTCCGTTAGAATTTATACGTAATTAAATGGAAATCAAAATAGTAAATAAATCTAATCACCCTTTACCACATTATGGTACAGAGGCTTCAGCAGGTGTTGATTTAAGAGCGAACATATCCGAAACAATTACGTTAAAACCATTAGAAAGAACGCTGATAAAAACAGGTTTATTTATTGAACTTCCTGTAGGTTATGAAGCTCAAGTTAGACCAAGAAGTGGCTTAGCATACAAACATGGATTAACCGTTTTAAATACTCCTGGCACAATTGACGCTGATTATCGTGGAGAAATAGGTGTAATATTGGTTAACTTGTCAAACAAAGAATTTGTAATTGAAAATGGAGAAAGAATTGCTCAAATGGTGATAGCAAAACACGAACAAGCCGAATGGGATTTAGTTGAAGAATTGTCAGGTACCAATAGGGGCGCTGGTGGATTTGGAAGTACAGGGAAAAAATAAAATTATGAAAATTATAGTACCAATGGCCGGAAGAGGCTCTCGTTTAAGGCCTCACACATTAACTATTCCTAAGCCATTAATCCCAATAGCTGGCAAACCAATTGTGCAACGCTTAGTAGAAGGCATTACTAAAGTTTGTGGTGAAACAGTTGATGAAATTGTATTTATTATTGGTGATTTTGGCGAAAAAGTTGAAAAGGATTTAATTGATGTTGCAGAAGCATTAAGTGCAAAGGGTAGTATTTATTATCAAGAAGAGGCGCTAGGTACTGCTCATGCTATTCTATGTGCTAAAGATAGCTTAGAAGGAAATGTTGTTGTAGCTTTCGCTGATACATTATTTAGAGCAGATTTTACGCTTGATTCTAAAGCAGAAGGAATTATTTGGGTAAGCCAAATTGATGACCCAAGTGCTTTTGGAGTAGTGAAGTTAAATAATGAAAATATAATCACTGATTTTGTAGAAAAGCCTACAGAATTTATTTCTGATCTAGCAATTATAGGGATTTACTATTTTAAAGATGGAAATTATCTTAAAAATGAACTTCAGTATTTAATTGATAATAACATTACTGATAAAGGAGAATTTCAATTAACTGATGCTTTAGAAAATATGAAAAAGAAAGGCACAAATTTTGCTCCAGGAAAGGTTGATGAATGGTTAGATTGCGGTAATTACAAGGCAACAGTTTATACTAACCAAAGAGTTTTAGAGTTTATTAAAGATGAAGATATAGTAGATAGCTCATTAAAAATTGAGGATGCTAAAATTATTAGCCCTTGTTTTATTGGGAAAAATGTAGAAATAACTAATTCAATAATTGGACCTCATGTATCAATTGGAGAGAACACAAAAATTAAAAATTCTGTAATTTCTAATTCTATTATTCAAACAAATTCTTTTTTAAACTCTGTAAATTTAAAAAATTCCATGATAGGTAATTATGTTAAAATTAGTGGAAATGATAAAGAAAAAGTGCAAGAAATGAGTATTGGAGATTATAATGAAATTGCGTAACTTTTAATGAAATTAAGACTTTACATATTATTTATTTTAACCATTTTTTTTATTGGGTGTTCTCCATCAAAAAAATCAGCTACAGCTTCTCAAAAAGGCAAAATTAATAACACTAGTATTTCAAGCCTTTCTGAAGAAGAAGAAATTAAATTTAAATTCATATTTCATAACGCCAATAAAGAAAGAATTTTAGRKAAYTATCAATTAGCWGCAAATTTATTTTTACAATGYAYTCARATAGMTCCAAAAGAATCYGCYCCATATTATGARTTRGCYCATCTATTTGAAAAYTCTCAAGAAARAGRTTTAGCACTAGAATATGCTGAAAAAGCAGTAAAACTAGACCCTAGTAATTATTGGTACCGAATATTATATGCTCATACCTTACAAAAAAACGGAAATTCAGCTGAAGCAATAAAGCAATATGAAATTCTCATTGAAAAAAACGGTGGAAATATTGATTTATATTTCGACTTGGCCGGAATGCAACTTTATTCTAGAAAATATAAAGCATCAATAGCAACTTTCAATATAATTGAACAGCAACTTGGAATCACCGAAGAAATTTCTATTCAAAAAGAAAAAATTTATGTCAAAATGGGTGATATTGATAAAGCAGCGAATGAAATTCAAAAATTGATTAATGAATATCCGGATAATTTAAAATATCAAGTATTACTAGCAGATTTATACTTAGCAAATAATTTAACAGAAAAAGCATTTAAAGTATACCAAGAAATCTTAAAAAAAGACCCAAAAAATCCTTATGCTAATTTATCGCTTTACGACTACTACAAGAGTAAAAATGAAAATAATAAAGCTTTTGGCGCACTTAAAAAAGCTTTTGCAAGTACTGATTTAGACATTGATACAAAAGTGAAAATTCTGTTATCGTATTTTTCTGCTACAGATAGGAAATTATTAAATGAGGCCTTAGAATTAAATAAAATTTTGATTAAAACACACCCCAAAGAAGCTAAAGCTTATACTATTTATGCTGATTTTTTATATCAAGATAAAAAACTAGAAAGTGCTAAAGAAAATTACTTAAAAGCGATAGAGTTTGACAATTCAAAATTTCCAATATGGAATCAGTTAATTTTTATTGAATCTGAACTTCAAGACAATGATGCTATTTTAAGAGACAGTAAAGCTGCCCTTGAATTGTTTCCAAACCAACCCATTTTTTACTTTTTTTATGGAGCAACTAATCTCCAAAAAAAGAATTTTAAAGAAGCTGTTGAGTATCTCGACCTTGGTAAAGATTATGTAATAAATAACCCTCCTCTGTTGGCTCAGTTTTATGCTAGTTTAGGCGATGGGTACAATGGACTAAAGCAATATGGAAAATCTGATGAAGCTTATGAGGAAGCCCTTAAAATTGAACCTAAAAACATTTACGTATTAAATAACTACGGTTATTATTTATCATTACGAGAAGACAAACTAGATCGAGCTGAAGAACTCTCTGCCTTGTGTAATGAAATTGAGCCCGATCAATCCAACTATCAAGATACTTATGCCTGGATTTTATACAAACAAGGGAAATTTGTTCAAGCTAAAGACTGGCTAGAAAAAGCATTAAAAAATGGTGGAAATACTAATTCTGTAATTCTAGAGCATTTGGGAGATGTTAATGCCAAGTTGAATAATATTAAAAAAGCATTGGAATACTGGAATAAAGCCCAAGAAGTTGATGACGGAGAAACATCTGAATTTTTAGATAAAAAAATTGCCGATAAAAAGCTTTATGAATAAAATTAAAGCTGAATATTGGCTTCCCTTTGTTTTTATTGGATTATTTTTCTTTTCATGTAAGCTTCAAGAAAAAGAAAATGTAAAAATAAAAATTAAGGTTAAACACCGTCCTCCAAAATTTTTGATTAAGAAATTGAAAGAAAACGAATTCCGATTTAATACTATTTCATCTAAAGCTGCAGTAACATTTAATGATGGTAAGAAAAAAACTTCCTTTAAAGTACATCTAAGAATAAAAAAAGATAGTGCCATTTGGATGTCAATTACCCCTTTATTAGGCATTGAAATGGCTAGGGTTTTAATTACAAAAGACTCTGTTAAGTTTTTAAATAGAGGGAATAAAGAATATTTTATGGGCGACTTTGACTACCTCAATAAATCATTTGGAACAGATTTAGATTATCAAATGTTAGAAGCCTTATTGATTGGTAATAGTCTTGATTTTAATGAAAATGACAGGATTAATTCTCGAGTCGATAGAAAAAAAGGATTATACTTTTTAAGTACTGAGAAAAAAAGAAAGATTCAAAAAGAACTTCAAAAAGAAAAAGAAAAAATTAAAAAAGAAGCTCAGGCATTATGGTTAGACCCTATAACTTTTAAAATTAATGAATTGCTATTATCATCTCCAGAAACTAATCGCTCTTTAATTGGACTGTACTCAGATTATAGAGAAATAGAAACACAACTAATTCCTTATAAATTACGTTTTGAATTAAAATCAAAATTTACCACTACAATAGAAGTAAATTATTCTAAATTTTCAATTGGCAAATCACTAACTTTCCCTTTCAAAATTTCATCTAAATATGTGCAGATTAAAAAATAATATTATCTCATTACTCTGCCTTTTAATGCTATTGTTATCAGCATCCCCTTCTTTTTCTCAAACAAAAAAAGAACTTGAACAAAAAAAGAAAAAACTTCAAAAAGAAATTAGACTTACCAATAAACTCCTTAAAGAAACCCGAAAAAATAAAGACTTATCAGTTGATGAACTCTTAAAACTAAAGAGTAAAATAAATTTAAGATCTAATCTAATTGATGCAATGAGTTCAGAATTGCGATTAATTACAAATAATATTAACACAAGGAAGGAAGAAATTTCTGAATTAGCAAATGAGTTGGTTCATTTAAAAACAGAATATGCTAAAATAATTTACTATGCTTTTAAACATAGAAGTTCTTATGATAAAATGATGTTTGTTTTTGCATCAAAAAATGTTAATCAAGCTTATAAACGCTTAAAATATATTCAACAATACTCACAATATAGAAAAGGACAGGCGACAGAAATTGTCAACACACAAGGTTTACTAAAACTACAGATTGAAACATTGAAGCAAACTAGCCAAGAAAAAACAGTGTTGGTTTCTTTGAAAGAACAAGAAAAACAAAATTTAGCAATTGAAAAAGCCGAACAAGAAGTTATCGTACAAAAATTACAAGGAAAAGAACAAGAATTAAAAGATAAACTAAGAAAGAAAGAAACTGCAAAACGCAAACTCCAAAAAGCAATACAACGGATTATTGAGGCAGAAATACGAAAAGCCAGAGAAGCCGCAAAAAAAGCTGGAAACAATTCAAAAGGTTTCCCCATGACTCCAGAAGCATTAAAGTTGTCAAAATCATTTGCCTCCAACAAAGGAAAATTACCTTGGCCTGTTAAGCAAGGGGTAATTACAGCTCAGTTTGGAAAACATCCACATCCTGTTTTAGAAGGAATTGTAATTAACAACAATGGAATTGACATTAGTACTACAAAAGGGGCTACTTCACGTGCCATTTTTGAGGGAGTAGTTAGTTCTGTCGCTATTATTCCTGGTGAAGGAAAAGTGGTGATGATTAGACATGGAGAATACCTAACTGTTTATTCTTATATGAGCAATGTATTTGTAAGTAAAGGTGATAAAATTGGAATAAAACAAGAGCTGGGGCTGTTGATAAATGAAGCTGGTAAAGCAAAAACACAAGTTCATCTTGAAATTTGGAAAGGAATGACCAAATTAAACCCTAAATATTGGATTTTTAGAAAATAAACTTTTGAATGTTATGAAATTCACTACTCCTGTCACTATTCCTAAATCTGAATTTAACATTTCTCATCAATCCCCTCTTTTATTAATGGGATCTTGTTTTTCTCAAAACATGGAAAAAAAACTAGTTGATAACAAATTTAATGTAACAATTAATCCTAACGGAATAATTTACAATCCTATTTCAATTGCAAATACACTAACAAGGATTATTAAAAATGAGCCTTACAAAGAGCAAGAACTTGTTCAATTTAATAATAAGTGGGTTAGTTTTCATCACCACGGAAGTTTCTCTTCTCATGATAAGACTGAATGTTTAACTCAAATAAATAGTTCTTTGAGAAATGCTCATCAAGAGTTAAAAGCGTGCAATACTCTTTTTATTACAATGGGATCGGCTTGGGTATATGAATATGAAAATTTTGGTATAGTAGCCAATTGCCATAAAATACCCAATAAGCAATTCTGTAAACGATTACTTTCTGTGAAAGAAATTTTAAGCTCTTTTGATTCCATTAAAAAAGAACTTAAAAGCATTAACGTTGTATTTACCGTAAGCCCTGTTCGGCATATAAAAGATGGGTTACATGAAAATAACTTGAGTAAATCTACTTTACAATTGGCAATCAACAATTTAGTAGAGCAACATGATAATTACTCTTATTTCCAAGCATACGAAATAGTAATTGATGAATTAAGGGATTATCGTTTTTACAAAAATGACTTAGTTCACCCAACAGAAATGGCTATAAATTATGTTTGGGGGAAATTTGCTGAAACTTATTTTAATCAAGCAACAACAAATTTAAATAAGCAAATTGAAAAAATTAGGGATCAACTAAGGCTTTTTTTAGTAGTGTTGGAGGTAAATTATTAACACGTATCCCAAACCCTTACAATGACTACTTTTTTAAGAAGCAGTTCTTTTCGAAGATTTAGAATAACTTTTTTCTTATTTCCTATGAATTTAGAAAAGCCATTCTTGTCAAACTTGTATTCTTTTTCAGATAACTTGGTTGTAAAATTTTTATAATACTTAGTAGAATTCAAGCTAAGATCAAATGACTTATTGTAATAATTTTCTACCAATTGTTTTAGTTCATTTTTAGTAAGACTTTCATTGTAAGAAAAAACATAAAACCCACTCATATACTCATTAGGGTCTTCACCTCCATAAGCTTGGTAATAGGAATTAATGGGTTTTGATAAATACAAGGCGTCAATAATGATGCCTGAAGCTACCACTATTTCTGATTGCAGCCAATCTCTTTTATTCTGTTTTACACCGATAAACGAAACTGATTTGATATTGTTCGTATCAATAATGACAACATCTTTTTCTTTTACTACTGCAAATTGGGTTATATATCCTGCTGGTCGTTTAAAATTATTAGGATAATGAATGTTTTTATAAAGAGTAAATTTAGGACTATCAATAGGTCTATAATCTGGGCCATAGTTTTCCCTTTTTATTTTCATCCAAATTAACTGCATCATTCCTTCATTTGAGCAGTATTTATTTAACCCGTTACTATCTAAATAAGCTTCTTCATCATAACTAGCTATTTCAAAATAACCAACTACGAATGAGTTGTTTTTTAGTGTAATCTCAACTTGATAAACCAAACAGTTTCCTAAATCTGCATACGAATTAAGAGAGACAGCTATTAATATTATTATAAGCGAAAGTTTTTTCATTAATTAAACAATTTTTTTACCTCTGGCTTACTTAATTCAATGAGTGTAAATACTGCTAAAAGTATTCCCAATACTCCTGTTAAAGCATTTACAAGTGCCACCACATAAATAAAATTATAATTCCGTTGTTCTTTAAGGTACTTAGATGCGATTAATGCTAAAGTTCCTAGTGTTATTGAAAAAACAAATCCAATTATTCCAATAATCAAGAAGATGTAACCAGGATTAAACGGAGGAGCATTGGTTGCATAATTGAGCTCATCAATATTTGTGAAAATAGCCCCCATACCAGCATACAATATAAAAAACAAAGAAAAACATAGCAGGGCAAACTCATACTTTTTTCTCAAACAAATCTAAGATAATCACCTAAACTATAGTTGGTTAAGTTGTTAATTATTCGTATATTATACTGATAAT
>NVVI01000040.1 GCA_002402165.1 Flavobacteriales bacterium
ATTTTAGTACGTTTTGAAACAAATAAAACACACTGGAAAGCTCTGAATTTATTAGCCTTTTGTGTTATTTTACTACGTCAACTTTAAACAACTTCATTAAGAATAAGCTAAGTAAAAACAAAAAGCATAAAACAATGCATATTGCAGAAATGCCTTTACTATTTTTCATAGAACTTATTTTATTTAAGATTTTTTAGCTGACTTCCATCATTGGTAAAAGCAGGAATTCCTGTAACATCCATACCTGTAATTAATAAATGAATGTCATGAGTTCCTTCATAGGTAATTACTGATTCTAGATTAGCCATGTGTCGCATAATTGGGTATTCTCCTGTAATTCCCATTCCACCATGCATTTGTCTGGCTTCTCTAGCAATGGTTAATGCCATATCAACATTGTTACGTTTTGCCATAGAAATTTGTGCAGAGGTTGCTCTTCCTTCTTCACGTAAAACACCTAACCGCCACGTTAATAATTGTGCTTTAGTAATTTCAGTTATCATTTCTGCTAACTTCTTTTGTGTTAACTGAAATGATGCTACAGGTACTCCAAATTGTATTCTTTCTTTGGTATATCTTAATGCAGAGTCATAACAATCCATTGCTGCACCAATTGCTCCCCACGCAATACCAAAACGAGCAGAATCTAAACAACCTAATGGTGCTCCTAATCCAGACTTATTAGGCAATAAATTTTCTTTAGGAACTTTCACATTATCAAAAACTAGCTCCCCAGTTATTGAAGCTCTCAATGACCATTTACCGTGAGTAACAGGAGCCGTAAAACCTTCCATTCCTTTTTCAACTAACAAGCCATGAATCCTTCCTTCTTCATTTTTTGCCCAAACTACAGCCACATCAGCTATAGGAGAATTGGTAATCCACATTTTGGCTCCATTTAATAAATAATGGTCGCCCATGTCTTTGAAGTTGGTTGTCATTCCATTTGGATTAGATCCATGGTCTGGTTCAGTTAATCCAAAACAACCTAGATATTCTCCAGTTGCTAATTTGGGCAACCATTTTTTGCGTTGTTCTTCTGTTCCATATTTCCATATAGGATACATAACCAAGGAACTTTGTACAGATGAAACAGATCTTATTCCAGAATCGCATCGTTCTAGCTCTTGCATAATCAAGCCATAAGCAATTTGGTCTAGTCCTGCTCCACCATATTCTTGAGGAATGTAAGGTCCAAAACCACCAACCTCAGCTAAGCCAGGAATAATTTGAGAAGGAAATTCTGCTTTTTGAGCATATTCTTCAATAATGGGAGAAACTTCAGCTTTTACCCATGCTCTTACTGTATCTCGTATTAATTTATGTTCGTCTGTTAAAAGATCATCTAATTGGTAATAATCAGGAGCTTCAAATCTATCGTCTGCCATTTTAAGTAGTTAAAAAATAAGGTACAAAAGTATATATTATTGGTTAAGTTTGAAATATTAAACCATCATTTAAAATCTGTTTAATTTTTAACATTTTTATTGCTTTAACTTAAACTAGAGACTGTCAGTATTATGACAATCTTGAATATTGGTTTTATATGWMATKTYNTTCMAAANGATAAATGTATTATATTTGAGATCACAGCAGAAAGAGATTTAGATAATTCCAAAATTGGAACAATTATCATTACAGACGCTTCGAGAACTGCGTTGGTAAATACTGGTCAAGCTGCTAGTCATATCTCTGGAGAAACTATTGGTTCTGGGAATATCTCTTGGTCATTTGATTGGATAGCACCTACTGCAGGAACTGGAGATATAACTTTTTACGGGGCATTTAATTCTACTAATAGTAACTCTAGCACAAGTGGAGATGAAATATATACTACATCTTTTGTGCAAATTTCTTTGAATATCGAAATAGAAAAATTTATTATTGAATAAAAGGGCAATCACTCAGAAAATTAGTAAGTTTGACATGATATAAATCATAAAACAAACATATATTATGAAAAATTCTTTACTTATTACTGCTTTTTTAATTTCAGGAACTTTATTTGCTCAAACTAAGGTTACTGTTATAGTTGAAAATTTTATGTTTACTTCCGCGAATATTACAATAAATGTTGGGGATACTGTCGAATGGACAAATATCCAAGGAACTCATAACGTAAATGGAACTCAAGCAACCTTCYCATCTAATCCAGCATCTTTTGGTAATGCTATTGGTGGATCTCCTTGGAACTATACTTTTGTTTTCACAATTGCCGGCAGTTATAATTATCAATGTGATGTGCATGCCCCTAATATGGCTGGAACTGTAACTGTACAGGCTCCAACTGGCGTTGATAAAGTTGTTAGTATTAATCAAATGGGGTTTTATCCTAATCCAGCCTCTAATGAATTATCGTTTGTAGGATATACCGAAATAATTAACGTTTCTATTTTTGCTATAACAGGAAAAAAAGTGTTAGCGTCTAAATTAGTAAAAGACAAGTTAGATATTTCTACATTAAGTTCTGGCACTTACTTTGTGAAAGTGGTTACCAATGACGGAGAAATTACTGAAAAACTAATTGTTCAATAAATCGATTAAAAATGAAGTATACTTTAATTATTGTATTTCTTTTTGTACTGTCATCATGTGTTTATAATAATAACAAGGAAGATTTACCTACTCCTTCATTAGGAGGGTCTGCCAATAATGGTCTTAATAAAACTACGGTTAATGCATTGGCATCTTCTTTTAGCCCTGCTAGTATTACTGTTTCTATTGGAGATACTGTGGAGTGGATTAATAATACTGGGTTTCATAATGTAAATGGAACCCTAACAACCTTTCCTTCAAATCCAGTACCTTTTGGAAATGCTGTTGCAAATTCTCCTTGGACATATATCTTTGTTTTTACTATCGCTGGTACTTATAGCTATCAGTGTGATGTGCATGCTCCAGGTATGGCAGGAACCATTATTGTTCAATAATAGATAAACTTAAATTATGAAAAGGATAATTTTATTAGTCTTGTTTGTTTCAACATTCCTAGTTGGAAATTCTCAAAATTTATACAAAGCAACTTCAGGAGAGATTTCTTTCTTTTCTGAAACTCCATTAGAAAATATTGATGCAATTAATAAAGATATAAGAGCTTTAATTAATACAAAAAATGGAGAATTCGCTTTTATTGTAGCCAACATTGGGTTTAAATTTAAAAAACCTTTAATGCAAGAGCACTTTAATGAAAATTACATGGAAAGTGATAAATACAAAGCATCCATGTTTAAAGGTGAAATTATCGGAGTTGTAGATTTTACAAAAGATGGTAAATATCCTATAACAGTAAAAGGAATTTTAAATATTCATGGAGTAGATAAAGAACGTGAAATAGCGGGAGAAATTATTATTTTGAATAATAAAATGACTGTTATTACTAAATTTGACATTAAAGTTAAGGACCATAAAATTAAGATACCAAAACTGGTTATAAAGAACATAGCAGAAACTGTAAAAGTTACAGTTAATGTAAACTTTGAACTTAAAAAACAGTAGTCAAAATGAATAAATTTTTGTTAATAATAGTATGTTTTTTTAGCATTTCATTAAGTGCACAAGATGATTTAATGGATATGCTAGAAGGAGAGGTAGAAGCTGAAAAAACTCCAGAGAAAGTTATTGCAACATTTAAAGGAACAAAACTTATTAATGCCCAAACTATTCAAACTACAAAAAAGAAAACTCTGGAGTTTAACATTACGCATCGCTTTGGGAATATGGAYGTTTTTGATAAAATGGACCTTAATATAGGTGGACATACGCTTTATGGATTAGAAGATGCATCAAACATTCGATTTTCTTTTGATTATGGACTGACTGATAAAATTAGTATAGGTTGGGGTAGAAGTAAAATGAATGAACATATAGATGGGCACTTGAAGTTTCGTTTTTTAGAACAGAAGAGTGAAGGCATTCCAATTTCTGTAGCATATTATGCAAATGCTGCAATTTCGCCAGTTGCCGATATTGCAAATGATGATTTCAATAACCGTTGGTCTTATGTCCATCAACTAATAATTGCTAGCAAGCTAAATAGAGCAATATCATTAGAGTTACTGCCAACTTTTGTTCATCGTAATTTTGTTGATCAAACAGTTAGACATCCTGATGATAGCACAATAACTGATCAAAATGATTTGTTTGCTATAGGTTTTGCAGGTCGATTTAAAATAACCAAAAGAATGGCTTTTGTAGTAGACTATTTTTTAACTTTTTCTGAGTTTAGAGATGCAAGTAATGGATATTATGATGCCCTTGGTATAGGGATAGAAATTGAAACAGGAGGTCATGTTTTTCATATAAATGTGACTAACTCTGCAGGGATTATTGAAAATAACATTATACCCTCTACAACAGGTGATTGGGGGCGTGGAGAGTATAAATTAGGATTTAATATTTCCAGGGTATTTAGTTTTTAATCTTTTAAATGAATCAAAAAAAATTACTTCATCTTCGATTTTAGCTTCAATTACTACCGTTTTTGGAATCAAATTAGCTTTAGGAGGAAACTCACCAGAAATTAAAGAGGTAGTTAAAGCAATCCCCTCAAAAGAAACTATTTCAATTATTCTCTGAGTTTAACAAAGACATCGATTAATTCTTTTCTTTCAGTAAGAATAGTGTGTTAAAAAAAGCAAAAAAGGTAATTCCAATTTGAGTTTCCAGGGTGTCTTCAGTTAACATAGATAACAATATGATGCTAAAGAATGCCATGTATAAATAGTTGTTATACATTTTATTTTTAAAAAATGGGTAGAGGAATGAAAATCCTAAGACAATAATACCTAGAAAACCAAAAGTTACTGCATAGGTTATATACTGATTATGTGCTCGTAATCTATATTTTGGCAGTAGCAGGGAGTCGTCTTTAACATATTGACTGCTAAAGGCATTTGGGACATCACCTGTTCCTACGCCTAAAAACATGTTTTGTTTAAATATATGATATGCTGTTTTCCAGTATTCCCAGCGCATAATAACGGAATGTCCATTATAATCTCTTTCATTATTATAGTTGTTAAATTCCCAAATAATTTTATGAAGCCTTTTGTCAATGTTATTCATATCAAGATATTTGGAATTTGAAATCCCTCTCTCTATTGCTAAAACTTCCTTTTCAGATAAATTTTTAACAGCCTCACCGTCCTTATATAAACCCTTAGAGGCGAGAAATCTTGTTAATGTTGTTGATAGTATTTGTCCTTTTAAATCTTTTTTTAAAAAGAGTAGTGTGCTTTTTTTCTCCCATTCTGTCTTCATTTCGTTCCAAGCAACATTTGACCATATGAGATGACCATTCTCTTTATCAAATTGTCTAACACTATGCGTATCATGGTGGTATTTCTCTCCTTTTGCAGTAACTTCTAATTTTTCTAATTGTACAATATTTTCATTTTGGTAAAAGTTATTAATGTTCTTTTTTAAAGTGAATCCAAACAAAGTAATTAGACTTAGAGATGCAAAAAGAAAAGAATATTTTAACCATATATTTTTGGATCTAATGCTGTAAACTGAAAATATAAATATGGAAGATAGGACAAGAACAATTACTCCTGTAAAAAGACTTAGAATAAATAAAAAAGAAATAAACCAAACGGTAATAGAAGCCCATAAAATTTTTGTTTTTGCTGATTTCTCAATCCAACAATAATAGGCAGAGCCAAAAATTGCCAAACAAATTTCTAAGCCAAATCGGATATGAGAATTATATCGAGATAAAGCTCGTTTATCAATTATAATCTCATTTAATCCGCCTAGCATTACAAAAACACTCCATAAGGTTGAGAACAAAACACCAGCAACATAAAATTTAAAAATTATGGCGAATTCTTTTTTAGTTATTGGAGCGAATCCTGAAATGTAAAAAGGCAAGAAAAATAAAGGTATTTTTCTTCGAAGATCATCAATTGCGTAATCAAAATTGGAAGTGTAAAGAAGCCCAAATAAACTCAATATGTATAATGAACCTAGAGCTAATGCTGTTTTGTTTTGATAGTAAGAAATTAATTTTTGTTTTATATTCCCGCTAAACAACCAAAGTGCTAAAAGGGAGTATAGACCTAAGGCAACTAATGGTTTAGATACAGAAAGACCAATAGCAATGGTAATTAAACAAAGCAGAAATAAATTTCTTGTTTTAAAAATAGATTTAGAAATTTCCAAGATTAAGGAAGTTTTTTGCTTTATTACTACTAGTTTGTTCCAGCTAAAATTGATTTATAAAGCTTCTGATTATTTAATGTTTTGATGGCTTCATCTAAAACAGGATCATGTTTTAGAGAGACTTCAATTTGTCCTATTTGGTAATAATACCGAGATGCTATCTCGCCTTCAAGAATGTATTTTATTTCATCTTTAAATTTAT
This sequence comes from Flavobacteriales bacterium, assembly GCA_002402165.1. Lineage (GTDB taxonomy): Bacteria > Bacteroidota > Bacteroidia > Flavobacteriales_E > Vicingaceae. The sequence continues at coordinate 6,365 of NVVI01000040.1, forward strand.
ATAAATCACCTTTTTTGTTGTGATTTAATTTATTTTTTAAAGCTTCATACTCCATCTTTATGTCATCAAAATATTTATCATTTTTAGTTGCTTTTTCAAGTTCAACAAGAATGTCTTCACTTTCTGTTGTATATTCATAATCTTTTCCTGAAAGATAGTTTACGAAACTTTCAAACTCTTCATCTGTTAATGAAAAATCTTTAGCTTCAACTATTTTTTCATGCTTTAACTTGTATTCTGTGGCATAACCAAAGAATAAATTTTTTAATAACAAGCTTAATGAAATATCACTTAATAATTTGCTTTCAATTTTTATATCAGGATCGATACCCTTGCCATCAAAAACACTCCTTTTACTGTTTATCGTTTTAAATTCAGTTATTAGTGAATCAGAAATTTCATCAACTTTTCCATTTGCATTTCTATGAGAATAATCTAATTTTTGAATACATCTCCCACTTGGAGTGTAATATTTTGCAACAGTTACTTTTAATTTAGAATTATAGCTTAAAGGTCTTACTTGTTGTACTAACCCTTTTCCAAAAGACAAAGACCCTAATATAATAGCTCTGTCGTTATCTTGTAAAGAACCTGATACGATTTCAGAAGCTGAAGCAGAACCTTTATTTATTAAAATAGCTAAAGGAATTTCAGTGTCAATTGGCATTGATAGAGCTTTGTATTCTTTGTCCCAATCTTTGATTTTACCTTTAGTGCTAACTACTTTTGTTCCTTTTTCTACAAAAAAGTTAACAATGTTTACAGATTCTCTTAAAAGACCTCCACCGTTTCCTCTTAAATCTAAAATAATGGAAGTAGCACCTTGCTCTTTTAAATTGTTTAAGGCAGTTTTTACTTCTGAACTTGCTGATCCGGTAAAACCAGTTAGCCTGATATAACCAATACTATCATCTACCATCGCAAAATAAGGCACATCTTTAATTTTAACCTCTTCTCGAGTTACAATTTTAGTAAGTTGTTTTTGAGTTCCAGGTCTTTCAATAATTATTTCTACTGTAGTTCCGGGTTGGCCTAGTAAAAATTCTCGAATTTCTGCAGAAGATTTACCTACAGCATTATTTCCATCAATTTTAATTATTTTATCTCCTGCTCTTAGGCCTGCTTTATCAGCCCCATATCCTTTATAAGGTTCTGCAATAACAACATTACCTCCTTGGGTTTGAATTAACGCTCCGATACCACCGTATTGCCCAGTAGTCATCATTTTGTAATCTTCCATTTTAGACTCAGGAATGTAATTGGTGTAAGGGTCTAATGACTCTAACATGGCATCAATGCCAGTTTTCATTAATTCTCCAGGGTCAGCATCATCAACATAATAAATATTTAATTCTCGAAATAATGTAGCGAAAATATCAAGGTTTTTAGACACCTCAAAGTAACTGTCTGCAAAACCAAACGTAAAAATCGATGTTGTTGCAATGGATATAATTACAACTATTTTGGTGATTTGTTTTTTCATAATTTTATTTTTTTCTAACTACAATTTTTGTTCCAAAATTAAGGGACTGGATCAYGCCCTTGCCCTCCCCAAGGGTGACACGAAAAAATACGTTTAAGTGAAAACCAACTACCTCTTATAGGACCATGTTTATCAATGGCTTCGATACTATATTGAGAGCAAGTTGGTGTGTATCTACAATTTTGACCTAAAATTGGAGAAATACTTAATTGGTAAATTCGAATAATAATAACAAATATTTTACTCACTAACCACTTCACTCAATTCAATTAAACGTGTTAAAAGTACTTTTATTTTAGCCTCAATTTCCTTATACGGTAATATTTGTTTGGAGGTATAAATAAACATCAAATTTAACTCTAATTTGCTTTTTTTTAGCTCGATGTTGTTTAATCTATAGGCTTCCCGGATACGTCTTTTAATTAAATTTCTATTTACTGCCAGCTTTATWTTTTTTTTTGAAACAGTAACKCCYRTATTAATTARMGYTTTATCARRYGYTATTTTAGGRAGATAAATWACYYTAAGTGGAAAAGCATTTATAAACTTTCCTTTACTAAAAAGGGCATCAATATCTTTTTTGCTTTTTAGCTTTTCGTCTTTAGGATATCTATTGTTTATTTCCATTTCTATTTGTGCAAATGTAATGGTTTAAAAACTTTGTTTGAAATGTTAAGAATGCCTTTCGAAGGTATTTTAATGAAATGTGAGGAACGAATGTTTTTGCTAAAAATTATACGCCATCCAAGCAAAGCGCAGAATTTTAATTTCGTTTAATACGACTGTGTCAGGAACGTTTCAATGTTCTTTACACTAAAGTGTTAAACGAAGTTATCACTTTTTAATGAGAAAGTCAAGTAGTAATGGGCTAAATTTTGATATTTTTGGAAGGCTAATTTTTTAAAGTTACTTTTGTTTTTACACTTCGATAAACTCAGTGTGACAAAAAAATAATTTATCATAGCTTTCCTTAACGATATTGACACCAATTTATTTCTGTTTTTAAACGGAATACATTCCCCAACTTGGGATGTGATTTTTTATTGGGTTACTAGCAAAATATTATGGGTGCCATTATACTTGCTCCTATTTTATCTTACCTACTTAAAGTTTAAATGGAGAGTTTTTACAGTTGGTATTTTTATTGGATTATTATTTTTAATTGGGGATCAAACTTCAGTAAAGCTATTTAAAGATGTTTTTGAACGTTTAAGGCCATGTCACAATTCTGAAATAACAAATATGGTGCACATTATTAATGGACATTGTGGTGGACAGTATGGTTTCGTTTCTTCTCATGCTACGAATAGTTTTGCATTGACTGTATTTATTGGGTTTTTATTAAAAAAACATTACCGGTTTATGTTTCCAATGATGCTTTTTTGGGCTGCTTTGGTTTCTTATAGTAGAATCTATGTTGGAGTTCACTTTCCGGCAGATATTTTAGGAGGTGCAGTTCTTGGTAGTGCAGTTGGATTCTTAGTGTATGGATTGATGAAGTTGCTTAATAATAAGTTTAATTTAAAACTAGTAGAGCTATGATTAATTTATTAGCAATATTTATTGGAGGAGGCCTAGGAAGTTTGTGTCGATATGGTATATCTAAGCTCACTTTAAAATTTACAGATACCAATTTTCCGTTGGGAACTTTTGTTTCTAATACGTTAAGCTGTATTGTTTTGGCTGTAGCTGTAATTTATTTTAGTGGAAAAATCTCAGGAAATACAGCCTTAAAATTGTTTGTTATTACTGGATTTTGTGGTGGATTTAGTACATTCTCTACTTTTAGTATAGAAACGTTTGAATTACTAAAACAAGGAAACTTTATTGTTGCTTTATTAAACATTTTGATTAGTGTTTTGGTTGGAGTCTCGCTAATATTTTTCATTTTAAAAAATCAATCGTAATGAGAAGAGTAATACTATTTAGCATGGTTCTTTTACCATTTTTTGGATGCGGAGAAAAGCAAAAACCAAAACCAAAATTGGTAATTGGTATAGTGGTTGATCAAATGCGCTATGATTACCTAACACGTTTTTGGGATAAATACGGAGACGGGGGGTTTAAAAAATTAATCAACGAAGGTTATAATTGTAAAAATGCCAATTATAATTACATGCCTACTTATACAGGACCTGGACACGCTTCTATTTATACAGGAACAACTCCTGAAAATCATGGAATTATTTCCAATTCTTGGTACAATAAAACAATCAACAAAGACACGTATTGTACGGGTGATGATATGGTAAATACCATTGGAAGCAATTCTTTAAATGGCAAAATGTCACCAAAAAATATGTTAGGAACAACTATTACAGATGAACTAAAATTAGCGACAAACAATAGAGGAAAAGTTATTGGAATTTCAATAAAAGATAGAGGTGCTATATTGCCAGCAGGACATAAAGCTGATGCTGCGTATTGGTATGATGGAGGAAATGTTGGGAAATGGATTTCAAGTACTTTTTACATGAAAGAATTACCAAAATGGGTTCAAAATGTGAACAAGACGAATAATTCAGATAAATATTTAAACACAAAATGGGAAACACTTTTACCTATTGCTGATTATTCAGAAAGCCTTGCTGATAGCAATCCATATGAAGGTGTTTTTAATACAGAAGTAGCTCCTGTTTTTCCACATGATTTACCAGAGCTAAGAGATAGTAACTTTAATTATAGCCTAATTAAAACGACTCCTTTCGGAAATACTATTTTAAAGGAATTAGCGTTATCAGCAATTGAAGGAGAAGTTCTAGGGAAAGATGAGTTTACGGATTTCTTGGCGATAAGTTTTTCGTCTCCAGACTATATTGGGCATCAATTTGGTCCAATGTCAATTGAAATAGAAGATACTTATCTAAGACTGGATAAAGACATAGAAGACATTCTAAATTATATAGAAAAGAATTTTGAAAAGGATGAGGTCTTAGTTTTTCTAACTGCCGATCATGGAGCGGTTAATGTTCCTCAATATTTAATGGATAATAATATTTCTGCAGGGTATTTTGATAATGCCAAATTGATAAATGATTTAAGGGCTTATTTAAAAAATGAACACAAAACAGATACTTTAGTAATGAATGTGTCAAATTACCAAGTGTTTTTAAATCATGATTATATTAATAAAAACAACTTGAATATTATAGCAATTGAAAATTCAATTGCTCAATTTCTATTAACTCAAAAAGGTATTGCAAAAGCAATGACAGCAAATAGTTTAAACGAATCAAAATTTAGTAATAAAATTTTAGCAAACGTTCAAAGAGGCTTTCATCAAGTACGATCAGGAGATGTGTTATATGTATTAGAATCAGGTTGGATACCAGCTGGATATCCTACTGGAACAACCCATGGGTCTCCTTATGATTATGACACACACGTTCCGTTGTTATGGTATGGTACTGGAGTTAAACAAGGAGAATCAGATGATTTTGTAGTGATACCAGATATTGCGGCTACAATAGCAGCGTTGTTAGAAATTCAACCACCTAGTGCTTGTACAGGTCAACCAATTCAAGAATTAATAAAATGAAACGTTTATTACCAATATTATTTTTATTGATAGTTGGTTGTTTTCCTGATTCTGCTGAAGAAGTTGTAAATTCCCTCACTTCTCCTAAAGAAATGGAAATGGAGGAGGATTTAAAACGTGTTCGAGTTAAATTATCTCAAGAAGATAGTTCTTTTCAGCAATTTTATAGCCGTTTCGTTATGTCATTATTAATAGGCAATAGACAAGAGATGCATAAATTTGTAAGTCCCGAAAATGGTGTTTATATGATTGAAAGCCCTGGGGCATTACCTTTAATTTCGAAAACCTACCAACTGGCTGAATTTAAGCTTCAAAATGACTCATCAGTATGGATGACTAACATCGATGTGCATATTATGATGGAAGATTTGGTTTTTGAGACTTTGCCAAAAGTAATTTGTGATGAAGAAATTTATGATAAACAAGGTTGTTTTGCTCAAGAAATAAATCCATTATTAGAATCACAAATTTGGAATTATGCGGGGTTAAATGAAAAGCAAATTCAAGCCATCGAATTTTTGGTTAAAACAGTTGAAATTACTGTAGTAAATACCTCAAATTTTATCTTTTATTTTTCGAAGATTGAGGGGAAATGGTTTCTGACCTTTCTTGATGTCCGAACCCCTTGTGCAGCCTAATAAAATCCTAATTAATTTGTTAATGAAATTGTTAATAAGTAGGTCTATTTAACGGCATAATAATGCCTTTAAATAACCTTGTTTAATTACATTTGTTTGACCTCAAAAAAGAGAGTATTTAAAGCAAAATTATGAGCGAAGAAAACAAGAACGATTACGGAGCAGATAGTATTCAGGCGTTAGAAGGAATGGAGCATGTTAGAATGCGTCCATCTATGTATATTGGTGATGTTGGCCCTAGAGGATTGCATCATTTGGTTTACGAAGTAATCGACAATTCTATTGATGAAGCGATGGCTGGCCATTGTGATATAATTGATGTTTGGATCAATGAAGATAATTCAGTTGGCGTAAGAGATAATGGAAGAGGTATTCCTGTAGGAATGCATAAAAAAGAGGGTGTGTCTGCTTTAGAAGTAGTAATGACTAAAATTGGAGCAGGAGGTAAATTTGATAAGGATTCTTATAAGGTTTCTGGTGGTTTGCACGGAGTAGGAGTTTCGGTTGTTAATGCTCTTTCTGCAAGCTTGCACGCAAGAGTTTTTAGAGATGGAAAAATTTATGAGCAAGAATACAGTAGAGGTAAAGTTGATTATGCCGTAAGGGAAGCTGGTACTTCTGATGAGATTGGTACAGAAATAACGTTTAAACCAGATCATGAAATTTTTGATCAATTAGAATATAGCTATGATACCTTAACTGGTAGAATGCGAGAATTAGCTTACTTGAACAAAGGCATCACAATTACAATGACAGATAAGCGTGAGAAAGATGATGACGGTGAGTTTAAAAAAGAAGTGTTTCATTCAGATATTGGATTGCCAGAATTTGTACAATACATAGATGAAACTCGTGAGCCATTAATTTCAGGTGTAATTTATATGGAAGGAGAAAAGAATGGAATTCCTGTGGAGGTCGCTATGATTTATAACACTTCATATTCAGAAAATATTCATGCGTATGTAAATAACATTAACACGCATGAAGGAGGAACCCATTTATCAGGTTTTAGAAGAGGATTAACCAATACCTTAAAAAAGTATGCTGAAGCTTCAGGTATGCTCTCTAAGTTAAAATTTGAGATATCTGGAGATGATTTTAGGGAAGGCTTGACAGCTATTGTTTCTGTAAAAGTTGCAGAACCACAATTTGAAGGTCAAACAAAAACTAAATTAGGAAACAGAGAGGTAACTGCTCCAGTTAGTCAAGCGGTTAGTGATATGTTGGGTAATTATTTAGAAGAAAATCCGAATGATGCTGCTAAAATTGTTCAGAAAGTTATTTTAGCCGCAACTGCTCGACATGCAGCACTTAAGGCGCGTGAAATGGTTCAGCGTAAAAATGTGATGTCTGGCTCAGGATTACCTGGAAAGCTATCAGATTGCTCTTCTAAAGATCCAACGATATGTGAAATTTATTTAGTTGAGGGAGATTCTGCTGGAGGTACAGCTAAACAAGGTAGAGATAGACATTTTCAAGCAATTATGCCGCTTAGGGGTAAAATTTTGAATGTTGAAAAAGCAATGCAACATAAGATTTTTGAAAATGAAGAAATCAAGAATATTTATACAGCTTTAGGAGTTAGGATAGGAACAGAGGAAGATGAGCGGGCTCTTAATACAGAAAAATTAAGGTATCATAAAGTAATTATTATGTGTGATGCCGATGTGGATGGTTCTCACATTGAAACGTTGATTTTAACTTTCTTTTTCCGTCACATGTATGAGTTGGTAGAAAGAGGATTTATATACATTGCTACTCCTCCTTTGTATTTAGTAAAGAAAGGAAAAGAGCAAAAATATTGTTGGGATGATGAAGAACGAGATTTAGCAGTTAAAGGAATGAAAGGTGCAGGTAAAGAAACTAGTGTACACGTACAACGTTACAAAGGGTTAGGAGAAATGAATGCCGAGCAATTATGGTCTACAACAATGAACCCTGAGCACAGAACACTAAGACAAATTACCATAGAAAATGCGGCTTCAGCAGATCATACTTTTTCTATGTTGATGGGTGATGATGTGCCACCTCGTAGAGCGTTTATTGAAGCAAACGCAAAGTATGCGAACATTGATTCTTAAAAATCTCTTTTGTCATACTGAGCTTGTCGAAGTATAGGGAAAAGAAAATTTGATAATTTTAAAAAGCTTCTAGAAATAGGAGTTTTTTTATTTATATAGGGTTGAGAAAAATCTAAAGAGAGTAGTGGGGACAGATTAAGGGACGAAATAAAAAGTAATTTATGTAGATAGGAGTTAATACCAAGGTAACTTAATAGGAGATTGTTAAAATAATCAATGATTAATGCAGGTTAACCATTTTTTCCAACATCTCTCAAGGTTCTCTAATTCAGCTAAGAGTTGGTTTATTTGCTCTTGAACATCTGAGTCATTCGAATTAGTGATCGAAATATTCTCCCCTACGAATTCGAGTATTTTAATTTTTTTAGTTCGTTGAAGTAATCTAATAGCATCCATTTCAGCAGTTACATTTTCTAATTGCTCACAAAGTTTAAATATTAGACCCAATTTTTTTAACATCGGTAAAAAGCTAAGCCAACTAATGAATGAAAATGCATTTATATCGTTGATTACTGGTCGTACATATAAATTAAATGTACCCCAACCGTCACCATCTTGAGCTAGCATAGCTGGATGAAGGTTTTCTAATTTTGGAATATCATTCGTTCCATATGAGCCAATTAAACGATCAAGAATTACCCCAAGAGAGTATCTATATCTGTTTCTCTCCATCCCAGTATAAGTGTTCAGTTTTTTCTTTTCAGCTATCTTATGAGTTGCTTCTTCTATTTTTCTCAATCTATAACCAGCCATTGAGTGTTTAAACTGCCAGTAGATTATTGTCATTGCCACCGATAAGCTAGCAACAAACCCTATAATAAAGCTGATTATATGTTCGATTAACCCAGTGTCATTAACAAAGCATGTAATACAAATTATTGTTTGATGTAAATTAATTCCTAAAATTTCTTGCATTGAAAATCGACTAATATTTATCCTCCTAAATTACAAATTCCCAGTTGATAATCGACACTCCACCAATGGAAAGCATAGACTTCCTTATAAGATTATTTGAGGATTAACAGCAGCTGCTATCTCCACAGCTTTTATTTTCTTGTATGGGTGGGCAAGGAACAGTACCGTAAGAACAAAAAACACAACAATCATTATTAATTGGCTTTAACACTTTTTTACAATTTTCACATTCATAAAAATATTGGCAGGCATCAGTTGGCATTTCTTCTTCCTTTTTGTGTTTACACTCTGGACAAGTTATTGTTGATTTTAATACAATGTTCATTTTAATATTTTTTTAGAAGCTTCATATCCTGTAGAATTTATTGCCATTGCAATTTCATCAATTGATGTGATTGTTTTGTCAAATTCAATCTCAGCATTTCCATGATCATAAGAAGTGGTAACGGAGATAATTCCTGATAAATTATTAACGGCATGATTTACATGGTTTTCACAAGCATCACAAGTCATGCCTTCAATTTCAAAAATTACTTTTTTGGAGTTTTCGGAATCGACTATTAAATATACCTCGTTATTAGCAGGATAAAAAGCATTAGAAAAATAAGGGAAAGCAGTCATTAAAATTGCAAATACTGTAATGATTCCTAAAAACTTTTTAGATTGAATAAAGGATGATTTTTTTGCATCAACTTCACAATCGCAATCATCTTGAGCTACTGGTTTTAGTTTTTTCCACCAAGTATATCCTAAAATAATAACGGTAAATAGTATTAAATAAGGACGTAAAGGCTCCATCCATGAAAATGTTGTTGCAGCTCCTGTGCTACCAGCAACTAATGCTAATACAGGAACAATACAGCACAGAGAAGATGCTATTGCTGTTAAAATTCCAGCTCCTATTAATTTTATGTTAGGTTTCATTAAAAGTAAAATTACACAATATTACAAAGCTGATATTCCCGTAATTTTAATAATACTTTTTTGGGAGACTTAGTGAAATCTTGCCGAACTTTTGGTTCCTCCAAAAGGATTTGGATAAACATATCGTAAAGAGAGTTCAAAACCACCATTTTTCTTGGTCGCATTGTTTAATGAAGAGGTGTTTATGTCATAAGTAAAACCAATTGTATAGTTAGCATATTGAAAAATTATGGATGGAATTATTGCGTCATTCCATCTATAATAGAGTCCTAACCCCATAGCCATGCCTTTCTCTCCGGCATATTTATTGGCTTGTTTTAAACGGTATAATACATCAGAACCGAACATGATTTCATTAATTGAACCCTGTTGTGAGTAGTATAAATAGGGTGCTGCTGACAATTTTTCATTTATACCAATAATTCCGTTACCATGCCAAATGTATCTATATTGAAGTTTGTCAGGGGTTAGTCCCTGTGTTTCAATAGATGGTTTGTTAAGGTGGTGAAAAGACAACCCGCTGCTTAAAAAAATGTCTCTACCAGAAAAGTATTTTTCAGAATTTCTAAACGTCCATATTATTCCAACGGTATAATCTGTTGATCCATAGGAAATTCCTGTAAAATCTGTTCCTTCGCCAGTAGAAATTGCTTGATTGTATTCATAACCATCAAATTGATTTCCCCAAGTTAAATTATCAATGTTTGCAGATTGTTGAAAATAGCCTCCTTGAATCCCTGCTCCAAAAGTATTCTTAGCATTTATGTTGATATGGTAGGCTAAACTTAAATTTATTTGTGATGTCTTCATTTCGGAAGCTCCAGCTTTATCTTTATAAACAAAAAGGCCACCAGCAAAATATCCAATCTTTTTTCCAGATGAAGATGGTGGTTTAAAATTCATATCGAAGGCTGCCATCATAGTTACAAAAGGTTCACTTATACTGCCCCATTGAGTTCGATAATTTAATATTCCTCTCATAGTATACTCTGCCCCGGCATTTGCTGGATTCACTAAGAGAGGGGTCATGTTGGCTTGCGCTAAGTGAATATCTTGCGATATCACATTGGTAAATATAAATAATGGAAATATGTAAAGAAGTAATTTTATTCTCATAATGAAATTATTTAAATAATGTTACGTTACCTTTTAATTCTACTTTCTCACTATTAATCAACGTTGCTTGAACTGTGTAGGTATAAACCCCTGTATTCAAATCACTTCCATTGTTTGTGCCATCCCAGCATCCACCAATATCATTAGACTCATAAATTAATGTTCCCCACCTTGAGTAAACTCTAAAAAGGACAGTTGCTAAGCAATTACTATAAACTTTTAGGCAATCATTTTCGCCATCATTATTTGGAGAAAAAGCATTAGGAACGAATAAATCACCACAAATATCATCTACATAAACAGTAACACAACTTGAATTAGTACAATTATTCTCAGTATTTGTAGCACAATAGGTAGTTGTTTCTTCTGGAGTTGCTGTTGGGTTAGCACATGTAACACAAGATAACCCGTCAGTAGGAGACCAAGTAAAAGGACCGTTTCCTTGAGCAAATATGTTTGCACTTTGTCCTAAAATAATAGAGGTATCACTAAATGCTGAGATAATAGGTAATGGAGTAACATTAATATTGTAGCTTATGCTATCAATACATCCTCCAATGTTTACAATTACAGTATAAGTTGTTGTGTCATTTGGCATTACTGTAATAATAGAAGATGTATCTGAAGTATTCCAGTTATATGAGCCTCCTCCAGTAGCTGTTAATGTGGTTGATTCTCCAAAACATATTGTATTTACACCTAAAATATTAGGAACAGGTTGAGGTAAAACTGTTACGGTAATTTGGCTAGAATTGGAGCATCCATTAATATCTGTTCCAACAACACTATAGTTTGTTGTTGAGTTTGGAGATACATTTATTACAGGGATAGTATCTGAAGTATTCCAAAGATAAGTTGTTCCTCCAGCAGCAGTTAAAGTTGTGGAAGAGCCGTCACATATTGTAGTATTTCCAGTAATGTTAACATTAGGTAAAGGGTTAACTTGTATGTTAATATTTGCAGAATCAACACAAGAATTATTACCCGTAACAACAACAGTATAATTAGTGGTTGAGCTAGGAGCAACAATGATAGAATCTAAATTGCTTCCTGTGTTCCAAGAGTAAGTTCCTCCTCCTGTTGCTAATAAGGTAATGGTTTCTCCATCGCATATTACATTGTTTCCAGTAATATTTGCTATTGGTAGTGGATTAACTGTAATTGAGTAGCTAGTTGTATCAATACAGCCACCTAAATCAACAGTTAAAAAATATGTTGTATCAGCAATAGGGCTCATATTAATGGTTGAGGATGTAGCTCCATTGTTCCATAAATAAGTTCCGCCTCCAGATGCAGTTAATAAAGTAGAATTACCTAAACAGATAGAATCATTTCCAGTAATTATAGCTACAGGGTTTGCTAAAACTTGAACAAATATGCTTGTTGTGTCATTACATCCATTGCCATCTAATACCGTAACAGAATATGTGCTGTCTGCAATAGGAGATATACTTATAGAAGGAGTAGTAGCTCCATTATTCCATAGATAAGATGATCCTCCACTTGCAACAAGGGTTGTAGAATTTCCTTGGCAAATTATTGTTGGGCCTAGTATTAAAGCAACTGGTGAAGCGTTAACTTGTACATTTACGTTAGTAGAATCTGTACAATTATTAGCATTTGTTACAACTACATTGTAATTTGTATTTGTTGTAGGAGCAATAACTATTGAATCTAAACTACTCCCTGTATTCCATGAGTAAACTCCTCCGCCAGTAGCAGTTAATGTTGTCGTGTCACCATTGCAAATGGTAAGATTTCCAGTAATGTTTACTGTTGGCAAAGCATTAACTATTATAGATATGGAATCTTTAACTGAACAACCAATCGGATCAGAAACTTCATATATAAGGGTGTAATTCCCTACAGTAGAAGATGAGAAAACAGGAGAAACAGCTGATGATGTATTTAAAAAAGGTTGTCCTGTTCCTGTCCATAAGTGAGTGTAAGGAGGGACTCCTCCAGTAGGGTTTCCGTTTAAATTAATCGTTTCATTTTCGCAAACAATGGTATCTGATGCTGTAATATTAGCTGTTGGAATAGGATTTACAGTTATAAGGATATTAGCTGTAGTCAGACTTCCGCATTGACCAGTAACATTAACCGTGTATAATGTAGTTTGAGTTGGAGCAACAGGGAGAAAGACGTTATTTCCAGAAGCTCCAGATGGAGTGGAACTCCAACTATATGTAAAAGGTCCAGACCCCGTGGTTAGAGCTGAAACAGTGGCCGTATCACCAAGGCAAATAGCTTCTTTTGTTGTGACTGCTGTAACAACTTGTATTCCACTAGTTGCAGAGATGGTATAAGAACAAACATCACCAGCAAAACCATCTATAACAATATAGTAGGTGTTACCAGGTATTAAGCCAGTAGCTGTAATTGTTTGAGAATTTGTGGTCTCTAAAAATGGAGACACCGCTGTAAAATTAGTACAATTAGTACCACTAAATATTTGCATTTGCATTCCATTTCCGTTGGAGCAATAATTTACTTGCACAAACAATGTCGCTGTTGTTGCAGAAGCAACAAATGTTAGCCAACTATTGTTGTCAATTTGCACGGGTGATGTGCCTGTATATCCGGTTCCAAATACACATCCAGGAGTAGGGTTTAAAGGATCTCCTATGCCACACATATTGCTTGGAGTGTCAATTGTATAAGCACTACTTGTAATCCCACCATATCCATTTAAATCACATATTTGCTGGGCTGTAGCACAGTCATCATTATCTGGTGTAGAAACACAAATTCCAAATTGGCCATTAGCATCATTATTGTATTCCCACATTCGAATATACATAGTAGTTCCAGGGGTTAGACCAGTGCTATAGATATAAGGCATTAGAAAAACACCATCATCATCATCACATTCAATTAGTATTGGAGCAGAACAAGGGCCTGAATAAAGAGCCATTGCACCATCAGCAAAATCTATAGATAACGTATGGATGTCTAATTCTCCACTAGGGGGAACAACAACAGAGAACCAAACATCACCTCCTAAATACCCACCTTGAAATGGAGATGATCCACCACAAGCAGAAGGTGTTCCCACTCCAGATCCTGCTGAACCCAAGTTGGTGTAAATATCAAAATTACATGAAGGAGCAACTGTAGGTAATGGAAATGCGTTGCAAGGAGTATTGTTTGTTGGAGGAGCTAATCCATACACACATACATTAAACGTAGATGTTCCTGAACCACTTCCGTAATGAAAGACTCTAAAAAAATAGGTGTTTCCATTAATTAGTCCCGTATTTACTAAAACTTCATTACCATTTACTCCATTAACATCTTCACATTGTATAGCCGATAGTAAACCACAAGTTCCAGAATATAATTCGATAACCGCATCATAACCTATTGAAGGGTCAACGGTAATTGTAGTGCTAGAGCTATTTGCTACAAAAGAATACCAAACGTCATCATCAGCATTTCCTCCACCAGAACATGACGGTAAAGATTGGGTAGTGTTAGCAGATGTTCCTGCAACATAAGAGCAACTTGTAAAAGTTGGTGTTATTATTATAGCACCAGAGCAATTGTCATTTTGTGCAAAAAGAATTGAGGTATAACCTAAAAGAAAGAAAATTAAAAGGATTCTCATTTTATTTCTTTTTTAGTAAAATTAATTAAGGCGACATTATTTTTATTCAAAATGGCTTTAATTTTCTCTAAGGATAAAACGCCATAAGTTCCTCCTTCTTTTACGAGTACAACCATTTTATAATTTAACCAATCTAATTTGCAGGAGTTTACCTCTTTTATTGCTTCAGTTTGAAAAGTTACACTATCTACCTGTTCTTGAAACTTTATTTTATTAAGTGTAAAAGTGTACTCGGAGTTTCTTTCAGGGGAGACTTCTTGTGAAAAAGTATTTTTGCTGCAAAAAATAGCAGTAAAACATAATATTGTAAATAATATTTTTCTAAGCATAATAACTGTGTTTAATATGCTCTATTGAAATTTACTATGAAGTAAATACAAAAAAGCTTGCAAATTTACTGATAAATATAATGCAAGTCAAATATTTTTAATTCTTATAAAAAGGGTTCTCTATAATAATTATATTTGCGGACTAAATAAAATAAGATGAAAAACGAAAAGGACATGAAATTTGGAACAAAAGCGATTCATGCAGGGCTAGAGCCAGATCCAGCAACTGGAGCAATAATGACACCTATTTATCAAACATCAACTTATGTTCAAGATGGCGTTGGTAATCATAAAGGGTATGAATATTCAAGAACATTAAATCCAACAAGACATGCGTTAGAGAAAAATTTAGCAGCAATAGAAAATGGGAAATATGGAGCTTGTTTTGGTTCTGGTTTAGCTGCAATGGATTGTTTGATTAAGACATTAAACCCCGGTGATGAAGTGATTTCTACAGACGATTTGTATGGTGGCTCTTATCGTATTTTTACTACTATTTTTGAGAAATATGGCATTAAATTTCATTTTGTTTCTATGAGTGATACATCAGAAATTGAGGCTAAAATAAATAAAAATACTAAGTTGATTTGGGTAGAAACTCCAACTAATCCAATGATGAATATTATAGACATTGAAGCAGTAAGTAAAATAGCTAAGGCTAACAATTGCTTATTAGCTGTAGATAATACTTTTGCTACCCCTTATTTACAAACTCCTTTAGATTTAGGTGCAGATGTAGTAATGCATTCCGTTACAAAATACTTAGGAGGTCATTCGGATGTGGTAATGGGAGCATTAATATGCAATGATGAGGAATTGGCAAACGAAATTTATAGAATACAAAATAGTAGTGGAGCAGTTTGTGGCCCACAAGACTCATTTTTAGTGTTACGAGGAATTAAAACGTTGCATTTAAGAGTTCAACGGCATTGTGAAAATGGAAAAGCAATTGCTAATTATTTAAAAAATCATCCAAAAATTGATAAAGTATTTTGGCCAGGTTTTGAAAACCATCCTAACCATGAAGTAGCAAAAAAGCAAATGCGAGATTTTGGAGGAATGGTTTCGTTTACTTTAGTTGGAAATAAATTAGAAGATGCTTTAGCTATGGTAAAAAAAGTAGAGATTTTTGCTTTAGCAGAATCATTAGGAGGAGTGGAATCGTTAATTGGCCATCCTGCAACCATGACTCATGCTGCAATACCTAAGGAAGAAAGAGAGAGGACAGGAGTGATTGACACGCTAATTAGATTAAGTGTAGGAGTAGAAGATGTGGAAGATTTAATTGCAGATTTAGAAAAAGGATTAAGCTAAAATGAATTACTATTTCATAACAGGATCGAGCAAAGGACTTGGTAAATCTTTAACGGAATTGTTGTTAGAAGATGAGAATAATTTTGTTTATGGTATTGCAAGAACTAGTTCTATTAAACATGAAAGGTACATTCATACGAACATGGATTTAAGTAATTTAGATGAAGTAGAGAATTATTTATTTCCAGAACTTAATAATGTTAATCGTATTATTTTAGTGAATAATGCTGGGATGGTTGGCGATGTGAATAGAGTGGGAAAAATTGATAATAAAAAAATCATAGATTGTTATAATTTAAATTTAATCTCTCCTGTTATTTTGATTAATAATTTTATATCAAAATACACTAGTTTAAGTTGTGAGAAAATGGTGCTTAATATAAGTTCTGGTGCAGGAAGAACTCCTATAGATGGATGGAATGTGTATTGTTCTACTAAAGCAGGAATTGATATGTTTAGCCAAGTGTTAAAAGAAGAGGCAAAGATTGATAATTCTAATGTAACTGTGTTAAGCTTAGCTCCAGGAATAATTGACACTGATATGCAAGTTCAAATTAGAGAGGCAAAAGAATCAGCTTTTTCAAGTATTGAAAAATTTATTGAGTATAAAAAAGATGGAGATTTAACACTTCCAGATGTAACAGCAAAACAAGTTTATCGCTTTATTACCGAAAAAGATCTTTCAACTAATGTGCTTTGTTCTGTTAGAGATTTATCAGAATAATCCCATATTGTCCGCTTAGAGATAAAAACAACCGTTGCTCAAGTTTTCTGCAATCAAACAGTTAAATTTTATTAAATTTGATACCGTTCAGTTTATTCTGAATAATTGTACAAGAACTAATTAAATCGAAATTTTATGAAACTATCCAAACTAGCTTTGTTAGCTTTTTCTGTAATTATTATTACTGGGACTATTCATGCACAAAAACAAGGTGTTTGTTATACTGATGAATATTTTAATGAAAGAGCAGAAAAAGATCCTTCATTACTTCAGAAAAGGAAAAATTTGGAGAATTACATAGCTAACTTTAAGCAAACGTATGATCCTTCAACCCAAAAAGCGACCATAATTATACCAGTAGTTGTTCATAATATAACTTGGGTAGATAATAACGGCTTTCTGAAAGGTTATGTTTCTAACGCAGACGTTGATGCGCAGTTACTTACAATGAACGAAGATCTTAATAGGTTGAATGCAGATGCAGTTGATACAAGAGCACTTTTTGTCCCTTATGCTGCAGTTACAGATGTTGAATTTAGATTAGCTCACATAGATCCTAATGGAAATTGTACAGATGGTATTGTAAGAAAAGAATCTCCCTTAAGCTTTAATACAGTGCTAGACGATGCTGTTAAAAGTGTTAGTTATTGGGATAGTAAAAAATATTTTAATATTTGGGTTATTGACGAGATTCAAGATAACGGAAATGGAAGTTATGTGGCTGGTTATGCACAGTTCCCAGGAAGCGGAATTAATAATACTTATGGGATTGTTTGTGTAGATCAAAATTTTGGAGCGGGATCTAGAACAATGACTCATGAAGTAGGCCATTGTTTTAACCTTTATCACACTTTTCAAAGTGGATGTGGGAGTAATTGTAGTAATAGTAGTGATTATTGTTGTGATACACCACCAGTTGCGACAAGTAGTTTTGGTTGTCCAGTTACAAACAATACATGTTCTAATGATGCGAATGGACCAGATCCTTACGGAACAAACGTACTAGATCAAATTGAAAACTATATGAGTTATAATAGTAGTTGTCAAAATATGTTTTCTCTAGATCAAAAAATCAGAATGCTAGCTGTTTTAACTTCTACTAGCACAAGTACTGGGTTGGCTCAATTGTCAACAGCATCAAATCTTACTGCAACAGGAACTGCAAACCCTTATAGTCCAGTTGTTTGTACTCCAATTGCTGAATTTAATTATGACAAGGAGTTTATTTGTGAAGGAGCAACAGTAAACTTTACTGACAATTCTTACAATGCAGTACCAACTGCTTGGAATTGGATATTTACAGGAGGAACACCAGCAACTTCGGGAGTTTCAAATCCAGCTATTACCTATAATACTGTTGGAGTTTACAGTGTAACTCACCAACCATCAACGTCTGCTGGGACTGGTAGTATAACAAAAACTAGTATTGTAACAGTAAGTTCACTAACAGCTGATTATGTAGGGCCAATCATTGATAGTTTTGAAATTCAAACAAAATTTGATAATGAATGGTGGGTAAACAGTATGGGAGGTCAAACATGGGCTTATAATACTACAGCTGCATATACTGGAACAGGATCAGTAAGAATTCTTAATAGGTTAACAGGAACAGATGGTGAGTTGGATGAATTGATTAGTCCATCTTATGACATATCAACTTCAACTACAAAAACGATGACGTTTAAATATGCTTTTGCAAAGAAAAGCTCTGCTGATACTGATAAAATGTACATTTATTATTCAATTGATTGTGGGAATACATGGGTATTAAAACTTCCATTAACAGCCACCACACTTCCAACTGCACCTAATCAATCTTCTGCGTTTGTTCCTGGAGTAAATGACTGGGTACAAAAATCAATCAATTTATCAACAATAGGCACAGAAACAAATGTTCGATTTAAATTTAGCTTTACATCTGGCGGAGGGAATGATATTTACATAGATGATATTAATATTGGTGATTACCAAGTAGGGTTAGAGAATTTTAGCAATATTGGTAGTTTTAGTGTTTATCCAAACCCAACAAATTCGAGTGCACAAATTTCTTTCAATTTAACTAAGGATGTAAAAAACCTTAGCATTAAAGTAAGAAATGCAATTGGACAAGAGGTAACTAGTGTTATTGAAGGTCAATCGTTTAATTCGGGTAAATACACGTTAAAAATAGATGAGCAAAGAAAATTATCACCTGGTATTTACTTCATAGAGTTTAATGCTGATGATAATGTTAAAGTTCAAAAATTAATAATTCAATAAGAAACTCTAGTATTATTTTTATACTAGTTCGGAAGATTTCATGGTTATACAATGTATAATCTATGACAAAAGACCTATTTTTTTAACCGTTTATCAAATAAAGTAAAGAGACTCCTTTTTTTTTATTAAATTTGAATCACATTAAAAAAGCTTACTAAACACTATTTTTATGAAATCAACTAAACTAATTTTATTATCGCTTGTTACTGTATTTGCATTAAATGTTAATGCTCAATCTCAATCTCCTGAAAAAACAGGTGATTGGTGCCAAACAGATAAACACGCTGAAGAACAAAAAATTCAAAATCCAGCGTTAATCCAAGCTGAAATTAACTTTAGACAGCGAGTGAGGGATTACATTGATAATAATCCTCCTTCTTCAACAGACAAAACTAGCCCTTATATAATTCCTGTTGTTTGGCATTGTATAACGGATGATGGAGCTGGATATCTTTCAAAATCAGATATTGAAGATAATATGCTTACCATTAACGAAGACTTTCAGCGAACCAATGCTGACGCTGCTAATACAAGAACTTTGTTTCTTCCTTATGCTATGAGTATGAATATTGAGTTTAGATTAGCTCATCTTGATCCTAATGGAAATTGTACAGAAGGAATAGTAAGGATGGATTCTCCTTTGGGTACTAACGCCTCTGATGCTGTTAAATCTGTTAGTTATTGGGATAGCAAAAAGTATTTTAACATATGGGCGGTTAATACCATTGGTGGAGGTGGAGGTGGAAGTATAATATTGGGATATGCTCAATTTCCATGGTCAGGTATCAATAGTACGTATGGAATAGTTATTGATAGTCGTTTTGTGAGTAGATCTGATAGGACTTTAACCCATGAATTAGGTCATTGCTTTGGTGTTTTGCACCCATTCCAAAGTGGTTGTGGTAGTAATTGTTCAAATTCTGGAGATTGGATATGTGACACTCCTCCAAATTCAAATTCGACTCAAGGATGTAATACTACGCAAAACCTATGCTCTAATGATGCAAATGGACCAGATCCTTATGGAACTGATGTTGTAGATCAAATTGAAAACTATATGAGCTATGATGCTTGTCAAAATATGTTTACTTTAGAGCAGAAAGCTGCTATGGAAGCTGTATTAAATTCTACTAATACCTCTACAGGGTTAGATCAGTTAAATACAGCTTCAAACCATGCTGCAACAGGAGTTTCTAATCCTTACAATCCACCAGATTGCCCTCCAATAGCTGAGTTTACTTATGATAAGGAGTTTATTTGTGAAGGAGGTACAGTAACTTTTACTGATGATTCTTACAATGCTACAGCAACAGCATGGAACTGGACATTTACAGGAGGAACACCAAATACTTCTTCCCAACAAAATCCAGTAATTATTTATAATACAGCTGGAGTTTATAACGTAACTCATGAGCCAACATCTAGTGGAGGAACTGCTATTCCCGTTACAAAAACTAGTATAATTACGGTAAGTTCATTAACAGCTGATTATGTTGGGCCTATATTAGATGGTTTTGAATATCAACTGGCGCAATTTGACACCACCTGGTTGATAAATGGTGTTGGAGGACAGCCTTGGGCACTTAATACTTCAGCTGCTTATACTGGAGCAAGTTCTGTAAGAATTCGAAACTACTTTAATAGTGAGGGAGAAGAAGATGAGTTAATTAGTCCTTCTTATGATATATCTACAGCAACAACAAAAACCATGACTTTTAAGGTGGCTTTTGCTAGAAAAACGAGTGCAGATACTGATAAATTGTTAGTGTATTATTCTACTGATTGTGGAGCATCATGGTTATTAAAACTACCTATAACTGTAAACTCCTTAGTTACAGCACCTGATAAAGCTACTGAATTTACACCAACATCATCTTCTGATTGGGTTCAGAAATCAGTAAGTCTATCAACCATAGGAACATCTACTAATGTGAGGTTTAAATTTACGTTTACTAATGGGGGTGGTAACAATATTTACCTAGATGACATTAATATAGGTGATTATCAAGTAGGGTTAGATGATTTTAGCAATATTGGTAGTTTTAGTGTTTATCCAAACCCAACAAATTCGAGTGCACAAATTTCATTCAATTTAGTTAAGGATGTAAAAAACCTTAGCATTAAAGTAAGAAATGCAATTGGACAAGAGGTAACTAGTGTTATTGAAGGTCAATCGTTTAATTCGGGTAAATACAC
>NVVI01000041.1 GCA_002402165.1 Flavobacteriales bacterium
ATTGTTGGTAATTCATCGGCATCAGATTTTTTTTCAAATATCGGAAAGCTAGCTTTCCGATATTTGTTATCTGTTGCACTTATTGTTTGAACTTAGTGATTAATCTCCTATAATTTACGTTAATAATTTCTTTTATCTAAGCCCCAAATGAGCTTTGTCCTAAGTGTATTTAAAAAACTGTAGTTTTTTAATCGTACAAGATTTATTTGATGTGATGCTTTTTTAATCTTCAACTCAATAGATAACGGAACTGTTAGTGATCTAGAATCTAATGCTACTAAGAAGTTTTCTGTCCGACCAGCTATTTTCAATGTTAGTTCAGTATTGTCTGGGATAACTAAAGGCCTTACATTTAAATTATGTGGAGCAATGGGATTAACGATAATATTACCTGAACCTGGAAGAATAATTGGTCCATTACAACTTAATGAATAAGCAGTAGAACCAGTTGGAGTAGAAATAATTAATCCATCAGCCCAATAAGAATTTAAATAATCATCTCCCAAATACACCTTAATTGTTACCATGGAAGATGTATCCTTTTTCTGCAATGTTATTTCATTAAGTGCATAATTAATATCTCCGAACAGATTGTTCTCTGTTTCTAAACTCAATAATGTTCTGGTATCCAGATCATAATTTCCAGTCAACACATCATCAATTGCATTATCAATCTCTTCTGTTGTTATACTTGTTAAAAACCCTAACCTCCCTGTATTAATTCCTAAAATGGGAATATCTCTATCTCTAACGAAGGTGATTGTTTTCAATAGCGTACCATCTCCTCCTATGCTGAATAAGTAGTTAACATCCTTAATATCCTCATGATTATCAAACGTTTTTAACTTTTCATCTAAAGAAGTTTTTTGTAATAAATCATCATAAAAAGATTTGTAGACTAAAACTTCTACTTGCTTATCCAATAGTTTTTTAAATAAAACTTGAATAAATGACAAATGAGTTTTCTCTAATCTCTTACCGTAAATTGCAATTTTCACATCCATAATTTTATACTGTGAAGTTACTGAATATTTTAAATTGGAGCCACAAAATGTAAAAAGAGGCCTTTTTCATTTAATCTGTTAATGGAATATTCTATTCTCAAAACTAAATCATAGTAAGTGACAAAATCAACAGAAATCCCTCCGCTAAATAGGGCTGAATTAACTAAAAAATTAGTTGTACTATTAATCTTCGAATCAACATATCCTCCATCAAAATAAGCTCCCATATATATTGCTACTGGAATTCTACTAAACTTTTTTGCTGGTATTGCATTTATATTAAAAATTTTATCCTTTAATAAAGCGTAGCGTAACTGAGTTTTTAATAAAATATAATGCTCACCATTCATTACATAAAATTCATACCCTCGTACTACATTATTTCTATATCCTAATCCATTATACAGAAAATATGGCCCTTCTTTTATAGTAAATTTTCCTTTTAAGGATCCTGCGAAATAAAAACGATTTGACAACTCCCAGAATTTTTTTGCTTGAGTAGTAAAATAAAAAGAGTTAAGCTTGTCATCCAATATTCCTAAGCCATGTTTATTTACTTCTAAATCATAATAGCTTCCTTTTGTAGGATAGTTTTTATTATTTCGTTTATCTCTTTTTACTGTATARTTTAAGCTAAAAAATTGYRTWRAATTTYTCGAATTATYRAGRTAGTTKGSATTAAAAAAAATGACTGAATCTGYAACTTCWACAYTTGTGTATTKAAAATTAAAAATRTGCTTRTTGTATAAYTTRGGTCTTAATTCATARCCTATATTTGAGCTTATCTCCTTTTTAACATAATCATTTTCAGAACGAAAAAAATTTCTAATGTTATTTGTTGTAGCATATGTTAACTCATGATTTCTACTATATGCAAGTTTTATACTTAAACCATTAGTCTTCTTTTTATTAATGTAAGGAATAATATATTTAATACCTGCTTTTTCGGTGTACCCTCCTTGAAAAAGAAGCATAATAGTCTCTTTTCTTCCTCTAAAATTTTCTTTTGCTAAAAATAATCCATAATTTACCCTATTAAAATCTTTATTTAACCACCAAGTATTCAAATTAGTCTCTTCAATATCAAAAATTGGAATTGGCCACCAATACCACCTCTCTTCAACTGTTATGTATATTGATATAGTGTTTTCGTCAAAGTAAACTGGCTCAACAGTAACAAAATTAAAGAGAGAGGTGTTAAAAAGATTACTTTTAGTTCTTTCAAGTATTTCATCAAGTCTATTTTTCTCGATTGTATCATTTATTTTGAAAGGAATTTCACGAAAAATAATGTTTTCTTTAGTTGTTTTGTTCCCAATTATTTTAAACTCTTTTACAATAAGAATCCCGTTTTCTTGAGAGTAAGAAACGCCAAATAATTCAAAAAATAAAAAAAGAAACAGTAAGTGTTTAACTAATTGGGCAGCCATTTTAGGGGTTTAAAAAACGCATAAACTCATCATACCTGTCATGGAGGTCTTTATGGTATTCACTTTCATTATACGATGCTAAAACAGTATAATTAAATCGTTCAAATGTGTGAAGAATTCTACTTATTTCTGTTTTATTTATTTTTAAGGTAACCTCTAATTTGTTCGAATCTTTATGTGAAGTTATAAAAGAAGCTAATATGTTTGCATCATCCGATTCTACCATTCTAGAAATTTCTGCTAAAGAATAATCTTTTACATTAACCTCTATGGTTAAAATGCTTCCTGCTTCTGCTACAGAAACAACTTGTGCTAAATATTGTATAATTTTTTTAGAAGTAACTACCCCTAAATATTGTTCGTTTTTATCTATAACTGGAAGTATATTGATATCATACTGAACAATCAACGAAATAATTTCAAATAAGTGCTGATTTTCTTGAACAGAAGGCTTTTTAAACAATAAATTATAACTCTTAATAGCATCATCTATGTTATTCCTATCTAAAACTTCAGACTCACTAATTAGCCCTACATAATTATTAGCATCCACAACTGGTAGCTCAGAAGTTTTAAATTCTTCCATCCAATCTAACGCTTTTGCTCCAGTATCGGAAAGCTTTAATGGAGGTATATCATATGATATTAATTCTGATGCAATCATATTAATCGAATTGTTTCTACTTTTGTATAATATAAAGACGTATTATCTAGCTCAAAAGTATTAAATAATGACGAAACTTAGCGTAAACATTAATAAAATTGCCACCATTAGAAATGCTAGAGGTAACAATTTGCCTAACTTAATTCAAGTTGCAATAGATTGTGAAAAATTTGGGGCTCAAGGAATAACTATTCACCCCAGACCAGATGAGAGGCATATCACTTATCAAGATGTTTATGATTTAAAACCAGTAATTACCACTGAGTTTAACATTGAAGGATTCCCAAGCACTTCATTTATTAATTTAGTATTAGATGTTAAACCACATCAAGTAACCTTAGTTCCCGACCCCCCAGACGTTCTTACCTCTAATGCAGGCTGGGATACAACTAAGCAAAAAGATTTTTTAAAAGAGGTTATTTCTGAATTTAAATCAGCAGGTATAAGAAGCTCTATTTTTTTAGATACTGAAATAGCAAACATTGAAAATGCAGTTGGCACAGGAACAGATCGCATAGAATTATACACGGGTCCTTATGCAGAAAACTACACCTCTGATAAGGGAAAAGCAATTCATCAATTTATAGAAGCTGCTACTCTTGCAAATAAATTAGGATTAGAAATAAATGCTGGTCACGATTTAAATCTTGTCAATTTAACTTATTTTAAAAATAATATTAGTGAGTTATTAGAAGTTTCTATAGGACATGCATTAATATGTGATTCATTATATTTTGGATTAGAAAACACTATCAAAAAGTACCTCAACTGCCTTAAGTAAAATAGTGGAACGCAATTTGTTATATTTGTTTAAAATTATTTATCATGAAAAAAGTTAAAATAATTAGTGCATTACTTCTTTTTATAGCAGCAATTACTTTTACATCTTGTGCGAGTAATAAAAAGTGCAACGGTAATAGAGGAATTAAAACCCCAATGGGAAATATGTAATTTTATGAGATATTTATTAATTATAGCCACCATTACGCTGTTTTCTTGCAATACTAATAAGGAAATAGTAAAAGAAGCATCTGCTCCAGAGCCTTTAACTTTTACTAAATTAAACTCTGGGACTAATGGCGATTTTCCAGAAAAAATTTATAAAGTAATTACCGACCAAAATACTTACAATGAAATTTGGGGTAAAGCATTTGCAAAATTCACAAACCAACAAAGACCTGCTAATATAGATTTTGAAACCAAAATGGTTGTTCTTGTTGCAAGCGGAATGCAAAGATCAGGAGGTTTTTCAATCAAGGTTAATTCTGTAGAAGAAACAAAAAGTGCAATTATTGTTAATGTAGAAAATTCTAAACCAGGTGAATCTTGTATGACCACATCGGTTATAACCTTCCCTTACGAAATAATTGAATTAAAAAAGTCTACTAAAATGGTAACCTTTAAAACAGATGATAAAGTTTACGATTGTGAAAAATGACATAAAACTTTTTGTTTAACCAAAAAGCTTTATCTTTAATGAGTTATTAATCAACTCAATAAACCATGAAATCCTTTTTAATTTTATTGATAATTATTCCTATTTGGATTAATGCACAAACTACTAATCGGAAATCCAACTCAATTTCAGAAAATGCTTTTGTTAAAAATGAAGGTCAATTTAATGGTCGCAACTGGAGTACTAATAAAATTGAATATAGTATAAAACAAAATGGTTTTTATGTTTTTTTCTCTAAGCAAGGGTTAACCTATCGTTTTGATAAAATGATTAAAAATCCTGATAGAGATAAATCAAATCCAAATTCTCCAAAAAGAACAAACATTAGTGAATTAATTATCGTTAAGTGGATTGACATTAATAACGATGTAGAAATTATTTCCTCAGAAGAAGTAAATCATTATTATTCTTATGTTGTTAAAGATTCTAAAACAAAAAAAGTGATCAACTTAAATCATATTACTGGTTATCAAAAATTGACCTATAAAAATATATACGATAATATTGATGTTGAATATTTTATCCCTCAAAAAGGCGGGATAAAATACAATATAATACTTCATCCAGGAGCAAACCCCTCTCAAATTAAAATGAAATATAATACAGCTCATACTCAAGTTAAAAATGAAGCTATATCAATTCAGTTAAATAATTTAAAACAATTAGAAATCAATACTTCTCTTGGTAATATAATAGAACACCAACCTTCTTCTTATAACGGTAAAACTAATAAAGCGATTAATTCTAATTACGTATTTGAGAACAATACACTCTCTTTTAACCTTGAGAATTATAACCAGTTAGAAGAAGTCATAATTGACCCATGGATAGTGTCTCCAAATTTTAGTGGTTCTAGTGCTATATGGGAAGTAGAAACAGATAGACAAGGTAATGTATACACAATGGGAGGAGAAACCCCTATAGAATTAAAAAAATACAATAGTGCTGGAGTGCTACAATGGACTTACGTTACTCCTTTTGATACTATTGGTGGTGATTGGCTAGGGACATTAACAACAGATGACCAAGGGAATAGCTACATTTCTCAAGGAACAAGTCCACAACTTGAAAGAATAGATAATTCAGGAAATATGATATGGCATTCTAATGGAAATCTCGTATCAAATCCATTAACAGAATATTGGTCTATTACGTTTAATCAAGACACTACTCAATTAGTAGTTGGTGGCACATCTGGGACAATCTTTCCATTAGAAGTCTATTCTACAATTTTTAATATCAATATTAGTGATGGAAGTGACATTTCTAATTTCACTTTTGCTCTCAAGACAAATATTGGTCCACCTCCTAATACTCCTGAAGAAATTCGTTCAATAGCTGTTTCATTATGTAACCAATACATTTATTTAACACATGATTCTATTGGTTCTATTGACCAAGATTTCGATACTCATCCTACTACTGCAAGAACTTTTCAGGTTGGTAACCAACACAACCTAGCTTATAAAGCAGAAAATTTCTTTCCGCAACAACAAAATGGTGCTCCGCTTAAAGCTTTAATTATAAATGACAACTATATTTATACCCATACAGGTGATAGTATTCATCAATGGGATTTAAATGGAACACTACTAAATAGCGTTAGTTTACCTAATGGTATTTCTACAACGGAAGTTGCTACAGGTGATTTAATATTAAATAATGCAGGTTTAGATGTAGATAGTTGTAATAATGTTTATGCAGGTTCTTCTGATAGAGTGGTTAAATTTGATGAAAATCTTAACTTCTTAACTCAAGTAAACGTATCTTTTATTGTACACGACCTTAATGTAAATAGTAATGGAGAAGTTATCGCTGTCGGAGCTCAATTTAATAATACTCAATCCTCTAGAAATGGAAAAATGGAAGCTATAAACATGAATACTTGTTCTCAGTTTAAGATAAATAATTGTTTAATTACCAATACCAATCAGAAAGATAAAGAAACATACTCTTTTAACATTTTACCAAACCCCTTTAATTCTCATTTTAAAATTGACTATACTTACTATGAAAACAATCCTACAATAAGTGTTTACAACATTGTAGGTAAATTAATTATTTCTACGATTGTTACTTCATATTCTACAACTCTAGATTTAAGTAATGAACCCAATGGAATTTACGTTATACAATTATCTGATAAAAATCAACAAATTAGAAGAAAAATAATAAAACAGTAAAAATTAATACTATAATAACTTCTTAGGTGTTGTAGCTATAAAATCCTTTAAGTAGTACGGCTCAAAATAAGCCACATCTTCAAAATTTTGACAATTAAACTTCTCTAATGCAATTTGATTAATGTATTGTGCCGATGGCAATCCTTTATCAGAAAATGTAGCATTTGTATTACCATTCAATACTTCTTTGCATTTATCAGATCCATCTCCAAAAAACACAACTTTATTCTCTTTTAAATAATTTTCAAAAGAATCTTTATCAATAATTTTTGCTGAAACTTCCTCAATCATATTATTATTTAAATCATAAATAGCAGTGTATACCTCCATTCTTCTTGCATCTATCATAGCACAATACAAACCTAAATCTTCAGCTTTTGACATCCCAAGTGCCATTGCTTGCAATGTATCAACTGCAATTAGCGGTTTATTCAATGCATAACACAATCCTTTAGCAACAGAAACACCTATTCTTAAACCAGTATAAGAACCAGGTCCTTTGCTTACTGCAACAGCATCTATATCAGGTAATTTTAATCTTGCTTCTTTTAATGTGCTTTGAATAAAAACGGTTAATTTTTCTGAATGAGAATATTCTCCACCTTCCTCCCTTAATGCAAGGAGTTTATCACCATCAGAAACAGCAACCGAACATATTTTAGTGGATGTTTCTAACCCCAGAATTATACTCATTAGATAATATTTTTATTTCTACTCTTCTATTAGCTGATTCTTGATAACTACTTTTTGGGTCAGGATATAACATTTGAGAGTTTCCATAACCTTTAAAATCTATTCGTTCTTTATCAATACCCTTTTTTATTAAATACTCCTTCACTGCATAAGCTCTACTATAGGATAAATCTTTATAATCTTGAGAGTTTTTTTGTCCAGGACCATTTACGTGGCCTTCAACCTCTATAACAACTTTAGAGTTTTGATTCATAAAAGATAACAGTGAATTTAACGAGCTTCTTGCTGAAGGCAAAAAATCAGGCCTATTACCATAAAATTGCATGTTTTTTAAATTAACTTTTTTACCTTTTGCTATCTTTTCTAAATACAATTCTGTTGAATATTCAATTTCATTTTTACCTATTTTAAACTGTTTAGATGTTAGCATATATCCTTTTGCGTGTGCATTAATATATACAGTGTGCATTTTTTTAATAATAGTTGCCTCGTATTTAGTAATTGTATCTAGCACTATTACATTTTTTCTAAGTCCCGAAATACTCACATTACTTGAGAGCAATTTTTGTGTAGAAGCATCTCTTATTAAAAGTTTAAAAAGAGTTGTTTTCGACTCTTTTTTTTCAACTACCACATTTTTCATCTCCTTTGGTTTTGTTTTCTTTTTCGGATAATGAAGTATTAAGGTATGTTTCCCTTTAGCGCGTTTTGGGTTATTTACTACCAAAACATACCTGTCTCCTTTATGGATATGTATTGGTCTGCTATAATTAGCATTCACTCCTGCGCCAACAAAATTTTCCTTGCCTTTTCTTGATAAGCCTGTTATAGGACTTCTTGATAAATTTGTTCTGATTGACACTATTTTATTGTCTTCAATTCGTTTACAAAAATTCTTCTTGTACTCAAACAATAAAAAATCCCAATCATCGGCTTTATTTTCTGAAATAATATCAAAAGTAAAAACACCATCTGTTGGTGCTTTTATAAAGTACCATATCGAATTTTCTTCTTTCTCAAATACTTTTTCATTTTCCAACTCATTTCCATCAAACTCTCTTTTATCACCATAACCAGAGATTGCACTTGTATGATAAATAGTATCTTTCATTATTACCATATCATCACAATCGGCATTTTGACTAATTACTTGAGTGAAAAGTGAAAAGTGAAAAGTGAAAAGTATTATTTTTAGATAAAATTTCATTACTACAAAATTACTTGTTTTTAATGGCTTGCTAAAATTGTGCCTTTTGAGGTTTGATTAAAAATGATACTTTCGTTAACTACCTACGTACTCAATCGTCATCATATAAAATATGAACACTAAAGAATTTCTACAAAAACTAAGTCAATCTGATTTATCTAAAATAGGACATAGAAAAATCTTAAATCATCTCATTCAAAATATACCCGTACCGATATTAACCACTATAATAAAAAAAGGAACTCCTATTTTTAGAGGGAGGACTGAGAAAAATGTAAAATCTTTTAATAATGAATTTGAAATATCTTACAGAACTGATTTTGGTGACATTAAAAAATATGGACGAACTAATAGACCCCATCAATCGGTTTTTTACGCTTCTGTTCCTCAATCAAAAGGTGATTACCCTCCTCTTACTCTTTTAACTGAAATACTTCCTGATTTTTTTGAAGAAGACAAGAATGTTAAAAATAAACATATCACAATTGGAATGTGGGTGGCTAAAAAAGATTTTGAAGTTGCTGACATATGCTTTAGCAAAGACTATTCTTCCAACTCTATAATGCTAGAAAAAAGAAAACTTTGGGATGAAAAACTAAAGAAAGAAAGTATAGATTTCAATCAACATATAGACACCTTAGAGTTTATATCTAGACAGTTCTCTAAAAAGAAAATAAAAAGTCATTGGGATTATAAACTATCTTCTGTTTTCTTTGATTTAATTCAAAACGAAAAAATACATGGAATTTTATACCCAAGTGTAAAAAGAGATTTCGATGGTCTCAACTTAAGCTTGATACATGATGTTGTAGATGAATTATTAGAACTTAAAAGTGTTTGTGTATATGAATTATCAAAAGAACCAAAAAAAGTTTATCCAATACTTTGTGCAGATGATTTAGGATTTATGAATTCCGATTTTAAGTGGATAAAAGTAGATTCCGGGTCAAGCCCGGAATGACGGTTCTGATTCCCCCCTTCGGGGAGGCTAGGAGGGGCTTTTAATACCCCAAATTAGGACTCAACCATTTTTCAGCTTCTTCTATAGAAATATCTTTTTGATTGGCATATTGTTCAATTTGGTCTTTCGCAATTTTTCCTAAGCCAAAATATTTTGCTTGTGGGTGCCCGAAATAAAAACCACTAACCGCTGCCGTTGGAAACATGGCTAAACTTTCTGTTAATTCAACTCCAGTTAATTTGGTAGCATCTAACAACCTAAACAATTCTCGTTTWARWGTATGGTCWGGRCAAGCRGGRTAACCAGGGGCAGGTCTAATTCCTTTATAACTTTCTTTAATTAAAGCCTCATTATCTAAGTTTTCATCAGCACCATACCCCCAATATTCAGTTCTTACTTTTTTATGCATCAACTCAGCAAATGCTTCTGCTAATCTATCTGCTAAAGCTTTTAGTAAAATGGAATTATAATCATCATGGTCGGCTTCAAATCGAGCAACATGTTCATCTATTCCTAAGCCTGTTGTTACTACAAACCCTCCAATATAATCTTGTATTCCAGAAGCTGCTGGAGCAATAAAATCTGCCAAAGAAATGCTTGGAATTCCACTTGCTTTTTTAGGTTGTTGGCGTAATTGATGAAATTCTCCTTCATTAGTTTTGATGATAGCATCATCTACAGTATTTGCTTCCCAAATTCCAATTACTGCTTTTGCTTGGAGCCATTTTTCGTCAATAATTTGTTGTAACATTTCTTTCGCATCGGCAAACAATTTTGTAGCTTCTACACCTACAATTTTATCTTCTAAAATCGCAGGATATTTTCCGGCCAATTCCCATGTTCTGAAAAAAGGAGTCCAATCGATATAAGTTGAAATTTCTGCCAAATCAAAAGCCTCAAAAACTTTATTGCCTAAAAATTTTGGCTTGACAGGTTTGTCTTTTTCAAAGTCAATTTGAAATTTATTATTGTGCGCATCCGCTATTGAAAGAAAATCTTTTTTTGCTCTTTTTTTATGGTGCAAATCTCTTAATCGCTGATAGTCCTCTTGAATTTCTTTTATAAACCCAACTTTGTGCTCATTTAACAATTTTCCAACAATAGGAACGCTTCTAGAAGCATCTAACACATGAATGGTTTGACCTTTCTTGAGGTTTTCTTCAATTTTTACAGCAGTATGAACTTTAGAAGTTGTAGCTCCGCCTATCAATAAGGGAATATCCATTCCTTCTCGTTCTAGCTCTTTTGCTACGTGAACCATTTCGTCTAATGATGGAGTAATCAATCCACTCAGTCCAATAATATCTACATTTTCTTCTTTAGCAACTTGTATTATTTTTTCGGCAGGAACCATTACTCCTAAATCAATAATTTCATAATTGTTACAACCTAAAACTACTCCAACAATGTTCTTGCCTATGTCATGCACATCACCTTTTACTGTTGCCATTAATATTTTACCCGAAAAACGCTGCCCTTCTCCTTTTTCTGCCTCAATATACGGAAGCAAATAAGCCACCGCTTTTTTCATTACTCGCGCACTTTTTACTACCTGAGGTAAAAACATTTTCCCTTCACCAAATAAATCTCCCACTACATTCATCCCATCCATTAATGGGCCTTCAATTACTTCTATTGGTCTATCAAATTTTTGTCGGCACTCTTCAACATCTTCATCAATAAACGCTACAATTCCTCTTACTAAAGCATGAGATAACCTCGACTCAACTGATTCGTTTCTCCATTCTTGTGTTTCTTTTTCGACTGCTTTTTTAGCTCCAACAGTTTCAGCAAAATCTACTAACCTTTCAGTGGCATCATTTCTTCTATTCAATAAAACGTCTTCAACTCGTTCTAACAAATCTTCAGGAATATCTGCATAAACCTCCAACATTCCTGGGTTAACAATTCCCATATCCATCCCAGCTTTTATAGCGTGGTATAAAAATGCGGAGTGCATCGCTTCTCGAACTACATTATTACCTCTAAAAGAAAATGAAATATTACTTACTCCTCCACTTACTAAAGCTCCTGGCAAATTTTTCTTGATCCATCGAGTAGCATCAATAAAATCTACGGCATAATTATTATGTTCTTCTAAGCCCGTAGCGACTGTCAAAATATTTGGATCAAAAATAATATCGTGTGCAGGAAAGCCTAATTTATCTATCAAAAGATGATAAGCTCTCTCACAAATACGGATTCTTTTTTCGTAAGAATCTGCTTGTCCATTTTCATCAAAAGCCATTACAATAGTTGCAGCTCCATATCTTTTTATCAGTTTTGCTCTTTCTAAAAAAACTTCTTCCCCTTCTTTTAAAGAGATAGAATTGACAATTGATTTTCCTTGTGTACATTTTAGGCCGGCTTCAATCACCGTCCATTTAGAAGAATCAATCATTATTGGCAATTTGGCAATATCTGGTTCTGACGCTATTAGATGCAAGAATTTAGTCATCACCTCTTCAGACTCTAACATGCCTTCATCCATATTTACATCAATTACTTGAGCCCCTCCTTCTACTTGATGTAATGCTACCGAAATTGCTTCTTCATAACTTTCTTCTACAATTAATCGCTTAAACTTTATTGACCCTGTCACATTTGTACGCTCACCAACATTCAAAAAATTACTTTCTGGCCTTACAATTAAAGGCTCTAATCCGCTAAAGTTTGGTAGTGTTATTTTTTGTTTTCTTTTTCTAGGAGTGTACTTTTTTGCAACTTCAGCCATAGCTTTAATATGTTCTGGTGTAGTTCCACAACAACCTCCAATAATATTTATTAAGCCATCTTTTATAAATTCTTCTACTTGACTTGCTGTTTCTGGAGCCTCCTCATCATACTCCCCAAATTCATTTGGCAAACCAGCATTTGGATAAGCACTTACATAAAACTCTGTTCGTTCAGCAATAGTTTGGATGTGTGGACGCAATTGTTTTGCTCCTAAAGCACAATTAAAACCAACGCTTAATAAATCCATGTGGGAAATAGAAATCAAAAATGCCTCTACAGTTTGTCCAGACAATGTTCTTCCACTAGCATCGGTGATAGTTCCTGAAACCATAATGGGCAATCTATTACCACTTTCTTCAAAATAAGTGTCAATGGCAAATAATGCAGCTTTAGAATTTAAGGTGTCAAAAATTGTTTCTACTAATAATAAATCTACGCCACCTTCAACTAAAGCCTTAACTTGTTCTATATAAGCCACAACTAATTGATCGAAAGTAATGGCTCTAAACCCAGGGTCATTAACATCAGGCGACATAGAGGCTGTTCGATTAGTGGGCCCTAAAGCTCCCGCAACAAAACGAGGTTTATTTGGATCTTTAGCTGTAAATTCTACTGCTACTTCTTTGGCAATTTTAGCCGATTGAAAATTAATGTCATAAACAGCACTTTCTAATTTGTAATCTGCTTGAGCTATGGTTGTACCGCTAAATGTATTGGTTTCAATAATATCAGCCCCTGCCTCAAAATATTCAGCATGAATGGATTTGATAATATCTGGACGAGTAATGGAAAGCAAATCATTATTCCCTTGTAAAGGAATTTCACTATCAGTAAAAACATCTCCTCTAAAGTCGTCTTCTGAAAGTTTATACCGTTGAATCATAGTACCCATTGCACCATCCAACACCAAAATTCTTTCTGATAATATCTCTTTTATGCTATTCATTTTTTCTCTTTTCCTTTTTTGTCATGCTGAACAAAGATTTGTCATCCTCTCAACTCAATAGATTCTTTATTCAACTACCCTTCGATAAACTCAGGGTGACATCGAATAAAAAATCATTGCTCTGAATGACATTTACATTCATAAAAAAACCCTTCAACTTTAAAGCAGAAGGGTAAACTTTTTTATTTTCTACTTTATCTTTTTCCGATATACATCGAAATAGGAATTAGCACCGGTTTTCCAACTCCATATTAAGAGCTTATAGTTGGTTGCCAAGGTTTCATAGGGCCTAATCCCTCCACCTTTCTTGATAAGCACGGAGTCCGTGCAGACAATTTTTTATACTTATTTTAAGAACGATAATGCAAAACTATTAACACTTTGCATCAATTCCAAATGGTAGTTAGAATTCTGCGCTTTTTGGAGTTCGTGGAAAAGGAATTACATCTCTTATGTTCCCCATTCCTGTGATAAATAACATCAGTCTTTCAAAGCCTAAACCAAAACCAGCATGAGGCACCGTACCAAATTTACGGGTATCTAAATACCACCAAACACTGTCCATTGGTATGTTTTGATCTTTTATTTTTTGCAATAAAATATCGTAATTTTCTTCTCTTTGAGAACCTCCAACAATTTCTCCAATACCAGGAAATAGAATATCCATTGCCTTTACTGTTTTTCCATCCTCATTTAACTTCATGTAAAAAGCTTTAATATTTGCTGGATAATCCGTTAAAATAACCGGCTTTTTAAAATGCTTTTCTACTAAAAATCGTTCATGCTCTGATTGTAAGTCAGCACCCCACTCGTCAATTATAAATTGAAATTTCTTTTTCTTGTTTGGTTTACAATTACGTAAAATATCAATGGCTTCAGTATAAGTAATTCTAATAAAATCATTTTCGGTAACAAAACGTAATTTTTCAAATAAATCTCCCGATCTTTCAATTTCTGGTTTTCTTTTATCCTCTTCTAAAATTCTGTTATTTAAAAAGGTTAAATCATCTTCACAATACTCCAAAGCATAAGAAATACAATATTTTAGCATCTCTTCCGCTAAATCCATGTTATCGTTGTTATCTGCAAAAGCAACTTCTGGCTCAATCATCCAAAATTCTGATAAATGACGTGTTGTGTTAGAGTTTTCTGCTCTAAAGGTTGGGCCAAAAGTATAAACCTTGCTCAATGCCAATGCCGTCAACTCAGCTTCTAACTGACCAGTAACTGCAAGACTTGTCTCTTTCCCAAAAAAATCTTGTTTGTAATCAACTTCTTTGTTCTCATCTAACGGAACATTTTTTAAATCTATTGTTGTTACTTGAAATGCTTCTCCAGCTCCTTCAGCATCTGTAGCAGTAATTAAAGGGGTGTGAATGTTATAAAATCCTTTGTCGTTAAAGAATTTATGTATTGCAAAAGTCATTGCATGACGAATACGAAGAACCGCAGCAAAAGTATTTGTTCTTGGCCTTAGGTGTGCAATTTCTCTTAAATACTCTAAAGAATGTTTTTTAGGCTGTAAAGGATATTCATCTGGATTGGAATCGCCAATTATTTTAAAAGATTTTACCACCAATTCCACAGACTGACCTCTTCCTTGAGATTCTACCAGTTCTCCAACAACTTCAATTGCTGCACCTGTTGTAATTCTTTTTAATTCACTTTCATCCTCATTTTCAAAATCTATTACAGCTTGAAGGTTATTAATAGTAGAGCCATCATTAATTGCAATAAATCGATTGCTTCTAAAAGTTCTTACCCATCCTTTAATTAGAGTTTCAGTCCCTAATTTTTTAGTTTTTAATACTTCTAAAACTTCTGTTCGTTCCATATTTTTATTCGTAGAAAGTTAATCGAGGCGAAATTAATATTTTTTTACGGTAAAAAGGCAGTCTATAATCATAGAAATCATGTTATTAAACAATTTTTATCTAAATATGAATTATTTAACAAAATCGATAAAAGTGGTTTTAATTACGATAAAAGTGAAAAAAAGTTTTGAATATAAGCTAGAAGTATTTAATATTGCATACTAATTAAACAGGTATAACAACATCAACTTATGAAACGATTATTTTTCGTACTACTTATTTCTCTTTTCGCATTACAGGTTAGTGCTACTGGAGTTATTGTTCTAGAAGGGCACTACCAAGGTAAAAACCTATATGTTCAAAATCCATTTGCTGGAAGTGGAGTAGGATTCTGTACGTTTGAAGTTACCATTAATGGTGAAGTAACTACTGATGAAGTTAACTCAAGTGCTTTCGAAATTGATTTCGCTAATTTTCAACTGAAAGTTGGAGACCCAGTTATCGTAAAAATTAAGCATAAAGATGATTGTAGACCTAAAGTTTTAAATCCAGAGGTTTTAAAACCTAAAAGTACTTTTGAAATTGTTACTATGAAAATTTCTAAAGAAGGTAACTTTGATTGGACAACTAAAAGCGAAACAGGAAAATTAACTTTTATTGTTGAGCAGTTCAGATGGAACAAATGGATTAAAGTTGGTGAGGTTGACGGAAACGGAACAACGAACGAAAACAGTTACCAATTTAAAATTACTCCTCACTCAGGTGAAAACAAATTTAGAGTTAAGCAAATTGATTACTCTGGTAAACCAAGATATTCTCAAGCATCAAGATATATTTCAACAGTTGGAGAAATTTCTTTTAGTCCTATAAAAGCTAAAACAGAAGTTATCTTTACTGGCGAAACATTATTTGAAGTTTACGATAGTTATGGAAATATTGTAAAGAAAGGATTTGGTGAAAAAGTAGA
The DNA here is from genome assembly GCA_002402165.1 of Flavobacteriales bacterium. GTDB lineage: Bacteria > Bacteroidota > Bacteroidia > Flavobacteriales_E > Vicingaceae. The sequence continues at coordinate 16,062 of NVVI01000041.1, forward strand.
TGTTACTAATCTTAAAAAAGGGATTTACTACTTAAATTACGATAACAAAACAGATACTTTTGTAAAGAAGTAAACTATTAATGATATAAAATTAAATCCTGACCATTAAAAACGTCAGGATTTTTTTTGCTTTAAAATGAATAAGATAGAACACATAGGCATAGCTGTTAAAGATTTGAAAATAGCCAATGAAGTTTACACCAAACTTTTTGGAACACCTCCTTACAAAACAGAAACTGTTGAAAGTGAAAATGTATCTACTTCCTTTTTTAAAGTAGGTGAAAGTAAAGTAGAATTATTAGAAGCAACCAATCCAGAAAGTGCTATTGCAAAGTTTATTGAAAAGAAAGGCGAAGGAGTTCACCACATTGCTTATGCGGTAGATGACATTAAAGCTGAAATGAATCGGCTAAAAAAAGAAGGCTTTGTAATTTTAAATGATGCCCCTAAAAGAGGTGCTGACAACAAGCTGGTCTGCTTTTTACATCCAAAATCTACCAATGGAGTGTTGATAGAATTATGTCAAGAAATTAAGTAGCATAGTTTAGAATCAATTGCCCTGCTTGTTTTAAGTTTTTCCCGAAAGTAATAATCCCTTCTTCGTGGCCTCCCATTACCATTATTTTTTCTTGAGCAAGGTTAGTTCCATCAAACAAACGTTTAATTTCTAACGCCATTTTTGCTGTACCATAAGGAACACTTCTATTTGATGTCGGCACTTTACCTATTAGTTTATCCCACAATTCCTTATTATGAACATGAATAATGGCTTTAATCGAATCATCGCACTCATACACTGCTGCGTGTGTTAAACTCTCAGCAGACGCTTTTACCTCTCCTTTACAAGTTACTTGATTATGTTTTATACTATAACTTGTTACTAACGCAAAATCATTTTCTTGAATTGGATAAATATTACCTGTTTGAGTTCCAGAAATTAAAATGCCTTCATTAGTTTTTATACTGATATTCCCATAGCCAATTTTAATATCGGTATACTCTCCTATTAGTTTTAACTGATGCATTTTATCTCTCCACATTTTCAACTCATCAGGAACTTGAACTGGAAGCTGTTCATCATTCCAATCACAATTAAATTTTATAACTCCTTCATCAATCATTCAATCAAATTTTTCAGGAAATAAACTTTTTATTCCTTCTTCAGAAGCTTCACAAATACCCCTTTCGGTAATTAACCCTGTAATGTATTTAGCAGGCGTTACATCAAACCCATAATTAAGAGCAGGTGTATTTTCTGGACAAATTAATACAGATTTAATTTCTCCATCAACCAATCCTTGTATATATTTTACTTCGTTTTCGTCTCTTGTTTCTATCGGAATATCTCTTAATCCATTTGTAATTGAACAATCTAATGAAGATGATGGCAACCCCACATAAAAAGGAACATTATTATCATGAGCAGCTAATGCCTTTAAATAGGTGCCAATTTTATTCGCAACATCTCCATTTCCTGCAGTTCTATCCGTTCCCACTATAACTATGTCAACCATACCCCTTTGCATCAAATGACCACCTGTATTATCGCTAATCAACGTATGTGGCACTCCTTGTTCATTTAACTCAAAAGCAGTAAGATTTGCCCCTTGATTTCTTGGTCTAGTTTCATCTACCCAGACATGTACATCGATTCCTTGTTCTTGTGCATGATAAATTGGAGATAATGCAGTTCCCCAATCGATAGTGGCTAACCAACCAGCGTTACAATGGGTTAAAATATTTACAGGTTCTCCATTTTTTTTGTCAGCTATTTGCCTGATTAGTTCTAGACCATGTTTGCCAATATTCTTACTAATGGCGATATCGTCTTCTTTAATTTGATTAGCAGTTTGTAAAGCAACTTTAATTTTTTCTTGAATATCATTTATAGGATTCAATACTTTTAGCATTTTATCTATTGCCCAAGCTAAATTAACTGCTGTTGGTCGTGTTGTATTTAATTTCTTTGCTACCTCAACAATATATTCATCAGGGTTGTGTTGTTGCTGAGCCTCTATGCAGCCAAGATACATACCATAAGCAGCAGTAACACCAATTAGGGGAGCTCCACGAACCACCATTTCCTTAATAGCAAAAACAGCCTCATCTGTTGTTCTTATATCAAACACTTCTATTTTATGAGGAAAATAACGTTGGTCGAAAACCTGAATTAATGTTTMATCATTTTCGTTTACCCAAATAGTGTGATGATGTTTTCCGTTAATCTGCATTAAAAATATCTACAATTGTTTCTGAGCTTTTCAAATGATAAGTTTTCAAATTTAATTGTTTTGCACTTATTATATGCTGTTCTGAATCATCAATAAATAAAGTTTCTTTAGGAACAAGATTTTTATCATTAATAATGGTTAAAAATATTTTTGAGTCAGGTTTTCTTAATCCCATTTCATGAGAGTAATAAGCCTTTTCAAAAAGCTCAGCCACATTATCAATGTTGAATTTATTTCTTACATAATTATCTATATACTCGATATGAAAATCATTGGTATTGCTGAGTAAGAAAATGCGGTACTCTTTAGACAATTGATTAATCAGTTCTAGTCTTTCTTTCGGAATATCCAATAATATACTATTCCATGTAGCAATAATTTGTTGATTGGTTAATGTTGAATTGTAGGTTTTAAAAAAGGAGAGAAACTCATCACTCGAAATTTCAGCTGTTTCATATTTCTCTAATATGTTGTTGCCCCTTAAATCTTTTTCCATTTCGCCAAACTTGTTTCCAAACAATTTTTGAAAAGCAAGAATGGTTTTGTTCTGATCGAGGTTGATAATTACATCTCCTAAATCGAAAATGATATTTTTTATTCCTTTTAGTTGAACCACATAACAAAACTAATAAAATAGTAAAGTTTATTATTGGTTAAACCCTAACTTATACGTAAAATTGCAGTCTATTTCTAAGTTAATTAGAAAGGGCCTATAGCTCAGTTGGTTAGAGCACTTGACTCATAATCAAGGGGTCCCAGGTTCGAGCCCTGGTGGGCCCACATAAATTAACCGCAGTACACGAGTAATCAATGCATTACAAATGTCTGCGGTTTTTTTGTAGACAGATTCGTGTACAGGTAAAGTTCTTGCATTAAAGAAAGTTTCAGATTTCTGCGAAATACATTAATTAAGATATTAATCGTAAAAGTTGTGATCAATTTTGAAAATTCTCTACAACACAACTTTCATCTTAGATGTTGTATGAGAGTATAAATTATCTAATTCATCAAAATGCATATCTAAAAATGATTCTAATTCACTCTTGGAATAATTTAAGTGAGACTTATGATTTTCATAAATCATAGGAAATAGTTTTGGCATATCTTTTTCAAAGTCCAATTCAACAGGTTCTTTCTTGCGATAACCTCTTGCTGACATTTGTTGCCACAAATAACGGTTTTGATTATAATTTATCAAATTTTCCTCTTTAAGCTTCATAATTGTAAAGCCCATAGATGTATGCCATAAGCGTTTTAATTTAGCCAAAGTTTCCAGCGTTATTCGTTGGTCAATGGTTTTTCTCAGTCCATCAATTGGCAATAAAAATTCTCCTGCAAATAACCAAGCCTCATCTTCTATATCTCTTTCCTTACTAATGTTCTTATCATCCATATGAAGCACCAAATGACCTAATTCATGAGCCAATGTTGCTCTCAGCCTATCAGCTGGAATATTTTTATTTGCAAAGATTATAGGAACTCCATTTCTAGAGAGCATACTTAATCCATCCACTCTATCATCTCTAAAATCCAAAAGCATAATAGGAATCCCATTACCCTCTATCCAGCTGGTAATATCTTTAACCGCACCCAAAGGCATTTTCCATTTTTCTCTTAAATTTTTTGCTGCTAATTTAGGCGAACCATATAACTCAGTATTCCAAGAAAGCAAATTGATTTCTGGTAACTCAATATTTTTAAGGAATTTTTCTAGCTGAATTCTAACAATATTCATCTTAGCTTCATATTCCAATAATGAACGTTTTGAAACTTCTTTTAGTCTACGATAATGGCTAACCGTTGGGAAAGTAAGTTTTTCCTCCGTTGTAAAAAATGAAACTGGATAATGGAGTATTTTAATTAAAGCACTCACTACTTCATCAGAAACTATATGAAATCCCTGTTCCATTTTAGAAAGAGTGCCTTGTGCTATTCCTAATGCACTAGCTAACTCTYCTTGGGAAAAACCTCTTGATTCTCTTGCAAGAATTATTTTTTCTCCTATGTATTTCATGAATTTTTACGCACCCTTTTTCTTTAAATCTTTGTTTGGTTTCATTGTTATATTAACATCTGGAGCCTCGTTAGTCTCTACGTCAAACATTGATGGTTGACTTTGAATTTGATTAGTTAAATCTGTAGACCACAATATATTTTCTCCTTCACGATAAAACATATAAATGTTATCAATTGCTGTCCACGTTGCATTAGGTAAATATCCAACATAAAGTTTAACAGGACTTTTTGGAAATCCTTCAAGTTCTACTTGATTGTTATACTTCACTGTTTGTACTGTTTGAACATTTGATGTGCTGAAATTTCTTGAAATCTTCTTAAATCTGATAAACGCTATCCCTTCAATTAAGATTCCAAAAATACCATTAAATTCTCCTATTCTCACATCATCACACCCTTCAAATTGCTCCTTAATTCTAACCACAATCAAATCGTGGATAAATGAACCTTTAGTTCTTGGTTTAAAATCAATTGCGATCCCTTTTGAGAGAATTGTATTCTCAACTTCTAAATAATCGGAAAACGCTTTTTGTGTAGCGGCAGCAATTTTCCCGTAATAATCGTTCGTTAGTATTTCACTTAAATTTTCTTCCATTCTGGTATTATATTATTAATTTATTAAGATACAAAACTAAGCATTATTTTGCAAATAAGCAATTAATTATTCCTATATATTAATAATAATATTCCTAATAATTCGTAATTACCTAATATGCTGTATGTTATGATTATCTTGAGATGTGATAAAAAAATAAAATGAGAAAATTTCTCTTTAACTTTCTTCATGTTACCTCATCTTATTGTTAATGGAGGTAGAGGCTCTGGTATACATCATAAGCAATTATTAACTCTACTTAACATAACAGGTGCTTATATGACACCCGTCAATTTAACATTGCGTTCGCTCTAAGACAAATAACATAGACTGAATWAATGCAACAGAACCGTTAAAGCAGTTTTATATAATCAAGCTAGCACAATAAGCGATTATTTCGTTATCATTTTTAGTTTTGTATCCTTCTGGCAACTCAAATAATTGATAAATACCATACGAACCACCCGAAGTATAAATCTTAAAAGGTAAGATACTCCACGGCCAATACATCTTAGATGCATTCGTCTCTATTTTTAAATAATTGCTACCAAAGAACTTCTTTTCGATTGTTAGTTTGTCCCCATTATAATACAAATCTCTCATATCTAAAAGAACATAATCTCTCTTTTTCCCAACAGTAAAAACAAATCGATTATACTCGTTTTCTTCAATTTCCCTGTCTAACGACATGCTTATTCTGTCTATTTCTTTTCCTTTAGATTTAGCTACAATATTATATTCTCCAGATAAGAGATGAACCTCACCAAAAAACTCATTCATCTCTATAGCTTTTTCACCATTTACAAAAATTTCAAGAGGAATAGTATCATAGTTCCATATTAAAATTCTTCTGGCATCAATAAATCGTTCTGAGTTACATGATGAAAGAATCGTTATTATAATTATTACTCCTATAAAAGGTATAAATAATGATCTCATAATTATTTTATAATTTCAAATTTCAATTTAACATAATTAGGTGATTCCGTTATTTTAGAGTCATCGTTAACTGGAATAAATTGCATTTCCATTTTTCCACCTTTAATGTTTACTGCACTAAAATAAAAACAGGATCTATATTCTTCCCTAATTACGAGCCCTTTAGGTGCATTAACATAATATCCTCCGGTATAAATCCCTTTATCTTTAAAGGGATTAGAATCAAAAGGATCGTCCTCAAATTTACCAGCCGTATTAACTATAGTATAAGTTTCATTTTCATTAAATTCCCATATAAAATCTGGCACTATATCATCTCCATCTCCAGAAATCAAAACCCATTTACCAATAATAGCTGCCGTATTATCATAAGTTTTATCACATGAAGTGAATACTATAAGGAATACCAAAGCAATAGAGCTTAAAAAAGGTCTATTTTTCTTATATATATGTATCATTTTCACAATTATTTAATCATTTATATGCTAACTGAAATTTATAATTTGACACATTTTAAGGCAAAATCAGCAAAGTCTAGTGGAGCAATTTTACACTTTGTAACTACCTTATCTATAATCAACTTTACATCTTCAGTTGTTAGTCTTTTTGAATGCTCGATTATCACCTGTTGTTGATCAAAATTTATTTTACAATTAATTTTTTCTGAAATATTAAGCTCCATAATTATTTTCTTGTTTTAAAATATGTTGATTTTTAAAATATGTTGATGTAAAAATATCCAACAAACACTCTAAGCATCAATAAAATAAACAATTTGTGGCAAAAACACTCTTCTTAGGGGTGAAATTTTTTTGTCTTATATAAAAACATTATATTTCAACTTTATGATTAAACACTTTTTGACATCTGTAAGTTTGTTGCTTTTATGTTTAGGAAGTTCAACACTATATTGTCAAAACATTACTACCAAACAATACACTTCAGAAAATGGTTTGCCGAGCAATATTGTTTATCAAGTTTATCAAGATTCAGATAAATTTTTATGGTTTTCTACCGAAGTAGGTATTTGTAGATATGATGGGAAAAGTTTTAAAAGTTACTCTTTTAAAGATGACTTACCTGATAACGTAATTTTTGAAACCAAAGAAACTAACAATAATAAAAAATGGTTCCTCTCTGGAAATGGAAAACTATCGTATATAGAAAACAACAGTTTTTCATTTAAAGAAGTTCCTTCACTCAGTTTTTCAGCATTTATTTCTGAGCTAATTGAAACCTCTGACGGAAAAATAATAGTCAGTAGCTTTGGTGATGGCATCAAAATAATGGATAAAAATGCCATTTATCATTTCAATAAAAAAAGAGGCCTCCTAAGTAATAATGTAAGTTTTATATGGTATTCTGACAATAATATTTACATATTATCATCAAAAGGAATAAATAAAATAACTAGTGACTACAATGTTGAAATCATCCACGACCTAAAAGAAAATATCCATTTCTCGAGAGCATGTAAAACACGTAGCAACCAAATTATTTTTACTGCAAGAGAAAAAATAATGTTATTCAGCGAACAAAAAGGATTAATTACTTTAAAAGGAGCTGAAGGGCTAACAAAAAACATAATCAATCAACTATGCCTATTGCCCAATAACGAACTTGTCGCTTGTACAAATAATGGCATTCTTTTTTTTAATATCCTGAATGATTCCATTATAATCCGGTCACATGTTTTAGAAAACACTCCTACATCAAACATTATTTTAGATCATGAAAAAAGCTATTGGGTATCAACACTGAACCAGGGAGTTGTTTCATTTCAGAAAAATCACTTTAAACTAATCGGAAACTCTCAAGAAGCATATTGTTTTTACAAAAATTCTGAAGGTGAAATTTACATAGGTTATGAAAACTATTCTTTCGCAAAAAAAGATAATGATTCATTAATTTATTTCAAATTAGATAAAAACAACAATTTTTCAAACAGAAAAATAAGGTCTATATACATGGAAAGAAATATCATGTGGTTCTCATTGGATGCTGGAATGGCAAGCCTAATAGATGGAGAAACTTTTTATTATAGAACTTTTGGGAATGTCTTAATAGATAATGATAAAGTTATAATGGGTGATAAAAATGGTTATTTTAAAACTACAAAGTTAGCCCTGACTGACTCTTTAATTTTTAGTAAATCTGAAGGAAAAGAGATTTATACTAAAAAACAGAACCTTTTAGCAAAAAATATATATTGTATAGCTAAGGTAGCATCCAATTATTTAATAGGAACCAGCGATGGCTTATATATTGACAATAATAAGACTATAGTTAAAAGTAAACATGAGCTTCTGTCAAAAGCAAAAGTCAACGACATCTATCATAAAAATGGTCAAACCGTAATATCAACACTAAGACAAGGCGTTTTTATAATAAACAAAACCGACACACTCAATTTTAATTCACAAAATGGGCTTTTAGCTAACCGTATAACATGCTCTTATATTCACGATACTATTTTAATATTAGGCACTAGTAAGGGTCTTAATCTCGTCTATAATTTTCATAAAAAAAATTATAAGACTGTGTCTATAACTAAACAAGATGGGTTAATTAACACAAATATAGAGGATATTATTGTTAGTGACAACAATGTTTTATTAGCTACATTAGGAGGTGTATGTTCATTTCCGTTAAAAAACATCTCTGAAACATCTAATGAAATTCCAGTACTGTTAGAAAAATTAAAGGTTAATGAACAAGAAATAATTAATAATAAAAGTGAATTTTCATATACGGAGAATCGTTTTAGTTTTCAATTCACAACAATAACATTTAAATACTCTGATAGGGTTAAAACATTTTATCGTTTACTCCCTAAAATCAGTAGATGGATAGAGTTTAATGGTTCTTTTTTAGAGTTTAGTTCACTCAACCCGAATAATTATGAATTAGAAGTAAAGGCCATAATAAATAATAAAAGTTCTAAACCATTCTCTTATCAGTTTTCTATTTCTCCTCCTTATTGGAAAACTTGGTGGTTTATTACTGGTATGATTTTTATAACACTCCTATTAATCTATTGGTTTTTCAAGGTGAGAGTTTTAACCTATAACAGAGATGTGGTAAGAGAACTACTCACGCTATTTATTAATAAGCTCTCTAAAGAAGATTATATCTTAGTTAAAAACGTAATTGACGGAAGTAATACTAAAATAGTATTGAACAAACTAGATTATATTAAAGGTGCAGATAACTACATAGAAATTCATTGTTCTCACTACAACAAGCCTATTGTAGTAAGAACAACTTTAAAACAAGTATTGGAACAAATTAATTTGAAAAAACATAAATTTTCAAGGTGTCATAAGTCCTATATTGTAAATGACAAAAGTATTACTGCATTGCATAGTGATTTTATAAAAATAAAGGAAGAAAAAATTCCTATCAGCAAAAACTTTACTCCTGTTATTACCAGAAATCAAAAGTCATAACTCTTCTCTGTTAAAGTTTCACCCCTAAAATGATATTTTTCACCACAAAACTAATGTTTTATGGTTATTTAGAGCTATTCCTGAAATAAGTTTGCTTCGAGTATTGAAACTCTAAAAAAGCTAAATTAAAACAGGAAAAATGAAAAAATTTTACACGCTATTAGTTACAATCGTTCTAACTATTAATCTTTCAGGAAACACGCTTATTGTTACAAGCACAGCTAATTCTGGAGCGGGAACACTTAGGGRGGCAGTTTCCTTAGCACAAAGTGGAGACACCATCGCTTTTGCAACCCTAGCAGGGGGGATAGTTACTTTATCAGGACAACTTGCTATAAATCAAAATGTGGTTATCCAAGGAACTCCAGGTGCCAACTTAATAACCATACAACAAACTATTGCATCTGGTGCCAGAGTTTTTGTGGTCTCAACAGGAATGACAGTAGAAATAAATTTATTAAATATTATAGATGGGTATGGCCTTGGTGCAGGGAGTGGTATTTTAAATAATGGGGATTTAACCTTGAATAACTGCCGGTTCTCTAATAATGTTGTTGTTGTACAAACTGTTACTGGTATTATTGGTGGAGGTGCAATTTTTAATAATACTTCAGGAATATTAACTATTAACAACTGTGAGTTTTATGATAACAACACAGATGCTATTTTTAATGGTGTAGCAAAGCTTGGAGGAGGAGCAATATTTAATAGAGGAAGTAGGGTAGAGATTAATAACAGTAGCTTTTATAATAATTCTGCTACACAAGTTAATAACTCATCAAGTACAGAAATAAAAGGTGGAGCAATATACAATGGCTCAGGACATATAATTATTAACTCTTGCACATTTTCAGGAAACTTTATAAACGCACCTTCTTTTACCAGCCCATTCCCCTCTTGTTATGGCGGGGCAATTCATAATCTTGATTCTATGACTATTACTAATTCTACCATTAATGAAAATACAATTACAGGAGTAATTGTACAAGGAGGGAATATATGGAATGATGGAAAGTTGTTGTTGTATAATACAATAATAGCAAATGGAGTTATTCCTGCAACAGGAAGTGGAGTTGATATTTATACAACATTTGGTGGAAATGGTAGTACAATTAGTTTAGGAAACAATTTACTTGAATCTCCATTGGGATCAAATATGGTTCTTAATGGAGATGTAGTTGCAGATCCCATGTTAGCAGCATTAGCTTATGAAGGAATTTCTTTTACTAAAACTCACGCTTTAACTTGCTCAAGCCCTGCTGTTAATGCCGGAAACTCAACAAATGCTCCAGCAGCTGATCAAAATGGAAAATTAAGAATTGTAGGGAATAGCATAGATATTGGGTCTGTTGAATTGCAATCAACTTTAACTGGATCAATAATTACAAATGTTGGGAATCAGTTATCAGTTCCTGGGAATGGAACATATCAATGGTATTTTAATAATGTTCTTATTTCAGGTGCTACTAATTTTACTTACACAACAACACAAAGTGGAAATTACTATGTTATAGTAACCGATTCTGTAGGATGTGGACCATTTTCTTCCGACACAGTTAATGTTTTATTTTGTGTTCCTAACACAGGAACAGATGTTCAAACGGCTTGTAATTCATTTGTATGGATAGATGGAAATACCTATACAGCAAACAACAATACTGCTACTTTTAATATTATAAATGGTAATGCTACTGGTTGTGATAGTTTAGTTACTCTTAATTTAACAATTAATACTTCTAGCACAGGAACAGATGTTCAAATAGCTTGTAATTCGTTCGTTTGGATAGATGGAAATACATACACAACAAACAATAACAGTACTACTTTTAACATTGTAAATGGTAATGCTACTGGTTGTGATAGTTTAGTTACCCTTAATTTAACAATTAATACTTCTAGCACAGGAACAGATGTTCAAATAGCTTGCAACTCATTTCTATGGATTGACGGTAATACATACACAACAAGTACCAACACCTCTACCTTTAATATTATAAATGGCAATGCTACTGGTTGTGACAGTTTAGTTACTCTTAATTTGACAATTAATACCGTTGATGTAAGTACAACTGCAGCAGCGGATAGTATTACTGCAAATGCATCAGGAGCAACCTATCAATGGCTAGATTGCAATAATAATTATGCTACAATTAACGGAGC
>NVVI01000003.1 GCA_002402165.1 Flavobacteriales bacterium
ATCATTGTGTTTTTTGAAAGAATAATACTAATTGTTGAGTATCAATATTTTAGTATTGTTCTTTCTTTTCAACATTCGACTTTAAACAACTTCATTAAAAGAAATTTTAATACTTCTTAAAATTATGAAATTCCTACTTTATAGAAAAATAATTTGAAACAAATTATCTCAATTCTAACCCAACGCTCTTTTAGTAACATAAGTTCGCCAGCCAATAATAGCTAGTTGCACTTTAGTAGCGCTAACTAAATCTGATCTACGTTTAGTATAACTTGGCAAAATAGCTTTATTGATTTTAGCTAAAACTTTGAAAAAGGAGTGCATTAGGTAAATATAGCTCTTTTAGGTAATTATTCTAACGTAATTAAAACATTATAAATACCCTTAATCACTTCAGCCATTTTAAAATAATCTAAAGTTTCAGGTAAATCACCGGGTTCGTGGTAATTTTTATTGCGATAAAAAGCCGTATTGGTAATCATTACTGCTGGATAATCATATTTCCAATAATTAAGATGGTCAGAAAAATCAATTCCAGGCATATTTGCTGGAGCATTTATAGAAGTTACATCAATATCACTTCCTTTTTTCATGGCTTTTTTCACTTTACGAGTAAGTTTACCATTTCCTCCCCCCATTTTACTTACCACACTTATATAATTTCCTTTATTGGGATAAAAGAGTTTTAACAAACCTATTGGATAATCTTGTGATCCTTTTTCTTCAGAAAAATAGCCTATCATTTCTAAACAAATCATTGCTTTTACTGGCATCTTATTATCATGCAAATACTTTGCATGAACAGCACTCCCCATATATTTTGTTCTAAAATATGGAGGTTCCTCTAAAGTATATGCTACTAAATCTATTCTATACTTTAAACTTGGTTGATGTTTCTGTAATAAACGAGCTAACTCTAAAAGACCTGCCGTACCACTTGCGTTATCATCTGCTCCAGCTTGTTCTTCACAAACATCATAATGAGCTCCAACAATAATTCTTTCTCCTTCTTTAGGCCCAAATGAGCAAATTAAATTCTTGTATTCGTTGCCCTTAACGTTATATGATTGAGTATCTACTTTTAAATCTAATTTAAGCCATTCATTAGCAATATAACTAGCCGCCTCATTTAACGATGCCACATTACTTGCGTTTCGATACTCAGTGGTAGAGCATAGAGTTACAACATCTTTTTTAATCCGATTGGGGTCTACCTCAACCTTATCAAGCTCATTAGTTTTTACCAACATAGGATTAGTTATTGCCATTACTAAACCACTTAGTAAAACCAATATTGTAATTAATGTTATAAATGCTTTTTTCATCAAATTGTCATTCGTTTTTTATAAATCAAAAATATGAAATAAACAGCCACTGCACTTAATAAATGTTTAATGGTATGCCCACTTATTACTCTAAAATATTCAAATATATAAGCATCATAATGCTCACATATTTTCGCTAAAGCATAGGCTCCAAAAACATATAACAATTGCTTTGTATATAGCTGACTATTTTTATAAAAAATTAAAATTAACGGAACAGCAAGGATAGGAAAAAACTGTATGAAAGCATAAAGGCGTAAATCTCCTGCTCCAGTAATTTCGGTGTAATACCAATAGAATATACTATAAATACCAACAACTAGCAAAGTATAAAAAGCCCAAGATCCTACCCGTTTATCTACATAATCATAAATTATGGTTGCAAAAAAAGCAGTAAAAACTAAAGTCATAGGGAGTCTATCAAATATCAATGCAAAGTTATTAGGAGTATAATGATAGACTGCTGACCCAATACCAGTAAAAAACACACCCACAAATAACATAAAAGTCATTAAAAAATAAGCCATAGTCTGTTTTCGATAAACTTTTCGAGCCAATCGAATGCCCATAAACCCGATAATAAGAAATGGGATATTACTTACTACATCCATAAAATAAGGTATCCCTAAAAATTCTCTGCAATCTGAAAAACGATGATAAGCCAAATCCTGGGCAATGGGATCTAAGAGGTTAAGTGCAACAGCTGTAACGATAAAAACAACTATCAGCACAAAACCTTTATAATATTTGTTTACTATGGTCATTTACCTTTCTCCATCTCTGTTATCATTTTATATGACATGTAACCAAGCAAAAGTGCTACTACCACAATTGCTCCCCACATCCACAAGGTAGAAGTAATTACCTTCTTTTTTTTGATGTATTGTATGGTTTTAACATTAGTAGCTGTTAAAGTTTGAATATTGTCTGGTATTCTATTTTTAAAATGACCAATATCATAATTAGGTTTATGGAAAACTCCCTCGTTTTCGAATACTAATTTATAATTTTTTTTCGACTCTAGATGCGTTATTAAATACCTATTCAGCTGAAAGGCTTCTATCTCAATATTTTCAAGGGGTGGATTGTCTTCATTTTCAATTACCAAGTAAAACTCTTGGTAATTAAAATCTGAAAAATAATTTGTTAAATCGCTTTGTGAATTTAACGTGAAGTATTTTAAATCCTCATAATAAACCCTACCTTTTGTATCTATATGTCTTAAACAAATTTTTGCTTGCCTGTAATAATAAGTAGGCTTCTCAACCTTAATAATTATCTTGTCAAAATAAGGAGTCTCTTCAAAATTCACCTTAATGTAGGTCTGCTTAGTTTCTGCACTATCAAGCCGAGTTAATACTGGAGCATTGAGTTGTTTAAATTTTCCTTGTTCTTGATAGGTATCGTAATACCCGATTTTTATAACATTAATAGGCAGACTAAACCAATCATAAATAATAATACGGTAATACTTATAGTCAGTGTAAGGAAAATTTAAACTCTTTACTTCAGAAGTGGTATAAGATCCATCAGCTGAATAAAACATATAGTTTTCTTTGATGGTGTACCAATTCTTATAATCATCGCTACCAGCCAACTCTAAATGCTTTCGCACATCAAAATTCTTAATCTGAAGCTGAATATTGTTGATGGTGTCTTTATCCTTATTTTCCACTATCAAAACCGTAGCACCATTTCGCCATTTTATTTTTTGAACAACCTCATATTCTTTAAACACTCTTCTAGTAACTGAAAAAGGTTCTTTTTTGATGAAATAAGGCACGTTTTTACCTTCGGCATCTTTTATTCTGATGTCAGAAAATTGAGCGTTGAGCTTTGCCACTACGGTAGGCTGCAAGTCAATTTTATAAAATGCAGCTGAATCATTTTTTTCTACTTCAGCTTGCCACTGGTAGCCCTGACTAAATAGGCTACCAGTTAAAAACAAACTAACAGTAATGAAGATTAATTTTTTCATGATTTTTTATTTAACGTTTGTATTATTATCTAAAATCAGATTTTTTAGCTTTTGATACATAAATGAGATGACCAGCAACAGCAATCCTAATAATATAAAGGCAACTATTTTTCCTGCTTCTGATGCTCCTTTAATATCAAACATAAATAGCTTGATGAGAATTACACTAAACACGGATAGTGATATAACCCTTAGCGTTCGGTACTTATATTTCATCCCAACCAACATCATTACAAAAGAGCATATACCCCATACAATTGGATACCCAATTTTAACTGTTTGATTTTGAATGAAATGAGCATTTTCTGCAAAACGATCGAACAAAATCAATAGGGTTTGGTGGTTTAATTGCATGCTGGCTACTATTAATCCTAGTAAGGATAAGCCCAAAACTACTGCTTTACCTATATCAGTTCTTAATCCAAACCTTTTTCTGATGGTCTTAAAAAATTGAATTCCGATAAGTATTATGAATGCTAGATTAACGTATTGCATTAAAAATGAGCCAAGTGGAACATCGCCAGCTATATAGGCATCTCTAAGAGATACCCCTAGTACATTAAATAATGGAAAAGAAATTAAGGCTATGGCAGCAAAATAYAAAATTCCTTTTTCCAATACCAAMTTRTTTTTGWTTTTTGCATAAGCCCATAWACCKASTAAAAACATGTAGGTGTAACCCAGCATACACATTGGTGCCAAGGCATCATGGCCTAGCCTATTTCCGATTTGAAATCCTAATTCTATCACACCAATTAAATAGATTAATGAGGCAACAATAATGGTGGACAGATTTTTAATAAATGTTATACTTATAGATGGAATAAAGTTTTCTCCTTTTTCCCTATCCAATAATTTGGTGTAAGCAGAAACACACAAGATGCTAAACATCGTAGTTAAAAACCCTTTATTGATGATGACTTTTAAAGAACTTGTTCCAAAATCGAAATAGATTTGTTGCCAATCCATCAAAAGACTGATGAGCATCAAGCTCATAATTACCATAGAGCTGAACTTCATGAATTTGATCCCAGATTTCTGACCCAACCAAAGCAACAGCACCATTTCTGTAGCCCAAAATAAGGTGATATAATTACCAGACAATTGAACCGGTGCTGCTAAACTTACAAAAGTTAATACCATCCCTACCAACAAAAATATTAACGACTTGTCTACATTTTGTCGCTTAAACAATGGGAATGCAAAAAGTAAATTAAATACGCCTAACCCAACAGTAAATAATCCTTGAAAACTTTTATTACCAGAGAAATATAAAATGGACATCCCTACAGCATAAAATAATGCAGTAGTACTTAGCATTAACCCAAACTCGTATCCTTTAAATTTTCTTTTTTCCTTTACGTTATTTATAATATGCATAAAGAAGAAAATAACATAAAAAATACCTGCAAAAATCATTGCACCTGAGTAAGGAGGATTAACAACATCAACTACTTTCGTAAAAAACCAGCTACCAAAAAGTATTACTGTAAAAGCAAATGAAAGGATATTCACTACATTCCATTTTTTGAAATAAGCCAACACCAGCATCCCTATATTTACAATGATTAAATAACTAAAAAGGATTTGATAACTTCCTCCGCCATTACTAACCATTAGAGGGGTTGAAAATGCACCAATTAACCCTAAAATGGCTAGTTCTTTTCTGTCGTAACTTATAGACAGTAAAACTGAAAAACCTGTAATTAAGATCATTAGTCCAAATGCCATTGGCTGACTAAATAATTCATATTCATGAAACCCGATTGATATTGTATAATAAAAAACAGCCATTGCGCCACCAACTAAAACGGAACTGAAAGCTGTAAAAGACTTTCTTAATCGGTGAGCAAATAAGATTAACAAACCGCCCGAAAGAACTCCAATTGCTACCCTTCCAATTTCGCTAATCCAATCTTTATCTATAGCATACCTAACAAAATATGCAATACCTAACACTAAAATTCCTATACCAATTTTATTGATTAAGTTCTCACCGATAAATTTTTCTATGTCTCTTTTTTTCTTTTTTGGCTTCACAATAGCAGCAGTTGTAAGCTGTTTTTGTTTCTCTAATTTTGGAGCTAATTTCTTTTTATTGCTTATTGATTGAATAGCTTTTGGCTTAGCTTCTTTCTTTTCTTCCTCCTCTTTAGGAAATGTTTCCATTAAAGTGAGTAAACTCTCATTAATAGATACATTATCATCTTCAGTAATTTCCTTTTCCTCCTTTTGTTTCTCAACTCCTATTTTATCAATTTTAATGTTGAGGTAATTAATTTTATTCAATACTTCCCTAATTAAACTACTTGTTGAAACTTTTACCCAAATCAGTAAAATAACTGGTAATGCTAAAATTGCTAGTAACAGTAATATGATAATACCTTCCATCGTTTTTAGTTTTAAAATTCTAAACAAACATAAAATACAGCTGGAAGCTAGGCAAACAAAAAAGTATTATTTACTGACTTTTAAATAATAATAAGATAGATATGAATCTAYTATTAAAANGGGTTTAAAATAATATTAACTGACTTTTTGATAGAATGTTAAATAGTGTTAAAATAAAGAGTTTGGGTCATATTTTTAGGTCATACCCAAATAAAGAAGTATGCTTACTTCTTTATAAACACATCAATATCGTTACAATAATTTTGAAACCCATACATAAGTGGAACATCACTATGATCTGAACCATTTATTTTATGGGCTTCTTTATAACTTCCTTGGTAGTTGTTATATACAATTTGCCCATGAGTCTCTATATTTAAAAATAAATCATTAACCCCATGCATCCACATAAATGGTTGGCTTATATTTTTAATCTCTTCTGCATTATCTATAGTTAAATTTGTAACAAAAGATGATGGCATTCCTAATACAGTTGCATCTTGAACCATTACAGCTACAGAAGCGAATGGGGATTCTAAAATTAATTTAAATGGAACCATAGCCCTTGGTTTTGAAGTAAGTTCACAAGAAGGAGCTGACCCCATACTATAGCCATACATGACGAGTTTGTCGTTGGTCAAACCATTTCCTTTTAACCATTTTAATGCAGCATTTACATCTGCATACAATCCGTCTTCTGAGGGTTCTCCATCACTCAATCCATATCCTCTGTAGTCAACCATCATAACACCATAATTATTTTTACTACCGCAATTAGCCAATAGCTTTGCTCTTTGCCAATAATAATCCATATGATTAGAATTTCCATGGCAATACATAATAACTGTATCAACACTTATGGTATTTGTTTCTCCAATGTAAATAGCATATATTGTTGTTGGATTTGATTCTGATGGCGATTGAGAATTTAATGTGAATATTTTTATCAAATTGCTTGGTATAGCATAAGAAGCATCTAGCACAAAATGAACTTCTCCATCATAATTATCAAGTTTGTATTCTGTTATTTTATTGTCAGGGGAAAACAAGTTATCGTCTAACCTAAAGCAGCTACTCAATGTAACTGCAATAATTGTATATGTAATTAGTTTCTTCATCATTTTAAAATTTTCTTGTAAAACTCACGTAGATACCCACCGCGCCTTTACCATTAATTCCTTTATAATCTACCACGCCTGGTTCGTTATCTTTATATGGCACCAAATATTTAATCTCTATATTATGATTCCATTTTTTTCTAACATTAGTATATCCAATTTGAGGATTTATTATCCAACGGTTGGTTTGATCTTGATCATGTGCTTTTTTATCAGACAACTCAAACCAGTTGTCTACTCCTAAATACACAAAACTTTTTTTTGGCTTAATATCCCAATACATGTTAACATCAACTTGAGGCCACAATTTAAAATTTCCTTCCCATTTATCATAAGCCATATTAATAGCTGGTGTCACACTAAAACCAATTCTAACACTGTCATTATAATAAATATTATAACAAGCTCCTATATCGGTTTGTATAACTCCAAACAACAAAGATGTAGTATGAATGCTTCCAAACACAGTAGTTTTTTCGGAAACTCCTTGTGCATATATTATTGATGTAAACGGTATAGGAATAGTTGTTCCTGCAAAACCAATTAATGGGCCACCTAAATGGGCGCCTATGGTTTTTTGCCCTTTATCTAAAGGTCTTACTATTCTAGATGGCATACAAGAGAATAGGTGAAATACTAGTATCCAAGCTATTATAATGTAATTTATTCTTTTCATTTCCCAAATATAAATTTATCGACTCAATAATATGCCTTTTTTTTAGCCTTATTATCTTAATTAAACATAATTTTCATTGTTAATAAATACTGACTTTTTTTAAATATATAAAATCTCATAGATTCATATTTTGAATACATTTACTAAGCTTATTACTGACTTTATATTATGGATAAATTACAAGAACTTATCAATACCTTATCCGAAGATGATAAGAGAGAGTTTAGAGTTTTTATCAATAGACAAAAAAGTAAAAAGCACAGAAAGGATTTAGATTTATTTGAATTGATTGCTGTCAACGTTGATGCTATAGAAATTCAAAATAATTTATACAAAACTCCAAATAAAGTTGCTTACCACACTCTCAGAAAGAGGCTCTTGAAACACCTAACAGACTTTATAGTATTAAAACAAATTGATGATGACACAACAGCAACATCTGCGATTACTGGATTAATTTCTTTAGCTACTTATTTGTTTAAAAATAAAAGTTATGAATTTGCCTGGCGAACACTTACAAAAGCAGAGCAAACAGCAATAGATAATGAACATTATGAATTACTAAACGCCATTTACCAAATACAAATAGAAGAATCGGATAACGAGTTTGCTCCTAACATAACTGATATTTATAATAAATGGGAAACCAATAAAGTATTGGTTGATGAAAATGAAAAAACTAACATTGCTTATAATTTTATTAAAAAAGAAATTAACGAGTTTATTTTAAAAGGAGAAAACAAAGACATAAATCAAATTATCGAAAGCTTACTTACAAAATATAAGCTCAATAATATTGTATTTAAACGCCCCGAAATTTTATACAAAGTATTAGATCTTACAAGAAAGGTAATGCTTTCTAAAAAAGATTTTTACAATTTCGAGCCTTATATTATTAAGATGTATAAAGAGCTTGTTGCTAAACATGGGTTTTCTAAAAAGAATCATTTCTATAAAATTCATATCCTATATATGATTGCACACATCCTTTATAGAAATAGGAAATTTAAAAACTCTAACACCTATTTAGATAAAATGAAAGCTAGCATGCTTGAGCATAATAAATCATATTACAAACAGTTTTACCCTAAATACATTATGCTTTCGGCAGCTAATTTTACCTTTCTAAATAAAAATGGTAAATCTATTAATCTTCTTAATGACATTAAATCATCCATTTTCAAGAAGCTACCAATTGAAGATCAATTAAATATTAAAATGAATTTATCTATTTATTACGGCTACGCTAATGAATACAAAAAGTGCAATTTCATTATTCAAACCCTAAACCACTCTGACAATTGGTTAACAAAAAAAATGGGAGTAGAATGGGTTATGAAAAAAAATATGATTGAAATAATGATTCAATACGAATTAGAAAACTTTGAAATTGCTTTAAACCGAATTAGATCTTTTGAGCGAAATTTTACACAACTATTTAGTCATCCTATTTATGCAAGAGCAAACGAGTTTATCCAAACAGTAAAATCGATTCTTAATAATCCTTCAATTATTAAAGATGTTAATTTCATAGATAAAGTTACAGCCTCATTAGTTAAAATCCCTTTTGAACAAGAGGACCTACAAGCCATGGGGTTTTATGCATGGCTTAAAGCTAAAATGCTAAACAAAAACTCATATACTGTTTTATTAGATATTGTTAATCAAAACAAAAACAACAATTAAAATGCTACTTTTGATTTTATGATTAACTCACTTCTTTTCATAACATTTAGATGGTTAGATGTAGTCGATATTTTATTGGTTGCTATTATTATGTTTCAACTATACAAATTGGTAAAAGGAACAGTGGCTATTCAAATTTTTCTTGGGATACTTGCTATTTATCTTTTCTGGAAAATTGTAGAAGCTCTACAAATGGAATTATTAAGTGAAATTTTAGGCCAATTTATTGGAGTTGGAGTTTTGGCTCTTATTATTGTATTTCAGCAAGAAATTCGAAGGTTTTTATTGTTGATTGGTAATAACAGTTTCTTTTCTGGAAAAAGAAGTGGGAGAATTATGAAAATGTTAAACCCTAATGTTACTGGAAAGGAGAAGCTAAGCATCAATCAAATTATTATTGCCTCAAAAAATTTATCCAACACAAAAACTGGAGCCTTAATTATTTTGGATTTAAAATCAGAATTAAAGTACTATTCCAATACTGGCGAAAGAATTAACGCTACTTTATCATCTGCTATTTTGGAATCTATTTTCTTTAAAAATAGTCCTTTACATGATGGTGGTGTAATTATAGAAAATAATACCATTGCTGCTGCAAGATGCATTTTACCCGTTTCAGAAAATCAAGAATTCCCTTCTCACTTTGGATTAAGACACCGTGCTGCTGCTGGAATTACAGAGACATCTCGTTCTGTCGCTATCATTATTTCTGAAGAAACAGGAAAGATATCTTTGGCTAAAGAAGGCAGAATCAACTACAACATTTCTATCGAGGAACTAAAAGAACTATTAATTTCCGAAACAAAATAAGCTCTCCTTTTCTATTGTTTAATTCGTGATAAACTCCTAATTTAGTTGCCCTAAAAACACCAATTTTATGAAGACAAAAAATTATGCTCAAGGCAAATGGATAGAAGGAGAAGGAGAAGGAAAGCCTTTATATCATGCAATAACTGGAGAACAATTAGCAACTGCATCGAGTAAAGGATTAGACTTTGCTGCCATGATGGATTATGCAAGAACTGTTGGTGGACCAGCATTAGCTAAAATGACTTTTCAAGAAAGAGGATTAATGCTAAAAGCATTGGCTCTACATTTAATGAGCATTAAAAAGAAATTTTACCCAGTAAGTGCTCAAACCGGAGCAACAAGAGTTGATAGCTGGATAGACATTGAAGGAGGTATTGGAAATGTTTTTGCCAATGCAAGTTTAAGAAGACAATTTGGTGACCAACCATTTTATGTTGATGGAGAAATGGCTCCACTCTCAAAAGAAGGAACTTTTATTGGACACCATATTATGGTTCCTAAACAAGGAGTTGCTATTCATATTAACGCATTTAATTTTCCTGTTTGGGGAATGTTAGAAAAAGTAGCCGTAAACTTTATGGCTGGCGTTCCTGCCATTGTAAAACCTGCAACCATTACTTGTTATTTAACAGAGTTAATGGTAAAGGAAATTGTTGATTCTGGGATTTTACCAGAAGGAGCTTTACAGCTAATTTGTGGCTCTGCCAATGGAATTATTGATCACGTAACCAGTCAGGATATTGTAACCTTTACAGGTTCTGCTACTACAGGAAAAATGTTAAAGGCGCATCCAAGACTTTTAGAAGAAGCTGTTCCTTTTAACATGGAAGCTGATTCTTTAAATGCATCAATCTTAGGAGAAGACGCTATTCCTGGAACTGAAGAATTCGATTTGTTCATTAAAGAGGTGCAACGTGAAATGACAGTAAAAGCTGGTCAAAAATGTACTGCTATTCGTAGAATTATTGTTCCAGAAAAATTAGTTGAAGATGTTCAAATTTCTTTAGGACAACGATTGGCAAAAACTATTATTGGTGACCCTGCTATTGAAGGAGTTAGAATGGGTTCATTAGCTGGGCAAGAACAAGTTGCAGAAGTAAAAGAAAGAGTAGAACAATTAGCAAAATCACAAGAAATTGTTTTTGGAGATTTAAATAATTTTGAAGTAACAGGAGCTGATAAAGATAAAGGAGCTTTCTTATCTCCTATTCTATTTTTAAATACAGATCCTTTTAAAAATACAGATTGCCATAACATTGAGGCATTTGGTCCAGTTTCTACTATTATGCCTTATAAAGACCTAAATGAAGCCATTGAATTAGCAAATATGGGTAAAGGTTCTTTGGTTTGCTCTATTATAACTAATGATGATAAAATTGCGAAAGAATTTGTAATGGGAGCTGCTCCTATGCACGGTAGAATTTTAATTTTAAACGCTGCTTGTGCTAAAGAAAGTACTGGACATGGTTCTCCAATGCCCCAATTAACACATGGTGGTCCTGGTCGTGCTGGTGGTGGTGAAGAAATGGGTGGTAAACGTGGAATTATGCATTACTTACAACGCACTGCAATACAAGGTTCTCCAACTATGCTAACTAAGGTTACTGAACAATACCAATATGGTGGAGAACAGACCATAACTAAAGAACATGTTTTTCAAAAATATTTTGAAGAAATCCAAGTTGGAGATACAGTTATAACTGATAAACATGAAATAGTACCAGAAAACATCACTGATTTTGCAGCAT
Source organism: Flavobacteriales bacterium (assembly GCA_002402165.1). Taxonomy (GTDB): domain Bacteria; phylum Bacteroidota; class Bacteroidia; order Flavobacteriales_E; family Vicingaceae. The sequence continues at coordinate 11,733 of NVVI01000003.1, forward strand.
TAAGTGGAGACCACTTTTATGCTCATGTTGACCCCGACTCTTTAGACGGAACCATTTTTGAACAAAATGTAGCTCACGGTTATTATGTATTATCACGAGCAGCAGGTTTGTTTGTTGATGGGCCAAAAGGACCAGTTTTATTGAACTATGGTATAGATGAATGTCGTTTTACAAAACCTGTTTATCCAGGCATGACAATTGGTGTTCGTTTTACTTGTAAAGAGAAAATTTCTCAAGAGAAAAAAGTAGCAGCCGAAGGGGAGGTTTTAGACAAAGGTATGGACATCAAAAAAGGAATTGTAAAATTTTTAGTTGATGTTTATGACGAAACTGGAGAAACCGTAGCTTTGGCAACTATCTTAACAATGATAAAATTTAAAAATCAAGACTAATGGCATTACAATCACTTACCCCAAACCTTATGGTAAACGATGTAGAAGAAACTATCGAATACTATACTGATGTTTTAGGATTCACCTTATTAATGACTGTTCCGGAAACTGGAAAATTAGATTGGGCAATGGTTAAACGAAATGAAGTAGTCATGATGTTTCAATCTGCAAAAAGCTTAAAAGAAGGTCTACCAAGATTAGCCGGAGAAAAACCTGGAGGAGGATTAACCTTTTACATTAAAGTAGACAGAGTAACTGAAATACACGAAGAATTGTTTGACAATGAAGTAGAAATTATTTCGGATTTAGACAGCACTTTTTACAATACCATTGAATTCTCTATAGTAGATATTAATGGTTACATACTCACTTTTTCAGAGGACCAAGAATAATGACAACAGCAGTAGATCAAGGAAACGTAGAAATTAAAATTAACGATAAAGGAATCGCTACTATAGAATTTTCTCATCCTTTAAGTAATTCATTACCTGGTAAAATATTAAACAAATTAGCTGACACCATTACTGAAGCAGGAAACAATGATGTTATTAAAGTCATCATTCTTAAATCTGCTGGAGAACGAGCTTTTTGTGCTGGAGCAAGTTTTGATGAGTTAATTTCTATTAATGACCTTGAAACTGGTAAAACATTTTTCTCAGGATTTGCTAATCTAATTAATGCTGCTCGTAAATGTCCAAAATTAATTATCGGACGCGTACAAGGAAAAGCTGTTGGCGGTGGAGTTGGAATGGCAAGTGCTGTTGATTTTTGTTACGCCACTAAATTTGCTTCTGTTAAGCTAAGCGAATTAGCTGTTGGTATTGGACCTTTTGTAGTTGGCCCAGCAGTTGAACGCAAAGTAGGTGCCTCAGCAATGAGCATGATGGCGATTAATGCTACCGAATGGTACACGGCAGAATGGGCAAGAGAAAAAGGACTGTATGCTGAATTGTTTGATGATGCTAATGCGATGGATGAAGCCATTAATATTTTAGCAGAAAAACTAGCCAACTCTAACCCTGAAGCAATGGGCATGTTAAAAAAAGTGTTTTGGGAAGGAACAGAAAACTGGGATACTCTATTGGCTGAACGTACTGCAATGAGTGGTAAATTAGTTTTATCCGATTTTACTAAAAATGCCATTAATGAGTTTAAGGGGAAATAGATTATTATAAAATAATATGAAAAACACCCGCTTTTAAATAAACTGAAATGAGTTTTTTAAAAAATTTATTTAACACTAAAAAAAATGTTTTACCAATTGATACAAAGATTAGTGAAAAAAGAATTTATGAAATAGATAAAACAACCATCATAGTTAATGCAATAATGACAATTGAAAGTTTTGCTATTGTTTATACAACTAAAAATATTGACACATATAAAAACCGATTCAGTTTTTTAAAAGAAAAATTGAATTACTTAAAAAGTTATCAAGACTGTGAAAACTTCATAGAAGTGATAGAAGAAAGTTTCGAAAATTATAAAGAACGATATTTTGATAAAAAGATTGAAGATAAATACTTTTCTATAAAAAATCCCACAGAATTATTAAAGATGTTACCTGACATTTACCCTGTGTACTTATTTCAAGTAGCTGGTAGATATGCCTCTAATGAAGCTGAGAAAATAAATAACCTCAAACAAGTATCTTCAAAAATTAAAAGATTAGAAAAATTGGTAATTTACTTTGAAAGTATTAAGAATGAATTAGAGAATATTACAGGAAAAGAAGGAAATCAATTTAAACTTGCTGAAGAAAATTTAATTGAGCTTAAACTAAACCTTGAGCAATTAAAAAACCTATAATCTAAATTATTCTCCCTTCGATATACTTACAACTAATGAAATAACTCCGCACAAACCACCTACAACGGCTATAATAAAAAACAACCAATAATACTTTACCTGCCAATTTGACAACTTTAATTCGTTTTCTAATTTAATATCTTCTTTTTCCTGTCTTTTCTCAGACTTATGTTTATCTATTTTGGCTTCAAGTGCTGATATTGTAAATCCTCCTTGAAATTTATATTGTTCTGAATATCTATTAGCCTTTATTGTATAATTATCACCATCAAATTTATTATTATCAATTATTGGATAACCATTTATGTTTTCATCTAACATAAATTCAATAAGTATATTAATTTGATTATTTGTTTTTTTATATTTCTTAGCTAATTCAGACGTTGACCAAGCCTTTTTAGATGATATTAGAAGTGTCAATATCTCATCTCTATAATCTTTTTTAATCATCTTTCCAAATAATAATAAAAAAGGGTTACTAAAAAGTAACCCTTTGTATTTCTATATTTTAACTGCTACTATTCTGCAGTAGCATCTTCTTCTGCAGGAGTTTCTTCTTCTTTAGGCTTATCTGTTCCTAAATCATCAAAACTTACATCAGAAAATTCTGTAGCTACTTTTTCAACCACTTCTTCTCCTTGTTCTGCTTTTAACTCTTTAATTTTTGCAATAGACTCTTCTAGTCCATCAGTAAACTTCTCAAAATCTTCTTTGTATAAGAACAGCTTGTGTTTTTCAAAGTAAAACTTTTGAGTTTCATTATTAAATCTTCTCTTACTTTCCGTAATTGTTAGGTAATAATCTTCAGCACGAGTTGCTTTAACATCGAAAAAATAAGTTCTCTTCCCTGCTCTTACTGCTTTAGAAAATACTTCATCTCTTCTATAATCATCCTGCTTTTTGTTTTCTGTTCCTTCCATCTTCCTTCTTTTTAGTTAGTTGTTTTGTTTAGCAGTACAAATCTTCCGATTTATTTGTTAAAAAACAAGTTCAACGACAAATTTAACGGTTACATCTACTTTTTATCAGTATTTAACTCTATAAAATCTTTAAGCCCATTAGTCATAAAGGTCTGTAAATCACCGGTTGAATCATTATAAATTAACAAGGCATCTAATTCTTTATGATGTGCTAAAAATTCTTTACTCTTTTCTAAGCCCATTACCATAAAAGCAGTAGCATAAGCATCTGCATAAGCACATTCATCTGTAATAACAGTTACACTCAATAAATTATGTTCGACAGGATAACCTGTTATAGGGTTGATTGTATGAGAGTACTTTTTTCCGTCTTTTTCATAAAACTTACGGTAATTGCCAGAAGTTGCCAAAGCCTTATTATCCAAATTAACGRTGGCCTCTATTTCTCTTTCCTTTAAATTGGGTWAAGGTCTGTCTATACCAATTCGCCACAAAGTATCATTCATGTTTAAACCTTTAGCTTTTAGCTCGCCTCCTACTTCAACTAAATAGTTTTTGATGCCTCTTGATTCTAATAAATTACCAAGCACTTCAACCGTGTATCCTTGTGCTACTGCATTAAAATCAAGCATTACTCCTTTTTTCAACTTATAAACTTCACTCTTACCTAAATTAATGAATCTGAAATCAACAAACCCCAAAAGACTATCTATCATAATACTATCTGTTGAATGTAAATTTTCAAATCCAAAGCCCCAAGCATTTACTAATGGTGCAACTGTTGGGTCAAAAGCACCATTTGTTGCTTCAAAAACTTGTTTAGATATAGTATAGACATCAGCAAATAATTGGTCTATYTYMCCTAYTGARTCTACTTGATTGAATWTYGAWATGAGAGAYYTTTTCTGATAAGTYGACATMGAATTGTCTATTTCAATTAACAAKGAGTCTATMGCTCTTTGATGRTTRATTCCATCTTCACTAAGATAAATAACCTTATAAGTGGTTCCTTGAGCAAAGCCATCGACAACCATTTTTTGTTTTGATGGAGTCGAATTCCCACAACTAAACAGCAATATAACCCCCATTAAATAAAATATAACCTTCATAATAAAACTCAATTAAAAGCAACATTCATAGTGTGCAAAAATAATATTATTTTTGCAGTATGATTTTACCAATTGTTGCTTACGGTACTTCCGTTTTAAGAAAAGAAACTGAAGAAATAGATAAAGATTATCCAGACTTAGATTTGTTAATTGAAGATATGTTTGAGACGATGTATGCAGCAAAGGGTGTTGGATTAGCAGCTCCACAAATTAGTAGATCCATTCGCTTGTTTATTGTTGATACATCTGGTTTTAATGAAGATGATGAACACCCTGAATTAGCAGATTTTAAACGAACTTTTATCAACCCAATTATTGTAGAAGAAACTGGAAAGGAATGGAAGTTTGAAGAAGGCTGCTTAAGTATTCCTGGTATTAGAGAAGATGTTAGTAGACAACCTAACATAACCATCGAATACTACAATGAAAAGTTTGAGCTAATAGAAGAAAAATTAGACGGTATAGCTGCACGAGTTGTTCAGCACGAATATGATCACATTGAAACAATATTATTTACCGACAAAATAAATCCACTAAAAAAACGATTAATTAAAGGAAAATTAAACGACATTGCGAGAGGCAATATAAAAGTAAATTATAGAATGAAATTTCCGTTGATAAAAGCAAAACATTAAAAACTTATGAAAAAAATACTTTTTATAATTATTCCAAGCCTAATAATAGCGGGCTGTTCTGGAGATGGCGACATTATAATTAAAGATGCTGAAGTGGTTGAAAACCCTATTGATTCTTTTGAAGAACGTGTTGCTGAAATTGACAAACATAGCGCAATTCTATTTTCTGATAGCTTAAGTTTTAATAGTGAATATGCCAATAATTTATTAGCCGCATATGAAGACTATATTGAATTTCATAGTTTTGAATCTAACTCTAAAGAATATCAGTTTAAAGCTGGTGAGTTGGCAAAAGCATTAAACAAGCCTCATGTTGCCATTAAACATTTTAATGGTTTATTAGAAAGAGATAGTAAACATGAAAAAGCACCTCTAGCCTTGTTTTATAAAGCCATGGTTATTGGCGATATGCTTAAAGAAGATGACTTAGCAAAAAAAACCTACCAAGAGTTTATTGATAATTATCCAGATCATCCTTTTGTAGAAAGTGCTAAAGCTTCTATTGAATTACAAGGAAAATCTTTGAATGATATTGTTGCTGGATTTGAAAAGAAGAATTCTTAAGTAATTTATCGTCATTGCAAAGAACGAAGCAATCTCACCTAATTATAAGATTGCTTCGTTCCTCGCAATGACGTGTTTTTCAATTTCCAACTAACGTAATCTCTTCTGGAGTTATTATTATTTTTCGCTCCTTGTATAGCAGTCCAACTGCACGCCTAAACGCTTTCTTACTTACTTGAAACTCCTTATAGATAACTTCAGGTGCACTTTTATCAGAAAAATTAAGTTTGCCCCCTTCTTTTAATAGCCGCTCATAAATTTTATTCGACAACACCTCAACATCTGATAAACTTGAACTATTCAATGTAATATCTAACTTATCATCTTTTCTAACCCGTTGCAAATAACCTGTGAGTTCATCTCCTATTTTGATTTGTTTAAAAACCTCGTTTTTAAACACCATTCCATAATGCTTATTGTTTACAATCACTTTGTAGCCAATATCAGTTTCACCACTCACTAATAAGTCAACTTGTTCACCAGTTTCTATTTCTAATTTATTTTTTCTAATAAATCGTCCCATCTTAGTAGTTCCAACCATACGATTAGTCAACTCATCTTTGTATAGGTAAATCAAATAAGTTTTTCCGCCATTAACTCTTATGTATTGTTCAGAAAATGGAACCAGTAAATCTTTTTCCATCCCCCAATCGAAAAATGCTCCGTATTGATTTACATCAATACATTTTAAAAAAGCACATTCATTTAATTTTACTTTTGGCTCAAGGGTAGTTGCTATTGGTCTATCTTCAGAATCGGTATAAATAAATACTTCTATCTTATCTCCTAGTTTCAAATCTGTAGGAACATATTTATTTGGCAATAAAATTTCTTGATCCTCATCTGTAATTAAGTATATCCCTTGTGGAGTATCTTTTAACGCTTCCAGCTCTAATGTTTGTCCTACTATATCCATTCTAATTTAGTGTTTTGTGTATGGTGTAGAGTGTCTAGAAATTAATGTAACCATACACCAAAAACTAAATACCATAAACCAATAGTTACCCTCTATAAAAAACCAGTTCAGTGTCTGTTGAAGCTTCATTATTAAAACAATAACCAGCTGCATCGAACCCTTTTAAATTTTTAACTTTATCTATTCTATTTTTGACAATGTATCCAGCCATCATTCCCCTTGCTTTCTTTGCATAAACCATTACTGTCTTATACTGTCCATTATTGAAATCTTTAAATACGGGAGTTATGACTGTGGCTTTCAATTTCTTTTTATTTACCGATTTAAAATATTCGTTAGACGCTAAATTAACTAGGACATCCTCTTTTTGATTAGCAACAGCTTCGTTTATTTCGTTCACAATCTTATCTCCCCAGAATTCGTACAAATTCTTCTTTCTACCTATTTTGAGTTTCGTTCCCATCTCTAATCTATAAGGATGAATTAAATCATAAGGCCTGAGTATAGCATATAATCCAGACAATATTCTCAAATTATCTTGCGCATAATCCTTTTCCTTTTTAGAAAAAGAAATGGCATCCAAACCTGTATAAACTTCTCCGTTAAAGGTTAGTACTGCTGGATTTACATTTTCTGTATGATTGGAATTCCAACTTAAATAACGCTCAGCATTCAAGTCTGCCAAAGCAGAACTAATACCCATTAGTTTACTTAATTTTTTAGGATTATACTTTCTAAGTGAATTAATCAATTTCTCAGAATCTTCCACAAAAATTGGGGAAGAACAATTATTCAATAATTGATTTTCTTCGTTTAATTTTTTAGCTGGAGAAAGCAGTGCTAACATATTCCGTAATTTTAAAAACAAAATTAAGATTAATTACAAAATGAAAGATTGGAAAAAAGAACTTTCGGAAGAAGAATACAAAGTAATGCGAGAAAAAGGGACTGAGCTTCCTTTTAGAGGGGAATATTACATCCACAATGATAATGGTATATACAGATGCAAAGGCTGTGGAGAAGAGTTATTTTCCTCCGAATCTAAGTTTGATACGAGTTGCGGCTGGCCAAGTTTTGATAATGAAATAGCTAACGGAAAAATTAAAGAAATTTTAGATAAAACTCATGGTATGATTAGAACTGAAGTTGTTTGTTCTAATTGTGATTCTCACTTAGGACATGTGTTTAATGATGGGCCAACTGAAAGCGGCACAAGGTATTGCGTAAACTCTATTAGTTTAGATTTTGAAGACAAGAGAACTACCGTTGTCTAATAAACATGTTATCTTGGCCTATAAAAAATCCATCCATAAATGAACTTGAATGTTGACGGTACGGGTTTTTGTCATTTACTCTTATCTCTCCTTGAATAGTCAACCCATTAGACACTTTGTATTCAAAGTTAGCAGAGTAACCGATATTATCCAATCCAGAACCACCATTAAAAGAAGTTCCATCATATTTGTTATAAGAAGTAAAATCGTAAAATACAGAGCCTCCAACTGACAATCTATCAGTTAGCTTATATTTCCCGCCAATAAAGGCATAGTATTGAGAAATGCTGCCAGAAAACAATTGATAATTATATTCTGATACTATTGGCATATTATCAACAGAGCTATTAACATAGATGATACCTGTATTTATAGAAAATCTAGGAGACACATCATAGCTCACCATTGGTTTATAATAAGTACTGAAGTAATTACCATAAGTACTTGAACGGCCAAAACCAGCCCCAACTTCAAAACTATAATGCATTTTATCTTTCGTTTTTAACGAATCAAAAGAGATTACATATTCATCTCCATCCAATACATATTCATCATCATTATCTCCCTCAGATTGTGAGTAAACACTAGTAGTAATGAAAATTATAAGAACTATATGTGCAATTTTTTTAACCATAATCTATAGGTAAAGATACGAAATCTAATCCAGATTATTATGTACATATTCCTTTTAACCTTTTTTAACAACTTAATTACAATTTAAAGAATGTTGGCACGTAAGTTGACTATACCTTTTCGAATTTAAAATGATAAAAAATGTTAGAACTTAGAAAAAGATATATAGAGTTGAAACAAAAAGCAAAACAAATGATGTTAGAAGGGAAAATGAATAATTACATTAAACTCATGACACAAATAGAACAAATGAATTTAATTTTAATAAAAGTAAAGTAGTTATAGTTAGTTTAGATAGGTAAAAGCCCTCCCGAATAATTCGGAAGGGCTTTTTTAACATAAAACTTATCTATGGTATTAAGGGATATTCTTACTTATAAAAAAAAGTTCTTATCAGTAACATTCACTCTCTTTTTATCATTGCTCCTAGTATGTCCTTTTCCATAACTTTCACCTTCTCCTCTTAAAAAGAGAACAGCTCCTAGAATCACAACTATAATTACAAACAGTATTATCATATCGATAAATTAACTAATTTCGTCTACAAATATACTTCTTTTATCGACAACAGCAAATTTAATCGAAGTTTTTTATAGTTTCATCGAAACATGAAGGCTCTTTATCTAATACGACATGCAAAGTCTGATTGGAACAATCCAGATCTAACAGACTATGAAAGACCTTTAAACAAGAGAGGGTTTAAAGACGCTCCTTTTATGGCTAAAAAGTTACTTGAATTAAATTTCAACCCTGGATTAATAGTAGCAAGTCCAGCACAAAGAACGAGCTCTACAGCTGAACTAATATCAAAGAACACCTCAGTTTTGTACGAAAACTCAATCTATGAAGCGTCACTTAATGATTTAACAACTCTTATTTCTGCTCTACCTAACGAAAATTCAGAAATTGCTCTAATAGGTCATAATCCAAGCATTACAACCTTATCTAATTATTTGACGAATGATATTATTAGAAATATGCCAACTTGCAGCATAATAAAAATTGAGTTAGAAATTGAGCATTGGAATGAAATTATTCAAGGGATTGGAATACAGAAGTTTTTCATCTACCCTAAGGCTTTCAACTAAAAAAGCTCTTTATATAAAAACTTTTTTTGTAATGTTTGCTTGGGCTTGTAGGTATAATATACATATCCATCTTTAATTTTTATTTTACTTACGTACTGATAAGTAAGTTTTTTTGTCATTACTACTTTCCCAATATGACTATCAATTTCTTTTAAATAATTGTAACCATTAATTGAAAATAAACCATAAATTTTCCCATTAACCTCATCCATAATTAATTTTCTTTTCCAGGAAAATTTCTTTTTTGGTTGATGGTAAGTAAACGGAACCTCTCCTACTTCAACAGTATCATCAACAAATTTCCAAATCTTACTTTCTGAATGATCAAAAATATTAATGGTATCGTTAATTACAAATAAAGGGGCATAAACGGTTTCATATAAAAATCCATTAGAAAAACCAGTCATTGATGCAGCTATGTCATACTTATCATAGCCTTTTAATTTTTTAGCCATTCGTTTTGCAAATTGCTTATCAGCATTACTTAAAAAATGATACTCAAAATTGTATTTCCAATCCATGTCTTTATGTATTACCTCTTTTATTACAGAAACTGTAGTGTCTTGATAATTAAAAGCATAATATTTAAATCTTGGAAATTGTCGTAAAAAATCAGAAAAGAGAAGATTATCTTCTAAGGTATCAACTATTGGTTTTATCAATTGATTAAATTCATCTAATGGTAGCTCATAAATAGAAACTTTATCATTTTTAACTCCCACCCTATAAATTGATCTTTTGCATATTAAATTAACATTTCCCATATAATCTGTATAAAGTTCTACAGGCTCTCCTGGTACAAAATGTTTAGAAATAATATTCTCCTTTTCATCAACCAAATAAATTTCACCATCCTTATTGAGTCGCTTTCCATAAACCAAAAACAAGAACTTATCTTCATAAAACTCATAATCAGCAATATTAATTTTTGCACTTTTAAAAACAATTTCTGGCTTACCGTCAACTGTAAATATTGGCAAGATTTCTATCTTTTTTACTAGCTTTATATTTAATCTTACTGTATCTTTTTTTGTATTGACTGGTTCATAAGTCACTTCATATCCTACATGAGAAAAAACCAATGTTATTCTTTTCCTTTTAGGAATTGAGATATTGTAATTACCCTTAACATTTGATTTACTTATAATATTTCTTTGACTAACTTTTACATGAACATTGTCAATTCCTTTGTTCGTTATAGCTTCTGTTATTTTACCTATAACAACAATAATCTCTTGAGCTTCAATAAAAAAAGAAGCCAAGAAAAAAAACGTGAGGAATGTAAATTGTTTAACCATAAGATAAATACAAACTTAATTTATTGATGCAAAAGCAATACAATTCCATAAATATATATGTTTTAGTTCTTTTATTTACCTTTGGTTTTCGAAAAAGATAGGTATGGCAAAAAAAGAAGATTTAAACTTCAATAAGAATGAAGATGTAAATAAACTACTAGTAACTGATTTAGAAAAAAGATTGGATGCTGTTTATATGGGCGGTGGTAAAAAACGTATTGAAAAACATCATAGCAAAGGAAAATTAACAGCAAGAGAAAGAATAGATTATTTATTAGATAAAGGCAGTAATCGCATAGAAATTGGTGCTTTTGTCGGAGATAAAATGTACGAAGAATATGGTGGTTGTCCTTCAGGTGGAGTTGTTGGGGTTATTGGTTATGTTAGTGGAAAACAGTGTGTTGTTGTTGCTAACGATGCAACTGTAAAGGCAGGTGCTTGGTTTCCTATTACTGGAAAAAAGAATTTAAGGCTTCAAGAAATTTCATTAGAAAATAGGTTGCCTATTATTTATTTGGTAGATAGTGCTGGGGTTTTTCTTCCGCTTCAAGATGAAATTTTTCCTGATAAAGAACATTTTGGTAGAATTTTTAGAAACAATGCGATTATGTCATCAATGGGAATTACTCAAATAGCGGCAATAATGGGTAGTTGTGTTGCTGGTGGTGCTTACCTCCCAATTATGAGTGACGAATCTTTGATTGTGGATAAAACAGGGTCAATATTTTTAGCAGGTTCATATCTAGTTAAAGCTGCAATTGGCGAAGATATTGACAACGAAACGCTTGGAGGAGCAACTACACATTGTGAAATTTCTGGTGTTACAGACTACAAATGTAAAGATGATAAGGATTGTTTGGATACCATTAAACGAATGATGGATAAAATTGGTGATTACGAAAAAGCTGGTTTTAATCGTGCAGAATCAAAAAATCCCAAACAAGAAATTGAAGATGTCTATGGTTTTCTTCCTGATACTAGAGAAAAACAATATGAAGTAAGAAACATCATAAAAAGCTTAGTAGATGATTCTGAATTTGATGAATACAAAGGAAGCTATGGAAAAACCATTGTTTGCGGTTATGCCAGAATAGATGGCTGGTCTGTAGGTATTGTTGCTAATCAACGAAAAGTAGTCAAATCTAAAACTGGAGAAATGCAATTTGGAGGAGTTATTTATTCAGATTCTGCAGATAAAGCTGCTCGTTTTATAATGAATTGCAATCAAAAGAAAATTCCTTTGGTCTTTTTACAAGATGTAAGTGGTTTTATGGTTGGTTCTCGTTCAGAACATGGGGGAATCATTAAAGATGGTGCTAAAATGGTTAGTGCTCAAGCAAATTCTATAGTTCCGAAATTCACCATAATCATGGGGAATTCTTATGGAGCAGGTAATTATGCCATGTGTGGTAAAGCTTACGACCCAAGGTTAATTGTTGCATGGCCATCTGCTCAATTGGCAGTTATGAGTGGATCTGCTGCAGCTAAAACTTTATTGCAAATAGAAGTAGCCTCTTTAAAAAGAAAGGGAGAAAAAATTACAAAAGAAAAGGAAGACGAATTGTACAACAAAATAAAAGATAAATATGATGAGCAAATTTCTCCATACTATGCAGCTGCAAGACTATGGACTGATGCCATCATAGACCCAGTAGATACTCGTAAATGGATTTCTATGGGAATAGAAGCAGCTAATCATGCTCCTATAGAAAAACAGTACAATGTTGGAATTATTCAAACATAAAATTGGCTATTACTCTTGCTTCCTAATTTTATTTTGTTATATTTGAGTACATTAATTGCTCAAATTTTATGTACCCAACTATACCATCTGCTAATTTTAAATCGACTAATTGGTCTGGAATTAGTAATATTAGCCAACTCACCCGTGAGTGATGCTGTAATACAGGTTTTAAATGGCATGAGTTTGCCTAAAGGCATCAGAAATCAAATTAATGAAGCTCAAACAGGAGTTTCTGAACGAGAGATTTTAGAACAGAATATCAATGGCTTTTTAGGAGAAATACAATTGTTAATTAATGACTTGCAAAGGCGTTTTAATCAGCGAAACGAAAAACCAAGAGAAAAGCAATTGCTAATTGAACAGAATGATTTGGAATCACAAAAAAAACTATCTCAAATTTTGTTAGCTGATGGAGATGTAACAGGTAGTCAAACACTTATTAACGCTATGGTGCAAGACCCAATAGTAAGTAGTGTTAATGAAAATGTACAGTTTTGTGATTTAATGAATTGTTTAATTACTATGACTACTCAAAACAGAACCATTAACGATTTAACTGTTAGTGAAACACAAATAGTTGAAGATGTAGCTCATTCTACAACTAAAATAGCCAATACTGCTCAAGTAATTTTATCGGAGGCAACAGGAGAAATAACCAACTATCCAATTGTTAAAATACCGTCAGGCAATAATCTAAGAATAGTTACAGAGTTAGAAGAGCAAATTGATAATAATGGCTCTAAATTAGTGATGTACCCAAATCCAACAGCAGGATTAATAAGCATAGAATATGATGGGGTATTAGAAGGTCAATTAAGTGTTAAAGTATATAATATATTGGGTAAAATGGTATTCAGCCTTTCAGTTACAACCAACACTATCAACTTAAGTCAGTTGGATAATGGTGTTTATTTTATTAACTTTATTAATGCTGATGGCAATCAAGTTGATGCTCAGAAGTTAATAATTCAGAAATAAAAGTTCCTTTCGTGAATTTTAAGAATTTATGAAGAAGATAGTATCCATAATCATTTTCTTGAGCATAGGAGTTACCTCCTGTGCTCAAGTTGTTTTTAATAATGTATATGATTTCAATAATGACCTTAATGGTAGTTTTGAAATATTGGAAGTCTCAGATGGGGGGTATCTAATTTCTGCTACGTATAATGGTAATGGTTTAACAGGAATATGGATTATTAAATTATCCTATTTAGGAGATACTTTATGGACTAAGCAATATGATATAAGCATTAATGGAGAGCAAGCATACAGCCTTATAGAGTTATCAAATGGAGGTTATGTGGTATGTGGTAGTTTTTCGGATACCATCACGATGACTGCAAGTGCTTTTTTAATGAAAATTGATAATCAAGGGGATAGTTTGTGGATGAAAAAATACGAAACAGCTGGTCATGATTATGCATATAATGTTGCTCAAACCCCAGATGGGGGTTTTGTAGTGGCAGGATGGATATGGTTAGCTCCTAGCCTTACCACTACAGATGCTTGGGTATTTAAAACCGATAGCTTAGGTAATATGCTCTGGCAAAAACAATTTGATGAATATGGATTTAGTGAGTTTATACAAGGTTTAGTGGTGAATGCAGACTCTACCATAGTAATAGGAGGAACAACCTTGTTAAACAGCACAACAAGTAGGGCTTATGTAGTAAAACTAACCCCTAACGGAGATGTTATTTGGAAAAAAGAATTTGCAGGACCAACTGCTGCTGACATCTTTAATATGGACACCACTTCGGATGAGGGTTACATTGTAGCAGGCAACATAATTATCAACGGAGAGCAACGAGCTTATGCAGCAAAATTAGATAGTTTGGGTAATGTGGTTTGGGAAAATGATTTTGCCAGAGGAGATAGAAATTATAGTTTTTCTGCCATACATGAACTCCCCAATGGTAATTTTATGGCTGCGGGTGTTGATATAGATGTTAACCAACCCATTTTAACAGGTGAGCCCAGAGTTCGCTTATTTGAGTTAAATGCTTTAGGAGATAGTATTTGGAGTAAACAATACACCCACTACGGTGCAGGCAGTGAAGATTATGTGTTTGATATGAAACTAACCAATGATGGCGGTTACGTTATGTGTGGCTACATTATTAATGGCAGTTTGCCACAAAAAAATGATGTGTTGGTAATAAAAGTAGATAGTAATGGGTGTGATGTGAGTAATTGTACTGTTGGTATTAACGAGAATACACTTATTGAAAATGAGGTTATCGTTTACCCTAACCCTAATAATGGAACTTTCACTATTGAGGCATCTAATTTAGAAAATTCCGTCCTTGAAATTTACAACCTAACTGGGCAATTGGTTAGCCAAACTACATTACAAAATAATACTAAAACTATTGATATAAGTAAACAAGCCAATGGGTTATATTTGCTTAAAATAACAAGCAACCAACAAGTTGTTACTAGGCGGATTGTTAAACAGTAAACTTAAGAGTCCCCTTAGGGGATTTAGGGGCTTTTAAGCAATTTGGATAATGGTGTTTATTTTATTAACTTTATTAATGCTGATGGCAATCAAGTTGATGCTCAGAGGTTAATAATTCAGAAATAAAAGTTCCTTTCGTGAATTTTAAGAATTTATGAAGAAGATAGTATCCATAATCATTTTCTTGAGCATAGGATTTACCTCCTCTGCTCAGGTTGCTTTTAATAAAGTGTATGATAAATCAAATACCCAAAATGGAGGTTTTCAAATAATAGAAATTTCAGATGGAGGTTATTTAATAGCAGCTTCTTATTCTGGTAGCGGCACAGGAGGTGTTTGGATTATTAAATTAACTACTTCAGGAGATACTGTTTGGACAAAAAAGTATAATTTAAGTGCAGGATTAGATAAAGCTTATGACTTACTCGAACTTTCTTCTGGTGAATTTATTTTGTGCGGAGTAACACAGGATACGTTAGGGGTATATGTAGATGGATATTTAATGCAAATTAATACAATAGGTGATAGTTTGTGGTTAAAAAGATATGGAGGAATTGACCCTGATTTAGCATATAATCTTGTCCAAACTCCTGATGGGGGTTTTGTAGTATCTGGATGGAAATTGATTGCCCCTAGTTTTTCTGAAAGCGATGCTTGGGTATTTAAAACAGATAGTTTAGGTAATATGTTATGGGAAAAACAGTTTGACAACTATGGGTTAGATGATGTATTTGAAAAGGTAATTATTACCCCTGATGGTAATATTGTTTGTGCTGGAACAACAGTACTTAATTCGGTAAATGGCAAAGATTATGTAGTAAAATTAAATCAACAAGGAGATACCATATGGACTCAACAATTTGGAGGAATAGAATGTGGCGGTACTTTTGATATTAATTCAACAGCAGATGGTGGATTTATAGGTTGTGGTGGTATTTGTATCAATGGCGAGCAACGTGCCAGAGCATATCGTTTGGATAGTTTGGGAAGTTTAATTTGGGCAAAAGATTTTGCTAGAGGAGATAGAAATTATAGTTTTTCTGCTATTCATGAACTGCCCAATGGCAATTTTATGGCTGCGGGTGTTGATATAGATGTTAACCAACCCATTTTAACAGGTGAGCCCAGAGTTCGTTTATTTGAAATGAATACATTAGGTGATAGTTTGTGGAGTAAACAATATACCCACTATGGCAATGGTAGTGAAGATTATCTTTTTGACATGAAACTAACCAATGATGGAGGTTATATTATGTGTGGCTACATTATAAATAGCAGCTTACCACAAAAAAACGATGTGTTGGTAATAAAAGTAGATAGCAATGGCTGTGATGTGAGTAATTGTACGGTGGGTATTAACGAGAATACACTTATTGAAAATGAGGTTATCGTTTACCCTAACCCTAATAATGGAACTTTCACTATTGAGGCATCTAATTTAGAAAATTCCGTCCTTGAAATTTACAACCTAACTGGGCAATTGGTTAATCAAACAACATTAAACAAAAACACAACAGTTATAGATATTAATAACCAAGCAAAAGGTTTATATTTACTTAAAATAAGCAACAACAAGCAACTCATTACCAAACGAATTGTTAAACAGTAAATTTATGAAAAAGATAATGCTCTTATTGGTATTGTTTAGTTTAGGAACAAATTCCTTTACACAGGTTTCCTTTGATTCATTGTATAATTACAGTAATTTTAATGATAGAGGGGAAAAAATCATACTTACCCAGGATGGTAATTACTTAATTGGAGCAAACATTGGTCTGATAAAAATAACCCCCTTGGGTGATACTTTGTGGACAAAACAATACAGTTCGATAAACTTAAATTCTGTAATCGAAACTAATGGCGGTGATTTTATAATAGCTGGTTCAGTAACAGATTCTATAACAGAAGGAGCCATAATGAAAGTAAATAGTTTAGGTGATTCCTTGTGGTTAAAAAAATATGGTATTGAAGACTTAAATATATTTTTTGATGTTAAGCAGACTGCAAATAATGAAATTGTGGCGGTTGGAGAAAGTTTCACTTCTACTGATACTACACGAGTAAATGCTTGGATTATCAAAACGGATAGTTCAGGTAACTTGCTTTGGGAAAAACAGTTTAACAACCTTAATAAAAATGATTTATTTATTAGTGTTTTAATTAACTTGGATTTTACTATAACTTGTGGAGGTATTTCCATAGATAGCATTTCAAGAAGAGGATATATAGTGAAATTAAAGGCTAACGGAGATGCCATTTGGACAAAATATTATATTAATGGAGTTAAGGATATTAATAGTATAAACTCAAC
Source organism: Flavobacteriales bacterium (assembly GCA_002402165.1). Taxonomy (GTDB): domain Bacteria; phylum Bacteroidota; class Bacteroidia; order Flavobacteriales_E; family Vicingaceae. The sequence goes on from NVVI01000003.1 coordinate 28,887, forward strand.
TCAAGACAATAATTATGTTATAGCCTCTGCTAAAATAATTAATGGGTTAGAAAAGGCTTACATCTCTAAAATAGACACATCAGGTAGTATAATRTSRRAAAWRAGTWWTGCANASARAKANSCAANRAKWAWMRMWTTACNNRAYANWKATTNANTTATCAGATAGCAATTTTATAGCAGGAGGAAATGATTATGATTTTTCTCAAAATCCAGTAAAAGAAAGAGTACGATTGATGGTGCTAAATAATAATGGAGATAGTTTATGGAGTGAACAATATACTCATTATGGTGGGGTTACGCAGGATTATATAACAGATATGAAACCAACTGCTAATGGGGGAGCTATTTTTTGCGGTTATGTTCGTCCAGGCACATTCCCTAATTTTCAAGATATTTGGGTAGTAAAAACAGATAGTATCGATTGTGCTAATTTTGTAGGCGGATGTAATATTGTTGGGGTAAAGGATGCTTCGACTTCGCTCAGCATAACAAAGATAATTGTTTATCCAAATCCTAATAATGGRATTTTCACTATTGAATTTGCTAATTTTGAAAACGCAGTAGTGGAGATTTACAACATTGCAGGGCAGTTGGTTAAACAAACTACACTACAAATTATTGATATAAGCAAGCAACCCAATGGCTTGTATTTGCTTAAAATAAGTAGCAATAATCAAGTTGTTACCAAGCGGATTGTAAAACAGTAACCAAACTATTATTCTGAACACGTTTTGCGGAACGAGCAAAAGCTGTTTATCGCTGATTTAGTAGAGCAATAAAACAACGTGAAGAATTTTGTTTTGAGTAAATAGATTCTTCAATTCATTTTACTAAGAAATAAATTTCTTGTRAAATATCGTTCAGAATGACAGAAAATAAATCTAACACCATCAGAATTATCCAAACATAAAATTGTTTAAATCATTAAAATTCCATTAATTTACAAAAAATCAATACTTAATATCATGCAAAAAGCAACAATCAAATTTACTGCATTAATAATTTTCGCAAGTTTTTTATACGCCTGTGGAGGAAACCAAGAAGAGGCTCTTGAAGAAGAAGTTACTACAGAAGAAGTTACAGATGATAATACTGATCAAATGGATTATGTACTTCCCTCTCCTCTTCAAATAGCAGAGCTTTTCAAAAGCGCTGGATTAACTTACGTTGGAGACTTAACTAATTCAAAAGATAACGCTGATAATTACAACACTAAATATGATCAAAAATTAAATTTTGGTGTTTATTCTGCCGATATGGCTTATTGTATTATGAATAGTCAAACTCAAGAATCTATTAACTATTTAAGTACCTTAAAAAAGGTTTCTGAAAAATTATGGATGACAGATATTTTAAACTCCATGGGATTAAGTAAAAGGCTTGAAGCTAATATTGGTAATGAAGATTCGCTCACATACATTATGGCTGATTTGCAAATGCAAATGGATGATTATTTAGATGAAAATGGGATGGGCTATACTGGTTCAATAATTTTTGCAGGTGCTTGGATTGAAACTATGTATTTAGGAGCAAAAGTAAACGAGGCTAACGAAAACCCTAAATTAATCTCAAGAATATCAGAACAAGCTTTTATCCTAGAAAGCTTAATCGCTTCTATTAAACAAAATGATGATGACAATGAATTTGAAGATTTAATAGCTGACTTAGAAAACATCAATAAACATTTTGATGGTTTCGACAACGATAGCGATGAAGATTACGTATTAAGTGCAGAAGCTGTGAAAAGTTTAAGTGTTGATATTACTGCTTTGAGAACCAAAATTATTGGGGAATAAAAACCTTTAATTAAATCCATTACGTGATGAAAAAAACAGTTATATTTTCTGTATTAGTCGGTTTAATTATAATAACCACTTCTGCTATTCAAAACACCACAAATGATTGTGATGTTAGAACGCTAAAAAATGAGCTAATTAGAGGCTTAAGACCCGATTTTAAATACGATTCTTTTAAAGCCACTCGATTTGTATACAAAAATCAAGTGCAAGTTTTAGAAATTGCTGCTCCACTATTTAAAGATGAGAAATTTCGATTTTTAATAAACACAGCTGGGCTACCTAAGGGTATTGAAGTTAAATTTTTTGACAAAAAGAAAGGATCTAAAAATAGAAAACAACTTTTTTCTTCAGCTGATGCTAAAGAAAAAAGCAAAACCGTTTATGTATTTGATCCACAAGTGTCTAAAAAAATATACTTAAACTATATAATTCCAAGAACAACTAAACAAAATCTTTCAGGTTGCGTTGTCTGTGTTATTGGCTATAATTTGAACTAATGAAGACTAAATTTTCATACATAATATTGTTTTTGCTTATAGCATTTATTTCTACTGCTGCAATTCAAATTGCTAAAGAATGTGATGCAACTGCGTTAAAAAAAGAATTAAAAAGAGAACTCAGGCCTGACTATAAATACGATTCTTCAAAAACAAGTCGTTTTACTTATAAAACAAAAGTTCAAGCTAAAGAAATTGAAGTGCCTCTTTTTATGGGAGAAAAATATCGTTTCTTATTTAATACTGCTGGCTTACCTCAAAACATAAAAATTGAGATTTACAATAAAAAAATTGGTCACAAGAAAAGAAAACTTCTATATACCTTAGAACAAAAACAAGACCAACATATTTATATTTACGAGCCTAAAAAATCTCGTAGAATGTACATTAACTACACTATTCCTGAAAGTACTGAAACAGAATTGAAAGGATGTATGATTTTTGTTTTAGGCTATAGATTAGCAGTTCTTAAGTCATTGCTAGATTAGTTTCTTTCTGAATCTACCGCTTTTCTAACACTTCCATATTTTAATAATAAATCATTAGCTTTATCGTAATCAATATTTAACTGATTCATAACCATTTTTGTACCCCTATCCACCAATTTATTATTGCTCAATTGCATGTCCACCATTTTATTTCCTACTACTCTTCCTAATTTTATCATAACAGAAGTAGAAATCATATTTAGCACTAATTTTTGAGCTGTGCCAGATTTCATTCTAGTACTACCAGTAACAAATTCTGACCCCACAACAATTTCTATGGGATATTCGGCTATTTTAGCAACAGGACTATCATTGTTACAAACAATACAACCTGTTACTATCTTATTAGCATTACATATTTCTAACGCTCCAATAACATAAGGAGTAGTTCCTGATGCTGCAATACCAATTACAACATCTTTAGTATTAATATTATGCTCTTGTAAATCTTTCCAACCTAAACTTTTGTCGTCCTCAGCAAATTCAACTGCTTTCCACATTGCAGAATCTCCTCCTGCAATTAATCCAATTACCAACCCATGCTCAACGCCAAACGTTGGTGGGCATTCAGATGCATCAACAATACCTAATCGTCCACTCGTTCCTGCTCCCATATAAAATAATCTTCCGCCCTGCTCCATTTTTTCAACAATCACCTTTACCAACTTTTCGATACTAGAAACTTGTTTTTCTATAGCAAATGGAACTGTTTTATCTTCAGTATTAATATTCGTTAAAAGCTCATTAATCCCCATCTTTTCAAGGTGGTTATATTTTGAATCAGATTCAGTTGTTTTGTTAGACATTTAAAAAAAATTAATTTATACGAATGTACTAAATCTTCTTTATCGAAATTATTACTAAATTTATGGCAAACTATATTTGAATGTCAAAAAATTTAAGCGAATTATCAGGGAGAAAAGGAATTTTAGATAACCTTTTTGATAAAATGGGAGAAGCAGCTGCCGAAGAAGGAACTCCATCACAAGAAAGATTAGATGAACTAGCAGAAGAATTCTTGGTAGGTAAATCTAGTACTTACGGAACAGTCACAGCTTATGATTTTATGAAGCCAGAAAATAAAGGCAAAAAAGTTTACGTATGTAATGGATCTGCTTGTATCTGTGCTGGAACTCAAGAAACAGTTATAACAGAATTAGAAAAGAAGTTTGATGCTAGCGAAATCGGGCACATGACTTGTTTAGGCCGTTGTCATGAAAATGGAGCCTTTAATGTTGGAGGAAAAAACTACTCTGCAAAATCTGCTTCAGAAATTTCCGACATTGTTGAAGGTAATGGAACCAACAAAGATAATTACAATGTAGAATCAAACATAGAGGTACTTACAGCAGCTTATGATGGATTTGAAGAGCATTATAATTTACTCAAAAAAACTTTATCACTAGATTCAAAAGAAGTTTTAGATGAAATTACCAAATCTGATATTCGTGGGCGAGGCGGTGCTGGTTTCCCAATGGGTTTTAAATGGGAATCGTGTAGAAATGAAGACAACAAAGACAAATTTATTATTTGTAATGCTGACGAAGGAGACCCTGGAGCCTATTCTGACCGTTATTTATTAGAAAAACGACCTCATTCTATTTTATTTGGAATGATGATAGCTGGGTATTGCACTCATGCTAAATGGGGAATTCTCTACATCAGAGCAGAATATCCTGAATCTATTGAAATAGTACAAAACGCTATTGATGAATTGCGAGTAAATAATTTATTGGGAACAGATATTAATGAAAGTGGATTTGACTTTGATTTTAAAATCATAAAAGCTCAAGGAGCTTATATTTGTGGTGAAGAAACTGCACTAATCAATTCTATCGAGGGGCAGCGACCAGAAGTTAGAACACGTCCTCCTTATCCTACTCAACAAGGGTTATTTAACAAGCCTACTATTGTAAATAATGTAGAAACATTGGCTGCTGTTTACCAAATAATTAAAAATGGAGGAGATACTTATAGCAAACTTGGAACAGAAAAATCAACAGGAACTAAGCTAGTTTGTTTAGATAGTTTCTTTAATAAACCAGGAATGTATGAAGTAGAAATGGGAACTCCTCTTTCTACCGTTGTTAATGATTTTGGCGGTGGGTTTAAATCTCCTGTTAAAGCATTGCACATTGGCGGTCCACTTGGTGGATTAGTACCAGTTGATAAAATTGATAGTTTAAGTATTGACTTTGAATCATTTTCTAAAGAAGGTTTTTTATTGGGCCACGCCTCAGTGGTGTGCGTTCCAGAAAGTTTTTCAATAATGAAATATATTGAACACTTGTTTGAATTTGCCTCTTATGAAAGCTGTGGAAAATGTTTTCCTTGTAGATTAGGAACCAAACGAGGACAAGAGTTAGCTCAAAAAGCAATTAACGACAATTATAAAATTGATCGAAAACTTTTTGATGATTTATTAAACACCTTAGAGGAAGGTTCGCTTTGTGCTCATGGTGGAGGAATACCATTACCTGTTAAAAATGCACTTCAATACTTTGATGATGAATTAAAAATCCATTTCGCATAAATGAAATTGATTAACCCTGACATAGCATTTGATAATTTTTATGATAAAAAAAAATATACTATTGCAAAAAATTTTGCAGGAGTAATTACTATCGTTTTCTTGATATTATGTTCGCTGTTTTGGGGAGATAAAACAGAAATATACATTTATTACATATTGGCTGCTATAATGATGGCGTTCTGTTTTACGTTTACTCTATTCTCAAAAAATTACAAAGTAGTTTATTATATCATATCAATTGGAGGTACCTTCTTAATAATCGGATCTTCAAATTTTGGCTCGCATGCTATACATTATGCTGGCTTTATGTGGAGCTTATTAGCAATTCTATTGGCTTTTTTTGGAGCAAACGTAATCTTAGGAAGATTACTAACTTTAATTCATATAATTTCCATCTCTATTTTCATTATTTTTTTTCTTCCAGAAAACATAGAATATCTACGCCAAGTTAACCTAACTCATAATATAGGGAATGTAATAGAACTAACTTCTATTACATTTTTAACTGCTTATATCATCAATCAATTTGTAGTTTTTAGTGAGCGTTCAAATATAATTTTAAAGCAGTCCAATTCAGAGCTATCTCGAAAAAATGAAGAAAACACAATACTTGTTAAAGAAATTCATCATCGAGTAAAAAACAACTTGCAAATAGTAATTAGCTTATTGAGATTACAGAAAGGTGAAATGAAATCTGATGAAGCAAAAAGGCATTTTAATGAGGCCATTAATAGGATTATGGTAATGTCATTAATTCATAAGAAATTATATCAAGAAGCCGAAATGGCTCACATAGAAGTGAAACCTTATATAAAAGATTTATCTAATGACGTGATTCATATTTCTAATTTAGGAATGCCCATAAAGTTTGATATTGCTTCTGAGATTAATAAAATTGGTTTAAAAACCATTGTCCCACTGGGTTTACTAATCAATGAATTATTATCTAATTCCATTAAACACGCATTTGTAAAAATAGAGGAAGGAATAATAAACATTAAGGTTTTAGAAAGTAATAACGATGATTTTATACTTATTTATTCTGACAATGGTACTTGGGTCGAACCACCTAAAGATTATACTGGCTTTGGATTAGGTTTAATTCAAACATTGACAGAACAATTAGAAGGAAATTTCACAAGAAATAAATCAGAGTACACTTTTACAATTAAAAATTTAGACAATTAGTTTATTAGCCGCGAGTTAGCTTTTTTAAGGTAAGTTAAAAGAGTTATTTAGTTAATAGTTATTTAGTTTATGGCAACAATAGAAAAATTTGAAGATATAAAATCTTGGCAAAAAGCTAGAGACCTTTGCAAGTCAATTAATACGTTGACTAACAAAAGTGAATTTGCTAGAGATTGGTCATTAAAAGATCAGATTAAAAGGTCTTCAGGTTCTTCTATGGATAATATAGCTGAAGGATTTGATAGAAATTCTACAAAAGAATTCAGACAATACCTTTTTATTTCAAAAGCATCTACTTCTGAAGTAAAATCTCAACTTTATAGAGCATTAGACCAAGAATATATAACCAAAGATGAATTTAATAAAGCATTCGTATTAGCTACAGATGTTTCAAAATTAATTGGAGGACTATTAAATTATTTAAAAGACAAAAACATCAGAAAAATCAATTGATAACTAAATAACTATCAACTGAGAAACTGTAGAACTGAAAAACAGAATAACTATGAATACAGCCTATATCAATAACAAAGCCTACGAATATAAAGATGGGGAAACCATTTTAAATTTTGTAAAACGTACGGTAAGTGAAGAAATTATTCCAACGCTTTGCGATGCCCCAAACTTAGAGGCATTTGGTTCTTGTAGAGTTTGTAGTGTTGAAGTAGCTCTAGAAGAAAATGGAAATACAAAAACCGTAGCTTCTTGTCACACTCCTGTAATGCCTAACAGTTATATTTACCCCGATTCTGAAAGTGTTCAGGAATTACGTAAAAATATCATTGAACTAGTACTAACAGACCACCCATTAGATTGTTTAACCTGCGAGGTAAATGGAAATTGTGAGCTACAAGATGTTGCTGCCGCTGTTGGAATTAGAGAAGTTCGTTATCCTACTGGTGCAAATCATTTACACAGAGAAAAAGATTTGAGCCATCCATACATGACTGCAGATTTATCGAAATGTATTAATTGTTACCGTTGTGTTAGGGCTTGTGATGAAGTTCAAGGAGAGTTTGTCTTGAATATGTCTAGTAGAGGATTTGATTCTCACATTATAATGGGAAACAACGAATCGTTTATGGATTCTGATTGCGTTAGTTGTGGAGCTTGCTCCCAAGCCTGTCCGACTTCTGCAATTTCTGATGTATTCCAATCTAAAGCAATGGGAGCTGAAGAAAAAATTAGAACAGTATGCACCTATTGTGGCGTTGGATGTAACTTAGAGGTGTCTGTTAAAAATGGAAAAATAATATCAATTCAAGCTCCTTACGAAGCAGAAGCAAATCAAGGTCATACTTGTTTAAAAGGTCGTTATGCATTTAAATTTTATGATCATCCAGAAAGATTAAGAAGTCCTTTAGTTAGAAAAAATGGAGAACTAGTTGAAGCAACTTGGGATGAAGCTTATGACCATATTGTTAGCGAATTAAATAGAATAAAAGCAGACAGTGGACCAGATGCGATTGCAGGAATTTCTTCAGCAAGAACACCAAATGAAGAAAATTACATCATGCAAAAATTCATTAGAGCAGTTGTAGGAACTAATAACATTGATTGTTGTGCAAGAGTTTGCCACTCTCCTACTGCATTAGGAATGCAAAGAGCATTTGGAACTGGAGCAGCAACCAACTCAATTGAAGATTTAGATCATACCGATTGTATTATTATTATTGGTGCAAATCCAACTGATGCTCACCCTGTAACTGGAGCAAGAATTAAGCAACTGTTCATGAAAGGTGTTACCAGTATTGTAGTTGATCCCCGTAGAATTGAATTGGCAAAATATGCAACTTATCACTTGCAATTAAGACCAGGAACTAATGTTGCTTTGCTGAATATGATGTTTTATTACATCATTACTGAAAATGCAGAAGATCAAAATTTTATTGATAACAGAACAGAAGGATATGAAGACTTTAAAGAAAATATCTTAAAATTAAACATTGATGAATTAGAACAAATAACTGGAGTAGATAAAAACTTAGTTAAAGAAGCAGCTTTGGCTTATGCCAACGCAAAAGCAGCAATGGAATTTCACGGATTAGGAGTTACTGAGCATACCCAAGGAACATTTACTGTTCAATTAATTGCAGATTTAGCTATGATAACTGGGAACATAGGTAAAAAAGGTGCCGGAGTAAATCCGTTGAGAGGTCAAAACAATGTACAAGGTGCTGCTGATATGGGAGCACAACCTCACCAAGGAGCAGGATACATGGATGTAACTGATCCAGAAGTAAACAAACAATACAATACTTTTTATGGTTCAGAAATTGTTCCTAGTCACGTTGGATTAAAAATACCAGAAATGTTTGATGCAGCTATCGATGGCAGCTTAAAAGCATTATGGATAATTGGTGAAGATGTGGTACAAACTGACCCCAACACCAACAAAGTAATTAAAGCGATGGAAAGTGTTGATTTATTGGTAGTGCAAGAATTATTTATGACAGAAACTGCTAAATACGCAACCGTTGTTTTACCTGGCTCTTCTTTCTTAGAAAAAGAAGGAACGTTTACCAATGGAGAACGAAGAATACAACGTGTAAATAAAGTAGTTGAACCACTAGAAGGCACTAAACCTGATGGACAAATTATTGTGGATGTAATGAACCGAATGGGGTACAAACAAGCTGATTATACTGCCAAAGGAATGTTAGAAGAAATCTCTCAAATTGTACCTTTCTTTGCAGGTGTAAAGTGGGATGAATTAGGAGATAACGGAAAACAATGGCCTGTGCTACCTGATGGAACAGATACCCAATTATTACACATCGAAGAATTTAAAAACGGTAAAGGACAATTCAGTTATTTTGATTGGAAAGAATCTCCTGAAATAAAAGCACACGGAAAAGATTTTCCTTACATAATTACAACCAATAGAGAACTGGAACACTACAACTGTGGTGCGATGACGCGTAGAACTGGTAATGTAGAAATTTTAACCGAAGATGTTTTATTGATTCATCCAGAAGATGCTGCTAGAAATCAACTTGAGGATGGTGATATGGTCTGTGTAGAATCTCCTAGAGGAAAAGTCGATATTAAAGCTTTTGTGACAGATGAAATGAAACCTGGGATTTTAAGTTCTACCTTCCATTTCCCTGAAGTAATGTTAAACATCATTACTTCTGATGAGYATTGTTCTGAGGCAATGTGTCCGGAATACAAAGTGGTAAGTTGTAGAATTCGTAAAAGTAAAGGAAAACATAAAGTATTGGCAGAGGCTTAAAATGAAAAGCAAAAAAAATAATATTTTTTATGTAATTAGGACTAGAATTTAATCAAGTGAAAAAGCTATTACTTATACTACTCCTACTTCCTTTAGTAGGCATTTCCGGAACTAAATTAGATAGTCTTTTACAAACATACCCCACCATAAAAAGTGATACTGAAAAAATTTGGATACTGAACCAAATTAGTGTGGAATATAGAATTTCGGGAAGTGATAGCGCTGATTTTTATGCTTTTAAGGCTGTAGAACTTGCAAAAAGAAAAAACTACATAAAAGCTTTTCCTGCAATTCAGCTAAACATAGGCCTAATTTATTATAATAGAGGACTTTATAAAAAAGCCAATCAATATTTTATTAAATGTACGACTACGGCAGAGAGGTTAAATCAACCCTATTGGATGGCAAAGGGGTATACCATGATTGGTGAGATAAGTAGAAGGTTGGGCAACATAAAAAAAGCAAAAAAATACTTTGAAATGTCTATGCCTATCTTTAAGAGATTAGATGCATTAAAAGATATTGCCTGGGGTTATATTGATTTGGGAAATATATATCAGGGAGACGAGAAGACGCAAATTAAATATTACATGAAAGCAATTGAAGTTGCCAAAGAAGCTCGCGAAGATCTTCCATTATCCGATGCATACCATATTTTGGGTAATATTTATGAAAGTAAAGGGGATTATGATAGAGCATTGGAATACTTTAAACTTTGTATCCACATTGAGGAAGAAAATAATTTTTCATACGAACTAGCAGGAACTTACTCTAGTATTGGAGAAATTTATACGAAGAAAAAAAACTATAAAATGGCTAGTTCTTATCTCAAAAAATCAAAGGAATTAGCTGATAAGTATGATGCTTTAGAAGTAAAAGAATATTACAATAGAGCTATGTCTAATCTTATGATAGAGCAGGGGGATTATCAAGCTGGGTATGAATTCTATTTAAAGTATGATAGTATCGATAAGATAATATTTAATGAAAAAAAACATCAACAAATAATGGAACTCGAAACGAGTTATGAAACAGAAAAGCAGCAACTTGTAATTGATAATCTCGAGAAAGAAAAAAAACTGAAAAACAAGGAACGAAATTTAATTTTGGGAGGTCTATTAACAGTTGTATTGTTTTTAATATTCCTGTTAAACCGATTCTGGGTAATACGAAAACAAAAACTAATAATTGAAACGCAAAAAGAAGTAGTTGAGGAAGCCCACAAAGAAATTAAAGATAGTATCCAATATGCCAAAAGAATACAGTCGGCTATATTACCTCCAACTAAATTGGTAAAGGAATACCTTAAAGATTCATTCATATTATACAAACCAAAGGATGTTGTTGCTGGAGATTTTTATTGGATGGAACATCGTGATGGTAAAGTGCTATTTGCAGCAGCTGACTGCACAGGTCATGGAGTACCTGGAGCTATGATAAGTGTAGTTTGTAATAATGCTTTAAATAGAAGTGTTCGAGAGTATGGCTTAACTGATCCAGGGTTAATTCTTGATAAAACAAGAGAGATTGTAGTTGAAGAATTTGAAAGAAGCGAAGAGGACGTGCAAGATGGTATGGACATTGCTTTGTGTAATCTCAACATCAAAACCAATGAATTATTTTTTGCAGGAGCTAACAATAATCTTATACTCGTAAAAAAAGGCTCCACAAAACTAGAAGATATACTGAAAATTAAAGGAAACAAACAACCTATTGGATTATACTCCAATCCAAAACCATTCACATCTCACACCATCCAGCTCCAAAAAGGAGACACTTTTTACATCTTTACCGATGGGTTTCCCGATCAATTTGGTGGTCCTAAAGGCAAGAAGTTCATGTATAAGCCATTCCGAAGGCTACTGCTTGAAATCCACACAAAGCCCATGGACGAACAACTTACTATCCTTTCCAAAGCCTTTGAAGATTGGAGAGGTAACTTAGAACAAATAGATGATGTTTGTGTTATAGGTGTGGGAGTTTAAGTATATTTATCTTTCGTATTAAAACTAATACTATGCATCCAATTTTAAGAAACATATTAGCTGTAATTGGTGGTTGGTTAATTGGTAGTGGAGTTAACTTAGGTATAATTGAATTAGGCCCACATCTTATATCAACTCCAGCTGGGTTTGATAATTCTACAATGGAGGCATTAGCTGCAACCATTCATTTATYAGAACCTATAAATTACTTAAGCGTATTTCTAGCTCATGGATTAGGAACTTTAGTTGGTGCTTTTGCTGCTGCAAAAATTTCGGCATCTCACAAAATGATATTTTCTATGGTTATTGGTGGCTTATTTTTATTAGGAGGTATAAGTATGGTATTTGTACTTCCTTCTCCAACTTGGTACACTGCTGTAGATTTAATTGGGGCATACATTCCAATGGCATGGATAGGRTGGAAATTAGCTGGAAGTAAATAACCTATGGCTTACGATGAATTTTTAGCTGACCGTATCAAAAACACTTTTAATGAAAAACGAGTTTCATTTGAAGCAAAAAAAATGTTAGGTGGTTTATGCTTTATGGTAAATAATAAAATGTGTTGTGGCATTCACATTGATAAAAAATTTGGCGATAGTTTATTAATGGCTAGAATTGGAGAAGATGCCTACAAAAATGAAATTACTAAAGAAGTTTGTTTGCCAATGGATTTTACAGGAAGACCTATGAAAGGGTATGTTTTTATAACTCCAGATGGTTTTGATATGGAAGACGATTTGGCTTATTGGATTCAGCTCTGTATAGATTTTAATCCAATAGCAAAAGCAAGTAAAAAGAAAAAGTAATTCAACTTTTTTTGTTAAATTTAACCACATACTAAAATTGATATTATGAAAAAAATACTACTACTCCCAGCCCTGTTGTTGCTTATTAGCAACATTTCTTTTGCTCAATTATCTTTTAAAACCGGAAGTGTTGAACTCGATAAAGACATGGCTACTATTAATGCTGATGCAAAGCTTAACATCAAAGGCTTCACTATTGATTTAAGTGTTTCACACAGTATTCCAATCCCAAAGATTAAGGAGCTTTTAAAAATTATGGAGCCCGCTGAAATAATCCTAGCAAAAAACATTTCTATTATTATAAACAAACCTATGGATGATGTTGTTGCTTCTTACAAAATTAATAAAGACAAAGGATGGGGTCAAATAGCAAAAGAGATGGGAATTAAACCAGGGTCACCTGAGTTTCATGCATTGAAAGGAAAGACCAAAGAGAAAGGTAACTCAAATTCAAAAAGCAAAGGAAAGGGAAAAAAGAAAGGAAAGAAAAAAGGGAAAGGGAAAAAATAAACTTGCATGATTAACTTAAACAGAAAAATTGGCGTCCTCACATTAAGACTACTGTTAGGTTTTATTATTTTAATGCAAGGATTTGGAAAAGTATTTACCTGGGGTGTAGAAAACCTTTACAACATGCCTTTCTTTCGAGAAACTTATAAAGATTATTTACCCGACATTATTATTCACGCAACAGCCTATTACACTTCTTATGTAGAACTTATTGCTGGATTATTTATAATTATTGGCTTTAAAAGAGACTACGCCCTTTATGCAATGGCTTCAGTTTTAGTAATCGTAACATTCGGTCATGGTTTAACTGATCCTATATGGGATTTATCTCATGTAATGTATAGGGCAATTTTATTAATTACTCTACTTCTATTGCCAAAAAATTGGGATCAATTTTCACTTGATTATTTCATTAAGAAAAAATGAAAATCATATCAACCAATCTTGGAGAAGCTAACTATCGTAATTAAAAATGGAAAAAAGGTGAAAACAGGTATCTATAAACATGCTTGGATATATCTGTAAGTCAAGTTTTTAATTTATTTTCTTCAGAAAAAGACAATAGCGAACTGGCAAAAAAAGTCTTAAACACAAAATTTAGCACAAGACACTGAAAAATCGATAGCAAAACGCTTTAAACTTTAAAACAACAACAATTATTATGTTAATTAATTAAGCATAGTAGAGCCAACAGAGTCTAAAAAATGATAACTTTGTACTGTCTTTTCTTACTAATTAATTAAAACAAAATGGAATCAGTTAGAATTAAATTCAGCACAACGGATCGTCCAGAGTTTGCTAAAGAACTTCGAAGTAGGGTTAACGCCTACTTTAAAGAAAAGAATATATCCAAACATGCAAACATCAATATGGTCATTAAAACCATATTCATGTTAAACCTTTATTTCATTCCTTTCTTCTTAATTGTTTTTAACATTACAAGTAATTCATGGACTGTATTAGGTTTATGGCTATTAATGAGTTTAGGAATGGCTGGCATTGGTTTTTCTATTATGCATGATGCTAACCATGGTGCTTACTCTAAAAATAAGAATGTAAATAAATACTTAGGCTATTTAATTAATTTGATAGGAGGTAGTTCTGTTAATTGGAAAATCCAACACAATGTACTTCATCATACATATACTAATGTTGCAAACTATGACGAAGACATAAATGGTCCTCTTATGCGCTTCACTTATCCAGTTAAACGACACAAAATTCATCGCTTTCAACAATTTTATGCATGGTTTTTATATTGCCTTATTACTATTTCATGGACTGTTAAAAAAGATTTTATTCAACTCAAACGTTACAAAAGAAAAGATTTGATTAAGACACAAAACATATCATACAAAAGTGCTTATACGAGACTAGTTTTCGCTAAAAGTTTTTACATCTCTTTTATCATTATAATTCCATTAATTTTCTCGAGTCAGGCATGGTGGTTAACGTTAATTTTTTACTTCATAATGAATTTTGTTTGTGGCTTTATTATATCAGTTATTTTTCAATTAGCACATGTCTTAACTGAAACAAGTTTTCCTGTTCCATCATCTGATGGAGAAATAGAAAATAATTTCGCCATTCATCAATTATATACTACAGCTAATTTTGCTAAGAAAAATTTACCATTATCATGGTTTGTTGGAGGTTTAAACTTTCAAATTGAACATCATCTTTTTCCTAATATATGCCATGTCCATTATCGCAAAATTTCAGAAATTGTTAAAAAAACAGCACTAGAATTTAATCTTCCGTATTATCAAAATACTTTATTTGGTGCTATTTCGAGTCATACTAAGCATCTAACTAAACTGGGTAAATACGATCTTGCATAAATAACAACTATTTTTCTTTTTAATAAAAAATGTAATAGGTCTTAACTTTTTTGTCCCACTTTTTGTAGGAATTCCAGTTTCTAATTTACTTACTTTAAATACAAATTCCTCTGAGTTAAAATAAATTTTGGATGAGTTAGAAATAGACAAGAATATTGGATTTTCTAGATACCAAACTAACTGATTTAAAGTTCCATCTATACAAACAATATTGGTAGGTCTAAACTCACTAAATAAAAACTCTTTCTTCTTTATGGTAAACCAAATAAGCCTAGCAATTACTTTAGGCGTAGCATATAAAAAGTTTAGTATAAAGGAAAGTTTTTTCATTAGGGTTTAAACAATATAATTTAGTCTTTAAATGTAATAAGATTTTTCCTTATTAACCTAATAACGAAAAGAATACTCTTTGTTACAAAGCTGTGCTTAAAAGACGATAAATTAAATATGCAGTACTCAATTCCTCCTCGGTCAATCTTAACAGAAGTTATCCAACTGAAACACTAGATAAATCACCACAAATCTATTTCACTCTCTAATTTTAATTCTAACTCATCCGGTAGTGCCGAAAAAAAATCAAGCCCTGTTTTCAACTCTACTTCATCTACTGTAACAACATATTCTAAAATACTATTCTCTATTTTATGGTTGGGCATAATAAAAGCAATCATCTTCTTTTCGCCCGTTGGATCGTATATTATTTTATAATAATACGCAGGAATAGTCACTTTATTTATACCAATCACGCCTAAGCTATCAGAAAAAATTGGTCCAGTAACTACAAATAAGGTATCTTCTTTCTCTACCCATTTTCTTACTTGAGATTCTAACTGTTTCCATTTACCACGATTAAATGCAGGTAGTTGAGGTGACATATTTGACATATAGAAACTCTCATCCATTGCTTTCTGGTTTATTTTCATAACAGCAGCAGGACATAAATGACCTCTATCATAACCACTACCCTTGTAATCAATCAATTCTGCTGAACCAGTTACTACCAATTTATCGGGTTTAAATTTATTTTTCCTTTCAGCAATACCATTAATAGATTCTGGTGTAAGCTTATAGAAAACCCAGGCTGCTTGCTCATGCAATTCGTCATATTCTAACTGGTAATAAGTATGCTTAATCAATTCTCTTTTTTTCTTTACAGATATTGGGATCAATAAAGAATCAGATTGAGCATTAACTCCCTGAATAGAAATTAATATAATGAGTATGTGTGCTAATAATTTCATGGTTATAAATTTAAATATTATTCTGTCAACTTTAACAAAAGTCATAGAACTGAAACATTCATGTTTCAGCTGAAGCGAAAACTGAAACATTTACGTCTCCATTAAGCTTTTTTCGTCTCCTAATGGCTCAGGAAATAAAATTGAAATTAGTTATAAATGATACTCAGGAATATATTTTTTAAATCAATTCCAATATCGCTCGCCACAACATACTCAAAGAAGACTTGATATGCTTGCCTTTATCATTAAATAAGCTAGACAGAAAACTATTTAAACACAAAAAAGCTCCATGTTTCCATGGAGCTTTTAAGCTGAACTTCAGACAAGTTGGCGGTCTGGACGGGACTCGAACCCGCGACCCCCTGCGTGACAGGCAGGTATTCTAACCAACTGAACTACCAGACCAAAATTCTTAAAGAACTTTCCCCATATAAGAGGGCTGCAAATATATATGTTTGTTTTAGTTGTACAAAAGAAATGCAATAAAAAATTTGGGAAATTTGCAATTTGCATCTATTACTAATTTTTATAGTCAAATTGCTAATTATTACATCATTTTTGTTCTTTTCAACAGGTAGGTTTCTAGTAATGCGTGGAAGCCTTTATTGATATCGGTTTCAACAAAATCTATTCCATATTTCAAACAACGTAATTTTAATTTTTTAGTGCGTTTTGTTATTTCTTCGATGTATTTTTCTCGTACATCATTCGGATGAACTTTTACTTCCTCACCTGTTTCTAAGTCAATAAACTGGTAAGGTCTGTTTTCAAATTTAAAATCTAATTCCTTTTCTTTATCTACCGTATGAAATAATATTACCTCATGTTTATTGTATTTTAAATGTTGTAAAGCTTCAAAAAGTTCGTCTTGTTTAGCAACATTCTCCATCATATCGCTAAACAAAATAATTAATGAACGTGTATGAACACTTTCTGCAATGGTGTGTAATGCTTTTATAGCAGAAGTCTTGGTGTTTATTTTTGGTTCGTTTATTAATATTTCCAGCTCATTGATTAAACGTTTATGATGAATCATGCTCGATTTATCTGGTGTATGGATATCTAATTTATCAGAAAACACACTTAATCCAACAGCATCTCTTTGTCTTTTTAGTAAATGCATAATGGCAGCAGCAGCATAAACTGAAAATTTAATCTTATTAAATGCTCCACTATCATCGTAATCTATTTTCGGAAAATACATGGATGAAGAACCGTCAATAATCAAATGACACCTTAAATTTGTTTCTTCCTCATATCTTTTAATAAATAATTTTTCTGTTCTGGCATATAATTTCCAATCGAGATGTCGAGTAGATTCTCCAGAATTATACAACCGATGTTCAGCAAATTCAACCGAAAACCCATGAAACGGGCTTTTATGTAAACCAGTAATAAAGCCTTCCACTACTTGCTTAGCAATTAATTCTAATTTAGAATATCGTTGAATTTGTTGTATGTCTATATTATAACTCATGAATTGTTAATAACGAATTTCGGTATTAATTGGCGAAAAAAAAATTTATACAATAATAAACGAAAAATAATGTGAATAAATTTTAAATGAACCCATTAATTGAATACTCAAACTTTATTATTTTCGACTTATGGTTTTAGAATTAGTTGATTGGATTATCGTTGTTGTCTTTCTAGGTATCACTTTATTTATTGGATTAAAATTTAAAAATAAAGCAAGTGGTTCTCTTACCGATTTCTTTTTAGCAGGTCGAAATTTGCCTTGGTATATTGCTGGAATTTCTATGGTAGCCACCACTTTTGCTGCTGACACACCATTATGGGTAGCAGAAGTAGTTAGAAAAAATGGTATTTCTGGAAACTGGCTTTGGTGGAATATGTTAATTGGCGGAATGCTTACTACCTTCTTTTTTGCAAAAATGTGGCGAAAAGCAAATGTACTAACTGAATTAGAATTTTTAGAACTTCGATATTCTGGAAAAGCTGCAAAGCTCTTTAGGAAATTTAAATCCGTTTACCTTGGTGTATTTTTTAACACCATAATCATAGGCTGGGTTAATGCTGCTATGATAAAAATTTTAATGATTTTTTTAGATGTTGATTATCAAACCGCATTTATGTACATAGGTGTTTTAATGGTTTTAATTGCTATCTATGCTTCTCTTTCAGGGTTGTTAGGCGTTGCCATTACAGATGCTGTTCAATTTATTTTGGCAATGACTGGTTGTATTATTCTAGCAGTTATTATGCTTAACTCTGAGCAAGTGGGTGGTGTTGCTGGTTTAAAAGAAAAACTTCCTGAATGGCGTTTTGATTTCTTCCCAAATATAAACAGTACAGGTTCTGCAATTGGCACATTTGGATTAACTATAGGTGCTTTCTTCTCTTTTATAGCTATTCAATGGTGGGCAAGCTGGTATCCTGGTAACGAGCCTGGTGGTGGTGGCTATATTTCTCAACGAATGATGAGTACTAAAAACGAAAAACATGCTGTTTTTGCTACTTTATTTTTCCAAATAGCACATTATGCTCTTCGCCCATGGCCATGGATTGTAGTTGGCCTATGTGCAATAGTTGTTTATCCAGATTTAGCAATGAATGAAGCTGGCAATGGATTTGTAATGGCTATGAGAGATTTTATGCCAACAGGATTAAGAGGCCTTTTATTCACTGCATTTTTAGGGGCTTATATGAGTACAATTTCTACTCAATTAAATTGGGGTGCAAGTTATTTAACCAACGATTTATACAAAAGACATATTGAAGAAAACGGAAAGGAAATAAGCCAAAAACAATTAGTTAAGGTTGGTAGAATATTTACAGTAGTTATTATGGTAATAGCTTTAGTAATTACTTCTTTTATTGATACCATAGATGGGGCAGCACGTTTTCTGATTGCTTCTTCTGCTGGTTTGGGAGCCGTTTTAATACTTCGTTGGTATTGGAGCAGAATTAATATATGGAGTGAAATTTCTGCTACTCTTGCTCCTATAATTGGATATACACTTAGTAAATTTGTTCTTGCTCCTATGCTTGATGTGGAAATAGGTCCGGATGAAATTCAGAATAATTTTATAGCAAATGAAGGCATATTACTATGCACCACTTTATTTACAACAATAGTTTGGTTATTAGTGACATATTTAACAAAACCTGAAAGCGATGAAACCTTAAAAAAATTCTATATTCAAGTTGAACCTSWASRTGSMWRSMNCAWYWTTAGAGAAAAACTAGGACTACCCAAAACAAAATCACAAATACCAATATTAATTATATGCTGGATAAGTGCAACAGCACTAACGTATTCAACACTTTTTTTAATCGGAAAATTGATCTTTCAAGATTATTATCATGCCATTATTAATTTAGTAATTGCGATTACCTCATTTATAATTTTAAGGTATTTTATGATTCGTACAAAAATTTTTAGCGGTTAACCTTAAAATCTATTAATTAATCGATAGAATTTGTTTTTAGTATTGAAGTTTTTTTTGTTTATTTGCAAGCACAGAGAATTTATCTAAAACAATATCAATGATAAAGAAATATTTTAACCTAAGAAATCAAGTTTTTACTTTAGCACTAATAGCTGTTTTTGCAGTTAGTTGTGGTGGAGAAGATCCGACAGACAATCAAATTGAAGATCCAATAGAAAATACGAACAATACCACGTTAATGGAAATTGATGGAAAAGTATTTAGTATTCCATCTCCTATCCAAACAGCTATGCTGATTAAAAACTCTGGAGTCAATTATAACAAGGATATTTTAAATGAACCATCTAACGCTACAAACTACAACACTAACTTTAAAAAAGCCATTAATCTAGGCGTTTATGGAGCTGACTTAGGTTATGTAACAATGTATGACCAAACACAAGATGCCATTTCTTTCCTAACAGCTGTAAAATCTATTGGTGATGACCTAGGCGTAAGTAGTGCTTTTGATTTAGAATTAGTTGAAAGATTTGAAAAAAATATAGGCAACCAAGATTCATTATTAGTTTTGGTCTCTGATGCTTATAAATCTAGTGACAGATATCTAAAAGGTAATCAACAAAATGACATAGGTGGCTTAATTTTAGCTGGAGGATGGATAGAAAGTTTATACTTTGCCACTTCCGCTGTAGAAATGACTGGGAATAAAGACATTATTAAAAGAATTGGCGAACAAAAAACTACAGTTTATAATCTTATCAAGTTATTAACTCCATATTATAGCAAACCTGAGTTTACTGTCTTAATTGATGACTTAATGGAGTTAAACGAAATTTATGAGCAAGTACAGACAACATACACTTATATTAAACCTACTGTAGATGTAGAAAATAAAACAACTACAATTAATAGTACAACTGTTGTAAACATTACTGATGATCAATTAAAATCAATTACTGAGAAAATAATGAAAATGAGAATTGAGATTATTAGTTAATCGACATTAAAGAAAAATTATGAAAAAGAGCAACATATTTAAAACATTAACATTAGCAATTGGATTAGTAGCTTACACTGTATCTTTTGCACAATGTGATACAATTGCATCTTTATGCGATCGGCACATTACCTCTAATTTTATATCTGATGGTCAAGACTACAGGTCTTTGCTATTAGATGATGAAATTGCTGAATTTAACATGACATTGTATGGAGGAAGCACATATAGATTTGCTGCTTGTAGTGGTTTATCTGATGGTAATCTTATATTTTCTGTGTATGATAAAGAAAGAAACTTATTATTTACAAACAAAGATTATGCTAATTCTCCATACTGGGATTTTGAAATCACAAATACACTGGATTGCATAATTGAAGCTCATTTAGACCCTAATAATTTAGCTTCGGGCTGTGCTGTTCTCCTTGTAGGATTTAAGCAGTAAATAAATTGAATTTTCATTAAGGCATTATTGATAAAATAATGCCTTTTTTTGTATATTGACACGAAATCAGACTAATCAAGTAAAATGAGTGAAAGAATATTAAAAGCCTTAATGCAATTGTTTTCTATTGTATCTGAAGCTGAAGATATTTCTGATAATAGTAGAAAAATTGTAACCTCTTTCCTTAAACAACAATTGAATCAACAATTAGTTGATGAATACTTAAAACTCTATGATGATTTTATTGAGGCAAAAACTAGAAAATCTAAAGACGGTAAAAAGAAAAAAAGAACTTCAGTAAATTCTGTAAAAATTCTTTTAATCTGTACTCAGATAAATGAAGAGCTTGCTCAAAAGCAAAAAATAATTGTTCTAATACGTTTATTAGAATTTATATATGCAAATAAAACAGCTTCAGAACAAGAAATGGAGTTTGTCATCACTGTTTCAGATACTTTTAATATCCCTAAAAATGAATTTGATATTTGCCTCGACTTTATAGCAAATATAGAAACTCAAAGTTTTGATATTGATAATGCGCTAGTAGTAGACAATAAAAAAGAGAGTACTTACAAAGAAAGCCACCATATTTATTCAGAAGGCTTAGTAGGAACATTAAGAATAATTAAGATTGAAACAGTAAATATGTTCTTTGTCCGTTATTTTGGAGACGCTGAACTATACTTAAATGGCATTTTAATAGGAAAAAACCGTTCAAGTATTCTTAACCAAGGATCTTCTATTAGAAGCTCAAAAGTAAAACCAATATACTACAGTGACATTGTTAGTTCCTATCTTGTAGATGATAATGCAGAAAAAATAATTTTTAATGTAGAAAATCTAACTTATAGATTCAAAGGAGGAAACTACGGGATGCATCCTTATAGTTTTTCAGAAGAATCTGGAAGAATGGTTGGAATTATGGNTGCTAGTGGGGCTGGAAAATCTACCTTATTAAAYTTATTAAATGGAGCATACACCCCAACAACTGGTCAAGTTACCATAAATGGTGTTGATATACATCACAAGGCTGATGAAATTGAAGGTGTAATTGGTTACGTTTCTCAAGACGACTTACTAATAGAAGAACTAACTGTATTCCAAAACTTGTTTTATAATGCAAAACTCTGTTTTGCTAATATGAGCGAAACCGAAATAACCAAACGTGTTATCGATGTTCTAAACAGTATTGGGTTATATGAAGCTAAAGAATTAAAAGTTGGCAGTCCAATGGATAAAACCATTAGTGGTGGGCAAAGAAAGAGATTGAACATTGCTTTAGAATTAATTCGTGAGCCTGCTGTTCTCTTTGTAGATGAACCAACATCTGGACTTTCATCAAGAGATTCAGAAATTATAATGGATTTACTTAAAGAGCTTGCTCTAAAAGGTAAATTAATATTTGTGGTTATTCACCAACCATCATCTGATATTTATAAGATGTTTGACAACTTGTTAATCTTAGATACAGGTGGCTACCCTATATACAATGGAAACCCTGTTGATGCTATAGTTTACTTTAAACGATTAGCAAACCATGTAAACAGTGATGAAAGTGAATGTATTAGCTGTGGCAATGTAAATTCTGAACAGATATTTAACATTATCGAGGCAAGAGTTGTAGATGAATACGGTAACCCTACCGACAATAGGAAGATTGATCCTACGGAATGGTATGGAAATTATAAAGAAAAAGTTGCCCAAAATCTTTCCGAATTCAATAGAACTAATGAAGCTTTAAAAATTATAWYWRAWMWKYYKMMSRAWWRRRAWYRNTTTAAAKWMWKCATCACAAGAGATGTATTGTCAAAATTAACCAACACACAATACCTTCTAATCAATTTTTTAGAAGCCCCATTCCTTGCTTTTATATTATCATACTTACTTCGTTATTATAACTCTGACTCAAGTAATGAAGTAGGATATACATTTAGAGAAAATGAAAATTTCCCTGCTTATTTATTCATGTCGGTTATTGTTGCGTTGTTTATTGGCTTAACAGTTAGTGCTGAAGAAATATTTAGAGATCAGAAAATCAGAAAAAGAGAAAAGTTCTTAAACTTAAGTAAGGGTGGTTATTTAGCCTCTAAAATTAGTGTAATGTTTATTATTTCTGCCATCCAAATGTTGTCGTTTGTAATTGTGGGTAATTTAATTTTAGACATTAAAGGAATGTATTTTTCTTATTGGTTGGTATTATTTACAACAGCTTGTTTTGCTAATATGCTAGGACTAAATATATCAGCAAGCTTTAACTCAGCAGTAACAATTTATATCTTAATTCCATTTTTGGTTATCCCTCAACTACTGCTAAGTGGCGTAATGGTTAAATTCGACAAGCTAAACCCTTCTATTACAGTTCAAGAAAACGTACCTATAGTTGGAGAAATAATGACTTCTAGGTGGGCTTATGAAGCTATTGCAGTTCGTCAATTTAAAGACAATGAATTTGAAAAACAATTTTTTAAGCTTGATAAAAAATTCAAACGATTTGAATTTAGAAAAAATTATTGGTTAGGAAAATTGACTGCAAAATTAAGTAGTGTACAAAACAATATTGGAGATGAAGAGAAAAAAGAGCAATCTATTGAAAATTTAACTCTTCTTAGAAACGAAATTAAAAAAGAGCTTAAACGAAATCCTAATGTTAAATTTAACTTCACAGAAAGCCTTTATCTTGAAAAAATAAATGACAAAGTTTTTTATGATACTAAAGCATATTTAATTCAACTTAACTCCTTTTATTTAAAAAAATACAAGCAAGCATATAATGAAAAAGATGGGTTAATAGCCAAATTAAACAAAGATAAAGAAGCTAAAAAGAAGTTCATTCAAATGAAAAATGACTACACCAACGATGCTTTATCAGATTATGTAAAAGATAAAAATTCCATTAATAAAATATTAGAATTAGATGGTCAATTAATTCAAAAGGCATACCCTATCTATTTAAGCCCTAATGGATTTAGATCACATTTTTACGCTCCTGAAAAAAGAATTTTTGGTGCTTATTTTGACACATTCTGGGTAAATGTTATAGTTATATGGCTAATGTGTTTTATTCTAGGAATTTCATTATACTTTGATTTACTTAGAAAATTTATTGAAGGGATCGGAAAGCTTTTTGAAAAGAAAATATATTAGTTCTTTTTTCCTTTATTTATAACAAAATAGCCAAAAACTCCGTAAAACAAAGGGATAAGAACCATTAGAACGATATTTTCATAGAATGATTCGTAAACTATTTTTTTTCTTCCCTTTACAGCTTCTTTTAGTTAATCTAAARAGGAATCATCTATTRCTMTTRTTATGGATTATYYTATTYGGCTTTGTAAGYAAATCAATAGCTAGTAAATATGGCATCCACCATCTCTTTTTAGCCCCTGAATATTTAAATACTGTTAGTTTTTGGTCCTATTGTATTATGGGATTTGCCATTGGTGGATTTGTAATGACATTTAACATAAGTAGTTACATTATTAATAGTAAAAGATTTCCTTTTGTAGCAGCACTTAAAAGACCTTTTGTGAGGTTTTGTATTAACAACTCATTGCTCCCATTTATATTTATCACCTACTATGTTTTTCAAGTCATAAACTATCACATAGAAAATGAAAACACTACACCTTTTGAGATTTTTGTTTATGTACTAGCCATATTAATTGGATATACAATTAATATAGTAGGGTCAATCACCTACTTCCTTTCAACCAATAAAAATATATTTAAAAAATTAGGAATTTCTTCAAGTGATGATGAAGACAAACCCATCAACTCTTTATTTACAAAACAAGAAAGTATATATGAAATTTTAAAAAGTAAAGTAAAATGGCACGTTGAGATTTACCTCCATACTCCATTTGTTGTTAAACCAGCCCGAGACATTTCTCACTATGATAAGGAAATGCTTAAATCTGTAATTTCTCATAATCACCTAAACGCATCTATTTTTGAAATTGCAATATTTATTTCATTAATCTCTCTAGGATTATTTAGCGAACATCCTATATGTGTTATTCCTGCTGGAGCTAGTATTATTCTCTTTTTTACCATTGTTTTTATCTTAATGAGTGCTTTTTATACTTGGCTTAAAGGTTGGACAACGATAATTTTTATTACACTATTTGTTTTAGTTAATTACCTATCTAAAACCGAAAAATTTACCTATAGCAATATGGCTTATGGATTAAACTACACAACCGAAAAAGCTGATTACTCCATTAAAAACTTAAATCAATTAAGAAATAATAAAACTAATTTGATCAATGATAAAAAGAATTCCATATCGATTCTTGAAAACTGGAAGAAAAAAAACAATGCCAGCTTAAAACCAAAAATTGTTTTTATAAATACTAGTGGTGGCGGTTCGCGTTCTATGTTATGGACTTTTTATATGCTCCAAACTTCAGATAGTTCAACAGGTGGTAAGCTATTTAACCAAACTCACTTAATTACAGGATCTTCTGGAGGAATGATTGGAGCTTCTTATTTTAGGGAGCTATATTTACAAAAAGATACGTTAAACCACTCAATATATTCTGATTATTATCTAAATAATATTGCCAAAGACTTGTTGAATCCTATTGCATTTAGCATTGCTACAAATGATTTTTTCTTTAGAATGAAAACGTATAATGACGGTAAATATTCTTACACAAAAGACAGGGGATATTCTTTTGAAAGACAACTATTAATAAACACTAATGGTGTCTTAGATAAAAGATTAAAAGATTATTCACAACCAGAATATAATTCAGATATTCCTATTATGATATTATCGCCTACCGTAATTAATGATGGTAGAAGATTACTCATCTCATCTCAACCTATTTCCTATTTAACAACTACATCAAGAAACAAATTAATAAATAATCAACCTATAATTGAAAATTTGGAATTTTCCCGGTTATTTAAAAACCAAGATGCCGATAACCTAAAATATACCAGTGCATTAAGAATGAGTGCTACTTTTCCTATTATAATGCCAAGAGTTTCATTACCATCTAATCCAAAAATAACAGTTATAGATGCCGGCATGCGTGATAATTTCGGAAAATTAACTACCTATAAATACATCTATACATTTAAAGATTGGATTAATGAAAAYACAARTGGWATTRTAATYATCACATTAAGAGATAARCCAAARCACTTARTGGTAAACAAAAAATCGATTAGCAGTATTACAGARAAYTTTTTAAGYCCMGTWGGWAGTTTRTAYRAAAATCTYTTTCSTATACARGATTATAACTTAGATGAAATGYTACAATAYYTAGGYAATGATTTTACTCARCCTATTGATATTATWGATTTTGAATTRAATAATTCTGAAAATGAAATTTCTTTAAGTTGGCACTTAACTACGAAAGAAAAAGAGAAAGTATTAAACTCCATCTTTTCCAAAAAAAATCAGAAATCACTTAAAAGATTGAAATTGTTGTTGGATTAGTAATTAAACTCTACATTTTTTTCTTTAAAGATGAAACGCAACCGATTTTACAAATGACAACGGAGCTTTTGGGTTGTGAATAGCTTTCAAAATTGTATCTTTAAAGATGAAACGCAACAACAGGAAAAAGCACCTTTCTTAAATGGATGTTGTGAATAGCTTTCAAAATTGTATCTTTAAAGATGAAACGCAACTCAGGTTGTTACATTAATACCTGGTTACGAGTTGTGAATAGCTTTCAAAATTGTATCTTTAAAGATGAAACGCAACATTATAGTCAATAGGAATACTTTTCTTCTTGTTGTGAATAGCTTTCAAAATTGTATCTTTAAAGATGAAACGCAACTACTGATTCAAGTGGATGGACAATAGACACGTTGTGAATAGCTTTCAAAATTGTATCTTTAAAGATGAAACGCAACAGGCAATTTTTACATCAGATGCTTTATAAGTTGTGAATAGCTTTCAAAATTGTATCTTTAAAGATGAAACGCAACGTAAATAGTGATACAATGTTTGAATATGCAGTTGTGAATAGCTTTCAAAATTGTATCTTTAAAGATGAAACGCAACACTAAGAGCTAAACGAGAAAAGTTAATACAGTTGTGAATAGCTTTCAAAATTGTATCTTTAAAGATGAAACGCAACAGTAGCAACAGTATTAGCTACAGCCATACCGTTGTGAATAGCTTTCAAAATTGTATCTTTAAAGATGAAACGCAACTCATTTTAAGAACGCAACTTTTACCTGTACGTTGTGAATAGCTTTCAAAATTGTATCTTTAAAGATGAAACGCAACTCAAAAAGCTCTATTACTTGAGTAAATTCAGTTGTGAATAGCTTTCAAAATTGTATCTTTAAAGATGAAACGCAACTAGGAATGATAAGAAGTAATTTGAGTTATTGTTGTGAATAGCTTTCAAAATTGTATCTTTAAAGATGAAACGCAACTGAAACTCCGAACTGGTTCATCGCCTTTGTGTTGTGAATAGCTTTCAAAATTGTATCTTTAAAGATGAAACGCAACCAAAAAACCTGAAGGTATCACGACTGAAGAGTTGTGAATAGCTTTCAAAATTGTATCTTTAAAGATGAAACGCAACACCCCATCCTGTTAAATTTTCTGTAACATAGTTGTGAATAGCTTTCAAAATTGTATCTTTAAAGATGAAACGCAACTACACAAGAGCAAATATAATCGCTTCATGGGTTGTGAATAGCTTTCAAAATTGTATCTTTAAAGATGAAACGCAACAAGTTATGTCTAATAATAAAACCCCAGCGAGTTGTGAATAGCTTTCAAAATTGTATCTTTAAAGATGAAACGCAACTAACAAGTTGCTTCTCCTCGTCAGCAATTCGTTGTGAATAGCTTTCAAAATTGTATCTTTAAAGATGAAACGCAACAAATAAAAGAACGAAAGAAAGAGAAGAGCTGTTGTGAATAGCTTTCAAAATTGTATCTTTAAAGATGAAACGCAACGGAGCTGACCTTCGCGGAGCTGACCTTTAGTTGTGAATAGCTTTCAAAATTGTATCTTTAAAGATGAAACGCAACCTAATCTAACAAAAGATAAAATGAGTGCTGGTTGTGAATAGCTTTCAAAATTGTATCTTTAAAGATGAAACGCAACGCTGGAGCACACGTTCATCAAACTACTGCTGTTGTGAATAGCTTTCAAAATTGTATCTTTAAAGATGAAACGCAACTCCGCGAGCGCGCTTTATTACTTATGACCCGTTGTGAATAGCTTTCAAAATTGTATCTTTAAAGATGAAACGCAACTTAATTGTTCGTCTGTTTCATTAGAATTAAGTTGTGAATAGCTTTCAAAATTGTATCTTTAAAGATGAAACGCAACAAACTCCAGAAGAGGAAGCAGGATTTAAGCGTTGTGAATAGCTTTCAAAATTGTATCTTTAAAGATGAAACGCAACATACCCCACGTTAAGTGGCTGGTATGTTGCTTTTTACATCCAAAATTAGGATTAAAAAATAATCCTCTTTTTTAGAACAACTCTAACTGTTGACTAGGTTTTTCTGTTTCTACTTCTTTTTGCCCTATAAACATTTCCATCATTCCAAATTGCTTATCGGTAATGTTTAAAATTCCTACATGCCCATGTTTGGGCAAACTAAACTTTGCCCTCTTGGTATGTACTTCAGCATTTTCTCTACTGGCACAAAATCGCATATAAATAGAAAATTGAAACATACTAAAGCCATCATTCAATAATTCTTTACGAAAACGAGATGCTGCTCTTCWTTCTTTTTTTGTTTCGGTTGGTAAATCAAAAAATACAAATACCCACATACTTCTATACTGATTTAATCGTGAAAATTTTTCATTCATTCTATATATTTAGTTTTACCTGTTAACTTTCCAAGAGTTTTAAACTCTTGGAAAGTTTGGAGAGTTGAATTTTAATATGTTGGATACAGCAACTTTCTGCTCCAACCCACATAACATTCGTACAACGAATAGGTTGTTCTGCTCATTGCAGTCATTAACGGGCTCTTTTTCCCGTCAATTACCACATCCAAAGCCGGAATACTTAATAGCTCCTGTTTTAACTCGGTGGTTAATTCTTCAATATCATCATGATTATCTACAATGTAACACACCACCATATCCACATAAGGTCGGTAAGGCTCCATAATATCATCTGCCAAGCAATAAGCATTGTATTTATTGGCATGATGGATTCCCAACACAGGTAATAAACCACTACTTACTATTGCCCTGGCACAAACAGCTCGTAAAATAGCATAACCATAATTTAACAAATTATTGGGAGCTTCCTCCTTTCGTCCTCTAGTAAAATCTTTAATGTCAAAAATACTTTTCCAATAATAAGCTGCTGCTCTGGCTTCGTGGTTCAGCACATCACCACTGGTTACTTCTTTTGCCCAATGTTTCATATTTTGCACCTCTACTCCTCTATCAGAAAGCAATGCTGCCTGGTTATTGATTTTTGCCTGTACAGTTTGTTGCCATAGATTTTTCTTTAACGGAACAGATGCTTCTATTTGATAGCGAACTCGCTCATTTTGTTCTGAATTACCACTAAAAGGCATTACCATTCCGATGGGCATGTGCTGTGCATTGCAATTAATAATAGCTGCATTATTAAGTGTTAATTTTTCGAGTAAGCGATTGCTTATGGTTATTTGAGGGTCTTCTAATACCACAAAACCAATATCTTCTATCGCTACAGTTTTGGATGGTTTTTCCTTGTCAGGATAAGTAATTAATAATTGTTCGTTTTTGGTGCTTAAATAAGCAGGATTACCAAAAAATAAGGTGCGTTTTATCATTATCGTAAAGTTTAGTATGCAATACTTTACGAAAAATCATACCAAAGAGTTATGTTATTTACTTTGTAGCCAACGCATTAAAAATTTGTCATATACTTCGTAGTAAGGTGTTTCTATACCTCTATTATGTAAAACCATTTCTTTTTTTACCAGTGCTTCCATACCTCTTCTAACAATTGATGCTCCACCCAATTGATGTTCTGAAATAAAAATTTTAGCATGTGGTTGCGTTAGTTTTGTTTCTTTGGCAACGCCAACAAGTAGCTTCCATTGCAAAGGAGTAAGCAAACTTCGGTATTGATAAAATTTCCCTTCTTGTAATTGGAGTAAATCGGCTGCAATTTTTTTAACTTTTTCTAGGTTTATCTCATTTCCCGCTTTAACAAATAGTTGGTTACAGAGGTATTGGGTATAAAATGTATGGCACATGGTCCAGGTGCAAATAAAGTCAACGGCTTCTGAAGTAATGGTTTTATTATATTTTTTAAACAATTGTGCAATAAATTTTTTATATTTTTCTTTATGGATATGCTCCAGATTAATTGAAGTGCAACTTGCAAAAAAAGGACGTTTGGCACTGTTAAAAATTTCGTGCATTTGTGTTTGGTTACTTCCGCAGAAAATAAACGAGGTGTTTTGTAATTCTTGCATTTGCATACGCAAAACAGCTTCCATATTTTTTTCAGGATAAGCTAATATCTGCTGAAATTCATCAATAGCAAATACAATTTGGATTTCTTGTTGATCTAAAAACTTAAAAAGACCCGTTATGGTATTGGTTTGCTGTTCGGGTTGTGTAGCAGTAAGGTTACAGACGGTAAGCCAGTCAATTCATCAAAGGTAATAACAGGTCGAAAAGATTGGATGGCTTGCCATACCTTTTTACCGAGTTTATTTTTTGGAGGAAAGGTGGCGTAAATAGCTGTTGCCAACTTGTTGATAAATTCGGCCTTACTGGTGGTATCGAAAATATCTACATAGATACAAATCAGGTTTTTTTCTTTTTTCAGTTTGTAGAAACAATGTTTAATTAGCCCTGTTTTCCCTAACCTTCTAAAAGCAAACAAAGTTACATTGGTTCGGTTTTTAATATAATCAATCAATAGTTGTGTTTCCTCTTCTCTATCGCAAAAATAAGCAGGGCTTCTATATCCTCGTTCTAAAAAAGGGTTGAAATCTACACTCATAGCTTCATTTATTTACACAAAGGTATACTATTATTTTTAATTACACAAAATGTGTTATACAAAATGTGTTATACAAAATGTATAATTATTCTCCTATTTTAACTATTTGACCGATGTGATTGATTCGAACTTTTATTATGTTAATTTTTCAACTAAAACTTCAATATTACCCAATACATCCATTTCAAAATGTTCTCCCTCATATAGAAAATTCCAACTTTTTTGAGAAAAACCTAAGATTGGAGTCATTCCTTCAATTTCAATTGAAGATGATTCTGTTTTATATTTAGAAATCTCAGCTTCTATCTTTTTTGATGTTTCACTACCTCCATTAGAATGATTTTTAATTATCTCTAGTCTACCCTTAAAATTATTTTTTCTTTTTTGATAATCTTCATTTCTATCTTTAGCATTTTCTATGTTCTCATTTGGAATTAATTTAGAAAGACCTATTTCTAACTCAAAGTTAGTTAATATAGAGTGCTTAATTTCCTTTATTTGAGTATCTATATCTTTCTTTGATTGAGCCTCTAAATGATAGGAAAGCATAATTTTACTACCATCATATTTAAACTGAGTAATTTTATACAACCTATTTCTCTGGAAATTAATATCAACAACCTCTTCAAATTCAGAGTCATTTTTAAGAACCATAACTTTTTGACCAATGCGTAGCAATCTCCAATTATTATAATTTCTTTTTATTTCGTTATGAAAAAAGTTTAGATACAAATCAGCATTAAACTGTCTATGTTCTTTAAATACTTTTGCTACTTCGTGTATAGCAATGGGTATCATTTTTCTTTCTTCAACCTTACCATCTRTAATTTTTTCTAACATTACAGCATAAGGGATTTCTCCAGCAGAAGCGTAATAAAAGTTCTTGTGTTCATTTTTACTTCTATAATTAACACGCTCTTTAACAACTCTACCTTTCTTTACTTTTACTCTTACGTGTCTTATTTCTTTATCTTGATGGTCAAAAATCTTGTTATTTTTCTTCTGATTTCCAACTAATGTCCTAATATTAGGGTCAATAATGTCTTTGATATACTTAGCTTTTACTTCCTCTATAGGCTTTTTAGTAGCATAAGTAAACTCATCTTTCCCTTTCTTAAATTCCCACGCCCCCTTTTCATCTCTTTTAGGTTTATTATTTTCGTCTAATTCAACATTTTTTATTTTACTCAAAAACGTTTGTCCATATAAATCACCTCTAATACTATCACCTTTCATCCACTTGATAGAACCATCTTTATTTTTTTGAATTTCACCTCTTTTCCTAACTTTTTTATAGGTTTGAGAGATAATTTTATCTTTTGTATGGTTGAAAATAAGCGTAGTCTCTTCAATATTTCTTATTAGTTCCTGAGCATTAAAATTTGGATATGGAGAAGTTGTATATTGTCCTTCTCTACGCTCTTGCTTCTCGTAAGATTTTTCAAGTAATGCTTTCTTTCTGCTTGCATTGTTAGGTATAAGGGTTAAAACAGCTGCATCAATTGCGTGATGTGTATGTTTATTTCTACTTTTAATTTCTTCTTCTTCTTGAAAACCATAAATCTTCCTAAATTGAGCTGTAATTATGCCTTTTTCTACATTTACTTTTTTGAAATAGGTTTTTAGAAACTCTCTAGCATATTTACTTACCATTTGAGTATCTACTAACTGCCTTCTAGCCCAACTTTCTTTTATTTCATCACAAGTAAAACGGTTCAATTTATCCGTCCAATAATCTAAGTGCATTTTAGCGTAGTGCTTTCTAACTATTCTTTCATTTTTTTTCTTCTCATCCTCATTTCCTTTAGCTCGTTTATTGTCATTGAAATCTTTTTGATATTTATCTTTCAATTTTTGCCAAGTCGCTAACCTTGGTTTTATAGCGCTCCCATTTGAATCATCATTTGCATAATTAGGACAATCAAAAGGTATTTGATTGTTTTTTATATCATTATTGTATTTTCTAAAACAAACCGTTTGGTTGGCTTTTGTATTGTCTGGCAATAAACTTCTTGGTATGGTATGCTCCATTTGAATTTCATCGGAAAAAAGTTGAGTAATACTAATCATTTTACCTGTGTACATACATTGTCCTTTTTGTTCTGTCCAAAGTTCGTAGCGGTCAATAGCTTTTGTTTCTTTAAGAATACTTAACCGATTAGATGATTTATCATCTATCTTTTTATTATTCTCATCAAAAATTTGTTCTGTCCACAACTCAAAATCATCAATTCTTTCATTTATATTGATTTTTTTATTTTCTTTAGAATTAAATTCTCTAATAAATTCACGGTATTTTTCTCTATTTCTTTCTCGTTCATTTTGATACTTTTCAATTGCGGCACGTTTGTTATTGTCGTTCAGCTCTCTTGCAACTTCTACTATTATTTCAGTAAACTCATCTATTTCTCCTTGAATGATTAACTCGTTAATCAACTTTCTAAGAATAGTCATTGCTTTATTAAACATTGGGTTTTTTATGCTATCAATAAGAGGAACTGCTAAAATATTCAATTCATATTTTTCGCTAAAAATAGGTTTTGGATAAATATTTTTCCTGTCAGAATGATGATATAAATCTCCATTTAGTTCAATTCCAATCTTTTTTAATGATGTAGCTACTAATTCTGTATGAGTGACTTTTTTCCTGTAAGTTCTTTTACTATCCTTAAAAAAAAATTGATACTCATTCTTAACATCATTTAAAACAGCTTCTTTATCTTCTTTTATCTCCCAAGTTTTTCCTCCAAAATAGTTGAAGCAAGCTTTTTCTATATCCGAAATGTCCGATTCCGCTAATAAATAGTCCGTATCTTTATATGCAAATAGTTCATCGTAATTCAATCCTTTGTAAGCATTTACTAATCCATTAACGATATTGATGACATCACTATTGTAATCATATAATACAGATGTTTCTGCAATAGCATTTAAAATCGCTTCTTTCTTATCCTGCCAATCATCCCCTAATAGTTCTGGCATTTTTGCCAACACAACAGCCTCATTGTATAACTTACCTTCCTGTAAAAAAGGGATTGTTTTTCTGATTGCTTTTGCACTCAAATCAGAATAACCTTGCATAAATACCTTTTGAAGATTTGCAAATTCATTTTCTCTAATTTTTGTACCATCTTTTTCTTTAAAAGTAGATTCAATTTTTAATTTATTTTCTGCAAAATCTTTCAAAAAACTCACATCATCACTATTAAAAATAAGATGCCATAAATCATGAATTGAATAGCCTTTTATAGTTTTAGGTATTTCAGAAGTAATATTATAATCGGATAATTTTAATAAGTCAGTAACAATTTCTTTCCCAAAAAGGGCTATAAAGTTTTTACAAACAGGCATACCCGAAACAGTAGAATCATATTTACCAGTCCGCTTATTAAGATAATTATATTCCATTTTTTGTTGAAATTTCTTATCTAAATATGTTTTAATAATGCTAAATTTAAAATTGCTATCTCTTCTAGTGAATTCATCAATTAATAAAGAATCTCTATACTCTTTTGGAATTTGCGTTTTTTCTCCGTTTTCATTAACTGTTTTGATTGTATTAATATATTGTAGCGTCCTAAATATCTCAAACAGCGGGTGCGAAACAGGTATTCTTGGGCTATTCGGTTCTAATGTACATTTTCCAACTTTGTCTTTTTGACTTCGTAAAGGTCTTTGCCAAATAATGGTTWTCCTTAACTTCTTTACAAAATCATTGTTGTATTCTCCTTTTTTATTTTTTGACACATCATATTCTTGTTTTTTACACAATGCTTCAAACTCCTCTTCATATTCATCTCTAAAAGGGTATTCATTTCTAGCCCTTTTACCTTTATCTAAAAATTCTATTTGTAAAGCTTTTGAAATAAATTTATGCTCGTGTATTGCAGCACCAAACCCTTCATCTCT
This sequence comes from Flavobacteriales bacterium, assembly GCA_002402165.1. Taxonomy (GTDB): domain Bacteria; phylum Bacteroidota; class Bacteroidia; order Flavobacteriales_E; family Vicingaceae. The sequence goes on from NVVI01000003.1 coordinate 63,734, forward strand.
TCTTTCTTTTTGTATTTTGGTTTCATCATTGTTATCTCCAATATCTTTATAGCCTCTTCGCTGAACAATATGATATAAAGCTCTTCCAAACTCGTGTTTTGTAAGTTTTCCATCTAAACCTTTAACTCTAATTTCATAAGGGTTTTTATAACTATCTCCATTATCATAACTAAAATCGCAGGCTAACCATTGTAAAAATTCTTCTGTTTCTGGAAATTTTCTTTGAATACCTTTTTGGTATTTTGACCATAATTCTAATGCTTTTATTTTTAAAGGAACTAAGTCATTTTGTATTAAAATTTCTAACAACTCCCATTTCCTATATTTTCTTGCTTGAATTAATCTTCGTTTAGAACGAGCTTCTCTTCGATCTTGAGTAGGAGAAGAATACCCTCCTTGTCCTTTTGTCATTCCAGTCGAAAAAGTTATAACCCCTTTATTAATAATTTCATTATCATCTCTTATTGCCCATCCACAAGAGGCACTTCCTAAATCAATTCCTAGTTTTTTCATTTTTTTTAAGTATATTTGCCTTGAAAGACTATTCACAACAAGGCTATAAGCCGTAGAATTTTCTAAGCGATTGCGTACTCCGTAATCGCTATYTTTTTAACTATAAATATAACAAATATTTCCGTACAATTTTGAAGCTATTCACAATAAGGATTATTCCGTTGTGAAAACATTTGGGTTGCCTCTTGTCCATAATCAGGAGGCATTTTTTTGTCCAAATGTTTCATGAATACCTTTTATTTATAGAAAAACCTTCCAAGAGTTATGTAGATAAGCCACATAACTCTTGGAAGGTTCTATTCTATTCTTTTTTAGCTTAGGGATAGTAGGCGGCATCCCTTTCTGATAGCCATCGGAAAGCCCCAAGAACTTATTTTCTGAACTATTTTCACTAATTATCTACTTTAATTATTTCATTAATTAATTCAGTCTTTACTTTTTGTTGCTGGTGTACAAAGTTAAAATYATCCTTATCATCAAATAATGCTATAACTTCCTCTCTTTTTAGTAATGTTGATTTATCAGACCTTATACTTGAAAATGAAGCGTAAGAATAATTATCAAAATCTTTAGTTACCTGATGTTTAACCGGATTAAGATGAACATATAAGATAACTTGTCTAAGGTATTCATCATCTGTAATGATTTTCTTTTTAAAATTTGGAGTAAATAAACTTCCTTTTCTACCATGCATCTTATTAAATGCCTGAGTATAACTGCTAAAGAAATTAGAAAACTGTTTGCTTAATAACTTTTGGAAAGTTTGGAACTTTCCAAAAGGTTGTTTTTCACTAAAACCTAGATTAAAAGAAATCTCTTTTTCTGTTCGTATTTTAATTACAAAGTGAAAATGATTAGGTATTAAGCAATACGCATAAGTTTCTGCAATTGGGTTAATGTATTTTACCCATTGCTTTAAGAAATAGTGATAATTATTATCTGAAAGAAATAGTTTCTCGTTACCATTTGCTCTATTATAGATATGATAAAAACTATCTTCTTGCATCATTTATTCTAACCAACTTTCTAAAGTCTATATTACTTACCTACATAGACTTTAGAAAAATTAAACTAATAATTCACCAACTTTACCAACTCTTCTTTAAACCTTTCTTTAGGCATAAATTGCTCTTCTAACTGGTTAATRAAWGGRACWGGTGTRTCMATACTYGCWACYCTTTTWATTGGAGCATCYAARTAYTCAAAACARTTYTCKGTAATTAAYGCACTTAACTCMCCTCCTAWYCCAYTAAAYAKWGTAGCYTCATGTAAAATAATTACTCTATTTGTTTTCTTAACCGATTTAAAAATTGTTTCAGTATCTAACGGAACTAACGTTCTTAAATCTATTAAATCTGCCGAAATTTCTGAGTTTTCATTTAAGGCATCTAATGCCCAATGCACTCCCATTCCGTAAGTAACAATGGTAACATCATTTCCTTCTCTTAGCAATTTTGCTTTACCTAATTCTAAGGTATAATAATCATTTGGCACTTCTTCCTTTATACTTCTATACAAGCCCTTATGCTCAAAAAACAGTACTGGATTAGGATCTTCTATACTTGCAGCCAATAAACCTTTTGCATCTGCTGGAAAAGCAGGATAAACTACTTTTAAACCTGGTGTTTGTGTAAACCAAGCTTCGTTACATTGAGAATGAAAAGGGCCAGCTGCCATTCCTCCACCTGTTGGCATCCGAACCACTACATCTGCATTTTGCCCCCACCGATAATAAGATTTGGCTAAATTATTACATATCTGTGTCATCCCTTCTGAAACAAAATCAGCAAATTGCATTTCTACCATCGATTTTTGTCCATTAATAGATAAGCCTAAACCAGCCCCCAAAATAGCTGATTCACATAAAGGAGTGTTTCTTACCCTTTCTCTACCAAATTGTTTAACAAACCCATCTGTAATCTTAAATACTCCGCCATAATCACCAATATCTTGTCCCATCAACACCAAATCATCATATTTTTCCATACTCTGGCGTAAACCATCTGAAATAGCATCAACCAACCTCTTTTCTGTTGTATTTTGAGATTTCGGAAGAGTTTCAGAAAACTGAAAAGGGGCATACACATCATTTAATTCAGTTGATTTATCAGCAATTAAACTCTCCTCTTCATAAGCCTTATCCCATTCTTCAACCACTTCTTTCTTAATGGTTGACTTAATTTCTTCTATCTTTTTCTCATCTAATACTTTTTCCTCTAGGAGAAACTTCTCATAGTTTTCAACTGGATCTTTTTTTGCCCATTCATCCATTAGCTCTTGAGGAACATATTTAGTTCCTGAGGCTTCTTCATGTCCTCTCATTCTAAAAGATAAGCACTCTACCAAAACAGGTCTTGGGTTTTTACGAATAGATTTAGCTAACTCACTTATTTTATGATAAACTTCTAAAATATTATTCCCTTCAATTAGCTCTGTTTCAATACCATAACCAATTCCTTTATCTACAAAATTCTTAAAAACAAACTGTTCACTCGATGGAGTTGAAAGTCCATATCCATTATTCTCCACTAAAAATATAACTGGCAGTTTCCATACTGCTGCTGTATTAATCGACTCATGAAAATCTCCTTCACTTGCTCCTCCATCTCCAGTAAATACTAAAGTTGTTTTCTCCTTTCCTTTTAATAAATCACTTAATGCAATTCCATCAGCAACTCCCATTTGAGGCCCCAAATGAGAAATCATTCCAACGATATTGTGTTCTTTAGATCCAAAGTGAAAAGACCGATCTCTACCCTTTGTAAAGCCATTCATTTTTCCTTGAAATTGAGAAAACAATCTGTGTAAAGGAATACCTCTTGAGGTAAATACCCCCAAATTCCTGTGCATTGGCAAAATAAATTCGTCTTTATTTAATGCCATTGTTGCTCCAACTGAGATAGCCTCTTGGCCAATTCCAGAAAACCACTTAGATATTCTTCCTTGACGTAATAACACCATCATTTTTTCCTCAATTAATCGAGGCTTTAGTATTCCCTTGTATAGATTAATTAAAACATCATCAGAATACTTTCTACGATTGTATGTTAGTGGCATATTTATTGAATTTATCGGAGGCAAAGTTAACTGAAATTGTGTAACTTTACTGAGCTTATTGTTAATTGTTGCAATAAATTCATTTTAAAATGGAAAATAAAAAAAATAATTGGTTTAGCTCTCCTTTAAAAATAAATTTGTTTTGGATAACTCCACTATGGTTACTGTGTAACTCACTTTTATTGCTAGCAATTAAAGGATTTCTTCCAATAAAAATTGAAGGTCATACATTATTTGATTTTTTTATAATAGGCTCAACAGTTCTATTAATTAGGTTATATATTAATTTTTTTAGAAGCAAAAAAATCAAATCACAAAGAATCTAAGAAGTTATGCAAGAAATAATTGTTTTTACTATTGCTACAATAGCCTTGGTTTATTTATTTATCAAGTTTATTGTTAAAAGAAAATCTCACGATTGTGGTAAATGTGGCTGTAACGATGAAAAAGAATTAGAGAAACATTAATTCTAACTTTCATTAATGAGTTCTTACTTAAACCATCTTAAACTTTTATTAAAGAAATTAGGCATTGCCTTTGTCATTTTTTCTTTATGCAGAATATTATTCTATATATTCAATAACCATCATTTTACTGATGTTTCATTTGACTTATTTCTTTACGGAATTCGCTTTGATTTAGTAGCTATTTCATTCCTTTTTTCGCCACTTATCATATTACATTTAATTCCATTTTCATTTAGAAATTTTAAGTGGTATCAAAAAATTTTAGCGGTATGTTTTTATACAGCAAACTCTTTGGCAATTATCCTTAACTTAATTGATGTAGCTTATTTTGATTTTACATTAAAAAAAACCACTGCCGATTTTTTTGGAATGATTGGAACAGGAAATGACTTTTTCAATCTATTACCACATTATATAATTGATTTTTGGTATGACTATATACTCCTTGTAGGCTTACTTATCCTGTCTTGGTTTTTGCATAAAAAATATTGTAAACTGAATGCCCTATTTTACCCTTTTTACAAAAAAGACTATTTCATTCATTCTATTATTCTAGTAATATTTTCAGGGTTAACAGTTATTGGAATGAGGGGTGGCGTTCAATACAAACCTATTGACATCGTTAATGCTGGGCAATATACTCAAGCCCAAAACATACCTATTGTATTAAATACTCCTTTTACTATTATTAAAACCATACTCATAGATAATATTGAACCTATCACTTATTTTTCTGATGAAGAAATTGAAAGTATTTATTCGCCAAAAAAAGAAATTATCGATGGAGGTTCTTTAAAAGGAAAAAACATTGTATTAATTATTCTCGAAAGTTTCGCTAAAGAATATGTTGGAGGATTTAATAATGGAAAAGGTTATACTCCTTTTATAGATTCTCTTTTACATGAAAGTTATGTTTTTACAAATGCATATTCAAATGGACAGCGTTCAATTGAAGCCTTACCATGTATTTTAGCTGGTCTCCCTCAATTAATGAGTTCTCCTTATGTTTTATCAAATTATGCTGGAAATAAATTAAACGGATTGCCAGAAATACTTAAAGAAGAAGGCTATAATACTTCTTTTTATCATGGAGGTGCAAACGGAACGATGGGTTTTAATGGTTTTGTAGGAGTTGTAGGAATTGATAATTATTTTGGGTTAGATGAATATCCAAACAAAAAAAGAGATTACGATGGCTTATGGGGTATATTTGATGAACCTTATTTACAATATTATGCTACAGAATTAAATAAAAAAGAGCAACCTTTTTTCAGTACTATTTTTACTGTATCATCACATCACCCATACACTTTACCAAAAGATCACATTGGTAAATTTCCTAAAGGCGACTTACCTTTACACGAAACAGTAGGATATRCTGATTATTCTCTAAAGCAATTTTTTAAAACTGCTCAAAAAATGCCTTGGTTTGACAATACTATTTTTATTTTTACAGCWGATCATTCTGCACAATCAAATACTGCTAAATACAAAACTAGGTTAGGCCGTTATGCTATTCCTGCATTCATTTATGCCCCTTCATCTTATTTAAAAGGAAAAAGCGACAACTATTTTCAGCACGCTGATATTACTCCAACATTAATGTGGTTAACAGGAATTGAAAAACCGATAATTACATTTGGAAACAATGCTTTTAATAATGATGAAAAATTTACTGTAAACTATGTCAATAATTCATATCAAATTGCTCACGGCAACTATTTTTTAATTTTTGATGGAGAAAAAACCATAGAATATTACGACATGGCTAAAGATTCTTTACTAAGAAAAAATCTCATTGGAATAATGAATCCTCAACAAAAAAACAGCAAAGAAAAAACAGAGAAACTTTTAAAAGGAATCATCCAACAATACAACAATCGATTGATTAACAATCAATTATCTATCTCAAAATAAAATAGTGATTAACAGTAAACAGAAAATATTATTCATTATTAATCCTATTTCTGGAGTTGGAAAGCAAAAAATTGTAGAGAAATTAGTTAGTACTCACTTGGATAAAACCAAGTTTGATATTGACATAGCATATACTAAAAGAGCAAAACATGCCATAGAAATTAGTGTTAATAATGTTAATAAATATGACATTATAGTTGCTGTAGGTGGAGATGGAACAGTTAATGAGATAGGGAAAAATCTTATTAATTCAAATACAACGTTAGCTATTATACCTGCCGGTTCAGGAAATGGATTAGCGAGAGATCTTAAAATTTCAATGAACATTAAAAAAGCAATTATGCTTATTAATGAAGGCCAAACTAAATTAATTGACGTTGTTAAAATCAATAACGATTATTTTATAGGAACTGCCGGAGTTGGTTTTGATGCCTATATCAGCTGGAAATTTGATGAGGTCAGTAAAAGAGGGTTTTGGACTTATTTAAAAATAGCTTTAAAGGGTTTTATAAAATATAAATCATTGGACTATACAGTACATTATAATGGAATCAAAGAAACCATAGAAAAAGGAATGCTTGTTACTTTTTCTAATTCAAAACAATATGGTAATAACATATTAATTTCTCCAAACTCTAAAATAGATGACGGGCTTGTAAAATTAATTTCCGTTCGAAAATTTCCACTAATATATTTACCGGTTTTCGGGTATTATCTTTTAAGTAAAAAAATTCATCAATTTAAATATACACAGGTCATTACAAGTGAAAAAATCATCTTAATTAATCCTGAAAAAAAAATACATATTGATGGAGAGCCTATAGAAATGGATAATAAACTCGAAATAGAAGTTATGCACAAATCATTAAAAGTAATCGTAAATGAGTAAAAAAARCATCGTTTATTCAACAAACTCAAACTACAACTATGATGATGAAAATGAGGAGTTGGATACATTAGAAAAAGATAAACAGGAACTAAAAGTACTAGTTGACCGTAAAAGGCGTAAAGGAAAGTCAGTAACCTTAATTGTGGGTTTTGTTGGAACTAATAATGACATGAAAAATTTAGCGAAATTATTAAAATCAAAATGCGGTGTTGGTGGTTCTGCGAAAGACAGCGAAATCATAAWTCAAGGTGAATTTAAAGATAAACTTTATGCACTTTTAATTGATATGGGCTATTCTAAGACAAAAAAGGTAGGTGGTTAATTGTTTATTTTTAAAACTAACTTATTTAAGTTATTATTGTATAGCACTATTTTAAACTAAAATTATAAAACTTTTACACTTATATATTACCCTATTCCTTACATTTTCTTTAAGCTATAGTTCGTATTCTCAAACTTATAATTTTGAGTATTTTAATGTAGAAGAAGGGCTCTCTCAATCTCGAGTTAATGCAATTATTCAAGATGCCAGAGGGCATTTATGGATTGGTACTGCTGGAGGTGGTGTCTGTAAATTTGATGGGATTAACTTCACCCAATACTCAGAAAAAGATGGAGTTTCTGGAAACATGGTTACTGGATTAAGTGAAGATCTAGATGGAAACATCTGGATCACATCAACGTGGGGAGGTGTTACAAAATATAATGGACGCAACTTTTTTACTTTTTTAAAAAAAGATGGATTACTTAATGAAAACGGTCATAATATAGTTTTTACTGATAAAAAAGGAAGAGTTTGGATAGGAAGCGAGGAAGGAATTAGCATATATAAAAATGGAACATTTACCAATTACACCAAAGAAAACAATAAACTAATAGGTAATAAAATAAATGAAATTTTTGAAGATTCTAAAGGAAACATATGGATTGGGACCAATGAAGGAATAACAATATTTAGAAAAAATGACATTATCAATATGTCCACTAAAAATGGATTGCCTAGCAATAATGTTACTGCAATTCAAGAAGATTCTGATGGGAATTATTTTATTGGAACAGATAAAGGAATTAAAAAATTACTAGTAGGAAGTGTCTCTAACAATCATTTTGAATTTGACAAAAATTTATTTAGTGGATTGAATCCAGTAGTAACTGATATCATTATAGATAATGATAAAAATATATGGGTATCTACTATAAATACAGGTGCTTATATATTAAATTCAAACGGAGTAATAACTCATATTAGTAAAAAAAATGGATTGATAACTAATAGCTTAACAACACTATTTTTAGATAGATCGGGTAATATTTGGATAGGTACAAATGGAGCCGGATTAATTAAATATGGGAATAAAGCTTTCACCTATTTTAATAAAATTCAAGGATTAAATAGTCCTAGTATTTTTAGCATTACTGCTGACGATAATGGCTATATATGGATAGGAACAGCCGATGAGGGGGTTTATAAATATAAAGATGGAATTTCTACTCAATACACTACAGCAGATGGGCTAGGAAGCAATACTGTTAGGGCTTCTCTTTTTGATAATAAAGGAAATTTATGGTTTGCAACTAGTGAAGGGTTAACAAGATATAAAAATGGAGTTTTTAAAAATTTCACAGTAAGAGATGGTTTGCCTTCAAACAATACCCGAACATTGCTATTAGACAAGTCCGGAAATTTATGGATAGGAACATATGGGAAAGGTCTTTCTAAATATGWTTACTCATCTTTTAAAAACTACACTTCTAAAGATGGACTTTCTCATGATTATATACATTCGCTGTTTCAAGATTCTGAAAAAAATATATGGATAGGAACGGGAAACGGAGTAACCAAATATGCAAATAATAAATTTACGAGTTATGCTAATGCCAAAGGTTTCTGCAATTCTTATATTGGTAGTATTACTGAAGATAAGTATGGTAAAATATGGTTTGGTACCGATAGATGTGCTGTTAGATATGATGGATTTGATTTTAAACCAATAACCATTAAAGATGGATTATCTTCTAGTGTAATCTATTTAATGCACGGTGACAAAAAAGGAAATTTATGGATAGGAACAAACAATGGTATTGATAGAATTAGTTTTGATAGTTATGGGCAAATATCCAGAATAAAAAATTATAAATCTAAACAGGGGTTTAAGGGTGTAGAATGTAATAGTAGAGCTATATTTGAAGATAGAAAAAATAATTTGTGGATTGGCACAGTTAAAGGCCTAATTAAATATAACCCTACTCACGACAGAACTAATGTTTTTGAGCCATTAATACATATAAACAATCTTAAATTATACTTTGAAGATGTAGATTGGTTAAATTATTCTAAAGAGCTTATTAAGTGGAATAATTTACCTGCCAATCTTGTCTTAAACCATAATGAAAATCACCTAACATTTGAATTTTCTGCCATAAATTTAACTTTCCCTGAAGATGTTCAATATCGATTCAAACTAACCCCATTTGATGACCAATGGTATAAAGCTACAGATAAANCTTACGCTACTTATTCAAATCTTCCCCCAGGAGATTATACATTTAATGTAAGAGCCCGAAATGAAGATGGCTTATGGAATCAAGAACCTGCAACTTACAGTTTCAGAATAGCAAACGCTTGGTGGAAAGAATGGTGGGTAATATTAGCATTCACACTCCTTATTTTTTATGCAATTTTCAAAGTATCTTCTTTTAAAGAAGCTCAACAACGTAAAATAAGTAAAGAGTTAGAAGAAAAGGTACATGAAAGAACTATTTTAATTGAATCTCAAAGAGATGAGAAGGAAATTTTATTAAAAGAGATTCACCATAGAGTAAAAAATAACATGCAGGTTATTATCAGCCTTTTAAGTATTCAATCTGGCTATACTAAAGATAAAGATGCATTGGCCTTATTCGATGAGGCAAAAAACAGAATCCGTTCTATGGCTTTAATTCATGAAAAATTGTATCAAACTGGAGATTTAGCTCACATTGATTTTCAAGATTACATTATGGCATTAACCAATGATTTAATTGATACCTATTCCATTAATTGTGATATTTTTCTAGATATTAAAATTGAAAAAGTAAAGTTTGGAATTGACATACTTATCCCATTAGGGTTATTACTTAACGAAATTATCTCTAATGTCTTGAAGTATGCTTTCATTGGCGCTAACAAAGGAAAAGTCGTTATTAATTTAACTATAGATAAAAAAGAAAAATCATACACCCTTCTTGTTGGAGATAATGGAAAAGGAATGGAAAAAGGAATGTTAGAAAAAGAAGAAGGTAGTTTAGGAATGGAGTTAATTAAGATTTTTGTTACTCAACTTGATGGAACTATTAAACGATTAGATGAAAAAGGAACCTTATTTGAAATAAAATTTAATCCTCGAACTTAAGTATTTTAGAGTTATAAAGTTTAACACTTCTGTGTTCATAAACTTAACTGATATTTATTAATTAATCAATAGAATGCAGCATATTTACATTTGGTATTTGTTAAATGTATTTAATGCGAATTCATATAAAAAAAGAACATAATAAGTTTAGATTTTTTTTGTTATTTCTTTTCTTTTGTCATTTTTCTTACGGACAATCAAAAAAATATGAATCAACTTATGGCAAAGAGTTTAAACAACTAAAAAAAACATCCTATAACTCCAAACTAATAAGTTTATCAAATGTTAAACCTGAAAAAAAATGGGACAATTATCAAGGTGGTCCGATAAATACTACGGATTCATTATATTATTTTAGTAACGACCAGCTTTGTTTCTCTTTTCCAACCAATTCTGATAAAATTAGGAACGAATATCTTGTTTTTTATTTTTCTCAAAAATCTGCTAAATGCCCCACTCTATTCAGCTTGTTAAAATATTACGAACCTATTATCGAACAGAGCTTAACAGCGAATAACCTTCCAAAAGAACTTAAATTATTACCAGTAATATGTTCTGCTTTTAATCCAAATTCTGCAAATGGAATTGGTGGAGAAGGTTTTTGGCATTTAAACTATCCTCAAGCTATTAAATATGGCTTAACTGTTAATGAATTGATTGACGACCGTAAAGATTTTAAAAAATCAACCCAAGCAGCAACTCGCTATATTAAAGATTTGCATGCTATGTATAATGATTGGGAGTTAACACTAACAGCATATTCTTCAGGAGTGGTAACAGTAAATAAACTTCTAATAAGACACCAAGCAAAAACGTATAAAGAAATTTATCCATACTTACCTGAAGAAACAAAAGATTTGGTGCAAGCATTTGTTGCCATGAATTATATTTACAGTTATGATACTTATGGAGCAGTAAGCCTAAATCCTATTATTGGAACTGATACAATTTTAATTGAAAGAAAATTAGAATTTGAAGCCATTAATCACGTTATCAAAACTAACTCTAAAGATTTTGAATTCTTAAATCCAGTTCTTAATCGAGACGCTTTCCCTGATAATTATACTGCTTTTTTTCCAAAAGGAACAAAGAATAAATTTATGAAATTTAAAGACAGTATTTATTTCTATCAAGACTCTGTAATGCTCAAACCAGAACCGGTATTACCTAAATTTATTACCCCTAAAAATGGCGAACCCTTTATTTACAAAGTTCGTTCAGGTGATGTTTTAGGGGTTATAGCAGAACGTTTTAATGTTCAAGTCTCACAAATTCAAGCTTGGAATAATTTAACCGGAACACGTATTGATATTGGGCAAAAACTAACAATTTACGGAAAAAAATCATCGATTAAAGTTGGAAAATCAAAGAAGAAGAAAAAGAAAGTGAAAGAACCAAAATCGATTAAACTCAATGGAATTCAAACAACTTACACTGTTAAGTCTGGTGATAATTTATGGATTATAGCCAAAAAATTCTCAGGAGTTTCAGCTCAAAACATTATGGATTTAAATGGGATTGATTCAAATTTAAAAGTAGGACAAGTATTAAAAATACCGAAGAAATAACAAACAAAAAAACACAAGTAACGCCATTACTTACTTTAACAACCTTGCTAATTGTAATGGGTATGTTATGTGCCATTATGTTTATTTTTCCAGAAAAAGGAATAACAATTGCAAATTCAACTATTCAATTCCCCAGCATAAATGATTTTTTTACACCTAAAATTGAAGAAGACAGCTTATCAAAATATGAAACCGATGTGGCTGAATTATTTGATTCTACAATTGTGGTAAGTAAAATTGATTCAGCAATTATTCAACATAAATTAGATTCTTTAAAAAAATTCAGGCAAGGATTACAACTTAACGAAAAAGGTAAATCGGCAATGCATCGCTTTTTTGCTGCTTTAGATAATGCTAAAAAGAAAAAAGTGAGAATAATGCATTATGGTGATTCTCAGATTGAAGCCGATAGAATTACTTCTTACCTAAGAAATGAATTACAAAAGAAATTTGGCGGTTATGGAGCTGGCTTATTCTCTATTGTTCCTGTAACTCGAAAAATGAGTGTAAATACAGAATACTCAGAAAATTGGAAACGCTATCCAGGTTTTGGAAAAAAAGATTCTACTGTTAAGCACATGAAATATGGGGCTTTAATGGCTTTTTGCAGATATGCTCCAATTCCACAATCAACTATTATTAGCGATACTGTTAAATATGAAGCTTGGCTAAAAATTAAAAAACCAAAAGCTTCTTATGGAAGAACAAAAACCTATTCTCAACTTAAAATATTTTTAAGTAATTCACATACTCCTATCAACTATAACATATTAGCTGACGGAGAAACTGTAAAATCAGGAGTTATAGAGCCCAACACTCCGTTTCAAACTATACAAGCAAACTTCTCAATTACCCCAGATCAAATCACAATAACTTTTAATGGTAGTGATAGCCCTGATATTTATGGAATTTCATTAGAAGGCTACAATGGAGTTGTTATGGATAACATTCCATTAAGAGGTTCTTCTGGAACCATTTTTACTAAGCAAAATGCAACTCTGTTAGGCAATATGTATGCTAACCTATCTCCTAACTTAATCATTATGGAATTTGGTGGAAACACTATTCCTTATATTAAATCAGACAAAAGTGCCAAAGATTATGGAAGGTGGTTTAAATCTCAAATTAATTTCATGAAAAGAAGGAATCCTAATGCGGCAATTATTGTAATTGGGCCAAGCGATATGTCTATTAAAGAAAAGACAAAATATGTCACTTACCCTTACCTAGAAGCAGTTAGAAATGCCATGAAAGATGCCACAATAAGTTCAGGATGTATCTTTTGGGACATGTATGAAGTTATGGGTGGTAAAAACTCAATGCCAAAATGGGTAAATGCAGAACCTTCTTTAGCTGCATCAGATTATATCCATTTTAGTCCGAAAGGAGCCAAAAAGATTGCTGAACTTTTTAACGAAAAACTGTTTGAAATGTACAACAAATATAAATACCCAAATCAAAAAAAGAAAAAAACAGTTAATGACAGTATTCAATAAGTATATAGTTCGGTTTTTGTTTTGTCATACTGAGTTTATCGAAGTATCGTCAAAACAAAAACAACATACCTTACTCTTCGATAAACTCAGAGTGACAAGAATGATTTTTTGTGCCTTATTAATAATTCCTTCATTTCTTTTAAACGCTCAAAATAATCCTCATTTACTCCCCGAGCTCAAATTTGTAGTTTATGATTCTTCAGACATTCGTTTTTACAATGACAGCTCAAACTATGCCAATTTCTTCAATAAATTAGATACATTAATATTTGAAGGGAAAGGAAAAGTTAATGTAATGCAAATTGGAGGTTCACACATTCAAGCAGATATTTGGTCTGATCAATTGCGTAAAAATTTCCAAAATTTTTCTCCCAATTTAAATGGAGGTAGAGGTTTTTTATTCCCTTATCGATTAGCTCATACCAATAATCCATACTATTACAAATGTACTTCCACAGGAGATTGGACGGGCTTTAGAAATGCTTTAATGAGGCATGATACCACTTGGGGGGTCTCAGGAATAACAGCTTCTACGCAAGATAGCGCTGTGTCACTTAAATTTTGGTTTAGAGGAGATGACACCCCTTATTATGATTTTAATAGTATTAAAATTTTTCACGATGTGGACTCTACAGATTATTGTATAGAACTTATTTCTGATAGCTGTTCTCAAATTAGAATAAATAGAGAAATCGGTTATACTGAATTTATTTTTGATCACTATATAGATTCTTTTGAGTTTAACATTTTCCGCCAAGACACTATCCTTTCTTCATTTAATCTTTATGGAATCAGTTTAGACAATAATGATCCAGGATTAGTTTACACTTCAATTGGAGTAAATGGAGCAAGCACTAAAAGTTATTTAAGAGGTAAATTATTTACACAACATCTAAAAGCCGTTAATCCTGATTTGGTCATTTTTTGCATAGGAATTAATGATGCTTATGATCCTAATTTTTGCGAACAGTGCTACGAGAATAATTATGACACACTGGTTAGTTGGATAAAATCTGTTAACCCAAATGTTGAATTTTTATTTGTGACTAATAATGACAGTTACTACAAAAGAAGGTATCCTAACAAAAGAGTGTTTAAAGCCAGAGATGCAATGATCCGCTTGGCAAATAGACACAACGCTGGATTATGGGATATGTTTAATGTTATGGGAGGCTTAGGTTCAGTTGACACTTGGATTAAACACGGTTATGCCAAACGAGATAAAATTCATTTAACTAAGAATGGTTACATATTGATGGGGAATTTAATGTTCTCCGCTATTATGAAAGAGTATGATAAGCATCTTCAAAATCTAATTAAATGATTAAAGCTGTAATATACGATATGGATGGAGTTATTATTGACTCCGAACCATTGTGGAGGGAAGCCTTAATACATTGTTTTAATGAAGTAGGTTTTGATTTTAGTCAAGATAAATGCCGAAAAACACAAGGCATGAGGCTTATTGAAGTTGTAGAATATTGGTATAATGAACAACCTTGGAGCGGAAAAAGCATTGTGGATGTGGAGCAACAAATACTTCAAAAAATTACCGAGTTAATTATAGAAAAAGGTAGGAAAATGAAAGGTGTTGCATTTTCAATAGCTCATTTTAAAGCTAAAGGATATAAAATTGGGCTAGCCTCTTCATCAGCCTCCTCATTAATTAATGCAGCGTTAACCAAATTGGAGCTAACCAACTCATTCGATGTTATCAATTCTGCAGAAAATTTAACATTAGGTAAACCGCACCCTGAAATTTTTATTAAAACTGCCAAACAATTAAATGTTAAACCTTCAAATTGTTTAGTTATTGAGGATTCGTTTCATGGCGTGTTAGCTGGAAAAGCTGCATTAATGAAAGTTATAGCTATCCCTGATGAAGAAAATAAAGATGATATTCGATTTAGCATAGCAGATTACAAACTTGATAATTTAACCGAAGTTGAAAACATTTGAATGAAGTAACAAACATATCAGAATGGTTCTCTTGGTTTTTTAGCGTAGAAAACATTAAAAATATTTTCATCTATAACGAAGGTGAACCTTTAATTTTTACAGGCTTCTACTTCTGGGCTTTCTTTGCTTTCGTCCTTTTATTTTACTCCATTATACATAAAAAACGGGGAATGCGTAATGCTTATTTATTTTTAGTCAGCCTTTTCTTTTATTATAAAACCAGTGGCTTATTTATAAGTATACTATTGTTTTCTACTCTATCAGATTATGTTATTGGGCATTTAATTTATTCATCTAGAAAAAATTTAAATAAAAAAATATTTCTTGCTATAAGTGTAATTATCAACCTATTTGTTCTTTGCTATTTTAAGTATGCTTATTTTTTTACCGATTCATTTAATGCATTCTTCGAAACTAATTTCGAAGTATTCAACCACTTTGCCTATTGGACAAATAGCTATGCTGGAACTCACTTTACAGTAAATAAAATACTATTGCCTGTTGGGATTTCTTTTTACACCTTCCAAACGATCAGTTACGCTGTAGATGTGTATCGCGAAGAAATAAAGCCTGTAAAAAGTATACTCGATTTTGGATTTTACGTCTCTTTCTTCCCTCAATTAGTAGCAGGACCAATAGTGCGTGCTGCAGAATTTATACCTCAATTATACAAACCATACAGTTTAAGTAAATATAATTTCGGATTAGCCTTGTTTTGGATATTAAAAGGACTCATCAAAAAAGTAATTATTGGCGATTATATTGCTGTCAATTTTATTGATCGAATTTTTGATAATCCTATGATGTTTACCGGTTTTGAAAATTTGATGGCACTTTATGGTTACTCCTTACAAGTTTATGCAGATTTCTCTGGTTATACCGATATGGCTATTGGAATTGCACTGCTAATGGGCTTTACACTACCACGAAATTTTAACTCACCTTATAAAGCCAAAAATGTGGGTGAATTCTGGAAAAGATGGCACATTAGTTTATCCTCCTGGTTAAAAGACTACCTCTACATTCCTTTAGGAGGTAATCGTGGAGGAAGTATTGGCACATGGATAGCATTAGTCTTTATTATTTTATTCATTGTAATGCTTTCAGGTAAAATGATTGTGCTCTATGCATTTATATGGGCTGCATTACTTTGCGTTTTCTTAGCTGTTTGGATAAAGCCTTTTAGAAATTGGTTAACTACAAACATTAATCTTTTAATTACCATGTTATTAGGAGGCCTATGGCATGGAGCAAGTTGGCAATTTGTTATTTGGGGCGGATTAAATGGCTTAGGGATAGTAGTTTACAAATTGTGGCGAAAAATCAGTCCTTATGAGAGATACGACAACTTACTTGCTTTAATATTTAAAGTATTTATCACTTTTAATTTTATAACATTTACTCGTATTTGGTTTAGGGCAGAAAGCATGGAAGACACATGGCAAATAATTGATCAAATAGGTACCAACTTTAATGCCTCTTTAATTCCAGAAATATTAAGTTCTTACAGTAATGTATTTGCTATGATGTTAATTGGTTATGTTATTCATTGGTTACCTTCAAATATAAAAGATTGGTATAGAGAAACATTTATAAGACTTCCATTATTTATTAAAATATTGTTAACCACGCTTACTATATTTTGTGTATATCAAGCTATGTCGTCAGAATTACAGGCATTTATTTACTTCCAATTTTAAATCACAAAAAAATTCTCATCACATTAAACAAGCTTTTTATTATACATCAATTATGGTCTAGATTAGAATTCGTTCTTGTGAAAATTTCTAACATTTTTATTACATTTGAGGCTCTTAAGCTGTATCAAATGAAAAGAATATTATTTCTTATACTCGTAATTACTTCGATTAACTCTTTTGCTCAATCCGATTCAACTTTTATTAGAAAAATTTATGATGAAGCTCTTGAAAATGGACAATCTTATGAAAACTTAAGAAGCCTTTGCAAAGATGTTGGTGCAAGGATTACAGGTTCTGCTGAGGCCGAAATGGCCATTAAATGGGGAGAAAAACTATTAAATTCTTATGGCTTTGATAAAGTTTATTTACAAGAGATACAAGTCCCACACTGGGAAAGAGGAACCAAAGAAGCAGCTTGGATTACCAACGAGAAAGGTGAAACCATCAAATTAGATATTCTCGCTTTAGGTGGTTCTGTTGGTACTAATGGACTAATTGAAGCAGAAGTAATTGGTATTGAAAATTTAGAAGCACTAGAACAACTTTCAGAAAAAGAAGTACAAGGGAAAATTGTGTTCCTTAGTCAACCTTTTGATCAAAAAAATATTCAAACTTTTAAATCTTATGGAGCTTGTTATCCGATAAGAGGTAAAGGAACAAATGAAGCAGGAAAGCTGAATGCATTAGCCGTTGTTATTCGTTCTCTTGCAACTCCTGAAGATGATTTCCCACACACAGGAATTATGCGTTATGAAGAGGGAGTACATAAAATTTCTGGGGCAGCGATGAGCACTAAAAACGCAACCTTACTTTCTGCTTGGCTCAAAAAAGGAAAAGTTACTTTAAAAATGGAAATGGATTGTAAAACTTATCCTGATGTAACTTCATACAATGTTATTGCCGAGATGAATGGTAAAGATGATAAGATTATCACTTGGGGTGGACACTTAGATTCATGGGATGTGGGTGATGGAGCTCATGATGATGGTGCAGGTATAGTTCATAGCATAGAAGCAATGAGAATATTAAAAAAATTAGGATATAAGCCAAATCATAAACTGAGATGTGTATTGTTTATGAATGAAGAAAACGGAAATATGGGTGGAAAAAGCTATGCAAAAATTGCTTCAGAAAATAAAGAAGAACACATTTGTGCTATTGAAAGTGATAGAGGTGGATTTTTACCTATGGGCTTTGATGTTAATGGAACAGACAAGCAACTTTCCTTGGTTAGACAGTTTAAACCTTTACTTGCCGATTTCGAATTATTTAGATTTAATAAAGGATTTGGAGGTGTTGATATAGGTCCGCTAAGAGAATACTACCCTGATATGATTCAATTAGGGATGTCTATTAATTCTCAGCTTTATTTTAATTATCATCATTCCAATAATGATGTATTTGAGAATGTAAATAAACGAGAGCTAGAACTTGGCGCTGCTGCTATGGCTACAATGATTTACTTAATGGACAAAACGTTAAAGTAACGTTAAAGTACCCCTTAAAAAGTTAAATAACCTTAAATTAAGGCGAACCATTTGCGCTGTGTTTATCTAATTTCTATATTTACCACTRCAAGAAAAAATGACAGCAGTTCTCAACATAAACGGAATATCTAAAAGCTACGGAAAGGTACAGGCATTAAACAATCTTACCCTGCAAATAAACCAAGGCGAAGTTTTTGGAATATTAGGACCTAACGGAAGTGGAAAAACAACTACTTTAGGAATTATTTTGGATGTACTAAATCCTGATGCTGGTTCTTTCTCATGGAATGGACAAGTACCAAGTAAATATGATAGAAAAAAGATAGGCTCGTTGTTAGAAACCCCAAATTTTTACCCTTATTTAACTGCTCGTCAAAATTTATCTATTGTATGTAAAATAAAAGAAGTTAATGAAAGTGAAGTTGATAGAGTTTTMAGCATAGTTGATTTAATCAGTAGAGCAAACTCGAAATTTAAAACATTTTCTTTAGGAATGAAACAACGTTTAGCTATTGCTTCTGCCCTGCTTGGAAATCCAGAGGTTTTAGTGCTAGATGAGCCTACTAACGGATTAGATCCACAAGGTATTGCAGATGTTAGAACAATCATTAAAGATTTAGCCAATGAAGGTAAAACCATTATTATGGCAAGCCATATTTTAGATGAAGTAGAAAAAACGTGTACACATGTTGCTGTTCTTAAGCTAGGAAAACTATTAACTTACGGTCCAATTCAATCTGTTTTAAATAATCAAGAACAAGTTTATGTTGTATCTAATGACCTAGAAATCTTAAAACTAACACTAAGCCAAATAGATGGCGTTAGTAACATTAATCAATCTGGGAACAAAGTTTCAGTAATGCTAGCCGAAGGTAAAGACAGTGCTTATTTGAATAAAGCCTTATTTGACAAAGGGATTGTGGCTTCCGAAATTGGTGTACAAAAATCTGATTTAGAAGCTAACTTTTTAGAATTGATAAAATAAATTATAACTATTCATTTTTTCCATTGATGAAAAAACGAATCAAAAAAATCTAGTCAAAAATATACTCGAACCGTATTTTTGACGTGCCAACACGCCTTTCGAATAACCATTAAAGGTTTTAGATTGACTAAATTAGAATTTGAAAATGGCATTCAAGGATTTAATGTTCTGGTCGAAACGAAAACTTAGTAAGACTGGAAAGTTGAGAGCTTGCTCGAAAATCATCCAGCCGCACTTTTTTTTCGTAAAGAACAAGGTTATTGAATCCTTGTTAGCCTTGAACTTTTTGGTTCTTTTTGTTTCAAGACAAAAATGAACATGAAATTTTTAAAGAGATATGCTAGACCTACTTAAAATAGAATATAAAAAAATCATCCCTTACACTACATTTTGGGTCATTTTTGGGTTATTCTTTGTTTTTACTCCCATTGTATTTTACGGAGCTGGGCAATTTAAAATTGAAGGACTTCCTATCGATTTTGCTTCTATGTATAAATTTCCTGATGTATGGAATAACATTACCTACATAGGCAGCTGGTTTAATCTACTAATCGGAATGTTAATGGTTATTTTGGTTTGTAATGAATTTTCTTTTAAAACCTTTAGGCAACATGTTATTGATGGGCAAAGCAAAGCAGATTTTATTGTTTCTAAAATTCTTTTAATGACTTCTTTTGCTTTTGTTTCTACAGCTTACCTTTTTTTAATTGGCCTATTATTTGGCTTTATATCTGGAGGTGATGGTTCTTTTTTAGCTGACATTAAATATTTAGTCATTTATTTTATCCAATCATTGGGTTATATGTCTGTAGGATTAATAATAGCAGTTTTAATACGTAAATCGGCCATGTCTATTATTGCGTTTATCTGCTCTATATTGGCTGAAAGCATTATCAGAGCATTAGTACCAGATTTTATAGATCAATATTTTCCAATGAAAATTATTTCTAACCTCACTCCTTTCCCAACTCCAGAAGGGTTTATGGTACAAGAAATGAGAAATGCAGTTATCCCTGATGCCTTATCATTAAACACCACCTTAATTGTGGCTGTGATTTATGTCTTCCTTTTCTGGGGAGTATCTTACTTCATCCTTACCAAAAAAGACATTAAGTAATTGCTTATATTTGAGGTAAATGTTTTTACAGAAAAAATGAAAAATTCCAGACATAGATTATTTCTATATCGAACTCTACAAACTCTAATATTGATATGTATTTTCAATATCAATATATTTAGTCAATGGACACCTCAAAACTCAACAATAATCACTCATTTACAATGTGTAGATTTCCTAAACACTAGTACTGGATTAGCTGGAGGTAACGATTTAGTAAAAACGATAGATGGAGGAACAACATGGGATACCATTTCTTATACTGGCCCTCAATCTTTTTATAATAGTGGAAATGTTTATTACGGGGTAAAAGTAATTTCTCCTAGTGTATTTGTTGCTGCGGGCTGGAATGTCTGGAACAATGAAGCAGTCATTATGAGATCTATTGATTCAGGGGCAACCTGGACAATGCCTTATCAAGGAATTTTTGGCTCTGGAATACAAGATTTATTTTTCAGAAATAACAATATTGGTTTTGCTGTTGGAATCAATGGGTTAGTACTAAAAACAACAGATAGTGGTTTAAGTTGGTTTCCGCAAACATCAGGAACATCTCAAACCTTATTTTCAATAACATTTTCAGGTAATACCTATGGATATATTTCTGGAGACAATGTTATTCTTAAAACCAATGATGGTGGTATAAATTGGACAGTATCGACTTTTGGTGATGTAGGACAATGTGTGAGTGGGACACAAGATTCCATTGCTTACATAGCAGGAGTAAACAAACTATGGAAAACCTCTGACTATGGAAATACATGGATAAATATACCTGTCCCTGTAAACATATTCGGACCTATCTACGCCTTGAGTGAGGATACCGTTTATACCACCGATTACGATCGTATTTTTTCAAGTAACAGTAATATGTCTTTTTGGAGTTCATTTCCATCATCTTCCTCCAATAAGTTTAACGATATTTTCATGCTTAATAGTAATGTTGGTTTTGCTGTCGGTGATAGTGGTGCTATTTACAAAACTATAAACGGAGGCTGGCCAGGCACTCCTGTTGCTGATTTTTCTACTGATACTACTACTATATGCCAATACGATAGTATCATATTTCAAAACAAAACTGAACCTAATCACTCCTACCAGTGGTTGTTAAATGGGACTGTTGAATCAACTAATTATTCCCCTACTATTACATTCAATACTCCAGGAAATAATACTGTTTTATTGATTGTAAATGATGGTAGTTATATTGATACAAATGAAATAATTATTAATGTTATCGAACTACCCATTGCTACTCCATTTTTAACAACTCTATCTAACGACACATTATGCCCAAATAGTTCTACAACCATTAATGTGCCCAATTCAATTATTGGAGAAACCTACCAATTATTTAATGGAATTACACCTATTGGAGGATCTCAAAATGGGAATGGAGCAACACTTAATTTTAATACTGGAGTACTCATATCATCATCAATACTAACCACTAAGGCGATGGTTTATAATATTTGTGACACCAATTATTTTTCAACTATAGATACTATTATTATCGTACCAAACGCAATTCCATCAACTCTGTTCCAAACGAGTGACACATTGCTTTGCATAGATGATTCAACCAATATTGTAGTACAGAATTCACAATTAAATTACAGTTACGAATTAATAAAAAATGGAAATAATACAGGAATTATCATTATGGGAAACGGAACTAACATTGCTTTAAATACTGGTACAATAAACAGTTCTAATGCCTATCAAATTTTAGCTACAAACTATTATGGCTGTTCCATTATATTAGATTCGACTATCATTATTAATATAGATTCTGTTATTGCAAACTTTGAATTAGATACCAATAATATTTTTATAGGAGATCTACTTACTTTTACGGATAGTTCTTTTGGTAGTAATTATTCGTGGAACTTTGGTCCAGGTTCTACCCCAAGTACTTCATCCATCCAAAACCCAAGCACTTCTTATAATACCTCTGGAGCATTTAAAATGATTAGTTTAGCTATAAACTCTGCCTATGGTTGTACAGATACACTTGTAAAAACAGTTACTGTTTTAGAAATTCCAAGTGTAGGTATTGGACAATTGTGTTGGGCTGACACACTCCCTTTTACAAATACAGGAATCAATGGTCTAGGTTACAAAATATTAGACCAACATGTAGACAACCTAGGAAATACCTATGTAACTGGATATTATTATGAACAAAATTGGCCAACTTCTTATAATATGTTTTTAGTAAAATATAACAATAAYGGAGTTAAACTTTGGGTAAAAGAACAAAATCAATCAGATTATATTGGGCAAGACAAGTATAAAAGCTCATTTGGAACATGTATTACTACTGATTTAGAAGGGAATATATATATAGGAGGCAGTTTTGCAAGTAAAAAATTAATTCTAGGAAGCTCAACATTAACATTTTCTAGAGAAATTTTACAAGCCTTTGTGGTTAAATATGACTCTTTAGGGAACACCTTATGGACTATTCATGGAAGAGCAAATTCATCTCAACAAAATAATACTGATTATATTGGTATTACAGACATATTATTTAATAGCAATAATGAAATTTATATTGCTTCAAGAGGTCTTAGACCCTTATTTTCATTTCCAGGAGGAACAAACATAAGTTTCCCTTACAAACATCAATTGTTTTTATTTAAGATAAACAGTAACGGAAACTATATCAATCATTTAGAAGCAGGAGCAAAATTCGATAATAGTACTATAACTTATGATCCTTTTTATAACCCTAATACACCAAATCTTAACCAACTAGCTAGTGTATCACCTAAATTAGCCATTACAAAATGTAATGATATTCTGATAATTGGGACTTATGGTTCTAAAGCAATTTTTGGTTTAGATACTTTAAACTCTGCAGCAACGAAAGGCAGCGGGTATATTGTTTTTACTGACAGAGACCTTAATGACTGGAAATATGGATTTACAACATATGGGTTTACAGGTAATTCTAGCTTACAATCCCAACAAGATATCATACCTTCTTTTACTCTTGATGATAATGACAATATCTATATTTCTAAACATTGGGGAATGGGTACAAATGGGTGGGAAGGGTATCCTTACCAAACATACTCTATCACAATAAGCAACCAAACCTTATCAAACGGACAAGGTAGTGTAGTTATGAAATATAATTTGAACGGAAATCTAATTTGGTATCAAAACAGCCCAGTAAGTTTTATTAGAAGCATATATGCGGCTAGTTCTAACAACATTTTACTTTATGGCGAATATTATAACACCCTTGGCTTAACATCTTTACCAAATTCTGCATATGGAGTTCCATCCAATGGAGAGAAAGATCTCTTTCTAGGTTCAATTAATTCCTCAGGTAGTGTTAATTGGCTTAGAAGTCTTGGTAATTCAAATGATGATAAAGCCTTTATGATGGCAGGGAATAAATGTGGAAATATTTATTTCTCAGGAAGTATAAAAGATACCGTTACTTTTGATGGAATTAACCTAATTGGTAATGATAATTTATTTGTAGCTAAATATTCTAGTAATAATACATGTAATCAAATCTGTACTTCTTTTGCTTTAAATTATTTACCATGCTCTTTATTTGGGGACTCCGCTCTATGTTCAAATCAGAATATAGATATTAGTTGGAATGTTAATGGTATTCAAAACACTATTGATTTATCATATTCATCTGATAGTGGATTAACAACTAATAACATAATACAATCATATGCTATTAGTAATGAAAATTATAATTGGAATATTCCTGACTCACTTTTTACTGGTCAATGGATATTGATAAATGCAACAGTATCTCCTTCAAATCAATCTGACAGCTTATGGATTTACTTATTACCAAATTATAATATACAATTTCCTGATAGTTCTATCTGCCAAGGTGATAGCCTTCTGATATTCGGAACTTATCAAAATACAACAGGAATTTATTACGATAGTTTGCAAACAGTAAATGGTTGTGATAGTATTTTGTCGATTACACTTACTGTAAATTCTTTACCAAGTGTTAACTTAGCTAGCTTCAACCCTGACACACTTTGTGATAACTCAACCTCAGTAGTATTACCAATAGGGTCACCTGCTGGTGGAATTTACACAGGAAATGGAGTTGGGGGGGGGGATTTTGATCCTTCCTCTGCTGGTGTTGGATCGCACATTATTATTTATACATATACTGACAGCAATACCTGTATCAATAGTGATACCATCATAGTTTACGTTCAAAGTTGTGWTGGAATTAATGAAATAATTACTGATTTTGGAATCATCATTTACCCAAACCCAAGCACTGGACAATTTACTATAAAAAAMCCAAGCGGTTTAAACAAAAAGCTTCAAATTAAATTATTAGACGTTACTTCAAAATTAATACTCGAAAAAAATATTCCTATAGGAGAACAAGAAACAAGCATAGATATTACCAAATATAATAAAGGTGTTTACTACCTGCAACTTAGTATTGATGGTGAACAATTTATAAAACAGATAATAAAAAATTAAAATCCCAATTTACTAATAATTACTATATTTCATAGTGTTGTTAATTTCAACAAGGCTAACAACAACGAAAACATAGATTGGACGTTAATGAACCGATAGATATCCTTCTTTATTCTTCTTTAAAGTAATGGCTTTACCATWTTCTTGTCTGAACTTGGTTGGAATGCTTTTTACCTCCATATCCTCATCATAAGAAAATACCTGAAAATGTAAGTGTGGCCCTGATGACCAMCCTGTATTGCCACTCAAGGCTATTACTTGTCCTGCTTTTACTTTAGCCCCTACTTTAACTTTGCTGCCTTTCTTTTTAATGTGAAAATAATTGGCCATGCTCCCATCACTATGATAAATAGTAATGTAATTACCATACTCTTGATATTTTTGAGTTTTACCGTGCTTATTCGAATTATCTTTTACAAAGATTACAATACCATTTCTAGCTGCACAAATTGGTATGCCTTCATTCATGGTAAAATCTATGGCATGGGTTTTCCCTTTCATGTAATGAGAAAATTTACCACCATAAGCTTGGTCTATTGAATACTGTTCTCCTTCTTGATAAGGAATGGTATAAACATATTTATCATCATGCTTCCCATTAAAAACATCTCCATGGCAAAACTTAGTAACATAGCCTAATTGGCTTCCTTTAGTTAAGTCTTTAATGGTTAGCGTGAAAAGTTTGTATTCTTTTACTCCTGCAGGGATAACTGCTTTAAATGGCAACTCTACATCTGCTTTCATGTTTTTAAGGGCAGTAAATTTTATTAAAACAGACTCATCACATAAATACTTATTTGTAGCGTAAACTGCTATAGAACCATCTTCTTCACTTCTAACATTATAAACATCAAACATCGCTTTAGTGTCTTGAGCAAAGTTTGGGAATGAAAGCCCAACAATTAAAATTAACGTAAGTATATTTTTCATAGCAAAATAATTATGGATTCTAAACTTCAAAAACCATGCTAAACTTAATTTTCAATATTGTTCCATCCATACTTGCTAACGTAATCTTTTAAATTTTGAGGTGCTTTAGAAATATCTGTATATCTTTTTTTAACGCTAATATGAATTGGAGTTTCCGTTAAAATTTCTCTTACATGCTTGCCTAGCAGTTTATAAAACTTTTTTTGTTCATTGTGAGATGAAGCCATAACATTAGGCTTTACGTTAATATGTGTTTGAAATTTTAACCCTTTTGCTTCTGCTTCTTTCTTCATCCATAACAAAGGGGTTTCTGACAAAACTCTGCCATCTTTATCTGGTTGATAACTCCCTCCAACATCAGAATGATTCCCAGCAAACCAAACTTGCTTTAAATCCACCTTATTTTGGCTATCCTGTTTCCATATGGTTGGTTCAAAATCTTTCCGAACCTCTTCAATAGCTAGTGCATGCCGTGCTGTCTCAATATTAGAACCTATTTTATTATCATAAAATAAATTCTTAGGTTTAATAAAACCAAATATACTTGTTGGCAATCCCATTGAACCAACAGTATCCCACACTCCAACAAATTTTATTATTATTTTTTGACTTACAGTATGTTCTTTTCTAAATTGAACAGAAATTGGATGATTAACTTTAAACTTACTGTTCTTATACAAGTTAAAAGCTCCACTAATCATCTTAGCATTTTCCTTTTTCAAAATACTACAATTATTAATAAACCCACACAAACTCCTAACTGTATATGCCCCTCTGCTAAATCCAAAAAAGAATAACTCATCTCCTTTTTCATAATTATGGACTATAAAACGGTAGCAATCTTTTATGTTTTTATCTAAGCCTTGTCCAAATGCTCCTCCAGCAGTAGAAGAGTGATATGAGCCTATTCCCCAATCATAAAAAACTGTYTGTACCACTTTGTCATTTACAATTGGTTTTATTGCTCTTGAAAATTTTAACACATTTGTCGGAAAATCTTTTTCTAAATCTTCTTCTGGCTTATTCCACGTTCCATCTGAGCAAATCACTATTCTTTTCATGTTTTTTAGCTTAAAAATTGATTGTTAAATATACAATTTGCAAATCAAAATCAACCATTGAGGGTTCTAAATCGTTCTTATTATAGCTATTAATTTAACTTCTTCTTTATGAAAATTATCACCAATAGTACCCGAAAATTCTGTTTCATTAGCAATTCTAACCAAAGCTACTTGGTTGACTATATTAATTTATCCCGTAGTGATGTTAACTTGGATTTTTCTTTTGATAACTTAAATTTATTGGAATTAAAAATTTTCGACCCAAACATTATTGTAATCGATCAGTATTTTAATGAGAGTGATTACAACTCCATCATTAATTCTATTAAGCTGAATTTTAAACATGCCAAAATTTATTTCTTGTCACCAAAATATGCTAATTATAATGGAGTAATTCAATCGTTAAATCATAAAAACCATTATTATTCTAATTTTAGTGTTGACATTCTCAATCATATTAATTCAAGCTCTAATAGTAATAATCGCTACCTAGAAGCTAGCTAGTTTTAAGAATTTAGTCTTGGACGCTTTTGTTTCGGTTGACCAATAATATCTTCAATTCTTTTAGCCAATTCAAAATCCTTTATAGTTATCCCTCCTGCATCGTGCGTACTTAACTTAATGTTTAGCTTATTGTAAGAATTATACCAATCTGGATGATGCCCTAATTCTTCAGCCGCTTCGCCTATTTTAACCATTGCTGTTATGGCTTCTTTAAAGTCTTTAAATACAAAACTCTTAATTATTCTACTTTCATTTTCATCTAAAGCCCAACCTTCTAATGTTGTAAGGTTATAATCTACCTCGTTATCAGTTAATCTTCCCATTTTTTCCTTTTTTTATGGCCTCATAAATCACTTGCTGAATGTTTGTTCTAATGTTCATTTTCAACAGTTTCTTATTGTCTGCATCTGGATAAACTCTATTTGATAAAAATACGTACACAATTTCTTCATCTGGATCTGCCCAAGCCATTGTACCTGTAAAACCCGTATGTCCAAAGCTTTTTTGAGAAATTCCATCACAAGTTGGACCACCATATCCTTGTAAAAAAGGCTTGTCAAATCCTGCTGCCCTCCTGTTCTCTTTTTCTTCATAACAAAACTGACATTTAGTAAACTCATTTAGCGTAGTGTCTTTAATGTAACGAACTCCGCCATAAGTTCCGCCATTCAAATACATTTGCATGAGCTTTGCCAAATCATTGGCATTAGAAAAAACTCCTGCATGCCCACCTACTCCTCCTAGCATAGCCGAACCTGGGTCATGAACATCTCCCTTAATCAGTTGCTTTCTAAAAATCATATCATATTCTGTTGGTGGAATTCTATCAATGTCAAATCGCTCACGAGGTATATAACCAGTCGTAGACATTCCCATTTGAGCGTAAATTTTACCT
The DNA here is from genome assembly GCA_002402165.1 of Flavobacteriales bacterium. Lineage (GTDB taxonomy): Bacteria > Bacteroidota > Bacteroidia > Flavobacteriales_E > Vicingaceae. The sequence goes on from NVVI01000003.1 coordinate 92,162, forward strand.
ACATAGTCTTTGAGTTTTTCTCCTGTTTGCTTTTCAATTATTTTCATCATAAAATAGTATCCCAAATCGCTATAACGGTATTTCTTTTCTTTAAGAGGTCCTCTTAAAATTCGTTGATAAATCGTATCAGGATAATATTTATGGATGTAAAAATTTTCAGCAACTCGAAATGGATAAGTTGCAGAAGAGTCAAGGCTATAAATATCATAACGAGGAATACCTTTAACCATGGTTTTTAAATAAAATGGAACCCATGCTTGTAAACCAGATTGATGAGCCAAAATCTCTCTTAGGTTAAGGTTAATGTAGATAGATGAATCCGGAATTAAGTCAGGCAAGTAATCGCATAGGTTATTGTCTAAGCTAAATTTACCTTCATCACGCAAACACATTGCAGAAAGTATGGAAGCGCTAATTTTTGTTACTGAGGCTAAGTCATAAATATCTGAATTAACAACTGAACGTTTTCTCTCGTAAGTATGGTGTCCAAAAGATTTATTATAAAATACTTTCCCACTTTTTGCTATTAGTATTTGACAACCAGGATAGGCGTGTTCATTAATTCCACTCATTACTATAGAGTCAATTCGATACAAGTCTTTCAAATTAATTCCAACTTCTTCAGGCACCGTATATTTAAAACGATTAATAGGTTCTACATCAATTCCAGCTCCTTCCTTTATCGTATTTGAAACGCTTACTGGCAACCTTCCATTAGCTCCTATTCCACCGAAAATTAATTGTGCAGCTGCTTGATTCGCATAACTACTGTTTTGGTAAGCCATTATTAAACCATCAACTTTTTCAGCAGATCTAAAATCAAGTAAACTGTATGCATTAGCAAAAATAGTTAATATCACTTTATTATTAAGTGCTAAGTTGGATATCATATCTTTTGTTCCTGCTGCTATTTTGTAACTTTTCCAAGGGTTTTTATTGGATTTGTGGATAGATACAATAATGGTATTGTACATTCTCAAAGTGTCCAACAAATCGGCATTCTTTTTACTTTTTAATTCTTTAATGGTAAAATGATCTACTTGATTGTATAGTGATAAGGTATTTTGAAATTCGTTAATGCCTCCTTCTCCAATAGATAAAGAAGCTACTTTTAATGTCTCTAATTTTTTTAAAGGTAATATGCCTCCTTTATTCAGCAGAACAGTTAATGAAGCTTCTGACAATTTTCTATTTAATAATTCATAATCCCTTTTGTTCAAATCATTGTATAGATTTTTAAGTTCAACCTTTTTATAGTTTCCTAATCCTTCCCACTGTTTGGCTCTTAAAATTTTCAAACACCTTTTATCAACTTCTTCTCGTGTTATCTCTCCATTTACAATAGCCTTGTTTATTTCAGCGATACCTAACTCCACATTCTCAGAAAACAACAATACATCATTTCCTGCCAAAAGAGCTTTTAAGTCAACAACTCCTGATCGATAAAGAGAGCTAACTCCTTTCATACTAAGAGCATCAGTAAAAATCAATCCTTTAAAACCCAAAGAATCTTGCAACAAATCAGTTACTACATTTTTAGACAATGTAGTAGCCATATTATATTCCTTTACATAAGCTGGAATATACAAATGAGCCACCATAATACTTGCCAATCCATTTTCAATTAATTTGTAAAATGGATACAACTCTACAGAGTCCATCCTTGCTTTTGAATGATTAATAGTTGGTAATGATTTATGAGAATCTTTATCCGTATCTCCATGACCAGGAAAATGCTTGGCATTTGCCATTACATTAACCGATTGCATTCCTTTCATATAAGCAATTCCCTTGCTGGCAACATTTTCTCTATTCTCACCAAAAGAGCGAGCATTGATAATCGGGTTTTTAGGATTCACATTTACATCAACCACAGGAGCAAAATTCACATGAATTCCTAATCGCCTACATTGATTTCCAATGTCAACACCCATTTTATAAATCAACTGCTCATCTTGAATAGCTCCTAGAGTCATTTGCCAAGGGTATTTAACTGTACTATCCAACCTCATAGCCAATCCCCACTCACCATCAATAGAAATCATTAATGGAACTTTTGATATCCTCTGATAACTATTAACTAGTTCAGCCTGTCTAAGTGGACCTCCTTGCATAAATATTATTCCGCCTATTTTTTGATTATAGATTAAATTTTGTATCCGCTTAATATGAGTTGAATCTTTATTTGAATATGCAGCCACCATAAATAACTGACCTATTCTTTCATCTGGTGAAAGAGTGTTAAAAATAGAATCTGCCCAATCGGTTGCTATTTCTAAAAAAGGAGGATCATTTTCATCATTTGTAACAACAATACCTGATATGGGTTTTACAAATGCACTTGTAATAACAAACACCACAATCAATCCAATCAATATAATTTTCTCTAACCTCATTTAACGCTAAATTACCGTTAATTAAATGGGGTTAAATCACTTCTATAAGGTCTTATTAACAATCACTTTTTTATATCCAAAATTGTTAAAAACTCGTAGTTAAATTCTCTTTTAATTCTCTAATTTATTTTTGAATTGAACTACTTTTGAAACCTAGATTACTCACTAAAAACTACTAAAAAATGCCAACAATCGTTGAACTAGAAAAAACAGCAACTCAAATAAGAAGAGACATTGTAAGAATGGTAAATGCAGTCAGTTCAGGACATCCAGGAGGTTCTTTAGGCTGTGCTGATTATTTTGTAGCCCTTTATTTTGAAATTATGAATCATAATTCTTCTAATTTTAACATGGACGGAACCAATGAAGATATCTTCTTCCTTTCTAACGGACATATCTCCCCTGTTTTTTATAGTACGCTGGCACGTTCTGGATATTTTCCAGTTAATGAGCTTAGTACCTTTAGGAAATTAAACTCTAGATTACAAGGTCACCCAACTACTCACGAAGGGTTAGAAGGAATAAGGGTTGCTAGCGGTTCTTTAGGCCAAGGATTATCTGTTGCAATTGGAGCTGCTCAAACAAAAAAATTAAACAATGATGATGGCATTATTTACACACTTCATGGAGACGGTGAAATTCAAGAAGGCCAAATTTGGGAAGCCGCAATGTATGCAGCTCACAATAAAATTGACAACCTCATCTCTACCATAGATTACAATCACAAACAAATAGATGGTGATATTAGTGATGTACTGGATTTGGGAGACATCCACGCAAAATGGCAAGCTTTTGGATGGGACGTGATGGATATGAATGGAAATGATATGCAAGAAGTAGTTAATAAACTAAACGAAGCAAAAACACACTTAGGAAAAGGAAAACCCGTTATGATAATAATGAAGACYGAAATGGGTCAAGGTGTCGATTATATGATGGGTACGCATAAATGGCATGGAAATGCACCCAATGATGAGCAATTGGCTGATGCCTTAGGACAATTAGAAGAAACTTTAGGGGATTATTAGTTTTTGGTATTTTGTTTTTAGTGTATAGATTTTAATACACCGATACAAAACACCATAAACCAAAAACGAGACACTGGAAAAAATAAAAAAACATATCAAGCTTACTCTAGTAGCACTGATTCTTTTCTTTGCCACAAACTCCTATTCCCAAATCCAGCAAAAAACAAGAATACTTTTTCTGTTAGATGCTTCGCAAAGCATGCTCGGCAGATGGGATAAAGAGCAAAAAATGAAAGTTGCTTCTCGTCTTATCAGCAACTTAATGGATAGCTTAAAACCTATAGATAATTTAGARGTAGCWWTRMGGGTTTAYGGCCAYCAATWCTSTGTWGCTGCWGGCAAYAGAAGTTGTGAAGACACYAAAYTAGAAGTTCCWTTTAGCCCRAAYAGYTAYGATAAAATYAAARMWANAMTTAGKTWNTTTAYACCCWCAAGGAACAACACCAATAGCATACTCTTTAGAACAAACTAAAAATGATTTTCCGCCTTGTACAAATTGCCGCAACATTATTATTTTAATTACTGATGGAATAGAAGAATGCGAAGGAGATCCTTGTGCTGTTGCACTAGCACTACAAAAAAATGGCGTTACATTAAAACCTTTTGTGATTGGGATGGGATTAGATATAGAAACTATTGAAGCTTTTAGATGTGTAGGAACATTTTATGAAACCAAAGATGAAGAATCATTTAAAAATATTTTGAATGTGGTAATTTCTCAAGCAATGAACAACACTACTGTTCAAGTTAATTTGTTAGATGCTTCCGGTTATCCAACCGAAACTGATGTAAACATGACATTTTATGACAATCATTCCAAAGCCATAAAATACAATTTCATTCATACCATTAATCATAGAGGAAATCCTGACACAATCCCATTAGACCCTGCTTTTAAATATGATTTAACGGTTCACACATTACCATCAATAAGTAAAGACAGTATCACCATTAAGCCTGGTGTCCATAATATTATCGCCTTAGATGCTCCTCAAGGCCATTTAAAATTAAAAATGAACGGAATGAACGAGTATGACGAACTTAACTGTATTGTCAGGCAATCAGGGAAGATGAAAACGCTTTACATCCAGAATTTTGAAGAAGTCACTAAATACATTACTGGCAACTACAATCTTGAAATATTAACACTTCCAAGAATGTACGTAAACGATGTTAATATTAAGCAAAACCATACCACAAAAGTATTTATTCCTGAACCTGGAATCGCCACTTTTTATCTCCCAAGCAAAGGAGTTACAAGTGTGTTTTTAGAAAATAATARTAAGCTAGAGTGGATTTATAATGTTTCTCCACATACAAATCGAGAAACAATCGTATTACAGCCTGGCAACTATAGAGTTGTTTATAGAGGTTATAACGTTAAACAAGTTATTTATACAAAAGAGAAAAGATTTACTGTAAAATCTGGTTCCTCAACTCAAGTAAAACTTTAATTAAAAAAGCTATGCCATGTCAGACCTTTTACCAAATTTAGAAACAGATAAAAAAATGAAAAAATACACTTACACAGAAAAAAAAGAYACTCGWTCAGGCTTTGGAGATGGRTTRACTGAACTMGGRMGAGAAAAYAAARAYGTTGTAGCWCTTTGTGCTGAYCTTACTGGATCWTTAAAAATGAACGATTTTGAAAAWGAAAATCCAGATCGATTTTTTCAAATTGGTATTGCTGARGCAAATATGATTRGMATAGCTGCWGGRATGACTATTGGYGGTAAAATTCCTTTTACAGGAACATTTGCYAAYTTYTCTACSAGCAGAGTGTATGATCAAATAAGGCAATCTATTGCTTATTCAGGGAAAAATGTAAAGATATGTGCTTCACATGCTGGACTAACATTAGGAGAAGATGGTGCAACCCATCAGGTGTTAGAAGATATTGGTATGATGAAAATGTTGCCAGGAATGACTGTAATCAATCCTTGTGACTACAACCAAACTAAGGCTGCTACTAAAGCAATTGCTGATCATAAAGGTCCTGTTTACTTGCGTTTTGGAAGACCAAAAGTACCTGTATTTATGAATGAACCTTTTATTATTGGTAAAGCCATTCTATTACAAGAAGGAACTGATGTAAGTATTTTTGCTACTGGTCATTTGGTATGGGAAGCATTACAAGCTTGTGAAATTTTAGAAGAAAAAGGAATTAGTGCTGAGGTTATAAATATTCATACCATTAAACCTTTGGATGAAATTGCAGTCTTAGATTCAGCAAACAAAACAAAATGTGTGGTAACTGCTGAGGAACATATGAAAAATGGAGGGTTAGGTGATAGCATTGCTCAAGTAATAAGCCACAATAATCCTATGCCTATTGAATATGTTGCTGTAAATGATAGTTTTGGAGAAAGTGGAACTCCAGATCAATTAATGGAAAAATATGGTTTAAATGCCGATGCGATTGTAGTTGCTGCCGAAAAAGCAATTGCTCGAAAAAGATAATTTTAAACTCAAAATAAAAAAATAAAGTCCGCTAGCATATTGTTGGTGGACTTTTTTGGTTTATATATGGAACATTATTCTGACGATAAATTACTAAGTATGTTTCGAGAAGAAGATTCTCGGAACTATGCATACAACCTTATTGTTAGGAAACACCAAGAAAGACTTTACTGGCACATAAGAAGAATGGTTATTGTTCATGAGGATGCTGATGATGTAGTTCAAAATACTTTAGTAAAAGCTTGGAAAGGACTTCATAACTTTAAAGAAGAAGCAAAGCTATACACTTGGCTTTATAGAATAGCAACTAATGAAGCCATCACTTTCTTAAACAAGAAAAGAAAACGATTTTTTATTTCTATAGTTGATGTAGAACATGAATTATCAGAACACTTAGCAAGTGATGAAAATTATAGTGGAGATGAAATACAATTAATATTGCAAAAAGCAATTTTAACCTTACCAGAAAAACAACGATTAGTTTTTAACATGAAATATTATGGTGAAATGAAATATGAAGAAATGTCAACTATTTTAGATACATCTATTGGAGCACTAAAAGCTTCTTATCATCATGCAGTAAAAAAAATAGAAAATTATATTAAAGAAGATTAAACCTTTTTGAAAAAAAACAGTCAAAGAAGCAAATGGAAAACAAAAAAACCATATCAGATAATTTGAAAAATGAAGCTCCTTTTCTCTCAAAAATTGAGAAAATAAATCATTTTTCTACTCCAAATAATTACTTTGAAGTTTTACCTGAAGTAATTTCATCTAAAAATGTGAATACTAATAAATTACAATTTTTATTTGACAAATTGTCATACAAGGTTTTAGTGCCTATTTCAATGTTCGCAGTATTATTATTTATTGTATTCAATATGAATAGTAACAGCATAGAAGAAGGACTAACTAATGAGCAATTATGCGAACTAATATTAGAAGAAGTTTATATAGAAATAGATGACTATTTAGTCTATGAATCCTATGCAGAATTAATAGAAGAAGATGAAATTGACACCTCAACTGACACCGAGGAATACATTAATTATTTATTAGAAAACGATATCGATATCAACTCAATCATAGAAGAATTATAACCCTTATAAAACAATGATTATGAAAAATATAAAAACAATTACAACACTTACTCTTGCTCTACTCTTATCTACTTTAGTATTTGGACAAGGAGAAAAAAACAAAAGGCCAAGTAAAGAAAAAATTAAAACCATGAAAATTGGCTACATCACCAACAAACTTAGCCTCACTAGCGAAGAAGCTCAAAAATTTTGGCCTGTTTACAATGAGTTTGAAGCTAAGATGGATGCTATGCGTAAAAAACGTAAAGAAGCTCACAGAGGTATTAAGTCTAATACAGAGCTATCTAATTCTGAAGTTGAAAAAATGGTTGACAATCATATTATAATGGAGCAAAAGGAATTAGACATTAAAAAACAGTACCATGCTAAGTTTAAAGCTGTGCTCCCTATAAAAAAAGTAGCAAAACTCTATAGAGCAAACCAAGGCTTTAAACGTGACCTCCTTAAAAAAATTAGAGATCATAAATCACCTAGAGATGGAGAACAAAAAAGTCCTCCTTCTGAAAAAAAACATTAAAATTAATGCCTAACTATATTAGTTAGGCATTTTTTATCTACTTGACTTTCTCACTAAAAAAGACTAACTTCGTTTAACACTTTAATGTAAAGAACATTAAAACGCTTCCAACAAAAGCGTTAGCTGCAACCACAAAAACGATAATGAAACGATACGAAAAAATAATATTAATCATTTTTGGTGTTGCATTCGTGCTTCAACTATTGGCATTTCCAGGAAAAAGTGCATTGCTTGCTCTTACAACTTGGCTATTATCTGCTTCTTATCTTATTGGGGGCTATTGGCTCTTTGAAGCAAAAAAAAATAAAAGAATTGCAATCTCAATAATATCGGGGATAGTTCTTTCATTTTCGCTTTTCAACTTGCCTTTTTTGATATGGGTAAATAAAGAATCTTATTACTATTTCCTTCCTATTGCAAATGGACTACTAGTTATATTCTTATTAGGTTTCTTATTTCTAAAAAGAAAATCAGATACCAATTTTAGAAGTATTAAATTAATTTTTATACGCTCATTAGTTATTCTATCAGTAACCTCTTTTTTTACATACACTCCAATATCATTCAAACCATATAGAACTATTCTTTACTCACTTAATAATGGACGTGATTATATTCAGGCTAACATACGAATGTTTGATTATACCGAAGAATGTGAAGATGCTCTTGATAAAGGCGAATGTGACAGAGCAATTCAATTTGCCTTAAAAGCAAATGACGCAGGAAAGACTTGGCTTGGTGTACCATTGGAAAACCAAAAAGACTCATTAAATAATGAATACACCGATTTAATGCAAGAATATTCAAGCCAAAGCCAACTTTGGCAAATAAGTGGAACGTTTAGCAATCTACATAAAGCATATAAATGCAAAGCAGATGAACATTATAAAAATAAACAATATGAACAGGCTTTAAATTATTATATTAAATCAGATAAGACACTTACGAATTATGAACGCAAATCTGAATATTGGAAGATTGAACAGGTTTACTCTAAAAATTTACTCGCCCTCTGCTACAAAAAACTATACAATTATGAATATGCAGATTCTCTTTTTGTTGAAGCAATAGAACAATATCAAGCTATTAAGGACACAACTGACAGGAATGTAGCAATTTTCTATAGCAATCTTGCCGAATCAATGTCTGAACAGGCTGAATTCGGATATTCTAATCTATTTTATAAAACAGCAGTTATAATTCTCCAAAAAGACAGTTTAGATGAAGAAAACAGAAAAGATATAATTGAAAACTATCACAACCTAATAAAAAATCATCTACGAACTGACAGCTTAGAACAAGCTAAATTCTATATTGAAAAAACCTTTAAAGTAGTTGATAAGACTTCCGTTCATTTTTGTAATACAAACTTATATGAAGGACTTTATTTTTATAAATTAAGTCAATATAGAAAAGCTGATGAAGTTCTTCTCGAATGCCTAGATTGTTACAAAGGCATTCTAGAACCAACAAGTCAAAACATAGCAGAAAACTACTTAATATTAGCTCAGGTGAAAATTACACTTGCAGAATATGATAAAGCAAGGAATTTCTTGAGCAAAGGAATAGATATAACAGTTGAAAACTATGGGGAAAATAGTGCCCGATTAGCCAATTACCTGAAAGTAGATGCACACCTTGATAAAGAACTTGGAAATTATCAAGAATCTGAAATAAAATATCACCAAGTACTCACAACTTACATCAATGAACTTGGAGAAAGAAATAATAAAATACCAGAAGTTCTATCTAGTTTGGCTGACCTTGAAATAATACTTGCAAAGTTCGGTAAAGCAAAAAATCATTCTGACAGTTCAATGTCTATTGCAAATTACTTTGTTGACCTTGATAATCCAGCTGTAACAGGCTTAATAAATAATGCTGCATATATCAACTATTATATTGGTAATTACAATATTTCTGATTCTCTTTATCAAAAGACAATAAAAATTAATAAGGAATTTGAACTACAATCCACAGCAACTTATGCTCTTGCATTAAACGGACTTGGACTTATAATGACTGCAAAAAAAGAATATAAAAAAGCAGATTCTTTATTCATCCAAACACTAAAGCTACACAAAGAAATATTTACAGAGAACCATCCATTTACAGCAGTAGTATATTTAAACTATGCCAGTCTAAAAATAGAGCAAAAGAAGTTTAAAGAAGTGAAAGAAATGTTAACTAAATCATTAGACATCAGCAAACAATTCTTTGACATTAAACACGATATTTTTGCAGACATTTATACAGCCTTTGGAGATTTAGCTAAAAAAGAAAAACAACCTAAAATCGCTAAAGACTATTATCAAAAAGCACTTGATATTTATCTCGGAAAATTTGAAGCTAATCATATAAAAGTAATATCCATAAAAGAAAAATTAAAAGGCAGCAGCTAACAATGGCTAAAAAACATAGGGGTTTTGGTGGTAAATTGGAAGTTCAGAGCTTTGATTGAAAACCGCCAAACCAAAATTTTGATAACGAAAAAAGAAAATTAATTATAAAAATATTTGGCTTGGCTAAGTGCTAAATTGAAAGGGCAGAGTTTCAAACTCCTCTACGATTTCTTAGCCTAAGCGTTAAACGAAAAATCACAATTACTTTTCCCAAATTAACTTCTTTCCAAAACCTAAGGTGTTGTCTGTCATTTTAACCCAGTTGAGTTGTATTGCCCAAATTAGAGATGGCTTAGCCTTTGCAAAAGGAAATTTTTGATAATACGTTTTATAGTAGCCTTTAGCTTGTTCTTCTGTAGGGCTGATGAATTTACCCGTAAACTGAATCCCTTGTATTTTAGTTACAGTAGTTACTCCATTCTGTACGCTACCTCCTATCTCGTTGTTTTGTATTGCTTCTTTTATATGCCTGGTCTTGTTATCTGACAAGAATATGAGTGTTTTATCCATCTCATCAAATACATAAAAACAATTGGCGCAATAGGGCTGGTTATTAACCGAAGTAGCTATAGTTAATACTTTATTCTTTTGGAGGTAATCAATAATTTTTGATTCCATTTGAATTACTGAATTATCAAACGATGGTGCATAGAATGATTTACTTGAACAAGGTAAATTCCTTTTTCTAAGTCATTACAATTAATCAAAACAGAATTGCTCTCACTTAATTTTATTTGTTTTACCAATTTTCCTTGCATTGAATAGAACTCGACTAATTCAATACCTTCAAAAGACGCAATAGTTATATAATCATTAGATGGGTTTGGGTAAATATCAAAATCACTTTCTAATTTCATTTCTTTAATTCCAATGGGCACTTCAAGTAACGTTAATAAAGAATCTGCTATACAAGCATTAGGTATTCCATAACCATATAAATTATCAGGTGTACTATATTGGTGCCCACTCTGCCTAACAGAATTAACAATATCCATCATAGTTAAAGTCGGGTGAGATTGCATTAAACAAGCCACCATACCACAGGTAATTGGAGAAGAAAATGAGGTGCCATTGCAGCGCCTAATAGTCCCATCAGTATCAACACACATTGCATTTTTTCCTGTTGCTGCAACATCTGGTTTTACCCTACCATCTGCAGAAGGACCAACGGAAGAAAAGGAAGCTATAACATTGTTGGTATCTGTTGCTCCAACACATAATATACTATCAGCATCGCATGGTGTAGCAATGTTATTAGGTCCACTATTACCTGCTGAAGTTACAATAACTAATCCCCTACTTGTTGCAGCCTGAATTCCTAAAGCTGAAATTGTAGTTTGCCCATCCATATTCAAATAAGTATAATCTCCTTGTAAAGTATCAAACGTAAAATAACCTAATGAAATATTTACTAAATCTGCTCCAACAGAATCCGCACGTTCTAATCCACGTACTAAATCGAATTCTTCTTCATGTACTTCTCTAGTTACATCTTCTGTAATATATAAACACAAACTAACGTGTGGAGCGGATCCAATATAATTAACTTGGTTTCCTGCAATTACAGAAGAAACCCAAGTTCCATGAAAATGTTTTTCAAAAACAGTTACATCATCATCAACAAAGTCATACATATCTACTACCCTGTTTTCAAGAAATAGAGAATCAAAGGCAAGAATAGTATCCATTCCTTGAAATCCAGCATCTAAAATTGCTAGTAGTACATTTTCTCCTAAAAATCCTTTATCATGAATACAATCAACTCCAATTTGCGTGTTTTGCTGAAATGTACTATCATAATTTAATGTTTTATTCTCATTAAGTTTATCTTCTATTTTAAATTTACCTTTTGTGTAAGTTTGACCAGTCGCTAATACTTCAATTGCTGACACAAAAGGTAAATTTAAAATGGTTTGACTTGGTGCTGAAGATGTTATTATGACAGCATTTAACCATTTAGAAATCTTGATAACACTACCTAATTCAGATAATTTATTAAGATATGTTTGTTGAACAGGAAAGTCTAGTTCATTAAGCATTACTCCATTTTTAATGTGGTTTTTAATTGCTCTCGGGCTTAATACATCATCAATATTAATACTAGATACATTTCCTTTATCAGTTAAAGAAACCAAATATCTGTTTTGGGCTGAAACTGCAATAATCAATATTAAAGAGCCAAGAAAAGCTAAATATTTTTTCATTTAAATGTAGTTTGTGATATCATAATTAGAATTATTTAAAGATACAGTAAAAATAACTTATTCTTACTTGTCTTATCACTCAAATATTTAACTTTGCCGTTCTTAAATTTTAAGTTAAATGATAAAAGTAACATTACCAGATGGTGCAGTAAAAGAATACCAAGCAGGAGTTACTGCTATGGATGTTGCCATGAGTATTAGTGAAGGATTAGCCAGAAATGTAATTTCTGCAAGTGTAAACGGCAACACAGTTGAAGTTACCACCCCAATTACTACTGATGCTAGCGTTACTTTATTTACATTTAATGATGATGAAGGAAAGAAAGCTTTTTGGCATTCTTCTGCTCACATATTAGCTCAAGCTTTAGAAAAATTGTATCCAGGAATTAAATTAACTATTGGTCCTGCTATAGAAAATGGTTTTTATTATGATGTTGATTCTGGTGATCAAACAATCCATGAAGCAGATTTTAAAAAGATAGAGGACAAGTTTTTAGAATTGGCTAGAGAAAAAGTTGATTTTAACTTACGTGATGTTTCTAAAGCTGATGCTTTAGCTAAATACAAAAAAGAAGGAAACGAATATAAAGTTGAGYTAATTGAAAACTTAACTGACGGAGAAATTACTTTCTGTGATCATTCAGATTTTACTGATTTATGTAGAGGTGGTCACATTCCAAACACTGGAATTGTAAAAGCCATTAAAATAATGAGTGTGGCTGGAGCTTATTGGCGAGCTGACCAAACCAAAAATCAATTGGTTCGTGTTTATGGAATTAGCTTTCCTAAACAAAAAATGTTGACTGAATACTTAGAAGTTTTAGAAGAAGCAAAACTTCGCGACCATAGGAAATTAGGTAAAGAATTAGAATTGTTTACTTTTTCTCAAAAAGTGGGGCAAGGTTTACCGTTATGGCTACCTAAAGGAACTGCACTTAGAGAAAGACTAGAAAATTTCTTAAAAAAAGCACAATTAAAAGCAGGGTATTTACCTGTTATGACTCCACATATTGGACATAAAGATTTATATGTAACTTCTGGACATTGGGATAAATATGGTGAAGATTCATTTCAGCCAATTAATACTCCACATGAAGAGGAAGAATTCATGCTGAAACCAATGAACTGCCCTCACCACTGTGAGATTTACAATTCATCACCAAGATCTTACAAAGATTTACCAATAAGATATGCAGAATTTGGTACCGTTTACCGTTACGAGCAAAGTGGAGAATTACACGGGTTAACTCGAGTTCGTTGCTTTACGGTTGATGATGCCCATATATTTTGTAGACCAGATCAAATAGTTGAAGAATTTAAAAATGTTATTGATTTAGTCTTATATGTTTTTAAAACCTTCAAATTTCAAGACTATGTTGCCCAAATATCTTTAAGAGACCCCGACAATAAAGAAAAATACATTGGTTCTGACGAAAATTGGGAAAAAGCAGAACAAGCAATTATTGAAACTGCAAAAGAAAAAGGTTTAAATACTGTTGTAGAAACTGGTGAAGCAGCTTTTTATGGGCCTAAGCTAGATTTTATGGTAAAAGATGCCTTGGGTAGAACTTGGCAATTAGGAACAATACAAGTAGATTATAATTTACCTGAGCGTTTTGAATTAGAATACAAGGGCAGTGATAACGAGATGCACAGACCAGTAATGATACACCGTGCACCTTTTGGTTCTATGGAAAGATTTGTGGCTGTATTGATAGAACATTGTGCTGGAAATTTCCCATTATGGTTAACACCTGACCAAGTTGCTATTTTACCGGTTAGTGAAAAATACAATGAATCGTGTAAAAACATTTTAAATTCATTAAATAATTACGATATTCGCGGATTCGTTGACGATAGGAACGAAAAAGTAGGGAGAAAAATTAGAGATGCGGAGGTTAAAAAAGTGCCTTACATGCTAATTATTGGAGAGAAAGAAATTGAATCTGGCACTTTAGCAGTAAGGAAACACGGAAAAGGAGACTTAGGTGAATTTACCGAAAAAGCGTTTGCAGAATTAGTAAATAAAGAAATAGAAAACGATTTAAGTAATAATTAATTAAAACAGAGAAACCATAGCTAAAAGATTTTCACATAGAGGTAGACGTAGATTTGTAAAAAAAGAAGATCCTCACAAAATAAACGAAAAAATACTCGCTAAAGAAGTAAGAGTAATTGCTGACGGAGTTGAACCAGATGTATATTCAATTGAACAAGCTCTAAAATTTGCCGATGAGCAAGAGTTGGATTTAGTTGAAATTTCGCCAAATGCTAAACCTCCTGTTTGTAAGATAATTGATTATAAAAAGTTTCTTTACGATCAAAAAAAGAAACAAAAAGAAATTAAAGCAAAAGCTCAAAAAATGGTTTTGAAAGAAATACGATTTGGGCCAAATACAGACGACCATGATTTTGAATTTAAAACAAAACATGCTCGCAAGTTTATTGAAGAAGGTGCTAAAGTAAAAGCATTTGTTTTCTTTAAGGGTAGAACAATCATCTTTAAAGATAGAGGGCAAATCCTTTTATTAAAGTTAGCACAAGAATTAGAAGATATTGCAACAGTAGAAGCTTTACCAAAAATGGATGGTAAACGAATGTTCATGTACTTATCTCCTAAAAAGAAAAATAAGTAATAAATTAAAATAAATTATATAGTATGCCAAAAATGAAGACCGGCTCCAGTGCTAAAAAAAGATTCCGAATCACTGGGACGGGGAAAATCAAAAGGAAACATGCTTTTAAAAGTCATATCTTAACGAAGAAGGGGACTAAACAAAAGCGTAATTTAACTAAAAGTGGTTTAGTTTCTAAAGCTGACACTAAAAGTATAAAATTACAATTAGGAATATAATCCTAGTTATGTTAACGATATCGGTTATCGTAAATTAATTAAAGTACAAAACCAGGTATATAGTTTTAAGATTCTGAAACGAACACTATCTACCAAAAAACGTAAATTAAAATGCCAAGATCAACAAATTCAGTAGCTTCAAGAGCAAGAAGAAAAAAAATAATGAAACTAGCCAAAGGTTACTTTGGTAGAAGAAAAAATGTATGGACAGTAGCTAAAAATGCAGTTGAAAAAGCTCATGAATACGCATACACAGGAAGAAAACAAAAGAAAAGAAACTTTAGAGCCTTATGGATTCAGCGTATTAATGCCGGTGTAAGATTACACGGCATGTCTTACTCTAAATTTATGGGAGAAGTTGCTAAGAAAGACATCAAGTTAAACAGAAAAGTGTTAGCTGATTTAGCAATGAACCATCCAGAAGCTTTTAAAGCAGTAATTGACGCTGTAAAAAAATAATTATTTCTTTTTGTCACACTGAGCCTGTCGAAGTGTTGTCAAAAAAAACTAACACAAAAAGGGAAGCATTTTGCTTCCTTTTTTTAGTACTAATAAACCCCAATGAGAACCTTTATCGAAAACCTTCCAAAAGCAGAGCTTCATTTACATATTGAGGGAACATTTGAACCTAAATTATTATTTGAAATAGCACAACGTAACAATATATCCTTAAAATATAAATCTATTGAAGAATTAAAGGAAGCCTATTCTTTTGATTGCTTACAAGATTTTTTAAACATCTATTATCAAGGAGCTAGTGTTCTAATTACTGAACAAGATTTTTACGACTTAACCTATGCTTATTTGACAATATGTGCTGAGCAAAATGTTCGTCATACAGAAATTATGTTTGACCCTCAAACTCACACTGAAAGAGGGGTGGCTTTTGAAACAGTAATTAATGGAATTAGCAAAGCTATTGAAGATGCTAAACAAAATTTAGATGTTTCTGCATTATTAATTATGAGCTACCTACGCCATTTATCAGAAGAAGCTGCTTTTAAAACATTAAAGCAATCACTTCCTTTTAAGGCTAAAATTACTGCAGTTGGTTTAGACTCTTCTGAGAAAGGAAATCCACCATCAAAATTTAAAAGAGTTTTTAAAGCATCAGTAGCAGAAGGATACATTCCCGTTGCTCACGCGGGGGAAGAAGGGGATGCTTCTTATATATGGGAAGCGTTAGACCTTTTAAAAGTAAAAAGAATAGACCATGGTAACAATTGCTTGCAAGATGATGCTTTAGTGCAAGAAATTATTAAACGTGATTTAGCATTAACTGTTTGTCCACTTTCTAATACAGCTTTACGAGTTATCAATAACTTAAAAGACCATTCTCTTAAAAAAATGATGGATTTAGGATTAAAAACTACCATTAACTCTGATGATCCTGCTTACTTTGGTGGACAAATCARTCAGAATTATATTGACACTCAAAAAGCATTAAATCTAACCAAAGAAGATCTCTACCAATTAGCTCGAAACTCTTTTCAATATTCCTTTTTACCAGAAAGTGATAAAGCTAGATTTACTAAAGAGTTAGATGAATTTTATTTAGAAAATAAATAGAACTCCTACCTCTTAATAAACTTCTTAGATGTAACTTTTCCATTCTGTTGTATTAATGTGAGGCTATAAACACCTGTAGATAAATTATCTACGTTAAGACTTGTTTGAGCTCTTGTTAATTGACCTTCTTTAACCACTTTGCCGTTAATGTCAATAATAGAAAATGACACTGAATTTTCAAACAAGGTTGTTGTAATTGTAATTACACTGCTTGTTGGGTTTGGATAAACTATAAAAGCAAATTCACTTGTAAATTCATTCTCATTAACACCTGTAGGAAAAGTAACATCAAAAACAAACAATCCTTCCTGCATGTCTGAAGCCAATATCTTTCCTGAAGGTAAAAATGGATAAACTCCCCAACAGCCTTGATAAACACCGTCTTGATGAGGCCGTGTAGAAGTATCATAATATCCCGCTAAACTAATGTTGTTTACATCTGAAGTGTTAAACACATAAACACCATCAAAATAATAACTCATGTAAAGATTGTCTCCATAAAAAATAAGATTATGAGGTATAGAAAGACTTTGAACCACATTAGAACCTATAGTATCAATTACTGTCATATTTGATAAATCAGAAACATCAATAATTTTAACATCCTTACCATGATCTTCATCAGCCAAAGCATAGTAACTGCCACTAGAATGTAACCAACCAGAATGATTATAATCCTGTTGTACATAATTCGTTAAAGAACCTATTAATTGAGCATTTGAGATATTAGTAAAATCTACCACAAATAAACCATTCATTCCAGCATTACAATATGCCGTGTCATTTCTAACATATATATCATGAACGTTGCCAATAGTGCTATTCCAAAAAGGAACATCATTAGAGCAATTAAGAAGAAATTGTGGATTTGTTGGGTTTCCTGCTAAAGAATATATAGATAAATCATTATTACCCAAATTTGTTTCTCCCGCACAAGTGTACAATAACCCCGAAGCTGTATCAATAAAAATATTATGAGATTTAATAATTAATGCATTATCATCATAAACCAAAGGTGCAGAATCTGGTAAAAATGTTAAATCTGCTATTTGAAGTGAGCTAGCACCTTCATCACATACAATATATAAGTAATCTTGATACGTGTCATAATCTCTATGAATTATTTGACCACCCTGAACTCTTCCTGGAATAAAGTCAACAGTATCAACATTGTTTACATCCGTTATATCAAAAATATGTGTGCCCACAGTTGTTCCAATAATAGCATATTCTCTACCATTTTTTTCGTAACCCCATATTTCGTTATAAGTGTTGTCATGAGCGAAAGATGATGGCAAGGAAGAATCATTCCATTGATATGCCAAACTCATATTAAGACTTGTTTGCGCATTTGTTACTACTGTGAATAAGAGTAATATTATAACAATTAAGTTTCTCATTTTTATACTTTTAGGATAATCAAAAATAATCAATTTAAAAGAAGCAGATTAACAAATTTAATTAAAGGTCATTATCCTTATTTTTGAGTAAAATTCACATATTGAATAAGTGGAAACTAAGCGATTAAATAAAGCCATATCAGAAACAGGTTACTGCTCTCGAAGAGGGGCAGATAAACTAATTGAAGCAGGTAGAGTAAGAGTCAATGGTAAAATTCCTGAATTAGGAACAAAGGTTTCAGCTAATGATGAAATAACTGTAAATGGTAAAATCATAACCAAAAAAGTGGAGAAGATTTACATTGCCTTTAACAAACCTGTCGGGGTTACCTGCACCACAGAACTTCACATTAAAGGAAATATCATTGAGTACATTAATTACCCTGAACGTATTTTCCCCATTGGAAGATTAGACAAACCAAGTGAAGGCTTAATATTTTTAACCAATGATGGTGATATCGTAAACAAAATACTACGTTCAAAAAACAGCCATCAAAAAGAATATATTGTTACTGTAAACAAAACAATTAACAATGATTTTATTCAAAAAATGAGCAATGGAATTCCCATTTTAGATACGGTTACTGATAATTGTAAAGTTGAACAAATCAATGACACAACTTTTAAAATTATTTTAACTCAAGGCTTAAACCGCCAAATACGCAGAATGTGTGAACACTTAGGATATGAAGTAAAAGCATTACAGCGTATTCGAATAATGAATATTACTTTAGAAAATTTACAAGTCGGAAAGTACCGGTCTTTTACAGAAAATGAATTAAAAGAACTAAATAAATTAATAGAAGGTTCAAGTAAAACAGAAGAAGCTTTATAGCTTTTTACATTATATTTGGAAACATAACTAACAAGAGTATGTGTATAGAAAACGAACTGCAAGAAAGAAGTGGCAATCAATGTGAACTTTGCAGTGCTTCGGATAATTTAAACATATATGAAGTCCCTCCAACAGCTAGTAAAGGTGCTGAAGGGAATATTTTAGTTTGTGCTACTTGTATGGATCAAATTGAAAATCCAGATAATATGGAGGCTAATCACTGGCACTGTTTAAATGACAGTATGTGGAGTGAAATAGATGCTGTAAAAGTAATAGCATGGAGAATGTTAACTCGTTTAGGCTCTCAAGACATGCTGGATATGATGTATTTAGAAGATGATGTTAGAGCATGGGCTGAAGCTACTGGAGAAGGAGATGATAAAAGTGAAAAAGTTATTCATAAAGATAGTAATGGAATTACGCTCAGTGCTGGTGATTCTGTTGTGCTAATTAAAGATTTACCAGTAAAAGGCTCTAGTATGATTGCAAAAAGAGGAACTGCAGTAAGAAGGATTTCTTTAGACCATGAAAATTCAGAATACATTGAGGGAAAAGTGGAAGGGCAGCAAATAGTAATCATCACCAAATACGTAAAGAAAATTTAAAAACACCAAATAATATTGCTTATAATACAATGAAAAACTTAAGTTCAATACTAGTACTATTATTACCAGTAATTTCTTTGTGTCAATCATATATTGTAACGGAATATGAACCAAAAACCGATTCATTATTAACATATTTTGATACAGATACCTCCTGCTCTAATTATTATTTTGGTATTCCTACATGTGAAATTAAATGTGATGACACTATTCTAGTAAGTTCTATCAGCCCAATTTTACCTAAAAAATCTCCTTGCAAACAAAAAGAGAAAATTATAGGCAGAAATTGCTTTAAAGGAGATACCATAATTTATGGCTTTAACCAATATTCAGGAAAATTAGAAGGCTATTATGTTATCCAATACCCATCAGGAAGAATGTGGATTCGCTATACTTACCATAAAGATAAGCTTGTAGGAATAGTAGAGCATTTTTATGATTCTTTCACTAAAAAACCTAAAATTAAAGGCACTCCAAGTTGTTTAATGGCTTTAGTTGAAACGGATGAAGAAGGGAGATTAAGAAATATTAAAGCACAATATACTCTTGCTGGAAAAAAATTAAAAAAAGGTAATTTTAAAGATGGTGATGGAATTATTCTTTTTTATCGAGCTGATGGCAGCTTATTAAGGTCTGTTGAAATGAAAAATGGAAGTCCCGATGGAAAATGTGCTTATTATTACCCTACAGGTCAGGTTCTTGTCTCAGGAAAATTTAAAGATGGTAAATTTATTAGTATATGGAACGAATTTTCTATCGAAGGAAAAACATTAGCAACAACCGATTATAAATAATCGATGATTAAAGTACTTACGAAGTAGCTAAAAACCGAAGAATTTAAAAAAATATGTCTGACGGAAGAAACAGAAAAGATATTGAAATAGGAATTGAAGTTGAAGTGGTGCAAAAGCACCACCAGCACTCTGGTGAATTAACTGAAGGGTTTGTAAAGAAAATTTTAACCAACTCCCCTACTCACCCTCATGGAATAAAAGTAATGCTAGAGGATGGAATTGTTGGACGAGTAAAAAATATTATATTATGAATGAAGAAATTACAGAGGAAAATCAGATTGATGATAATCATGGCTTTAAAGAAGAAGTAGAATATGCCGGATTTTGGATTCGAGTTGGAGCAGCTTTGCTTGATTTTTTGGTTTTTATTCCGATTATAGCATTTGGCTTTTACAATTTATTGAGTTTAAAATCTATTACTTTATTATACATAATCACTGTGGCATCTCAATTATATAAACCTCTAATGGAATGGAAATATGGAGCTACTTTAGGGAAAATGGCTTGTAAGATTCAGGTGGTTAATTATGATTTAGGTAAAATCAACATTGACCAAGCTTTTGGTCGCTACATTCCATGGGTTCTTAGTGGAGTTCTTCAATTACTTTCTGCAACTGCAATATACAATTCATCTGGTTTTGCTGCTATTGACACCTTCGAAGAAATGGGAAGCATGAGTCAAGAAGGATCTTCTATTGATATGGTTATACAAATCTATAATATAATTTTCTTTATTTTTGTTGGTAGCCTTGTTTTCGATAAACATAAAAGAGGTTTTCATGATAAAATTGCAAAAACTCAAGTAATTAAAATTAGCAAATAGAATCTACTTGACCCATGCCCTTTAAAAAATTAAAACCACTACTTAAAGGTATTTTAGAACATCTAAATATTGTAGAAGCTACCTCTTTTCAAAAATGTGTAATTCCAAAAATTAAAAGTGGTGCTAATATTTTTGCTGTTGGATCAGGTAATAGTGGTAAAACCACTGCTCTCATTCTTACTACCTTACAAAAACTAAAAGATTATGAAGAGTATGATAATCCAAGAGTTTTGGTTTTTGTTAAAGACAAAGTTGCTGCTTTAGCTTTAGAAGAAAAGTTTAAAATATTTACTCAGCACATGAATATAACAACGTATAGTGTTTACGAGGAACAAGCAATACAAGTTCAAAAAGACATTATTTATGAAGGAGTTGATATTGTTATTAGCACAGCTAAAAGATTAACTAAACTTTATTTAATGAACGGCATTAATCTTAACGACTTGAATACCTTAATTATTGAAGATGCCAACGAACTACCTCGAATAGATTTTGCGGCTGACATCGTAAGAATTAGTGAAAGCTTTCCTAAATGTCAGTTTGTTGTTTTCTCTACTGATTATGATGAAAAACTAAAATCTTTAAGAAACTCATTTATGGGGAATGCAATAAAAGTAGAAGTTTAAGTATTATACTTTTCCCACCTCCTATTTTCCCGCTCCAATAACGCATTAAACTTATAAGGGGCTTCTATTTTTAGATTTAACGATTCATCAGTAATCGGGTGGCTGAACTGTAGTTTAACAGCAGATAAAAACAATCCTTTCCCTTTTAAAATTTCACCTTCACTTCCATAAAGTTTATCTCCCAATATTGGAAACCCTAATTTGGATAAATGTATTCTTAACTGATGTGTTCGCCCAGTTTTTGGAAAAAGTTCTACTAAACTCAAATGCTCATTCCTTAAAGAAGGAATGACACAATTGAGTTTATAATCTGTAAAAGATTTTAGGCCTTCTATTTCAAAATCTATAATTCCGATTTCTGGAATTTTACCAATTACAATAGCACAATACTTCTTTTCGATTTCCTTTTTTTCAAACTGTTTTCCGAGTTTTACTAAAGCACTAGCCGTTTTTGCAATTATTAATAAACCACTTGTTGAACTATCCAACCGATGAACTGGTTTAGGCCATTTTAGGGCATCTTCTTCTTTTGAAAGTTTAATATTTCCAATTAAGGCATTTTGAATGGTTCTAAACTGATTACCACTCACTAGAATTCCTGCTGGCTTATTAATTATAGCCAAATATTCGTCTTCATAAACTACTTCTAATTTTAGTCTATATTCTTTTGGAGGATTGACACTTGATTCTAATAGTTCTATTTTTTGTCCGGATTTAATCCATAAACCAGTAGTTGTTTTTTGACCATTAACAATTATTTCTTCTCTAGAAATTGCTTTCTTCACCCCTTTTCGTGATGGAATTAATGGAAATATTTGTTGAACATAATCATACAATCGAATTTCTTCAACTCCATCTGGGACAATATGAGTGCTAAGAACAACCAAGTCTTTTATTTTTCTCAAAACTAATCTAAAAAGAACCAAAAAATCTGCTTTTCTTTGCAGAATGAGTAAACAAAAAGTAACTATAATTCAAGCGTTCAAAGAATTCATCTGGCCTCGAAGAGGAATTGTATTAGTTGGATTAGTCTTAATAGTAATCAGCAGACTCGCCAGTCTTATTCTTCCACTAAAGAGTAAAGAACTCCTAGATGACATTATTCCCAATAAAGACATGGATGGGCTTATCTCGTTAGTACTAATGGTAAGTGGGGCTATTTTTGTTTCAGCTGTAACCTCTTTTGCACTAACAAGGCTATTGAGTGTAGAGGCTCAGTTGCTCATCTCTAAATTAAGAGCTAAAGTGCAAAAACAAATTTTATCGCTACCTGTCTCCTATTTCGATAATAATAAATCTGGGGCTTTAGTGTCTAGAATTATGAATGACGTTGAAGGGGTTAGGAATTTAATAGGTACTGGCTTGGTTCAATTATTTGGAGGAACAATTACTGCCATTATATCCTTATTCCTTTTGATTAATATTAGTCCAAAAATGACCTTATTTGTTTTAGCTCCAGTTGCAGTTTTTGCAGTAATCGCATTGAAAGCATTCGGTTACATTAGACCAATATTCAAAAAAAGAGGAGAAATTAATGCCGAAGTTACTGGAAGGCTAACTGAAACATTAAGCGGTGTTAGAGTAATTAAAGGGTTTAATGCTGAAGACCAAGAAAATGTAGCTTTTGAAAAAGGAGTTGAACGCCTTTTTTTAAACGTAAAAAAGAGCTTAACTGCCACTGCTATTATGACTAGCTCTTCTGCATTTTTATTAGGTTTAGCTTCAGTTGGTATTATGGGAATAGGTGGTGCTATGATAATAGATGGAACGTTAACTACAGGAGATTTCTTGGCTTTTACATTGCTCTTAGGTTTTATGATTGCTCCAATTGTTCAGATGAGTAATATTGGAAGTCAATTAACTGAAGCCTTTGCAGGGCTAGACAGAACAGAAGAAATAATGAATATGCAACCCGAAGATGACCCATCAGTAAGAACAGTTAAACTAAAAGAGATTCATGGAGACATAAAATTCGATGATGTTTCCTTTGCTTACGAAGAAGGAAAAGAAGTAGTTCACAACATTAGTTTTGAGGCAAAGAAAGGAAGTGTAATCGCATTGGTAGGTTCATCAGGCTCAGGTAAATCTACTATTGCAGGATTGGTTTCTACTTTTGTTACTCCTGAATCAGGAACCATTACAATTGATGGACAAGATTTATCAAAAGTTAGCTTATCATCATATAGAAGACAACTAGGAGTAGTATTGCAAGATGACTTTTTGTTTGAAGGAACTATCAAAGAAAATATACTTTTTCCAAGACCTAATGCAACAGAAGATCAGTTAAATGAGGCTGTAAAAGCAGCTTACATTTATGAATTTACCGATAGGTTTGATGATGGTTTAAATACTTTAATTGGAGAAAGAGGGGTTAAATTATCTGGTGGGCAACGCCAACGAATAGCCATTGCTAGAGCAATTTTGGCTAACCCTAAAATTCTAATTCTAGATGAAGCCACCTCGAGTTTAGACAATGAAAGTGAAGCATTAATACAAAAGAGTTTGGCAGAATTAATGAAAGGAAGAACTACCATTGTAATTGCTCACAGATTAACTACCATTAGAAAAGCAGATCAAATTTTGGTTATTGAAGACGGCAGAATTGCTGAACGTGGACAACATGATGAACTGATTGCTTCAGAAGGCAGGTATTATGACTTGTTTACTTACCAGAGTAGAATATGAT
This sequence comes from Flavobacteriales bacterium, assembly GCA_002402165.1. Taxonomy (GTDB): domain Bacteria; phylum Bacteroidota; class Bacteroidia; order Flavobacteriales_E; family Vicingaceae. The sequence continues at coordinate 116,461 of NVVI01000003.1, forward strand.
ATGAGTAAAAACCAACCAAATAACCCTTTACATGGAATTAAATTGATAGAAATTCTAGAATTTTTAATTGAAAAATATGGCTTTGAAGAATTGGGTGAAATCATTAATATTAACTGTTTTAAGAGTAACCCAACGTTTAAATCTAGCCTCAAGTTTTTAAGAACCACACCGTGGGCTAGAGAAAAAGTAGAGCAGTTGTATTTAGATAGTATTTAAGGAAATGCTCCCTGAGCGAAATCGAAGGACGTATTTTCGATATCATATTTGTTACATTTGACTCTTCGGCTCCGCTCAGAGAACAAATGAAAAGTATATTTGCAATCTATTATGACCCAAACATCAGATAAGGTTAGTACAAAAGAAATTGAACAGTGTATCGCTGTTTTAGAGTCTTTGGCTAATAACACCAATCAAATATTTAATTTACCCAAAGAACAACGAATAGCCTTAATGAAGGCTGCTGGATTACTTTCAAGGCCCAATAAAGATGAGTTTCACAAGCGTAAAAAAGACGCTAAAAAAGCAATCAAACGTAAAATGGTTGAGCGTGATAAACATGCTCGAAAAGAAACGGGCATTCGATCTGCTAGAGAAGCATTGATATTTGAAGCACCAAAACCATTATTCAACTTACCAAAAGGAGAAAACGATACCCAAGCAACTTTAGAATCACCAAGAAACTGTTACGTATGTAAAACCGTATTTACCAAATTGCATCACTTTTATGACACCATGTGTACTGACTGTGGTGACTTAAATTATGCCAAGCGTTTTCAAACGGCCGATTTAACCGGACAGGTTGCAGTTGTAACAGGCTCTCGATTAAAAATTGGTTATCACATTACCTTAATCTTATTGAGATCTGGAGCTACTGTTATTGCAACTACCCGATTTCCTGTTGATTCTGCTTTACGTTTTGCTAAAGAAATAGATTTTTCTGTTTGGGGTCATCGGTTAAAAATTCATGGATTGGATTTAAGACACATTCCTAGCGTTGAGATTTTTTGCAACTTTATTGAACAACATTATGATAGATTAGATATCTTAATCAATAATGCAGCACAGACAGTTAGAAGACCAGCAGGGTTTTACCAGCATTTAATGGAAAATGAAGAAAAACCCATTTCCTCTTTACCTCAATTTGCACAAGATTTATTGGCTGATCATAATAGCTGCATTCAAGAAATAAAGAGTTTATCTATTGGCACTGATAATAAAGAAAACAGTCGTTTATCTGTCACTTGGCAAAGCCCAGAAACAGGAATAGGACTAATAGCCTCTGCCAAATTATCGCAAATTCCTTATAGCTTTGATAACGCTGCACAAACGGCAGCAATATTCCCAGAAGGGAAATTAGATGCTGATTTACAGCAAGTTGACCTCAGAAAAACCAACAGTTGGCGATTGAAATTAGGAGAAATTGAAACTCCAGAAATGATTGAAGTTCAGCTAGTAAATGCCGTTGCCCCTTTTGTGTTGTGTAACCGACTTTCCAATCTCATGAAAAAAGAAAATACAGGAATGAAACACATCATTAATGTTTCGGCTATGGAAGGAAAGTTTCATCGTTTTAAAAAGATTGATAGGCATCCTCATACCAATATGGCTAAAGCTGCTTTAAATATGATGACGCACACTTCGGCTTCTAGCTTTGCAAAAGATGGCATTTATATGAATGCTGTAGATACTGGATGGGTTACTGATGAAGACCCTATTGAATTATCTAAAGCGAAAGAAGAAACACATGATTTTCAACCTCCTTTGGATATTGTTGATGGTGCTGCTCGTGTTTTAGACCCTTTAATAGATGGTATTAATACTGGTAAACATTGGTGTGGTAAATTCTTAAAAGACTACTTCCCTATTGACTGGTAATTCACTTGACTTTCTCCTAAAAAAACGCTAACTTCGTTTAACAACAGTTTTATATCACATTAAAACGTGACATAGAATGACGTTAAACGAAAAACTTATAATTGCTTATTAAACAAATTTTCTTTTTCAGCTAACTTATGAATGTGTTTTAAATTCAAATGATCTTCTATAGCCATTAAATGTTGTATTCTGTGACAATCCGTTCCAACAGCATCTACCACATCAGCATCAACCATTTTTTGGGCTACTTTTTTTGTTTGAGGGGAATAATGACCAATTAACGAAAGTAAATTCATTTGCAATAACACTCCTTTAGCTCTTAATTCGTCATACTTTTCAAAGTCATCATACCAATAAGTATAGCGCTCTGGGTGAGCCAAAATGGGCTTATATCCTGCCATTTGAAAATTAAAAATAATTTCTTGTAAATTTCGAGGTTCCTGCATAAAAGGCAACTCAAACAATACGTGATTATCTCCAAAAGTTAATATCTCTTTCTTTTTAATCAGTTCATCTAACCCATCATCTAAGTTATATTCTGCTGCGGCAGATATATCAATGTTAATGTTTTGCTTTTGAAGTTCTTCTCTTAAATCATCTAATCCACCCAGAATTTTATCTGGTGTATTTTGATAGTAATCACACATTACGTGTGGAGTAGTAATAATTTTTTTGTAACCTAGTTCAATAAATCGTTGCACTAACATTACAGAAGTTTCCATATCTGGAGAACCATCATCTATCCCTGGAATCAAATGAGAGTGAATATCAGCACCAAAAATCGAAAGATTTATCGGTTCTAATTTAGGCTCTATTTTGAATATTTTGCTTAGAAAACTCATTCTTTAGTTGTTGGTATTTAGTTGATGGTGTTTAGTCTTAATTTTCTATAAACTAACAACAATACACCATATACTAAAGTCTAATTTACGAATTCTTTTTGAAACCACTCTACTGTAATTTCCAAGCCTTCATCAATTTTTATTTTAGGATTATAGTCAATGAGTTCTTTAGCCAAAGATATATCTGCTAAAGAATCTTTTACATCACCAGGCCTATCTTCTCTATAAATAGGTTTTACATCATTTCCAACTACCTTTCTAATCGAATTAAATAATTCATTTACAGTAACTCTATCGCCACATGCAATGTTTATTATTTTCCCTTTTACTTCTTTCTCTGAAAACAATGCTTTAATATTTGCTTGAACGGCATTTTCTACAAACGTAAAGTCTCTACTTTGTTCGCCATCTCCATTAATAAATGGGGATTCATTTTTTAAAACTGCAGCCATAAACAAAGGAATTGCTGCAGCATAAGGTCCTGATGGATTTTGTTTTGGTCCGAAAATATTAAAATACCTTAATCCTATAACATCCAATCCATACACATCTGCAAAAACTTGAGCATATAATTCTTTAGCACGTTTACTTACGGCATACGGAGAAAGTGAATTCCCTATTCTACTTTCTACTTTTGGTAAATCTTTACTGTCTCCAAAAACAGAGGATGAACTTGCAAATACTACTCGTTTCACATTACTATCTTTTGCAGCAGTTAGCACATTTAAGAATCCCGTGGCATTAGCATGATGGGTTGCTAAAGGATTTTCTATTGAACGTGGTACTGATCCTAATGCTGCTTGATGAGAGATATAATCCACTTTAGAAATAATCTCTTGGCATGTCTTAAAATCAGTAATATCTCCTTCGATAAACTCAAAGTTGGGCTGACCAACATACTGTAATATATTGGTCATGTAACCATTTGAAAGATTATCCAACACAATTACTTTCCCTGCATTGTATTTCATTAAATACTCAACAATATTAGAGCCTATAAACCCTGCTCCGCCTGTTATTAGAAAAGTGCTTTTAGAAATGTCTTTTGTGTGAAAAGGAATATCGTACATCTTTAATTAGTAGGAAGTTGAAAGTTTATAAAGTTGAAAGTTCTTTTTCATTATCTAATTATCACATTAATCAATTATCTAATTACCTTTCTGCGTATTGTTTTTTATAATAATTTTGATAATCTCCTGAAGTGATATTGTTTAACCATTCTTCATTTTCTAAATACCAATCAATAGTATTTCTTATTCCTTCTTCAAATTGTAAGGAAGGTACCCAACCTAACTCTTCTTTTAATTTTGTAGCATCAATGGCATAACGCATATCGTGTCCTGCCCTATCAGTAACATAAGTAATTAATTTTTCTGATTCTCCTTCTGGTCTCCCCAACTTTTCATCCATTACTTTACACATTACTTTAATTAGGTCAATGTTTTTCCATTCGTTATGTCCGCCTATATTGTAGGTTTCACCATTTCTTCCGCCATGAAAAATTACATCTATCGCTTTTGCGTGGTCATTTACCCATAACCAATCCCTAATATTTTCTCCTTTACCATAAACTGGTAATGGTTTATTATTTTGAATATTATTAATAAATAAAGGAATCAATTTTTCTGGGAACTGATGTGAGCCATAGTTGTTAGAGCAATTAGAAATAACAATAGGCATTCCATAAGTGTGATGGTATGCTCTCACTAAATGGTCTGAACTTGCCTTGGATGCAGAATACGGACTGCGAGGATCATAAGAAGTAGTTTCTAGAAACATTCCGTCACCACCTAGTGAGCCATAAACTTCATCTGTAGAAACATGATAAAATAACTTACCATCAAAATTATCTTTCCAACTATCTTTTGCAGCATTCAATAAATTGGTTGTCCCAACTATATTAGTCATAACAAACTCCATTGGCCCTTCTATAGATCTATCCACATGAGATTCTGCTGCTAAGTGAATTACAGCATCAAAGTTGTAATTCGAAAATAATTGGTTGATAAAATCAGCATCAACAATATCTCCTTTTACAAATTCGTAATTAGATTTTCCTTCAACATCAGTTAAGTTAGCTAAGTTTCCTGCATAAGTTAATTTATCCAAGTTTACTATTTTGTAATCAGGATATTTATCAATCATTAATCTCACTAAATGAGATCCAATAAATCCTGCTCCACCAGTTATTAAGATGGTTTTATTCATTATAAACTCCAATAAGTTAAGTCATTAATTTTTCCTCTGTAAATTCCTTTTACATCAACTATTACAGGATTTTTAGAAGTTATCGATTTGAAAAAATCTTCATCAAAACAACTGTATTCTTTATGATTAACAGCAACAACTACTGCATCATAATCATTAGCCATTTCTAGCACTAATCCAAAACCATATTCTTCTTTTAAAGCATCCGAATCAGCATGTGGGTCAACAACTTCTACTGTGACACCAAAAGATGTTAATTCATTGATAACATCAACAACTTTAGAATTTCTAATATCACTAACATCTTCTTTAAAAGTGGCCCCCATTACTAATATCTTAGATTCACTAATATGTTTTCCATTAGCAATAATCTTTTTTACTGTTTGTTTTGCTACATAACCTCCCATAGAATCATTTACAAAACGACCCGCATTTATAATCTGAGCATGATAACCCAATTCTTTTGCTTTAAATGTTAAATAATATGGATCCACGCCAATACAATGCCCTCCAACTAGACCAGGATAAAATTTTAAGAAATTCCACTTGGTTCCTGCAGCTTCTAAAACATCATAGGTATTGATATCCATTTTATTAAAAATAATGGACAACTCATTTACAAGAGCAATGTTTAAATCACGTTGTGTGTTTTCAATAATTTTTGCAGCTTCAGCTACCTTTATGGTTGTTGCTCTATGGACTCCTACTTTAACTACTTCTTCATACACCTTAGCTATTTCCTCTAGAGATTCATCACAACAGCCTGATACAACTTTAATAACATTAGTCAACGTATGCTTAGTATCTCCTGGATTAATTCTCTCTGGAGAATAACCTATCATAAAATCTTCTTTCCATTTTAATCCAGAAATTTCTTCCAGTATTGGGATACAGTCGTCCTCTGTACACCCTGGATAAACAGTAGATTCATAAACTACGTAATCTCCTTTTTTTAACACTTTACCTACTGTAGTAGAGGCACCTATTAATGGGGTTAAATCTGGTAATTTATTTGAATTAATTGGGGTTGGAACCGCCACAACGTAGAAAGTAGCTGTTTTTAAATCTTCTAAATTTGCTGTAAATTCAATATCACGTCCCTCAAAAGCAGAAGAATCCATTTCTTCACTTGGATCGATATTATTTTTCATCATATCAATCCTTTTCTCGTTGATATCAAAACCAACAACTGACATTGTTTTAGCAAATTCTAAAGCTATTGGCAAACCAACATAACCCAATCCAATTACGGCAATTTTCGTTTCTTTATTTTTTAATCTATCGTAAATTCCCATCTTAAGCTTCTTTTATCTCTTGCTTTGAGTTTTGTTTTAATAATTCACTATCTCTCAATAGATAAATTCTTTCTATTATATCAACCACTTTTAATCCTTCTTCAGCATTTGTTGTTGCATTTGTCCTCCCTTTTAACGTGTCTATTACATTCTCTATAATGTAATGATGATTTGCAGCTGAGCCTTTATAATTTCCATAATCATTTGAAGGGTTTGCCTCAGCTAATTTTGGTATATTATAACCATCAATATTACAAATTTCTACTTCATTCATATATTGGCCACCTATCTTAACGCTCCCTTTCTCCCCAATTATTGTAATACTGCTTTCTAAATTTTGAGTAGCTACTGCCGTTGAATAGTTTAAATTACCCATTCCTCCATCTACAAAATCAAAAGAAATAATACCAGAATCTTCAAAATCGGTTAACGATTCATGAGTAAAATCTTTAAATTTTCCTTGAATATTTTCAATATCACCGAACAACCAATACATAATATCTATAAAATGGGAAAATTGGGTGTAAAGCGTACCTCCATCTAGTTCTTGTGTTCCTTTCCAATCTCCCTTTTTGTAATAACGATCATCTCTATTCCAATAGCAGCTAAGCTGAACCATGAATATTTTACCCAATATTTTGTTTTCAATTAGATCTTTTATCCAAACCGATGGTGGCGAATACCGATTCTGCATTACAGCGAAAACGTGCTTATTATTCGTTGTTGCTTTATTAATAACTTTTTCACATTTTGCTCTTGAAAGTCCAATTGGCTTTTCGATAACTACATGAATTCTTTTATCCAAAACTAACGAGGCTTGGTCAGCATGTAATCCATTAGGAGTACAAATATTTATTACATCAATGTCTAAATCCTCATCGAGCAATTTTTCTATAGATTGAAAAAAAGTTACATCATATTTTTCAATATTTAATTCTGATTTAGGTCTTACATCACATAAAGCTACTAATTCTGCTTCCTCATTCCTATATATCATTTCAGCGTGGCACTTCCCGATATGACCGCATCCTATAATAGCAAATTTTATTTTTTTATTATCCGTCATTAATTAAGAAATCTTCACAACAATATTTGAATCAATTTTATACTTTTCTCTACTTTCTAAACATATAGCTTCCCCATTCTCATCAAACTCTAAGCGATGACCATACTCGCTCATCCATCCAATTTGTTTTGAAGGATTTCCTACCACCAAAGCATAATCTGGAACTGTTTTAGTCACTACAGCTCCTGCTCCAATAAAAGCAAACCTACCTATTTCGTTACCACAAACTATTGTAGCATTTGCTCCAATTGAAGCTCCTTTTTTAACTGTAGTTTTTATGTATTCTCCTCTTCTACTTACCGCACTTCTAGGGTTAATCACGTTGGTAAAAACAACAGAGGGACCCAAGAACACGTCATCTTCACAATTTACTCCTGAATAAATAGAAACATTGTTTTGAACTTTTACATTTTTTCCTAAGACAACTTCAGAAAATACAACTACATTTTGACCAATATTACAGTTTTCTCCAATCGTACAATTTGGCATAATATGAGAAAAATGCCATATTTTGGTTCCATCACCAATATCACATCCTTCGTCTATAATTGCTGTATCGTGATTAAAATATGCCATAATTATTTAACGTATTCATCAAAATTCTTATGTTCCACTTTATGCAATTCATCTTCAGATAAGTTCTTAAAATAGTCGTATGTAATTTTCAAACCATCAGCTCTATTTACTTTTGGTTCCCATCCTAATAACTCTATTGCTTTAGTTATGTCTGGTTGTCGTTGCATTGGATCATTGATTGGCAAATCTTTGTAAATAATCTTCTGGGTTGTTCCTGTGAGTTTGATAATCTCTTTTGCAAAATCTAGAATAGTAATTTCATCTGGATTTCCAATATTTACTGGCAATGCATAATCACTCAATAACAAACGATAAATACCCTCAATTAAATCATCTACATAACAAAAAGAACGTGTTTGATCTCCTTTTCCAAAAACTGTCAGATCCTCCCCCCTCAATGCTTGCCCAATAAAAGCGGGCAAAACTCTGCCATCATTTAATCGCATACGTGGACCATATGTGTTGAAAATTCTAATAATCCTTGTCTCTACACCATGATAGGTATGATAAGCCATTGTAATTGCCTCTTGAAAACGTTTTGCTTCATCATAAACACCTCTTGGCCCAACGGGATTTACGTTTCCATAATAATCTTCTGTCTGAGGATGAACCAATGGGTCACCATATACTTCAGATGTGGAAGCAATTAACATTCTTGCTCCTTTAGCTTTTGCTAGTCCTAATAAATTATGTGTACCTAAAGAGCCTACTTTCAATGTTTGGATTGGAATTTTTAAATAATCAATAGGACTTGCTGGAGAAGCAAAATGTAGAATATAATCTAATTCTACTTTTATAGAAATATGTTCTGAAACATCATGATTGATAAATTCAAAATTCTCATTAGTGGACAGATGTTCAAGATTCTTTAAATCACCCGTAATTAGGTTATCCATAGCAATAACAAAATAGCCTTCTTTGAGAAATCGATCACATAGATGGGAACCTAAAAACCCTGCTGCACCTGTTATTAATACTTTTTTCATAATTTAATTAGATACTAAAGCTCTTCCAATACTACTATAATAAAATCCAAACTCTCTCATTTCATCTAAATCAAATAAATTTCTTCCATCAAAAATTACTTTTTGATTCATTTGTGAAGCCAATTTATCAAAATCTGGGGTTCTAAATATTTGCCATTCTGTTGCAATTACCAATGCATCAGCATTTTTTACTGCTTCATCTCTACTCAATGCAAAATTAATTTTATCACCCAACAATTCTTTTACATTGCTCATTGCTTCAGGATCAAAAGCAGTAATTTCTGCTCCCTCTTTTAGTAATTTTTCAATTATATATAATGCCGGTGCTTCTCTAATGTCATCTGTATCTGGTTTAAAAGCCAATCCCCAGATTGCGATTTTTTTCCCTTTTAAATCCCCTTTAAAATAATCTTTTATTTTAGGAACAATGATTGTTTTTTGCTTTTCATTAATGGACATTACTGAATTTAAAATCCCAAAATGATAACCGTGTTCTTCACCAGATTTTGCTAAAGCTTGAACATCTTTTGGAAAACAACTTCCTCCATACCCAATCCCTGGAAACAAAAATCGATTACCAATTCGTTGATCTGAACCTATTCCTATTCTTACCATATCTACATCTGCACCAACTTTTTCGCAAAAGTTAGCAATCTCATTCATAAAAGTAATCTTGGTTGCCAAAAATGAATTTGCTGCATACTTCGTTAATTCAGCAGATTTTTCATCCATAAACAAAATTGGATTCCCCTGTCTAACATAAGGTTTATAAAGTTTTTCCAAAATTTTTCGAGCTTTATCTGATGATGTCCCAATTACTACCCTGTCTGGTTTTAAAAAATCATCTACTGCGAAACCCTCTCGCAAAAACTCAGGATTTGAAGCTACATCAAAATCTACCGTTGCATTCTTAGCAATAGCTGCTGCTACTTTCTCTGATGTTCCAACTGGAACCGTACTTTTATCTATAATAACTTTATAATCTTTAATTATTTTCCCTAAGGTATCTGCAACTCCTAAAATATAGGATAAATCTGCCGATCCATCTTCTCCCGGAGGGGTTGGTAATGCTAAAAATATAATTTCTGCATCTTCAACTGCATCTTCTATTTGGGTAGTAAAGGATAATCTTCCTTGCTTTATATTTCTTTCAAACAATGCATCCAAATGAGGTTCGTATATGGGAACTTCTCCATTCCTCATTTTTTCTACTTTAGCTTCATCTATATCTACACATATCACATCATTGCCGGTTTCAGCAAAACATGTTCCTGTAACCAAACCTACATATCCTGTTCCTATTACTGCTATTTTCATTTATTAAAAGTATTCTTTTACTGATTCTGTTATATATTTCAATTGATTTTCATCCAATTCGGTATGCATAGGCAAAGATATTACACTTTTACACAACTCCATAGTTATTGGATAGTTTTCATCTTTAAATTCTGATCTTATATAAGCTTTTTGTTGATGCAATGGAATTGGGTAGTATATCATTGCAGGAATTCCTTTTTCTTTTAAGAATTCAATCAATTTACTTCTATCAGTATTTTTTATTTTTAGCGTATATTGATGAAAAACGTGTGTTGATTTTTCATTTATAACTGGTGTTTCCAATTGTTTAATATCTGTAAAAGCATCATTATAATATGTCGCAACTAATTGCCTTGTAGCACAATACTCATCTAAATGCGGCAGCTTTACTCTTAGTACTGCTGCCTGAATAGAATCTAAACGAGAATTCACACCGATTTCATCATGATAATAACGTTTGTACATACCATGATTTACAATTGCTCCTAATCTTTTTGCTAATTCATCATCATTTGTAAATAAAGCTCCTCCATCACCAAAACATCCTAAATTTTTAGAAGGGAAAAATGAAGTAGTTCCTACATGACCAATCGTACCTGTTTTTTGGGTTCTTCCGTCTAAAAACGTATAATCAGATCCTATTGCTTGTGCTGTATCTTCAATTACAAACAGATTGTTTTCTTTTGCAATTTCCATTATCGCTTCCATATTAGCAGATTGTCCAAATAAATGAACGGGGATAATAGCTTTTGTTTTTGGAGTGATTGCTTTCTTTAATTCCTCAATATTAATATTAAATGTATCCTTATCTACATCTACAAAAACAGGAACTAAATTCAATAAACCAATCACCTCAACTGTTGCAGCAAAAGTAAAATCAGCAGTTATCACTTCATCTCCAGGCTTTAAACCCAATGCCATTAATGCAATCTGTAAAGCATCAGTACCATTACCACATGGAATAACGTGTTTTACGCCTAAATATTCTTGTAATTCATCTTGAAATGCTATCACTTCTGGTCCATTGATAAACTCCGTAGAATCAATAACATTTAAAATTGCAGCATCAACCTCCTCTTTAATCTTATTGTATTGACCCTTTAAGTCAACCATTTGAATGTTATTATTAGGCATTTTTCCGCTCATAGGATAAGTCTGCTAAATTAATAAATCTCAGTTATTTAATTGTAATTTTATCTCCTTAACGATTAAGTAATAATAATAGTTTATATTATTCGTTAATTTGTGTTTTCACTCACTATAATGAAACAGTTATCAATCATATTTTTAATCGTTATTTCAACTAGTACTTATACTAAAGGGCAGTTTGTATTTGAAAAAAAAGAAATAAAAGATACTGCTTTTACCATACCAATGTTCAATGTATCTTATGCATACCAATGGGCAGCTTCTGATATGGCTAACCGATTTGGGTCTAATCATAGTGTTGGAGGTAGTTTTTTAGTTAAAACCAAAAAGAATTGGCTATATGGTTTTAAAGGTAATTTTATTTGGGGAGGAGAAGTTGTTGAGCCTGATGTTTTAACAAATATCCGAACAAGCGATGGTAGTGTTATAGATAATGAGGGCAGATTAACTGATGTTTATTTAGGTCAAAGAGGCTCTTCTTTTTTTTTAATTGGAGGCAGAATGGTTAATAAGCTAGCTCCTAATAAAAATTCAGGTTTTTTATTTTATGGGGGAATTGGAATGTTGCAACATAAAATAAGTATTAAGTTTCAGGATGATGTTGCTTCACTAACTGATGAGCTTAAAAAAGGTTACGACCGTTATTCTTTAGGTTATGCTCTAAATGGATTTGTAGGCTATCTCTATATGAGCAAAAATCGTTTACTTAATTTTTTTGGAGGTTTTGATTATACACATGCGTGGACTAAAAGTTTAAGGAAATATAATTACGATACTCAGGAAACTGACACGAAATTAAACACTAATATACTCTACGGTGTAAGAGTTGGATGGATACTTCGATTAAATAAAAGACAATCTCAGGAATACTATTACTACTAAACCTTAGCTTAAAAATTCAATTGATACTCTTTTATCAAATATCTATATTTTTATATTTTGGAGCTATTAAAATCGCATCGTTTTTTAACCCAAAAGCCAAGCTTTGGATTGATGGAAGGGCGACTGTTTTTGATGAGTTAAATAAAATTAATCTAACAAATAATATTTACTGGTTTCATTGTGCAAGTTTAGGGGAATTAGAGCAGGGAAAACCCGTTATTGAAAAACTTAAAAAAAAAGACCCTAACATTACAATTCTATTAACCTTTTTCTCACCTTCTGGCTACGAATATGGAAAAAATTACAAAACAGCAGATTTTGTTTTTTATCTTCCTATAGATACACCTTCAAATGCAAAAAAATTTATTGACATAATAAATCCCAAAAAAGTATTTTTTATAAAATATGAGTTTTGGTATAATTATCTTTTTTACTTAAAAAATAATAGCATTTCAACTTACCTTATTTCAGGTATTTTTAGAAAGGATCAACTATTTTTTAAATGGTATGGAAGCTCATATAAAAAAATGCTTGAATGTTTCACTTTCTTTTTTGTGCAAAATGAAAGCTCTCAAATATTACTAAATAATGAAGGTTATAAAAATGTACTTATTACTGGGGATACAAGGTTAGACAGGGTGTATGAAAATTCCTTAAGTCCTGAAAAACCTCCATTAATCAAAAAGTTTTCTGAAAACAAAACTACTATCATAGTAGGTAGCTCTTGGCCTACTGAAGAAAAAATATTTGCAGAATTTATTCAATCAACAAATAAAGATTTCAAATATATTATAGCCCCTCACAACATTAATCCCAATCGAATTACTGCAATAGAAGAATTATTAGATAAGGATTTTATTAAATATTCTGAGGCCACTTATGACAATATTTCTTCTTACAAAATTTTAATAATAGATAATATAGGAATCTTAGCAAACACTTATCAGTTTACAGATATCGCCTTTATTGGAGGAGGGTTTACTGGAGCACTTCATAATATATTGGAACCAGCCAGCTTTGGTAATGTTATATTATTTGGCTCTAAACATGAGAAATTTCATGAAGCAGAAGATCTTATGAATATTGAAGGTGCTTATGAGATTAAATATGTTGATGATTTAATAGCTGTTATAAACCATTTACTTATTGGTAATAACTTAGAAAAAATTCAAAAGGTAAACAGGAATTATATAAAAGCAGGGAGAGGTGCTACTGATAAAATACTCCAACAATTGAAAATATAAGAAAAGGTCATAATATTTTTCTTATGACCTTTTCTTATATTTTCAAATAATTACTACTCTTTTAATAAAAAATGAACTCTTCTATTTTTAGACCTATTTTCCTCCGTTGTATTAGGTGATAATGGTTTAGAATCAGAAGCTCCAGTACTCTCTATTCTACTCCCATCAATTCCTTTTTTCACCATATAACGTTTAACATTTTCAGCTCTAGTTGTTGATATAACCTCTTTACGTAAATCAGATCCTTTATCACATGAATGACCTATGATTTCTAGTTTTATATTCGGATGAAGTTTCATGATTTTAACCATCTCATTTAATTTTACTATTGAAGAAGGCTTCATACTAACATCACCTAATCCGAAACTAATATCATTTTTAAAGACATCCCTTTCTATATCGGTTAATGATGGATCTTTTGGTTCTGGAAGCGGTACTGGATCAACAACTGGTTCTGGCTCAATCACAGGCTCAGGTTCTGGAATTGGTTCTGGTTCAACTGCGGGTTCTGGCTCAATAATTAGAGGAACTGAAGATTCTACTCTAGGCTTATCTTCCTTCACTTTACAAATAGTTAATCCTAACATAATTTCATGAGAGCCAGAAGAATAAGAAGAAATATTTGAACCTGCAAATTCATAAGCATAACCAACAACAAACATCTCTTTTAATTTTAATCTAAATCTAGCCAACATCCCTACATCAGTTCTATATCCTGCTCCTATTGATATTACGTTATTAAAAGTCCCCATTAAATTGATATCAAACTGATTAACATTGCCTACTTTTTTCATCATTGTTGATGGTTCTAAAGTGACTTTTTTAGATAATTCCCAATCGTACTTCATAAAAGCAGTAAAATGTCTATCAATACCAAATTCTGAATCTGTTGAACCTGTTTCATATTTTGCAGTAGTTTCAAATGCTTGTGGTACTGACACTCCAATTAAAAGTTTTTTATAATTATAAATAAGACCTATTTCATTATTAAAAGTCATTCCGCTTCTTGACCCAGCAATAACTTCATCAGTTGGATCCTGCACAATTGCTTCAGAAGTATTAACACTAACTTGATAAACTCCTAGTGAGATTCCAATTCTAATGTTCTGATTTTCCCCTAGACCAATACGATAAGAGCCACTAACATTTCCAGAAAAACGACTAATCATAGATGTTTTGTCTAAAATAAACCCACCACCAAGTCCAAAGTTCTTTCCATATCCTTTATGAATATCAAGGTAATTTGTAGATGGAGCACCATCTACTCCAACCCACTGTGTAATATGTCCTAAATATGCTTCCAAACACGTAGCATTATACCCTGCATAGGCAGGATTAATGTTAAACACGTTCTCGGTATATAAATTTGTTTGAGGCATTTGTTGAGCGCTTACATTTGAAACTAAACCAATAATTCCAAATAAAGCTGTAACTATATATATTTTACGTTTCATCGTTTTTATATTATTTAACATTATTGAAATTATTTTTTAGTTCTTAACAAGGTTATTGGGCCTTGCAATACCTCCCCTTTATGTTCAATTACATAGTAATATGAACCATCTGGAAGATTTGATCCATTGTACGTTCCATCCCAAGTGTTATCATAATTATTAGTCTCAAACAACTTTGTTCCCCATCGATTATATATCATCACTGGAGAGCCTTGTAGTTCAATCACATTACCAATATACCAAGTGTCGTTTTTATTATCACCGTTTGGTGTTAGCATGTTACTAATATAAAATAGTTCTATATTACATCCTGAATTATCGATAATTACATCGACAGTCGATGAAGCGTTACCGCATGGTGCAACCCCCGTAACAGTATAAGTATAAATAACTCCAACATCTACTGCAGGGTCAAATACTCCTGTTCCAGATGTCATTGCTGGCGACCATACTCCTCCTACATCTGCTCCTCCTAACAATGGAAATAAATCAACAATAGGATCTGAATCACATAATGTTAATGTGCTATTGTTTCCTGCACTAACTGCTGTATTAACAGTTACTGTTATAGTTGCGCTCTCAGGGGAACAAGGTGCATTGGTTATTGTATAAGTATAGGAACCAGTTACATCTATGGCTGGATCAAAAACACCTGTTCCTGAAGCCATTGCTGGCGACCATACTCCACCTACATCTGCTCCTCCTAACAATGGAAATAAATCCGTTGTTCCTGCTGTGCTACACACACTTAATGTTGTACTTGTCCCTGCATTTCCTGCAGTATTTATTGTTACAGTCACAGTTGCTGAATCATTACTACAAGGTGCAACTCCATTTACAAGGTATTGATACGTTGCTGCTGGATCTACCGCAGGATCAAATACTCCCGTTCCTGAGGCCATAACTGGTGACCACACTCCGCCTACATCTGCTCCACCTAACAATGGAAATAAATCCGTTGTTCCTGCTGTTGAACAAGTTGTAAGTGTTGTGTTTGTTCCTGCATTTACTGGCGTACCGATATTAACTGTTATAGTAAGACTATCTTGACATGGCCCGGCTGGTGTTAAGTATTGTACATTATATATTCCTCCTGCTACTTCGTTAGCAATAACTCCTCCTAGTGTTATTGTAGACCCATCTCCTGGATCTGGATCAAAACTAAATGTTCCTCCTGGGGTGTTAATTACTCCTGGTGTTCCACCTGAACCAGCACAAAAGTCTGGATAAGTAAAGGTTGGATCATCACTAGCAGTTATGGTTACAACAACTTCTGCAGTGTCATCAACACAAGGAGCTGTTCCAGTTACAATATATTGATATGTTCCTGCCGCATCTACTGCTGGATCAAAAACACCTGTTCCTGAAGCCATTGCTGGAACCCATGTTCCACCTACATCTGCAGCACCTAATAATGGAAATAAATCTATAGGGTTACCTGTTACACATATTCCTAATGTATTGTCTGTTCCAGCGTTTGGTGAGACAGTTATGGTTACCGTAAAGCTATTCTCATCTGTACAGTTAGGAGTAGTTCCTGTCTCAGCATACACAAATATAGTCTGAGTAGTAGTGATGTTTGTTCCTACTGCTATTAGTCCTACTCCGCCTGTTGTGGTAAAGTAATTCCCTACCGTTAATGCTGGTAAAGTATAGCTGTCACAAGCTATTACATTGGCTGGAGCATCTGCTATTGGTGTAGTATTGATTGTTACCGTAAAGCTATTCTCATCTGTACAGTTTGGAGTTGTTCCTGTTTCTGCATATACAAAAATAGTCTGTGTAGTAGTGATGTTTGTCCCTACTGCTATTGGTCCTACTCCGCCTGTTGTGGTAAAGTAATTCCCTACCGTTAATGCTGGTAAAGTATAACTGTCACAAGCCGTTACATTCGCTGGGGCATCGGCAACTGGTACTGTAAGAACATTTACTGTTATGGTTAAACTATCTTGACATGGTCCTGCTGGTGTCAAGTATTGTACATTATATACTCCTCCTGCTACTTCATTTGCAATAACTCCTCCTGGTGTTATTGTAGAACCATCTCCCGGATCTGGATTAAAGCTAAAGGTTCCGCCTGGGGTATTAATTACTCCTGGTGTTCCTCCTGAACCTGCACAAAAATCTGGGTATATAAATGTAGGATCATCACTAGCAGTTATCGTTACTGTTACTGTTGCAAATGCATTAACACATGGTGCAACTCCTGTTAACGTATAGGTATATATACCTGCTGGATCTGTTGCTGGATCAAAGACTCCTGTTCCAGATACCATTGCTGGTGTCCATACTCCGCCTACATCTGCTCCTCCTAATAATGGAAATAAATCCGTTGCAGGAGCTGTTGCACAAACCCCAATTGTGTTGTTTGTTCCTGGATTTGGTGAAACATTTATCGTTACTGTGAAACTATTCTCATCTGTACAGTTTGGAGTTGTTCCTGTTTCTGCATACACAAAAATAGTCTGTGTAGTAGTGATGTTTGTTCCTACTGCTATTRGTCCTACTCCACCTGTTGTGGTAAAGTAATTCCCTACCGTTAATGCTGGYAAAGTATAGCTGTCACAAGCTATTACATTGGCTGGAGCATCTGCTATTGGTGTAGTA
>NVVI01000004.1 GCA_002402165.1 Flavobacteriales bacterium
AATAACAGACCAAGAAAATTATTAGGGTATAAAACCCCTAATGAAGTATTTTTAAATAATTTTAACCAACCTGTTGCACTTATTAATTGAATCTAGCCTATATAAAACGAAGGGAATAAATTTGCTTTGTTTCTTTTAATTCTTTAAATTTAGACTTCCTTTGAATCAAAGACTTACCTTCACTTATGGAAATTAAAACAACTTGTATTAGAAAAATAGAATAATTAGGACGAACTATCCTTCTATCATGAAAACTCTAATTTCATCCTTAGTATTTTTTTTCTTGACAATGGTTGTATTAATACCAAAACAAGTCAATGCCCAAGATTTTGCTCCTGTTGGTGCTGAATGGCATTACTCAAGATACATGCCGTTAGTACCTTCATCTTCTTTTACAGGTTACATTAAAATCAAATCTATTAAAGATACAAACATATTAAGTAATAACTGTAAACTAATTATAGAAACATACGAAGATAATTCTATTCAAGATAGTTTATATGTGTATAAAGATGTCAATAACAAAGTTCTTTATTACAACAATGACTCTTCCCGATTTTGTTTGTTATATGATTTTAACGTCATGGTAGGGGATAGTTTTGAATTAGACTGTATTGCAGACCCCAATAACCCTCTTAAAAATCTTATGGTCTATGTTGACTCTGTATCACAAATAAATATTAATGGAAAGATAAAAAATATGCAGTATTATCGAACGGTAGATAATCTGCCTGGTTATAGATTCTTAGGATGGGTAATTGAAGACATAGGAAATCTTACTTTTCTGTTTCCAACTATTCAAGATGGATTAACAGGCCCGTTAAGATGTTATCAAGATGATTCCCTTGGGTTATACAATATAGCAGCCTTCTCTTGTATTTATGTTATTACTGGAATTGATGACGCTAAAAATGGTTTAGATGAGATAAAAATTTACCCAAATCTTGTTGAGGATAATCTTTTTGTCATAAATAAAATAAATAAAAAAATAAACTTAATCGTCACATCTATTTTGGGAGAAAAAAAATATTTTTTCCATGATTTTACTAAACCTAAACTTGATTTATCCAAACTAACAGCAGGCATCTATTTTATCACAATATTTAATGATAAAGATTTTATTACTACTAAAATCGTAAAAAAATGAATTTACTGAAGAATATTTTGTTAGGTAACTAATCAAATAGGAAAAATTGGCGAAGGCATTATTATTCGATAAGATTCTACCCCAACAACGCTTTCCATGCGTTCATTACCTCACCTTTTAATAATAAATTCTTTGCAATTTGATGCTTTTCTCCAACTGGAGCATTATAATCACTTATTTCTTCTTTGGTTGGTAGTGCTTCTACGCTTCCTAAAAGGCCTAAATCATTACCAGATAAAATAGAGCTGTTTCTAATCTCTTCAGGGATTTGGTCTACACCAATTCCTATTGAAGTAATAGGTTTTTGTATTTCAAACATAGAATTTTTATCAGCTCTGCAATACCAATTTCCACCCATGCGACTCACTAAATCAATTTTATGTTGATCTATCATGTTGTTTTCATCAAGTACAGCTTCATTAATGTGAATTTTAACAACTTCACAAATAACGAGATTTCCAGCACCACCTGTTATGCCAAGTTCTATAATTTTATTCACTTTACATTCARACTGAACTGGAGATTCTTTTACTCGAAATGGTTTAATGTTTTCTGATGGGACAGGAGTTAACCCAGCTTTCACAAATTCGTCAATGGATGAATCATAAGGTGAGCTAGATAATGACATTTGTTGAACTATATTATGGTTAACAACATTAATCACAACTTCTCCAACCTCTTTTACATTATCTAAGGTGTTTTTAGTTGCACCAGTTCTTCCGCTACGAGCAGGAGAAAATATCATGATTGGAGGGTTGGCACTAAATACATTAAAGAAGCTAAATGGACTCAAATTAGGAACTCCATTTTTACTAATTGTACTTGCAAAAGCAATTGGTCTTGGGCCAACAGCGCCTAATAAATAATGATGAAGTTTTGGAACTTCAATTTCGTTTGGATTTATAGTAAGCATATAATTTAATTAGATAATTTGTTGATGTGCTAATGTAATAATCATTTAATCTTTTTTAAAGACTGGTTATTTATTGACTCTAAAAACCTTGAATATGGTGTCTATAATTTAAGGAATAACTATCTCTTGTTCGGTACTATAAATTATTACAGTTGCTTTGTCATCACATCCAGAACCAAAATTTAATATTCTAGGATTTTTATTTTCGGGTGTCACTGTAACCATTCCAGTACTTACCCATTCACAATTTCCTAAAAGTGTTAAGTCAGTATCTATTGTGGCAGTAAATTCATTTCCAGCAAAAGTGTAACCAGATGCAGAACCAGATATTGTATAGGTGTCATCTGTTGTAGTGGTAGTAGCTTCTCCAACACTTATAATTAAATTTTGATTGCCAGAAAAAGCCATTACTTTATTATTACTTGCTATTTGAACATTATTTATAACATAAGAATAGGTTGGGGAACTACCTGCTAACCCAGTATAAGTATAAGCTATCGTTCCAGTGCCAACGGTATAACCTTTATAAGTGTAGTTGCTAAAATTTATTGTAGTTGTACATCCTAAAACATCATATTTGCTGCTAAATGTAGCAGTAATGGAACCTGTTCTGATGATGTTGTTTCCTGTACAAGTACCATTAAATTGAATGATAATTGTCATAGGGTTGGATGTTGTGTCAATAATTAAGGTGTCACAGCCAAAAAGGGAAGTGGTATCTAATAAATTAATCAATGCTATTCCTTTAGAGCTATTTGCTGCTTGATGTACTATTTTAAAAACATCATATACAGCAGATTGCCCCATAGCATAATCTACACAAGAGTTAGTTGTTGTATCTTCATCTCTATCAGAGCTTTTACTACAACTAATGAAAACAGTAGCAATAGCAACAATTAGTATTATAAATAATCGTTTCATATGACTAAAATTAATTCATTTTTTCATAAACAGCAAATGAATAGGAGTATGGGTGTTTTTTATCAGCACCATGACTTGTTTCGGAAATCTTTTTCCAACGCTTATTATTTATTTCTGGAAAAAAAGTATCGCCATCAAACTGTTGATGAACGTGAGTGATATACATTTTATCAATCAATCCTTTTTCTAATGCTTCTTTGTAAACTTGTCCACCACCAATGATGAAAAGCTCCGTTTCATTATTCTTTTTCGCATAATTAATGGCATCTTCTAAAGAATTGGCAACTACGCAACCTTCTTCTTTAAATTCGGTTTGACGAGTTAAAACTATATTGGTTCTATCGGAAAGAGGTCTATATTTTTTTGGAATAGAGATGTAATTTTTACGACCAGTTATAATATGATGGTTTAAGGTTTTTTCTTTAAAGAATTTCATATCATTTGGTAGATGCCAAATAAGATCATTTTCTTTTCCAATTATATTGTTTTCAGCAATAGCTACAATTAATGAAGTAATCATTTTTGCGACAACCATTTTTGATGGACATTATTTTTCTTCTCACTATCATTAAAAATAAAATACCTAGTGCTTCCTTTTTCTAATAAAGGGAAGCTTATTGTCTGAATGATATTATCTCTACTAATAAGCACAGAAATATTGTCTCCAACTTTTTTAGCATCAATAAAATCATTGATGTTCCCTTTTACTCTAAAGCCATCAATTGCTAAAATTTCATCATTTGCATTAAGGCCTCCAATATAAGCGGAAGAACCCCTATAAACCTTTCTTATTTTGTTTCCTGATTGGGATATACCAAGACTTGGATCTTTGTTTTCAACAATTTCAACCGTCAATCCTGCGTAACCAAAAATAGTCTTATAATCAAAACTTTGTGTTCCGTTAATGTACTTTTCAAAGAAAGCATCCATATTTAATCCAGAAACTATTTCTAAGGTTTTTTTCATTTCATCTGGAGTAAAACCTCTACCTTGTTTTTTGTAATACTCATTGTATAAGTATTGCATGACATTGTCTAAATTCTTTTTCCCTTTGGTATTATTGATAATCATTAAATCGAGCATATTGGCAACAACACTCCCTTTTGAATAGTATGAAATGGTTGTATTGTAGCTGTTTTCATTTGGTCGATAAGCTTTTATCCAAGCATCAAAACTAGAGTGGGCTACTGGCTGTACTTTATTGCCTGGTTGGTTCTCAATATTGTTAATTGAACCTTTAAATTTCCTCATAATTGTTTCTTCATCATAAAATCCAGCTCTGTACAATAATAATTCATCATAATAGCTTGTAAATCCTTCCATCACCCATAATAGGCTAGTGTAGTTTTCGTTATTATAATCAAAAGGACCTAAAGCTTTGGGTCTAATTCTTTTAACATTCCACAAGTGGAAATACTCATGAGCCACTAAGCTTAAAAAACCTTTGTAGGCAGAACCTTCATAAGTCCAACGGTTAACTTCTAATGTAGTGGAACTTAAATGCTCTAAACCTCCACTACCACGAGTTAAGTTATGAATGATAAAGGTGTATTCTTTGTTTGGGTTAAATCCAAAAACATCAGTACATGCTTGGGTAATTTTAGCCATGTCTACCTTTAATGTTTCTACATCATAATTGCCTTTACCATACATAGCAACATGATGTAACACACCAGCAGAAGTAAAATCAAATGTTTCTTGATTTCCTATTTCAACAGGAGAATCTACTAAAATATCATAATCTGGTGCTTGGTATTGAAATCCTTTACTTCCTTTTAGTTTTGGCAATGAAGTACTTACTTTTTTCCACTCTTTAAATGGAATAATGGTTAAGTTGTGAGGGATGTTTCTTAACTCATCAATAAACATAAACATACTGGTTCCATTAAAATAAGCATGCGAAGCATCAACAAAACTAGTACGTACACTTAGCTCAAAAGCGTATACTTTATAGTTAACAACAACATTTTTTGCTTTCTCTGCATAAATACGCCAAGTATTTTTGTTTATCTTTTCTGCTCGTAGCATCTTTTTGTTAAAAGTGGCTGTTAATCCTTCAACTCCTTTAGCAAATTCCCTTACTAAATAAGAACCTGGTGACCAAACTGGCATTTGCACATCAAAATAATCTTTTTGGTAATCGGTAACATTCATTTTAACATTGTAGTAATGCGTATGTGGTTCAGGCATAGACACTTCGTAGCTAATGTTAGCTGCTTGAAGCAGTAAGCATGGTAATAATAAAAGTGCTAATACTATTTTTTTCATGTGCTTAAAGTGTTAAAAAATTATAAAAGTAAAAGTAGCTAATAATAATCAGCTGTAATATAAGTTTATCAGTTTATTGAAGTGTAATTTATACCACTAAAATGGAATTAAGATCAAAATAGAGTTGCAAGATTCAAAACTATTTTGTAAGTTTAAACTCGTTAAGAAAAAAGGTAAATATGAAAAAGGCAAAAGAAAAATCAAGAAAGATGTTAGCATATAGTAAAAATGTATTGAGTAAAATGAGCTTTGATGTAATGCTCTTTAAAAAAGAGTTGACTAAAGCTTGTAAAAATTTATTAGAAGAAGAGATAGAAGAGCTAATGAATTGGGTAATGGAAAAGTTTGGACCTCAATATGTGCTAAAACCTATACCAGTTAAGAAATAAGTAAAAACTATAAACATTAAAGCCGAAACGTTAGTTTTGGCTTTTTTGTTTCAGTTAGTTCGTCATTTCGGGCTCGACCCCGTAATCCCTTAACTAAGCGTAGTTTTCAACTACGCTTTTATATCAGATCTATTTCTAATAGACTTTCTAAATTAGCATAATTTCTTGCACTACTATATAAATAATCTTCAGGATTAACAACCCATCCTGCTCTTACTGGATTATTATGAATGTAATTTACTCTTGATTCCATTATTTCATTATTATCCATTTCTACGGCATGGTTTTCATGTGTCCATAGTTGTTTATTTCCTACTCTTTTATTGTATTTTGCATGGTATTCAAAAACTATCTCTAACCATTCTTTTCTACTTTCAGTTCCGCTATAATTAACTAGGTTAAGTATCTTTTTTGATGTATATTTTTTAAAATCTCTTACCAATCCTGATAAATCATTATGCTTACTTCTCATAACAATATGCACATGATTGGTCATTATTACGTAAGCATACAATTCCATGCCTTTAACATCTCTACAGTATCTTAAACTATCTATAACAATATCTCTGTATGATTTTCGACTAAATATATCTGCCCATCCAACAACTTGAAATGTTAAGTAATATGGTACTTCTTGATTTTTTATTTGATATGATGTTCCCATAGTACCAAATTACAATTTATAATACATTACAAATACTCATAAATAAAATAACGAAAATATTAAGTGTAGTTTCTAACTACACTTTCATATCTCTTTCTATTTTTAATGCCGCGCATTGCAAATGCAATAAATAAAAAAGCGAAGATACAATCTTCGCTTAGTTACTCGTTCATTCTACGCCTAGTGGGGGGGAAATTATGTAATCGTTGAAGTTATTCTATAATCTTATAAGTAATATAAATTGGATAAGCAGCATACTTAGTCGAGTCATTCAAGGCAGTACATTTAACTGTTCCACTCCAATTATGGTATCCTAATTCATTTGTTTCTAACCCAATCTCAATAAAATTGTTATTGATTAGTCTTTTTTCTCCAATAATTAATCCTTTTCCATCCTCAGTATAGGTTCCTTCTACTAAGTTACAGTCCGCAAACATATCAGCATTATATAGTCTTATATTCAATTGCATATCATCTCCAACATGCACAACTTCTGGAATTTCCATATCAATAAAAAAATCTTCAATACTCGCTTCTTCACTTGTGTTAATTTCCCCGAAACACAACTGTGAATCTTTGTAAAAAAGCGCTGTTTCTTTGGTTTTTCCATTCTTATAAAAATTCTTCACACAACCAGAAAGTTCTCCGTTCAAATATCGACTTGACTGTTTTTTGATTCCATTCTCATTATAACTAATATACAGTCCATGTAATTGCCCTTTATAATAATTATACTTTTTTTCAACATTACCAGATTTGAAATATATGATTTCAACTCCTTCTTTTACGTTATCAATAAAATTATTCTCAGATTTCAGTTCACCTGATTCATAAAAAGTTTTGTTTTTTCCATTTTCAGAATTTCCGTTTTCAATAGAATCACTTCCACACCCATAAATTAAAATGGTTAGAAAGATTATTAGAGTGACTTTTGTTTGCATCAATTTTCAATTTATTTCAATAAAGATAGTAATATTCTTTCTACTGGAAACTCTACACAATAGTTATAGCATTATTTAATACTTAACTTCATCTGCTATAAATATAGAATCTGGCAAAACTATATCAATGAAAAAATTGTTATTAGTTATCAATTTCGTTTTTTAGATTTATCTTTCTTTTCTATAGGTTTATTGCCTTTATACGGTGTATGAGCTTCACTGGGGGTTAACCCTGGAGTGCCATCATAGACTTCCAAAGTATCACCTGTACTTTCCGTTCTGTAAACTATAATGTAATTGTCCTTCTTTTCAATTAAAACATCTTCAGGCGGTTTAGAAGTATTTTTTTTAGGAATACCTCCTCCACCTATTCCTTCTTGCTTTCCTATATTACTAAACCCTTCATCAAATACATCAATTTCACCTTGTTCAGTCGCAGGTATATCAGTTTTTTCTGGTGGTCCATTGTAATAACCAGTATTTCCTTTCAAACTTTCAAATAGACCTATATCTGCTATTTTTTTCTCACCAAAGTAAGTAAGATTTTTATTTCTATTAGAGTTATCTGTATATTGGAGGAATGTTTTTTTACTTACATCAATAGCAACAATTCCATCTTTATTTTTGAAATGAATTTGATAATGGTTATTAATACTACCTCTTGATGTGTTTATATTATTTATTGTTCCAAGACCTGCTTTACCAGTTTTATTATCAATGACTAAATAGTAATAAATATCTCTTTCCCCATCCCTGTCAATATTAGTAATTGGATTAAGCCCAGCATAGCTATAAGGAGTTCTCCAAGCAGTTTCTCTAAATTTTGGGTCAACATTCCATCGTTTAGCAATTCTTGGGTCATAACCATATCCTGCAAAATCTAAATGCCCTCCAGTTATGTTCTTAACCTCGTTGTCATTCTCGTACCCATTAAACCCGTAACGGTAAGATTCTGACCCTGAGTTCCTTCCGGGCATAAGCGAACCAAATGCATAATAATCAGTATATCTTGCTACATCTGCCACTTATTACTCCTCCTTCCACTCTTCACCTCTACCAGGTGTATAAGGTGTAGCACCCATTTCTTTTTCTAACGTTGCTATTTCAACAACATATTCTCGTATTTCTTTTAATACTGGGATATATTCTTCTTTGGCAATTTTAATGTTGTTTTTAGCTGTTGTAGTTGGGGCAGAAGTAGAATTCCAAATGCCGTAAATTACAACACCTATTCTTTCACTTAAGCCTGGGTAAACTTCATATTCATGTTTACTGATGTTTCCATCTCCCCAAAGTTCAATACTTGTTTTATTCATTTTTGTTTCCAAGTCTTTTACTTTAGCTAAAAGTTTTAAGTCAACATTAGGTGTAGTTTGTATTGCAACCTTAATGTACTTCAATTTGTTTTTTAATTCACCAAACAATTTTTCTGAACCATCAACAGACCTTCTTAATTCAGCTACTTCTTTTTGGAAAGTCAATAATACTTTTTTATCTGCTGCTGGTAATGTTTGGTTGTTCAATARCTCAATTTCAAATTCTTTAGGTCCTCCTAATTTCTCTATTTTTCCATTATTACTAAGATAAGCGGTAACCGTATATTTTCCTGGTAATGCCAATTGACCAACATCAGCAGAACCATATCTTCCAACTTTTTTTGTTTTTAATTTAATTGGGCCAGTAGGGGCATACCTAAAATTCCAAACAATTTTGTTAATGCCAACTTTAGCATCTGTTTTAATTTTTTGAACTTCATCACCTGCCTCATCTTTAATCACAAACAACAAAAATGCTTTTTCTTCTAAAGCTTCTTTTTTAATTTGCTCTTTGCTTGGATAACGATCATCTGTTGTAGCCTTTTCTTTAGTTTTTCTAATTTCTTGAGCTGTTTTTAAGGTATCACTAAAATAGTAAGTTATTACGCTTCCTACAGGAGGATTTTTAGCGGTATAAAAGCTTTCTCCTTGGGCATTCTTGCCTTTATAACCCAAAGGATTAGTGGTGTGAAACATTAATTGTTTTTTTACATCAAAAATGTGAAATCGTTTATCCAATATCTTGCCATCTGCTAACTCTCTTAATGCCGAGTAATCATCCAACACATAAAAGCTTCGTCCAAATGTTCCTAACACTAAATCGTTTTCTCTTTTTTGAATTTCCATATCTCTTATTCCAACAATTGGAACACCAGCTTTAAGTTGTACCCAATGTTTACCTCCATTTAAAGTTACAAAAACACCAAACTCGGTTCCAGCAAATAAAATGTTAGGATTAACATGATCTTGCTCTATACAATAAACAGAACCTCTTTCTGGTAAATTTCCAGCAATAGAAACCCAGTTTTTTCCTTTGTTAATACTTTTAAGTATGTAAGGTTTAAAGTCCCCTTTTTTATGGTTGTTAAAAGCTGCAAAAACTGTATTAGCATCATGTTTAGAAGCTTTTAGCATATTTACATAAGTCATTGTAGGGACACCAGGAAAACTAATGTATTTCGTCCATTTTTCTCCATTATTTTCTGAAACTTGTATTAACCCATCATCTGTACCCACATAAATTAAGTTTTCTTGTATTGGAGATTCATCTAACGCAACAATATTTCCAAAAATGGTGGTTGATTTGTTTTTCATAACAGCATCAATGCTCCATATTTTATCCATTACCTTAAAGGTATTTCTATCTAAATTACGTGTCAAGTCACCACTAATTTCTGTCCAAGTATCTCCTCTATCATCACTTCTAAATAATTTTTGAGCAGCAAAATATAATCTTTTGTTATTGTGTGGACTTATCAATAGTGGAGCATCCCAATTCCATCTTAAACCAACATCTCCTTTTTTARGATAAGGCTTGATGCCTATTTTTTCTCCACTCTTTTTATCATAGCGTACTAACCAACCATATTGGGATTGAGCATAAACAATATTTGGATCCTTAGGATCAATTTGAGACTCAAAACCATCTCCTCCATTGGTAATGTACCAGTCAGAATTTACGATACCTACATTATTGGTTGTTCTTGATGGACCGCCTTGGCTGTTGTTATCTTGTGTTCCGCCATAAATGTTGTAAAATGGATAATCGTTGTCTAGCGCTACTTTATAATACTGTGTTAGAGGTAAATTAGGCTTATACTGCCAGTTTGCTGCATGATCCCAAGTTTCATACATTCCTCCATCACAACCAACTATCCAATGCTTTGTGTTTGTTGGATCTATCCACATACAATGATTATCAACATGTTTGCTTTTTTCTCCAGTTTTTTTGAACGTTTTACCACCATCTTCTGTATGGTTTAACCAAGTGTTAAGAGAAAATACTTTGTTTTCATCTTTTGGATCACAAACAATTTCTTGGTAATAGTTTCCACTTGTAGCATAACTGCTTCTTTTTTCCCAGCTAGCTCCTCGATTAGTACTTCTAAAAAAGCCACCTTTTCCTTGGGAGGCTTCTACAATGGCGTAAATGTATTCTGGATTGGCAGGAGAAATGGCTAACCCAATTCTTCCCACATCTACTTTTGGCAAACCTTTATTTATTTTAGTCCAAGTTTTTCCTCCATCAGTTGTTTTGTGAAGTCCAGATTCTGGACCACCACCTAAATAAGTAAAAACGTGTCTTCTTCTTTGGTGAGCGGAAGCATAAATTACATCTGGGTTTCTTGGATCCATTACAATTTCTGCAATTCCAGTATCATCACTAATGTGTAAAACTCTTTTCCAAGTCTTACCTCCATCAGTCGTTTTGTAAACACCTCTTTCTCCACCATCTTTCCATAAAGGGCCATAAGCAGCTACATAAACGATGTTTGAATTTGTTGGATGAACAATAATATTTCCAATGTGCTCAGAAGTTTTTAAGCCCATATTTTTCCAGCTTTTTCCACCATCTTCAGATTTATAAACACCATCTCCATAGGCAACACTTCGTTGGTTGTTGTTTTCACCGGTGCCTACCCATATTACATTATCGTTATTTGGATCAATAGTTACACAGCCAATAGAGTAGGAGCCTTCTCCATCAAAAATTGGAGTATAAGTGTTTCCAGAATTTGTAGTTTTCCATACTCCTCCAGAGGCTACAGCTAAATAATATTCTGATGTATTATTTGGGTTAACTGCTATGTCAGCAATTCTACCAGAAGTAAAAGCAGGTCCTACACTCCTAAACTTTAATGCACTATACAATCCAGAGTTGTATTTGCTCTTAGGTTCAGATTTTTTCTTTTTTTGAGCGTTAACGTTAATTGCTAATGCAATACTTAATGTGATTAAGAATATTTTTTTCATAATTATTTGTTATAGGTATTTTGCTACATCACTTTTTTCGATTGGGTAGGCGTTGAACGTACCCATAGCTTTAGCTACAATTTCTTTATGTTGATTGTAAATTTCTCCTGATGTATGGATGATTCTCTTTCCTGCATTATCCACTCTCCCTTTTCCAGTTAAAATATCTCCAATAAAAGCAGGTTTAAAATAATTGATTTTATATTCTATAGTGCTAACCAATCTTCCTTCTGGTGCTACTAAACTTAATGCAGCAACTCCAATTACTCCATCCATCATGGCTGCTAACATCCCTCCGTGTATGGTTGTTGGGGTAGCTAAATGTTTGGGTAAAACTTCCATTTCATAGATGATTTTACCAGATTTAACAATGGTTAATTTCAAACCATTTTCTTTTCCAAATTGGTTTACTTGGTTATATATTTCTAATAATTTTTCCAATACTATAGTTTTTCTACAGAACCAGCTCCGCTGATATCTTTATCTATTTTCGGGTTACCTTTGTATTTTACGCTTCCTGCTCCAGAGACTGAAACAGTAAGTGATTTTTTAGCATGAACAATTGCACTTCCTGCTCCAGAAATATCGATACTAGTGTTTTTAGTTTTAAGATTTTTTGCTTGTAAATCACCTGCTCCAGAAATTTTAATTTCAAAATCATTAGCATTTCCTGATAGAGAAGTTTCACTTGCCCCACTCATGTCCATTATCAAACTTTCAACATCCACATTAAGGTCGATATCAGCAGCACCACTTACATCTATTTCTAATTTATCAACCTTATAAGTCCCTTTGTTCTTAAGCTCAATAGCTCCAGACACATCTATGTCTTCCACATTAACTATAGTAATGTACAATTTTAATGAGCTAGCATTTCCTATGGACTCTTTAGTTGAAATAAACAGCGTGTTGTTTATGACCTCTGTTTTAATGTACTCTAATAAATTTTCGTCAACTTCTAATTCTAATCTTTCTTTATTACCTTGATTAATTAATACTTCATAACCTCCAGAGATGTCAATTTTATTAAAAGAAGTTACAATTCGTTGTTCTTTTACTATTTCTCCATTGCCATCAATTGTATTAATACAAGAATTTAGTACAAAAGCTATAACTAATCCTAAAAATATTCGTTTAATTTGCATAGGGTATAATTTTAAAAGATAAAAATAATAATTATGTTCTCGATAAAAGAATAAATTAAACTTTAGTGAGTTACATTAAAAAAGAAGATTTATGACAATTTCAAGATTATTTAAAACAGCATTTTTATTCAGTTTAATTACATTATTATTTGCTTGCAATACAGATGAGCTAGAAAATAAAATAGCGGAATTGGAAGCTGAAAAATTAGAAGCTAACAATAGTTTAGAAGGAAAAGAAGCCATTATTGTTGATTTTATGGGTTCGATGAATGAGATTGAAGCCAACCTTGCCCAAATTAAAGAAAGAGAGAATATTATTACAGCTAGATTCGATAAAGGGAATGTTGAGATGGATGATAATATGAAAGACCAAATAATGAATGATATTGATTTGATTAATAATTTATTATTAGAGAATAAAGATAAAATGGCTGCATTAAATGCCAAGTTTCGTAAATCTGAAAAAGAATCAAATTTAAAAATCAAAGAATTAGAAATAATGATTGAAAGTTTGGCTAATCGTATGCAAGAAAAAGATGCTGAAATTGCTGATTTACATACCCAATTAGCTGAGGCTAATAAACAATTAATGGTGTTGTTTGAAGAATACAACAATAGAATTGAAGAGTTAGGTGACCAGGAAGATGAGTTAAATACTGCTTTTTATTGCTATGGTTCTTCTAAAGAATTAAAAGAACAAGGGGTAATAACTAAATCAGGCGGTTTTATTGGGATTGGAAAAACGGAAAAGCTATCTACAGATTTTAATAAAGAATATTTCACTCAAATAGATGTTAGTTTAACATACGAAATTGAGTTAATGAGTAAAAAAGTTAAAATTATTACCAACCACCCGTCTAATTCATATAAGATAGAAGGAGATGATGGCAGTGCTGAAAAATTAATAATACTTGATGTTGATGCTTTTTGGTCTTCGTCTAAATATTTGGTAATGGTTGTTGAGAATTAGATTTTTAATCCAATAACACAAACATCATCTATTTGCTCTAAGTCACCTTTCCATTGAATAAAGTTTTTCTCTAATGTTTCTTTTTGTTCTGCCATACTTTTATTAGAAAGTGATATCAACAGATTTTTAAAAGGTCTATATTTAAACTTCTTTCCTTTTGGCCCACCAAATTGGTCAGCATAACCATCAGTAAAAAGATAAATAGAATCTTCTTTTTCTAGTTTAACTTTATGATTAGTAAAAGGTTTAGAGTCTGGATAGTAGCTAATAGGTTGTTTGTCAGATTTAATTTCGTACAAGTGCTTGTCATCGATTGATATATTTAATTGTAATGTAGAAGCTTCTTTTTCTAAATTGTTTTTAACAAGCCATAAGGGATTATTTGCACCTGCCCATTCTAATTCTTTTGTCTTAATATCCAAGCGAATTAAAGATATATCCATTCCATCTTTATTTTCACCTTCAGCACCTGTTTGGTTTAACTCCTTTATGATTTTAGCTCTTAATTCATCTAAAATTTCTGCTGGAGATAAAATATCTTCTCTAGCTGTAATTTCGTTCAAAAATGCAGTGCCTAGCATTGTTAAAAAAGCACCAGGGACACCATGCCCTGTGCAATCTGCAACAGCTAAGTATAAGTAGTTTTGTTTTTCGAAAGTCCAGTAAAAGTCACCACTTACGATATCTTTAGGGTTAAAAAATATAAAATGTTTTGGCAAATGTTTTGATTCATGTTCTTCAGAACTTAATAATGCATTTTGTATTCTTTTAGCATAATTAATACTATCAATTATTTCTCTGTTTTTTTCTTCAACTATATCTTTTTGATTGGTAATAATGGTGTTAGATTTTTGCTTTTGTTTGTAACCTCTAAACGCAATTAATAATAATATAATTGTTAACACCATTCCAACTCCGTACCATATTTTTTGCTTGGTTTGGAGTGCTACTTCAGCATTTTGTTTAGCAATTTCTATTTGCTGCAATTCAATTTCTTGCTGTTTGACTTCACTGTCATATTTTTCTTGCATTTCTGCAATTTGATTACTTCTTTCGAAATTAAACATTGTATCATTAATTGCGATGTACTTACTAAGATAAATAACAGCTTTATTATGCTGATTTGCATACGAATAGGCATCTGCAATTTCATAATACAAATTCCTTAAATTATTTTTCACTCCCAAAGGCTCTAAAAGTTTTTCTGCTTTTAAATAATTTTCTATTGATTTCGAATATTTTTTAGCGTTAAAGTAATATGTACCCAAACCTTCGTAGCAGACACCCTCTCCTTTTATATTTTTAAGCTCTTTATATAAAGAAAGTGCTTTGTTTAATGATTTCAACCCCTTATTAGGCTTGTTAATATTTATATATAACTGAGAGAGGTTTTGGGCAATTTCTGCTTGACCAACTTTATTATTTAATTTATCAAATATTTCTTCGGCTTTACTAAAATGATTTATTGCAGCATCATTATTCTCCATAATTATTTCCATAGAAGCTATATTGCTTAAGGCATGTGCTTGTTTTTCTAAAACACCCACTTCTTCAAAAATGGTTAATGCCTTATTAAAATACTCTAAAGCTTTGTTGTAGTTTTTCTGAAAATAGTAGATAACACCTATGTTTTCTGTTGCAGCAGCACTACCGAGTATGTTTCCATATTCTTTGTAAGCTTTGAGTGATTGAGTGTAATAATTAATAGCTTTGTCATAATCCCCTAAATCACTATATACTGTTCCAATATTATTTAATACACCTGCACTTTCTTTTTTATTTCCAGTACGTTGAAAAATGACATTGGCATTTTTATAAAGAACAATACTAGAGTCATATTTCCCTAAATCGGCATATAAGTTACCTAAATTCAAGTATGCTTTTGCTTTAGTGAGATTATCGTTGTCAGTATTATTAATTACAGTTAAATAATTAGACGTTGCTTCTTTATTATTTCCTAAACGGTAATTAATTAATCCTTTAGTTATATAGCATTCGTAGAGCTTTTTATCGTTTTCTATTTTTTTAGCGAGATTAAATGCTTGGTTGCTGTATTGTAGTGCATTTTTAGTTTCAAAATTTCGATAAGTGTTAGCTATATTAAGTAAAAGTGTAATTTTCCCTGTATCACTTTTAACAGTTGGTAATATTTTTAATAAGCTATCTACTTTTTGTTGGTTGTCCAGTCCAAAAATATAGGTGGTGGTTAATAATAATCCTACTATAAAGTACTTTTTCATATTCATTTAATTTTTACACCCAGAATACAAACATCATCAATTTGTTCTAAATCTCCTTTCCAGTTAATAAAATTATTTTCTAAGATCTCTTTTTGATTCATCATGCTATTGCCTGAAAGGGATATAAGTAATTCTTTAAATGGTCTATATTTGAATTTCTTTCCTTTTGGGCCGCCAAATTGATCTGCATATCCATCTGTAAATAAATAGATATTATCTTCTTTAAAAACTGTTTTTTTATGGTTAGTAAAAGGTTTTGTATTCATGTACTTGCCAATAGGCTGTTTGTTAGATTTTATTTCGGTTAATTCATTATTTCTAACAATATATAATGAGTTATTAGCCCCTGCATATTGTAATTCATTTGTAGTTAAATTCAAAGAACATAATGCGATGTCCATTCCATCTTTAATATTGGCATCGCTTTGCTCAAAAGTTTCTATGACTAATTCTGTTACTTTAGTTAATATTTTTGCTGGTTCTGTTAAATTAAATTCCCTAACAGCACGATTTAAAGCGTTATGGCATACAACACTTACCATCGCTCCTGGAACTCCATGTCCTGTGCAATCGGCCGCAGCAAAAAGAATATTATTCCCTATTACATCTAGCCAATAAAAATCACCAGCTACTATATCTTTAGGAAGATATAGTATAAAACTATCTTTCAAGTGTTTTTTAAAGAACTTGTCTGATGGGAATATTGCACCCTGAATTCGTTTTGCATATTGAATACTATCTGTAATATCTCTACTTTTAGTTTCAATTTGTTGCTTTTGAAGTTCGAGTGTTTTATTTGTTTTTCTCTTATCTAAATTTCCTTTTACAGAAATTCCTACAATTATAAAAAGTAAAAGGAACCCAATTAAAGAACCCGTAATCAAAGCTATTTTTTGTGATTGTTGTAACGAAGCATAAGCTTCCTGCTTTAAAAGCTCTTTTTCTTTTTCACTAATTTCATACAGAGCATTCATCTCGGCTATATTTTCTGAATTTTCTGAGCTGTATAAATCATCATCAATTACATTTCCAAGTTTGAGGTAATGCAATGATTGTATGTAATCTCCTTTTTGCTCAAATGCTTTTGAAATAGCTACATAAATTTCGCCCATTTCTGCTTTTGCTCCAATAGTTTCTATTATTTCCAGCGCTTGGAGTAAGAAATTAATTGCTTTGTCAGGTTTGTTTTGCTTTAAAAGTAAGTCGCCAAGTGCATTTAAAACATTTGATTGTTGCCATTTATCCTTCATTTTTTCAGCTGCTTGTAAAGCTTTAATCAAATAAATAAAAGCATCATCATATTTTCCTTGTTCAATATAAACTTCACCAATATTTCCTTTTATAAGAGAAATTCCATCTAAATCGCCAATGGCTTCATCTAGCTCTAGGGCTTTAAAATAGTAGCTTAAGGCTTTGTCATAATCTAATTTATCTGAATAAGAATTTGCCAAATTATTGTAGCAAATCGAGATGCCATTAGAATCATTTACTGATAAATAATATTTAAGTGCTTTCTCTGTAAATTCAATAGCTTGGGTATAATTTCCTAAATAATAATGTATAATACCAATATTATTATAGATGGAATGCACTCCATATATATCATTTTTTGCTTCATATATATTCAGTATTTTAAAATTTGTTTCTTGAGATTGGGAATACCTTCCAATATAATCATAAGCATTAGCTAGACTTATTAAACTTTTTAATACTCCACTGTCAAAATCTAATAAAGATGATAATCGTAATGCCTTTTTTGAATATGTTATGGTTTTAATAAAATCATTTTCTATATAGATCTCTGCAATTTTAATCAATATAATAGCTTTGTTTGTGTCGTTTGGAAGTGAAGACTCTAGTCTAATAAGGCTGTCTAAGTTGTTACTTTTTCCATAAAAACTGGAACCACATATTAAAAAAGCAACTAGTAATAATCCAAAATATTTTATGTAGCTGTTCAAAATCATCAACGAAAGGTAATGATTTGAGAACAGATTAAAGAAGTTTAATAAATATTTCCTAAGCGTACTTCCCTTATCCTTTCAGTGTTATTACCAAAACTTTTATTTAACTCAATAAGATATATATCAATTTTATAGTTTTCCTTTTTTCCGTTAACTATAATTGAGGTTTCTATTAGTCCGGTATAATTTCCTTTAATAGAATCTAGTTCAAGTTTTTCTGTAACTACTACACCCACAGGAGTTATGTAAATAGGTTTAATACTTAGTTTCGCTAACTCTAAGTATAATCTAATTGATATAGAATTAAAATGAGGCAAGTTTGATGAATCCAAATTAAAGGAATCAGTTTTAAATAATTCTGTTGCCAATAATTTAGTATGGTCTTTCAAGTCAATAGAAACTTTAGGGTCAGATATAATTTTTACATAATCAGTAAAGTCATAGAACTTTTGAATGGCTCTTTCTTCAAAAGCTTTTAGTTGCTCCTTAGATAAAGCTGAATTTTGTTTCTCAAGTTCTGGTAATATAATTTCCAAATCATCATTTTCAGACTCCGTTACTTCGGTGTTTATGTCTTTATTATAAGAGCCCTCTCCTGCACAAGAATTAAGTATTAATGCTAGACTTAATATTAAAGTATTTAAATAAGTGCTTTTCATTCTTTGTTTTGAGTAAATCTTAAGATAGAAATTTTATTACCGCTATATATGGTTTCAATTACTTCAATGCGCTTTAAACTTTTTAAAGGCATTGTTAATTTATTGATAAAGTCTTTTTTGTTGTATAACTCCATCCCTGTTTTGCCATCTTTATAAACCTGATAGATTCTGGCATTATCTGCTATCATTAGATTGAGCTGAGAACGTCTCTTTCTCCAATTTTTAACTTTAGATTTAGAAAACATATGTATCATTAAAGCATAATCATTAGTTTTTAGCTGTATTTGCTCTTCCCTTATGTTTTTATTATAAACTATACGAGTAATCGTATCTGGTTTATAATAGGGAGATCTAACAATAAACTTTATTTTTTCTTTTTGAGTAGTAAATTGAAAACAACCAGTAGAATCGCATTTTGAAACTATAGATGACTCGTTATCAATCATCCAAATTATCCATATAGGAGAGTTTTTTATGGGGGTTTTTAAGTCAGCATCTACAAAACAAAATTTGTATACATTGTTTTTATGCAAAAGAGTTGAACCTAAGTAAAGGCCACTAAAAATAGCAACAACTAAAAAAACTAATATAAGTTTTGCCTTACCACTAGCTATTGTTTTTTTAGTTGATTGAGGAAACGTATTTTTTAGGTCATTCCAATTTTGATAGCCAGCATATTCAGATAATATGTTAAGCATGTCAATTCTTGGCAGTTTACCCGAATTGGATTTGATGTGTATGTAAAACCATTTTTCACTAATTCTTCCATTTACTTTATCAGCTAAGTCATCTTGAAGATAAAGAATCTCTTGCCCTTTCCAATTTTGGATGTCAGAACTTACTGAATGTGATTTTTGAAGTGTTTTTACCACTCCCTTTTTTAAAATTTCAAAGTATATTAATTCTTGTTTTGACACTAATTCTAAAGGCTTGAAGCCTATTTATTTAAATTGTAAAATAGTTTACAATTGGTTTACAAGCGTTATTCCAATGGTTCGAAAATATAGCTGATATGTTTGAATTATTATTAACCAAAAAATTAAAGTTATGAAAAATTTAATGCAAAAATTAGTTAAAGCAATTCTTTGTTTAGGAGTTGCAAGTGTTTCATTAATCGCTTGTGAATCTGATACAGTCGATAATAATATTATTGATTTGGACCAGATAGATGACCAAATATTTGATTTGGACACCTTAGTTGAGGATTCTCTGGTCTTAAACGACACAGTAGATGTTGAACCAGTTCATGAGCCAATTTTAGAAGGTGAAATGAATTAATTTAATTAAAAAAAAGCGAGTAGTAATGCTCGCTTTTTTTATCAAACCATTGTTAACCTTAAATTTTAAAGTCATGAAAAGATATTTTATAATTACATTAACAGTTATTTCTCTCTTAATTTATTCTTGTGCAGGAGAAGGTAGCTATAGCAAAGATGATTTGTTATCAAATTATTCACCTGAAGCTATATCAGAATCATTCACTGAAGCAGAAGAGATTTTGGAAAATCAAAAAGATATTGATATTCCTGCTCGATCTTTAAATAATATCGAAAGAAAATTAATTAAAGAGGGTAATATTACTTTTCAATCGGATAATTGTAAGAAAACCAGAGCATTAATCTTACATGTAGCAAATAACTTAAATGGCTATTTAGCAAAAGATGATGAGTACTCATCTGATTATAGAATTGAGCATAATATTATAGTAAGAGTTCCATCGGATAATTTTGATAAACTATTGGTAAATATTTCAGCATCTATTAAGGAAATAGATAATCAAAATATATCTGTTAAGGATGTTACTGAAGAATATGTAGATGTTGAAGCTCGATTAAAAGCTAAGAAAACTGTAGAAAAGAGGTATTTAGAGCTATTAAGTAAAGCTTATTCTGTAGGAGATGTTTTACAAGTGGAGGATGAGTTGGCTAGATTAAGAGAACAAATTGAATCTACTGAAGGAAGATTAAGGTATTTAAAAGATCAAGTAAGTTTAAGTACGTTGAACATTACTTTTTACCAAACAATTGATGTCGCTGAAACTAATTTTGAATTTATAGAAAAATTAGGAAATGGTTTTAGTAATGGGTTTAAGGGCTTATTATGGTTTTTTATTGGACTTATTAATGTATGGCCACTTCTGTTGTTTATTGGATTGTCAATTTGGTTGGTTGTTCGATTAGTAAAAAAATCATCTAAAAAGAAAAAGTAGTGTTTTTTTAACTTAGAATTAACTACAAAGAAAATAGAATGAAATAATACTAATTACTATTTATTACTTTAAAATTCTATTAATTTTTTGTTCTAAATGTGCTGGAAGGTAAAAAGCAGTAATTTCTAATTTGTTTTCTTTGTAGTTAATTCTTACAAAGCCATCAGAATTTTCTAGTTCTTTTTTTACTGGTCTTAAAGCTCTTTCAATACTATGTTTAATGCTATTTACAAATGATTTTTGAATGTTATCGGTTATATTGTAGTACTCAACATCATTATATCTTATTTCTAAATTGTCCATAATTGTAATTTATGGAGCTATTTGCAATCACTGTACCAAAGTTATATTTTACGGAAAAGCATAAAAAAAGGAGAGGCTTAGCCTCTCCTTTTCAAGTATATTAAAATATCATTTAATGATGGTGTCCTTCATGCCCGTCTCCATCATGTTTCATTTCCATAGGAAGCAATTTAAAATTAGATGCGGCAAATTTACCATCAATAATTTCACCAGTAATCTTTGCTTTTCTTACTGTTGTGCACAATCCATCTGCACCATGAGAATCACCATGTTTATCAATACTAGTTCCTGTAACCCAATATGCTTTACCATCAATTTTAACAGCTAAATCACATCCTTTTTTATCGGTTAAACCAAAGTTGCATTGCCCACAAGATGCTTCTACTAATTGTTCTTTAGAATTAYTTGTTTTAGMATCTTTTTGTGCAGTTGCTGAAAAGCTAATAATTACYACRCTTATAATTGTCATTAATGTTTTCATAATTTCTTTTTTTRTTAAARTTACTAAAATTACTCTTCATTTTCKGGRKCTTGCCKCCAAGTAGTACAATTKACTTCTAAATCACATAAGTTGTTAAACCTGCTTTGMTCGAAGGCTTCAAYTTTRGCAGCWTCTTCAAGTCCAGTATTRTYACTRCCACAWCCYTCRTTAGTAAATAAYACTTCACCTGTAARCCTATTAACGACTTCACACTTTTTACATTGATTAGGTAAAACAAGGCCGTTAAAAATATTGGAGCAAGAATAAAGACTAACAAAACAAATTAGAACAACTAAATGTATTTTTTTCATTTTACTAAAATACAGTTTTTAATTATTTGTATATTTAAAAACTTAAAATAAAAGGTATGACAAGATTTAAAGTATTTTTTACACTACTGGTTTTTTTGATTGTATTTAGTGCTGCAATTAAACCAGCGTTGATGCCAGGGAAAACAAGTTCTTTAGAAATAAGAGGTTATGTGTATCAAGATGATGAGAAAGTAGATAAAGCAATGGTAAAGCTATATCAGAATAATAAAATAGTTCAAATGGCAAAAACTAAAAAGAGTAAATTTCAATTTATTCTTTTTAGAGGAAATCAATACATGGTAGAAATTGATAAGGYTGGATTTATTTCTGAACGGATTCAAATCTCTACTATGGAAAGAACTGAATTTGGAGGGAAATACCTTTATGAGTTTCGGGTTGATTTGATAAAAGCAAGTAAATTTAAAGGAGTTGACATTTCAAACCTAGATTTTCCTACAGCTATCATAAAGTATAATCCTGACGAAGGAGAATACATGCATGATGAAGAGTATAGTAAGAAAGTTAGAGCAGACATGAGGAAGTTAAAACTTGAGGCAAAATCAAAAAAATAAATTCTTTATTCAATAATTTTATTAATTACTATGTAAGTACCTGTTCTGCTTTGAGAATAAGCAGGATTTTCATCACAATGGTCTAACATACCTTCTTTAATTTCCATTATAACTTCAATACCAGATCCTATGTATGGCTTTAGTTCTTCTGCTGTAACATTTCCTTCGCATATTTTTATAAAATAGTCTTGAATAGAACAACGTAAGTACAACTCTTTATATTCAGTTACTTTTCCTCCTTTATTAGTAAATTCTTTTATAATTAATTGGCAGGTAGTTGTTTTGGAGTCTGTTAAACTCATAGATTTTCCTTTTGGCACCTCTTTGGTTTCAGAGCATGCGAAAAAAGTTAAAAACATAATTGATGCTATCAATTTGATTTTCATAGTGTTAAATTTTGACTCCTATTACGCATACATCATCAATTTGCTCTAAATTTCCTTTCCACTCTATAAAATGTTTTTCTATTAATTCTTTTTGTTTATCTAAAGAGTTATTACTTATGGATAGTAATAACTCTTTAAAAGGTTTTGACTTAAATTTTTTGCCTTTTGGACCTCCAAACTGATCAGCATAACCATCAGAGAATATATAAATGGTATCTCCTTTGTTTAATTGAATTGTATGGTTAGTAAAAGGTTTCATGAAATCATCCTTACCAATAGGTTGTTTATTGGCTTTTATTTCTTCCACTTCTTTCTTATCTTTTCTTATAATCCAAATAGGGTTATTGGCTCCAGCGTATTGAAGTTCATTGGTCTTAGTATTTAATGCGCATAAAGATATATCCATACCATCTTGTACGCTTTCAGTACTTTCAGCAAAAGTTTCTATTACTAAATCACGAGCTTTCTCTAATATTAGATTAGGTTGAGTAATACCAAATTCTTTTACTGATTGGTTGAGAGCATTATTACAAACAACACTTACCATAGCTCCTGGAACACCATGTCCTGTGCAATCTGCTGCAGCAAAAAGAACAACATTTCCATCTACTTCCCATCCATTTGGTTGTGGCAAAAGATGCATCCAATAAAAATCTCCTGCTATAATATCCTTTGGTTTATAATACACAAATGATTGAGGCAAGTTAGCTGTTATTAAATTCATTGAAGGAAGAATGGCTTGTTGAATTCTTTTCGCATAACTAATGCTTGCTTTAATCTCTTCATTTGAGATTCTTAGCAGCTCATTTTTTTTCTTGTTGATTTTTTCAAAATCATTGACTAATGTTCTAAAATAAAAGATGATAGTAAAAGAAAGTAGAAAAACGACTCCTAAATAAATGTTTCTAAAAAAATCTATTTGCTCTTGAGTAACATCAACAATTGGATCAACTAATCCTCGAGTGGCTAGTACAACATAAAATATAATTACAACTAATATGAAAAATGAAATATCTAACCATCTATTTTTAAAGATCAAACCAGGCAGTAAGGCAAGAGGAAGCAATAGAAACTCATTTCCAGCTCCTTCCGGAACCACGTACATCATTGGGAGTATAGAAACAATACAAGCTATAAAAAAATATATTCTTGAAAAACCAAACCATTTTTTGTGGTTAAAAAATAAGGTTAGTGCAAGTACTCCTAACTCAATTAGAATAAATGGAACTAATGCAACACTATTAAATATAATTTCTACAGGTAAATAGATTACCATAGCCATTATGGTAATAGAGACTAACCGATTAATCAAAATAATTTCTCTGAAATGCTCTAGAGCTTCACTTGTTTTAAGGTCTGTTAGACCGATAAACGATATTTTATACCAAATGTTTTTGATGCTGATATAACTTATATAGGGACTAAAATACTCTTTATTATTAATGTTTAGGTTTAGGGAGTGTTTAAAAAAACACAAAATCCAACTTAGTACTTATTTTGACACTTTTTTCAAGAGATAAATATTTTTGTAGTTATCAAAAAAACATACAAAAAAAGTACTAAAACGGAATATGGGTGTTGCTAGTTTTCTAATTAAGTTGTTTATATCTATTAAATAAAATATGTTGGTTTAAGTAACTCTAATTTGCTATTTTTATCTTTTAATTTAAAATGAAAAAAATGAAAAAAATAGTAATAGCAATTATAACAGTATTTATAATTTCAGTTGGTGCAAAAGCACAAGTAGAGCCTCATGCAATTGGAGTGAGATTGGGTGGGGGTAATTATGGTAGTGGTTTTGAAATTTCGTATCAACATGGCATAGGAGATGGAAATCGATTAGAGTTTGATTTGGGGTTAAATTCTCAGAATAAAGCAAGTTATATGAGTATCGCTGGTATATATCAATGGGTATGGACTATAGAAGGAGGTTTTAATTGGTATGCAGGACCTGGTGCTCAGCTATTATTGGTTTCAAAATACACGGTAATAGGTATTGGTGGGCAAATAGGTGTTGAATATAATTTTAACCCTGATATGGATGTTCCACTTCAAATTGGGCTTGATGCTCGACCTATGTTTAATTTCTTTAATGGAGGGTCTGATCTTGGTTGGGGAGCTGCATTAAGTATTCGATATACCTTTTAGCACTCTAGTTTTATACGGTGCTGTTTAGTAAGGTTTTTTACCACTAAATTGTATGAAGTATCTAACCATTGATAGAGCAGAGAGTCAGGAATAGAACCATCCATTATAACGTTGCACCAGTGTTTTTTACTCATGTAAGCTTGTGTATTAACTGCATTATAATTAGCTCGTAATTCTTCTATGTTGTCTGGCACGCATTTAATGCTGATAGAATCGAAAGTACTGATGCTTGTTGCAGTAAACATTTTATCCATTACTTTAAAAACGAGTACATCTTGTAATTTAGGAAAAGGAGTAGATTCGGTTACTCCTTTTTTAGAGATGCAGTAATTTCTATATTCTTCAATATTCATTTTTTGTAAACAGCTACAGTATCCATATTATTGGTTACTTCAATATAATTACAACTCCCATTTTTAAAAATGTAAGCCTGAAAATGACCTTTTTCAGAACTCCCAATATTTGGAGCAAAATAAGTGGTGTCATTTATAAAATGTGGTTCTGGGTAGTCAACCCCTCCAATTACAGGTATACTTTCATCAAAAAGAACAGTAATGTCTCGGCCTGATTTATAATGTATGGCATAACTTAAAAAAAATCCTTCTTGAATATCTAAAAAAACATTCCACGTTTCATCTAAACAAGTATATGATGGGTAAGATTTTTCTGTAGTGTCTTTGGTTTCTATTATTGAATCCAATGCTGTGTTTTCTGGCAATGGAATAACAATAGGTTGAGTAAAAACAACTTCCTCACTAGAATTATCACAACTTACGAATAAGAGTGTACAGAAAAGTAGAAGAATATTTTTCATCTTACTAAAGTACAATTTTTACTTTGCTCTTTTCCATTAAGAAATCTGTATCTTTATCATGATGAATGAATTTC
This sequence comes from Flavobacteriales bacterium, assembly GCA_002402165.1. Taxonomy (GTDB): domain Bacteria; phylum Bacteroidota; class Bacteroidia; order Flavobacteriales_E; family Vicingaceae. The sequence continues at coordinate 25,809 of NVVI01000004.1, forward strand.
AAAGTGGTCCAATAATTAGTTCGAGGCATCATGATGTGGGAAGCTCTCATGACAAAAAACCTCAAGGTAAAAACCCTATAATGGTTATCGTAGCTGTGCTCACTATGGCAATGGGATTAGCAGCATTTTTCTTTGTATCTGCTCCTACAGAAGATGAAGGTCAGTTTTTCGAATTAACAGAAAAGCAAATGACTGAGAAAACAGATGTGGAAGCAGTTTTACCCATAGAGGTAAAAGAGCTTATAGAAGAGCCAGTTTCTGTAGCATTAACAAGTGCAGAAGCCTATTACAAACGAGCTCTCCAAAAAGAAAAAGACAAAGATTATGCAGGAGCAATTGAAGATTATTCTAACACGATAGGTCTAGCTAAAAAATACAGTGTTGAAATGTGGAGTTCATTAAATAATAGGGGCATTATTAATGTGGAACAGTTTAAAAACTATAAAGCTGCCATGAAGGATTTTTCTAAAATTATCTCCATAGAAAACAATCGTTACGATGGCAGCATTAATGAAACAAGGCTAGAGGCCGGTTATACCAACCGTGCCTATGTTAAAATGATGCGTGGCGATAAAGAAGGTGCTTGTGATGATTTATATGAAGCATTAGGGTTGGGTGTAGAAGCTTCTGTTGATTTTATTGAAAGGCAAATTGCCAAGAATTGCGATTAATCTATTAATTCATTACTTGATGCATCTAACTTTCACCATTAATTATTCCTAGAATTTGTTTAGATAGATCTATTCCCCTCTTCATTCGATAAGGCCTATTACGGTTTAAAATCCTTTTACTGCAGTTTACCGAAAATCTAACACCACTTACCTAAAATGCATTTCGCAGGTGCTATTGTACCGATACTTTTGTCCTATAAATTAAAAACAACTTAAAAAAATATATTATGAAAACATTAGTAGTAGCAATCGCAATTTTAGGGTCAAGTTTATTCGGTAGCAGTTATGCTCATGGAAGTTTAAACATTAATGACGAATTAAAAAAAGTAATAAAGTTTGAGAACAACGAGTTACCAATTAAGAAAAATGAAACTGAATTTGTAAAAGTAAGTTTTATAATTAATGAGGATGGGAAAGTAGAAATTCTTGAAATGAATTATTCCAATGAAAACATTAAATCTCAATTAATTGAAAAACTTTCTGAAATAAAAATAGAACAAGACCATGACAGTGAAGAAGTGTATAACTACAATTTCACTTTTAAAAAAAGATAATAATAGTTAGTTTAGTTAGTGCAAAAGCCTCAACGGAAGTGGTGCTAATGTACCAAAAACATCCAATAAGACCGGACTTATTTGGTGTTTCTTTATTTATAGGGTAAAGGCAATTATTTTCTTAATTTCGTTAAAACGAAAAGGGAATTTAAAATGTCAAGCTGCGGGGGGGGTAGAATAAGTTGTTATCTTTATTGCAGCAAAAGAAAAATAATTAAACTAAAAAATAAAAAGAGATGAGAAGAATATTAGCAATAGTATTAATAGTGATAACAAGTATAAGCTATGGACAAGGCGTATTTGTACATAATGGGAATATCGTAAGTGGTTTAAAAGGCAAAGAATTGCAAGTAGTCATACCAGATAATGCATATGGTAAAGCCTTAAAAGAGGCGGTTACTGAACATTGGAAAGCAAGTAAATTTAAATTTATTACGGAGAAAGAATTAGCTTCTTACGAAGACAAAAAGAAGGTTTATCTATTAGGAGAATTTAAAGGTAAATTTACAGCCCACAGCTATGATTTATCCAACATTCCGTTTTTAGGAATAGTCAACAGTTACAATGTAAAGAACAAATACTTTTATAAGAAGAAAAACTTATTAGCACATGTGATGTTGACAGTAGAGGATGTTTCAGAAGAAAAGCTAAAAAGTGTAATAATTCTGCATATAAAGACCTTAAACTACTTAATCAAAACAGGCGGGTATAAAACATGGTATCCAGCCATGGGTAAACTTAAAGCAAGAGTAAAAAAGAAAACAGTTTTGATACTAAAAGAAGACATGAAGGGAGACCTTTCAACCTTAGAAAAAAAGTACACAGGAAAAATAAAAGTAGTAGAACAAGCAGAGTACGACAAAGCCTTACAAAGCGAAGAAGAAGTATTACTGCTTAGCTCATTAAGAGATGAGTCAATGTATAGTTGTTTATCAGTTGTATCTAATAAAGGAAAAGTTTATTGGAGTGATTTAAACCATTCAGCAGAAAGAAAAGATTGGGGCAAAGGGTTTTTAATCCGTTTTTTCAAGAATTTAAACTAATTAAAACAAAAATATCGGAGTGGACTATTGCCTAAATTTAGCAGGTCTCCAAAACAAGGAATAAAAGGCTTTAAAGATTAATAAAACCTTGTCTACATTGTAGTTGAGGCTTTTTAATAATTTTTTTTCATAGTTAATTAGTTTGAGTTTTTATTTGTTGAAGAGCAATTAATTTTTCTTGATTAATTTCTTGATTATGAATTGTTTTGCTCATTTTTATTTGTTGAGCAATCTTATTTTTAAAGTTATTGGAAAACACATTGCTTTTGTTGTAGTTCTGTAAAGCAATAAGTAAATTTTTATGGCTGTATTTATGTCGTGTTAGCAATCCACTTAAAAATAAAGGTGCGGTAATTACAGCTAACCCTAAACCAATTGGCGGAACAATAGCTGTCACTCCAGCGGCAACAGGTAGGAAAGACATCTTTCCTGGTGCGCTGTAGTTCCTCTTTTCAAAAAACAGTTCAATGATTGCGATACTAGTATCATCAATTCCATATTGGTTGATGTATTCTTCGTAAGATGGTTTAGGAGTTTTTTCTTTTTTTGCAAACCCATCTAAGGTTAGCAGACAAGAAATAGAAATTAAAAAAATGTATTTCATTTGCTTAAATATAAAGTTCAAGAACAAATATCCTTTATTAATAAGCTTCAGTCAAGAGTACGAATGTGTAAATTTTAATAAGAAAAATAACGGAATGTAGGACTGGAAAAATACTTAGAAGAAAGTATTTTATTAAAAGTTTCTCAGTAAGAGAACGTATATGTTTTTATATTACTGAATTCTTGAGATGATACAAACTGGCTATTTTATAAATGATAATAAAATAACCAAAAAGCATCAAAAAGTAGTAAAAAGCATCAAAAAGTAGTAGAAATTACTTAAAAGTGATTAAAAAAGTGTTAAAATTTATTTGTTTAATCCTCAAGTAAAATAACAAGACCTAGGGTTATAAATCTAAATATATTAGAATAGAGGTCGCCAGTTGCATTGGCTTCAATTTTAAACATAGACCAYGCTAAATCCATAAAGCCATGTAAAAATATAACCATCCATAAGCTGCCCCAAGAAATGTAGAACCATGCAAAACCAGCACTTGAAAGTGCAGTAAAAATAAAAATACTAATGCTGTCGGTTAAAGATTCAGCTTGGTATAGGTGACCTAATCCAAAAAAGAGAGAAGGAATTAAAATTGCAGAGACAAAACCTAAGCCACCGTAATAAAACAATATACCGAACACAAATCCTCTAAACATAAATTCTTCAAAAAAGCCTGCTATTACCATGTTTAGATGAATGCTGCTTAAGGAAATATCGAATTGAAAATTGGCTTGATAGCCATAACCAATAAACATAGGTAAAGTAAATAGAAAGCCTGCCAACAATCCTTTTAATATATCCTTTTTTAAACCTAGGTACTTAAACGGGAGTTTTTTAAACAGTAAAACTGTAACCAACAACGCAATAAATATTTGGGTATAAATAGAAATACTTGAGGCAAGCTCAACATCCATTTCATTCCATGTTTCCTTACCAAAAACAACATAAGCAAAGAAATACTTGATGTAACGTAATGCTACAAATGTAGTAAGAACAACGAGCGAAATGACAATCTTTTTTTTCAAAATATGGTTGATGAGTTGACTAAAGTACAATTTTTTGACTTACGTTATGCTGAATTTATTTCAGCATCTATTTATCAGACCCTGAAACAAGTTCAGGTGACGATACATGGAATAACGATTATTAGTAGTATGTATTTTAGAAATTTCATATCTTCAATCCAATTACGACTTAAGCGAAGTCTCCTTTCTAAGTGGAAAATATTATTTTATTTTTCATTGGAGGTAAAAACGAAGATAGTAATCATATTTTAATACTCAACTAAGGCATTAAACGCTGCACGTTTTTTTGCAAGCCATTGTTTTCGTAGGAGGTATTTTATAAGTTGCTATTTTCTTTTTGTTTAACTGCAGCAGCATCGTACAAATACCCAACATACTCATTATTGCTATTCGCCATTGACCAAACACCTTTCTCATCTACTTTACTAATTGTGTATGTTGTTGATCCTGTTTCTACTTCTGTTTGAATTTCATATGTTAATCCAGGCATTTTTTCTGTAATCAATTGTATTTTTTCAACTTGTTCTCCTCCTTCGTATTTCCATTTAATCCAATATACATTATCATCTTTTACTATTTTTAGTGAAGTTGCGTTAGCGCTAAGAACAGTTTGACCATCTTCTTGAAGGTCTACTTCGTAAAAACTCATTACTGGAGGGAGAAACCCCTCAATTTGAGTTACCATATCAATTTTTTCTGTGGCATTTTCATTAGATGAATGGTTCTCAGAATTGACATCTCCGCAACTTGTAAAAAATAAGCAGCTTAGGATTAGAGACCAGAAATAGTTGAACATAGAAATTTTCATATACTGTTAGTTTAAAATGATGTAAATAAGAAAGAATTACAATATACGAAATTCAGTAATAGCTCCAATAAAATGTGAATAACTAATCTTTAGCTAAGGCATTAAACGTTGCATGTTTTTCTTCAAACCATTGTTGCATGGCTTCAGGAGATTTCATTAACTCCATCATTTTGTTCATGGCTTCAATGTGATTTTTATCATCAGCTTCGTACATTTCCATGCCGTGTTGTTTGCTGAGCTCTGCTATCTCTTCAAAAGTATTGGCAGTAAAATTTTTATCACAGGCTCCGCCTAATTGGTTGCAGGTCATTGTTTTCATAGTGGTTGGATAATAAATTATTATTATTTCTTCTTCTTTTGTTTTTCAGAAAGTAATACAAATGAGGTTGATGTAAATCTTTTACCCTCAAAAGTACCTTGGATTTTTGCTTTTCTTACAGTTTGGCATAGGCCATCAGTTGCGTGCTCATTACCATGATCTGAAATAGAACTCCCATCTACCCAGTAATTTTTATCGGCTATCTTAATTGCTAAAGCACAGCCATTTGGTGAGTTCATATCAAATTGACATTTACCACAAGCTGTGAGTACTTTATAGGTTTTTTCTTTTTTTTGAGCATTGGCATTTATGCCAAATAAAGCAATGCAAACAATGAGGACTATATTTTTCATGTAACTAAATTAAGGATTTTAATCTTCAGGTAAAGCATTAAACGCTACTTCTTTATCTTTACCATTGTTGCCTCATTGGGTATGGCATTATCTCTGTCATTTCTTTTTAAATGTATTGGCAGTAAAAGTTTTCTCACAGGCTCCGCCTAATTGTTTGCATGTCATTGTTTTCATAGTATTTCTTTTTTATTTGTTATCAAACTTATTGTTACACCCACTAGCATTGCCAAGATAAATGCTGGGCCGAGTTCACCTAATTTTTCAAAGTAAATACCAACTCCATCTATGGCGGTAAAACCGAATTTAAAAAGAGGCACACATAAGAATCCAGTTATCATAGAAGCGATGGCTCCTTTTTCTGAAAATCCTTTCCAAAAAATGGATAGGATAATAGTAGGGCAGAAGGTTGCTGCAATACCCGACCAACCAAAAATAGCAAACCAAAATATGGTTCTATCCGGAGAAGTTACTGCTATGACTAACGCTACACCTAATGCTAATAATGCTAACGCTAATGTTATGAATCTAGAAATTACAGCCATTTGTTTTTCTGTTTTATTGGGCTTAAAAATTTGCTGGTAAAAATCTCTAGAAATGGCACTAGAAGCTACAATTAACAATGAATCTATGGTTGACATAATTGCAGAAAGTACCGCTGCAATGTAAATACCGACTAGTGATAAAGGCATTACCTTTTCTACTAATAATGGCAATACATTTTGTGCTCCATTTCCTAAAACACTCTCTGGAGTTTCTCCAATAGACGTTAACAAGTATCTTCCATAGATACCAATTAGTACTGCACAAGAATCTGTTATAATAGTAAATACTATGGCTATCCATCTTCCTTTTTTAATTTCTGATTTGTCTTTAATGGACATAAAACGGATAAACAATTGCGGTGAACCCATAAAGCCTAAACCAATGGCACAATAACCAATAATGGTAAATAAGTTAACTGCGTTAAAACCACCTTCTCCCCAAACGTTTAAAAAGGAATCATCTAATTGTACCAATTCGTGCGAAACAGAAACGGTAGAGTCTATAGCGAAATAAGCAACTATTGGCAACAATACTAAGCCCAATAGCATGACTATGCCTTGAAACAAATCTGACCAAACAACTGCCACAAAACCGCCTGTAAAAATGTAGGCCAGTACAATAATGAAGCCCACTATAGCTCCAACAAAGTAGTTGCCATGCATAAACTGTTCGTATGCCGAACCAGTAGCATCTATTTGTGCACTTACATAAATAATTACAAATACCGATAATGCTGTAGCAGCTATAATTCGTAAAGTATTACCAGAAGCATTAAACCTGCTAACCAAATAATCGGGTATGGTAATAGAGTTGTATTTGTCTGATAGTTCTTTAAACCGTTCTGCCATAAAAAACCAAGCAATAGATACACCTACTACTTCACCTAAAACTACCCAAAAGGCTGAAGCACCTACCATAGCACCAAGACCCGTGAGACCTAGCAGCAACCATGCTGATTCACCAGTAGCTCTTGATGAGAACGCCACCGCCCAAAAGCCTAATTTTTTTCCACCAACGTAATAGTCTTTTATGGTTTTAACTTTTTTAGAAGCGAAATAGCCAATCAAAAAAAGAATGCCAAAATAGAAAAATAGGATAATGTATTTGGTGATCATAAGTTAAATTTGATGAGTTGACTAAACTACAGCTTTTAATGGCTCTTACAAAAGTTTATTTTTAACCTTCAAGTAATCCAATAATTACTTAACATTTTTTATTAAATAATCCTTAAACCTAATAAGTAATGAAATGATCTTTTAGTTGGAAGTGCTTCTCAATTTTAGTGTTGTCAGTTACTTTCTTTATGTTCAGCCACAAATCGATTTCGATTAACCAAGAATTATCTACTTGCTTTATACCCTTGATAAAACCTTTGTATGGTTGATGGCCAACAGCATAATACAAAGGAGTGTCCTCACTATAGAAAAAGCCTATAGTGGCTAAGGCATGGTCTTCTACCATAAATTGTTCTTCGGTTTTATCCACTCGAAACCTTATTAACTGACTAGACGAACTGTCTGGACTATTCAGATTGGGATAGTAAGTTGCTTTCCTCCTAAAGCTAATAGATTCAATGTTCACGCTGTAAGTGCTATAGATCACAGGGTGCCAGACTTTTCCTTTAGGATTTATTCTTTCTTCTTTAATACTGTCTATTTCAACTGATGAGAGGCTGCTTGAAATTTGCTCCACATATTTACAAGTTCCATTTTTATAGATGTATAGTTGGAAATGCCCCAATGAAGAGCCTCCAACATTAGGAAAAAAATAGGTGGTATCGTTAATGTAATGAGCAGGGGGGTAATCTACTGCTCCAAGAACTGGAACGCTATCGTTTGCCAAAACGGTGGTGTCTTTACCTGATTTGTAATAGATGGTATAGCTGAAAAAAAATCCCTCTTGTATATCGGACACCACTCTCCAAGAGCTGTCTAAGCAATGCTTGGCAGGATAGCCTGTTGCGATGGTTTCTTCTAAAACTTCTAGGGTTGGTGTCTCTTCTTCAGATGATTTAGTTTTAATTGCTTCTTCATTATTTCCGCAAGAAGAAAGTATCAGTAGTACAAAAAGTGCTAGGGTATATTTCATAACGCTCAAAATAAGGTAACTAATCTTCAGCCAATCCATCAAATAGTACTCGTTTTTCTTCAAACCATTTCATCATAGCTTCTGGAGATTTCATTAACTCCATCATTTTATTCATGGCTTCTATATGCGCTTCATCATTAGCTTCGTACATTTCCATACCATGTTGTTTACTGAAGTCTGCTATTTCTTCAAAAGTGTTGGCAGTAAAGGTTTGCTCACAGACTCCGCCCAATTGCTGACAAGTCATTGTTTTCATAAGAGTCATTTTTTAACGAATGTACGTTCATTTTTTTCCTTAGATGAAAAAACGAACCAAAAAAATCAAGTCAAGGCAACTACTCGGACCGTACTTCTGACGGCTCAGCGCACTTTTACTTCTGTGCGTCATTCCGGGCTTGACCCGGAATCTGTTATTCTCTAAAAAGTATTGGCGTAAAGGTTTGCTCACAAGCTCTGCCTAATTATTGGCAAGTCATTGTTTTCATAGTTATTTTTTTAATTCAACTTGATATCACAAATTGCGACATCAAGATTAAAACATATATTTGTTTAGTATAAATTTTTTGTTAAAATGAGTAAACAAGTTGTAGTCCCTCAAGAAGTAATAGAAAGTAAAATCTATTTGATTAGGGAGCAAAAAGTGATGTTGGATAGTGATTTGGCAGAGTTGTACCAAGTTGAAACAAAGAGATTAAACGAACAAGTCAAAAGAAACAGTATGCGTTTTCCTATTGATTTTATGTTTCAATTAACAGAAAAAGAATGGGAAAACTTGAAGTCGCAATTTGCGACCTCAAGTCGGGGAGGACGAAGAACATTGCCTTATGTATTTACTGAACATGGAGTATTAATGCTATCGAGTGTGTTAAATAGCGAAAGAGCTATTGTTGTAAATATTAACATAATGCGGGTTTACACCAAAATAAAAGAAATGCTTTTAACGCATAAAGACTTATTGTTGAAGATGGAAGAAATGGAACAGAAAGTGATTGGACAAGATGAAAAAATACAAACGATATTTAATTACCTGAAACAATTTATTACAGACCAAGAAACTCCAAGAGAAAAAATAGGTTTCAAAAAATAATATATACCCTGACCGTATTTCTGACTGGCCAACGCACGGTTACATCATTGCGAGGTATGAAGCAATCTCTTTTCTAATGATAAGATTGCCACAAATTTGTGGAAAACAAATTTTCGCAATGACGGGTACAGTAAAGGTTTGTTCACAGGCTCCGCCTAATTGTTTGCAAGTCATTGTTTTCAAGGTGGTAGTTTTTTTTTAACGAAGTTACTATTTTTTGATTTATTATCTTTGATGGAAGAATGTAACAATAAGGCATTAGTTTCGTTCAGTAAGATAGTATGAAGGCAAAACTCATTTCATTAATAATAATTTCTTTTTTAACAATTACTTGTTTTGGACAAAAACATTTAATAAAAGCCGATGCACTGCATAAAGCCGAAAAATTTAAAAAGGCCATTAGGCAATATTCTAAATACCTCAATAAAAACACTGACAACGCTATAGTTTTTGTAAGTAGAGCTAGGTGTTATCGCAAAATTGGGAAGTACAAAAAATCATTGGATGATACAGCTGAAGGTTTGTTTATTGATCCGAGATGCAAACAAGCACTCAAAGAAAAAGGGGCAGTAATTGCCATTCAAGGGCGCCCATGGAAAGCCATTGAATATTTTACTACAGCCATAGAGATTGACTCAAATTATGCAGATGCCTATTGTGCGAGAGGAGCTGCTTATTTCTTACAAGATAAATTTGAAAAGGCGCTAGAAGATAATATGAAAGCTATTGAGATAGATTCACAATTTGAAACGAGTTATTATAATGTAGGCCTTTCGTTAAAAGAGCTTCTGAGGTATGAAGAAGCAATAGCTTACTTTAATAAAGCATTACTTATGGATACGGATAATCAGTTAACGTTTTTTGAGCGAGCAGAAAGTTTGTATGAGCTTGGGGAATATGGTTTAGCAGAAACGGATTATACTAATTCTATAACATACAACACAAAATTAGACCCATGGGAAAACACCAAAAATGGTTGGTGTTATTACGGTAAAGGGATGTCTAATTTGGCTCTCGAAAACTTAACGCAAGCATGTGCTGATTTTAAAGAGGCAATGTCTTACCGAGTGTATGAAGCTGAAGAGGAATACCTTAAGTTAGATTGTAAAGAGCAACCAGAAGCTGAAGTTAAGATAGTAGTTCCAGAAGTGCCAGTAGTAGTGAAACAAGAAGTTGAGGTGCACATTTTCCCTAATCCCATTAAAACCTATTCACACATTACCATTACCAATAGCAAAAGCTCTAATGTTTATAGTTTAGAGGTGATGGATCTTTTCGGAAAATCTGTCTTATCTGTTTCTCACATTAGTGATTCACATATATTTAACCGTAAAGATTTACTAACGGGAACTTATGTTTTCTTAATTAAAGAGAACGGAGAAATATTAAAATCAGAGAAAGTAATTATTCAATAAATTTAGTTTGCTTTCCTTAACGTTCTTTTCCTTAAATGAAAAGAACTACGGCAAAGGTTTAGTAAACCTTTGAGCGAGCATTGTGTGAAAGCATTATCAAGTCAGGGCAACTACTCGGATTCTATTTCTGACCTGCTAACGCACTTTTACTGTTGTACGTCATTCCGGGCTTGACCCGGAATCTGTTTAATAAAAACCACAAGCTAGAAGCTTGCAGTAGCGGAGGGAGAGAGGATTAATTAAAACTATAATTAAAAATAATATCAGATAAATTTTTATCATCAGCCCTTAATCTTATACAATCAATCACTATTGATGATTTAGGGTCAACATCTGGGTAAGCCTCAAAGAATAATGACATTATATATTCTTGGATGATAATCTCTTTTGTTTCGTAGATTTTAGTGGAATTATATTCAATTCCTTTAATACCTGTTGACTTATCTTTTCCTGCGGTAAAACCAATCCAATACCTCTTATTATTAACCTTTAATCCAATATAAATAGTACATGTTTGACCAATTTCATTTAAAATTATTCTCGCATTGAAAATAGTGTTTGTACTTACAACATAATGCTCTTTAATATCTTTATGTTTCTGTCCAGAATGAAGATATAACCTTGAATTAGAAGAGCTTGAATTGAATTTGCTTTCTTCAAGTTCTTTTTCAAGTTTAGCAATAGCCTCACTATTCATTTTCCCTTGATCGATATGATTTTGAATTATTTGTTCTTTATCAGTGATATCACTTTCTTGCTTTTTTATTTTTGATTCTAACCTTCCTACATTTTTACTATTTTCTACTGTTATTTCAGTTAATTCAAAAATTTCTTCATCTTTTTTCTTTACATCTAATCGATGTTGATTGACTTTTTCATTACGACTATCTATCTCACCTTCCAGCCTATCTACATCTCTTTTAAGAACATTATTGTCTTGAATTAGTTCTTCATTTTCAGAATAAACTTTATCAAACTCTTTAATATTAATCCATTTTGAAGGCTCAACACTTCGAATCATTTTAATTGATGTTTTGTTTATAAATTTATACATAGCTTTCCCAAACCCAGTAGCTAAGTTGAAAAACATCATAGAACCAATACCTATTATAAGCGCATAAACTACACCTCCAATAAAGCCAATATTATACCCTGCAATCTCGAACTTATTTAAATGTTGACTTATCCATTTGATTTTTTCATCAAAATTCTTATCATCGGAAAAATTAAAGACTCCATAAACTAGAACTCTATTGGTAAAAATCCATATAGCAATAACTGTTGTTATATATGGATTCTTTAATCGGTCATCTACAAAGGTTTTTGTTGATTCTTTTATGTCGGATAGAATGTCACTCATTTATATCACATATTTCTTCTGTATTGTCCACCCACCTCAAATAGGGCATCTGTAATTTGTCCTAAAGAACAATATTTAGAGGCTTCCATGAGCTGCTCAAAAATGTTTTGGTTTTGTATGGCTGCTTTTTGCACTTTGTTTAATTCTTCAGTAACACGGGTTTCATTTCCTTTGTGTAGCTCGGTTAACATATCAATTTGGTATTGCTTTTCTTCTTCAGTTGCTCGTATAACTTCTGCTGGTATAATAGTAGGGGAGCCCTTAGAACTTAAAAAGGTGTTTACTCCAATAATAGGAAACTCACCATTGTGTTTTAGGGTTTCGTAATACAAGCTTTCTTCTTGTATTTTACTACGTTGGTACATTGTTTCCATGGCACCTAAAACTCCACCACGCTCGTTAATACGGTCAAACTCCATTAATACTGCTTCTTCAACTAAGTCGGTGAGTTCTTCAATAATAAAAGCACCTTGTATAGAGTTTTCGTTTTTGGCTAAGCCCAATTCCTTATTAATAATGAGTTGTATTGCCATTGCTCTACGCACACTTTCTTCAGTTGGTGTGGTAATGGCTTCATCATAAGCATTGGTATGTAACGAGTTACAGTTATCGTTAATGGCATACAATGCTTGTARCGTAGTTCGKATATCGTTAAAGTCTATCTCTTGTGCRTGKARGCTTCGYCCACTKGTTTGTATGTGGTACTTTAACATTTGTGCTCTTGGGTTGGCACCRTATTTTTTRTCCATTGCTTTRGCCCAAATTCTACGWGCTACTCGTCCAATTACWGCATACTCAGGGTCAATACCATTACTAAAGAAAAACGATAGGTTAGGCCCAAACTTGTTAATGTCCATACCACGGCTGAGGTAGTATTCTACATAAGTAAATCCGTTACTTAATGTGAGTGCCAATTGGGTAATTGGGTTAGCACCTGCTTCGGCAATGTGGTAACCACTAATGGAAACCGAGTAGAAGTTTCGTACTCCATTATCAATAAAATATTCTTGTACATCGCCCATTAAACGCAAGGCAAATTCGGTAGAGAAAATACAAGTGTTTTGCGCTTGGTCTTCTTTTAAAATATCGGCTTGTACGGTTCCTCTAACTTTGGTTAAGGTTTCTACTTTAATTTTGTTGTACACATCAGCTGGTAAAACTTGGTCGCCAGTTACTCCTAAAAGGAATAAACCTAAACCGTTGTTGCCTTCGGGTAGTTTTCCAATTACATTCGGGATTTCACCAACTTGTCCTTCGACAGCACTTCGACTCCGCTCAGTATGACATTTCTCAGGATGACAGTTGGTTTGACCTTGGTAAGCTGGTCGTTTTACGCCTTTAGCTTTGTAGATTTCAGCAATTTTTGCTTCAATTTCCTTTTCTAAACCGTTTTCTTTAATGTACTTCTCACAGTTTTGGTCGATGGCAGCATTCATAAAGAAACCGAGCAACATAGGTGCTGGTCCGTTGATGGTCATACTTACCGAAGTCATGGCGTGGGTTAAATCAAATCCAGAATAGAGTTTCTTTAAATCATCCAAACAAGCAATAGAAACACCTGCATTACCAATTTTACCGTAAATATCTGGTCGTAATCCTGGGTCGTTTCCGTAAAGCGTTACTGAATCAAAAGCAGTAGATAAACGCTTGGCAGGCATTCCTAAACTTACGTAATGGAAACGTTTGTTGGTTCGTTCTGGTCCACCTTCACCAGCAAACATACGGGTTGGGTCTTCGCCTTCTCGTTTAAAAGGAAACAAACCTGCTGTGTAAGGAAATTCTCCCGGAACATTTTCTTGTAAGCTCCAACGCAAGATATCTCCCCAACCTTTATATTTTGGTAAGGCCACTTTTGGTATTTGTAAATGCGATAAACTTTCTGAATGTGTTTCGATAGACAATTCTTTGTCACGCACTTTAAATTTGTAAACAGCGTCTTTGTATTTCTGTACTTTTTCTTCCCATCCATCAATAATTAACATGTTCTTCGGGTCGAAATCTAATTTCAGTTTATCGTATTGGGCAATAAGAATTTTTATAACATCCTTATTGTCATCTTCTGTCACACTGAGTTTATCGAAGTGTTGTCGAAGGATAGTGTCATAATCAATGCCGCTCTTCGACAGGCTCAGAGTGACATTTCCTATGGTCTCCATCGTTTTTCTGGTGGCATCCAATTTATCTGCAATGGCAACTTGTTTATCTACCCACGCATCATAGCCTCTATTGTTTTCTGAAATCTCCGATAAATAACGGATACGTTTTGGAGGTATCACAAATATCTTTTCAGACATTTCTTCCGTAATCTCAAAAGTAGAGTTGAGGTCAGCAGAAACTTTCTCCACCAACTTGTCCATAATCACTTTGTACAAAGTGTTCATCCCTGGATCGTTAAACTGGGAAGCAATGGTACCATAAACAGGAACGTCTTTATCTGCTAAATCAAATGCATTGTGGTTGCGCTTGTATTGTTTTTTTACATCTCGTACAGCATCCAACGCACCCCTTTTATCAAATTTGTTGAGGGCAATTACATCTGCAAAATCGAGCATGTCAATTTTTTCTAATTGTGTTGCAGCACCAAATTCTGGAGTCATTACATACAATGAAACATCAGAGTGATCCATAATTTCCGTATCCGATTGTCCGATACCAGAAGTTTCTAAAATGATTAAATCGTATTCTGCAGCTTTTAAAATTTCTAAGGCTTCAGCAACGTGTTTACTTAATGCCAAGTTACTTTGTCGAGTAGCCAACGAACGCATGTAAACTCTATCATTTTTGATGGAGTTCATTCTAATTCTATCGCCTAATAAGGCTCCACCCGTTTTACGTTTAGAAGGATCAACTGATACAATGGCTATCGTTTTTTCTGGAAAGTCGATTAAAAATCTTCTCACTAATTCATCAACTAAAGATGATTTACCTGCTCCACCAGTTCCGGTTATTCCGAGGACAGGGGTTGCCCCTCCCAGCCTCCCCGAAAGGGAGGAGAAATGAGCTTCAAATTCTTCGTGTCTGTTTTCTGCTAAAGAAATTAAACGTGCTATAGTATTAACATTCTTATTTTTAAGCTCTGCATCCAAACCCCCTCCCTTCGGGAGTTCTGGGGTGGGCATATCTGCCTTTTCTATCATGTCATTTATCATCCCTTGCAATCCCATTTCTCTTCCATCATCTGGGTGATAAATTCTAGTAATTCCGTAATTTTGTAATTCTTCAATTTCTGAAGGTAAAATGGTTCCTCCACCGCCACCAAAAATCTTGATGTGCTCAGAACCTTTCTCTTTCAATAAATCATACATGTATTTAAAGTACTCTACATGTCCACCTTGGTAAGAAGTCATTGCAATTGCATTGGCATCTTCTTCTATGGCACAGTTCACTACTTCTTCCACACTCCTATCATGACCTAAGTGAATAACTTCAACACCAGTAGCCTGAATAATTCTTCTCATAATGTTAATTGCTGCATCATGTCCATCGAATAAACTTGCAGCAGTAACGATTCTTACTTTGTTCTTAGGCGTGTATTTTTCTATTGTATCCATTAACTCTCTTTTTCTTCGCGTAGCGAAGGTACTCTTTTTAGAGGCCTTTTACAATAAAAGCGAAATTTATAGTTGTTAGGAAAGTATTAACTTCTTTGAATTAATAAATGTAAAATTGTACCTTAGAGTTATGAAATTTACCTGTATCATATTTATGACAATCGCATTAATACTTGGAAGTAATCAATGCTCTCATGCTCAATGTGATGATGTAGAATCTGAACGGATTAAGATGTTATTGGGTGATGCTTTGTACGATAATTTTAGGTTAACTAAAATTGAATTTTCAAAAGACCCTTATGAAATTGAATTTCGGGTAGATTTATTAAGAAATTTCATTTATAAATTAGTTTTTGATATGTCTCAAAAATCTGAAGGTGTTGTAGTTAGGCTGTATGATTTAGGAAAAAAAGGTCAAGATGAAGAACCTAAACTACTCTACATTTCAAGTGAAGATGTTATGGATGAAAATGTAACTTTTGATGTTACGTTTGAAGCCCCAAGAACAAGAATGCTAATAAAGTATGAAGTGAAAGATGCTACTTATGAAGGTTGTGTTACTTTTATTTTRGGAGTGTTTTTAAGGGMTARRAARCAAAARYCCAAYTARTTATCTAATTGAATTAATTGAGAATTAACATTTTGTGTTTATAACTTAAATCCAAGTTGTGTAAACTGTAGGATTCTTAAAACTAACTTTAGGGGAGATTTAACAACTAATATTCCTTAAAAATGAGCGTATTATACACAAAGATTAAAAAAGCAGAACGTTTTTTAAATAACTATATGGCGTTTTTCTTTGCTAACGGAAACAAACAACACAGAATAAGTAATTACAGTATAGAGGAATAAAAAAGAGATAAATTAATTTATCTCTTTTTTATTCCTCTGTTCTTAAAGAATTTCCATTTCAACTCTTCTGTTTTTCTGTCTACCCGCCTTAGTCTTATTATTTCCAATAGGCATTGTTTCTCCAAACCATTCTACATCTATCCTTTCTTTGTAAACATCATTTAAGATTAAGAAGTCTGCAACAGATTTCGATCGTTTTTTAGATAACCTTAAGTTACTTGATGCTTTACCTTGGCTATCTGTATGCCCAGAAACTTTGAGTCTCCATTCGGGTTTCTTTAACAATAGTTTGGCTAAATTTTCTAATGATGGATAAGAGCTTTGTTTAATAACAGCTTTACCCGTTTCAAACTCAAGGTTATCAAATGCAGCTTTTAAGATTTCCTCTTCTTCTTCCATTAATTCAATTTCTACTGGGGCAGGAGGGAGGTATTTGTAATAATAATAACCTTTATCATTTCTTAATGCTGTGATAGTATCATTACCCATAATAACTCTTATAAATTCGCTATTATCATCATCAGCAAGCATAAAGAGTTGACTATTATCCGAACGAAGGTTTTCGAATCGATAATATTTTTCATGATTAAACATGGTGTCAGTTTCCAGTATTGTACCCATTTCATCAATTGTATGTAATAATTTGTACGGACAACCATTATTTTCTATTGGACCAGGGAAATTTGGACAATCATCTTCTTTGTCCATTATTCCATCACCATCGGTGTCTGGACATCCATTAAATTCAGGTAAACCAGGTACATCAGGACAATCATCTTCTTTATCCATAATATCATCTCCATCTCTATCTGGACAACCATTAAACTTAACTAAACCTGAATCTGTTACACAACTGTCATTTTGATCTAAAATACCATCATTATCTACATCAGAGCAGCCTCTAAGTTCCCAAGTTCCAGGAATATCTATGCATTCATCTAATTTATCAGAAACACCGTCTTTATCTCTATCTTTTGGAGCCTTAAATAATATTGGTGCTCTTAGCCCAACAAAAATATCAACCCCCCTGATGTTTACATCTCTTCCTGGAGCAAATAATGGCCTAATATCTCCTGTACCTATGCTTAGGTAATTGAATAGCCTTAGAGCCACACCTGTTCTAAATCCAGCAACTCTATTATAAGACAATGGAACTGAAACGCCCCATTTTTTGTGGTCAAACCTTGGTGTAACGGCATAGCTAGTTGGATAATGAACGCTGTTGGCATCATCGCCAAATTTCATGTTAATTCGAGTATAAAAATTGGCATAAAAGTTTTTATAGACATGATAATCAACATCAAAATTAAAGTGAGTTGGAAGATTCATGTAAAATTCTTTATCATCATTATTGTCAAATTTTACCCAACCTGAATCTAAAAAATTTTGTAGCGTAGAATCTAGTGAACGAAAACCTTTTGTGTTATCAAATTTTTGTAAATCAAAAGCATTAACATTAAAATTAAAGTTATTACTTGCTCCGCCTTTCTGATAGGTCATTCCTCCAATATCATTAAGTGCTAATCCAACTTTTAGCTTATATTTATTTTGATCTCTCATCCACAAATCAGTTTTTCCATCCATATCGTATTTGTACTTTTTCCAATTTGGCCTCCATTCATATACAACACCTATATCGAGTCCTAATCCAAGTTTAGACGTAAAATCGTTAATGTTTCCACTTGAAAATTCTTCGCCAGGATTTTTTGATTCAATAAAACCACCTAAATTTTCAGAATAGCCATAATCAAAATTTCCAGAAATAGAGTTTGCAGTGGTATCATTTTGAATGTTAAATTTTAGATCAGAAGAATGAAGATAAGCTGCTGCAACTCCTTGTAAAAATTTTATTTTTCCACCAGCTTTAAAAAAGTGTTCATTTCTATCTGATAGAATTTGGGCATAACTTAAGTTGTATTCTATCCATGAATTCATAGATAGGTTAAAATCTTCATCAGAGACACTAAGGTCAAAAACATTAGGAAATTCAAAATCATTTGTTGCCAAACGTATTAATTCAGGAGATACATCATCTATATTTAAAAGGGTTCTACTTCTAATTTGAAATCCTATGGCTCTTTTTCTATCAATTGTAACCATGAAATTCAGAACATCAAATTCGGCATTTAAAAATAGAGATCGTTCTATATTTCCATTATCTATTTCGAACATTTGACCTAACCCTCTTGCCTTGTAAGAGGCAGTAGAATCTACCGAAACAAGTTTGCCCAAGTCACCATTATTCATCCAATCGTCTGAATCAGCATAATTATCATCAAATGAATTAATCCACCAATGTGGCATTTTACTGGTGTTAAATTGCATGTGATTATTAAAACCACCAACATAAACATTAAACAGAACTAAGTCGAATTTAAATCTACTATCAGCTATAGAGGCAGGGTTTAAGTCAGATCCCATTATCCCAGAGTAATTACTTTGTCTTAAACCAAGAAACTCTTGGGAATAAGATGTAATGCTTAATGACAATACTACTAATAATGATAGTAAAGCTTTTTTCATAAAGGGTTTAATTGCAAATTAAAACTAATACGTTAGTTACAACTCATAAGTTGCACACTAAAATAAAACAAAGATGTTATTGAAACAAGAAATTGCTAGGTATTTATTTTAATTTCTTTTCCAAAAGTAAGGAGTAAAAAGGATGGCGATTGTAAAAAGCTCTAATCTACCTAAAAGCATTAGGAAGGCTAACACCCATTTTGCCGGATCTGGTAAATTATAGAAATTACCTGAAGGACCTAATTTTCCAATTCCAGGGCCTACATTACCAATAGATGTAGCAACAGCACTTATGGCTTCAATAAAATCTACTCCAAGGAAAGTCATGATAATTGAACCTAAAACAAACATAAACAAGTAGAAAAATACAAAAGCCAATAAGTTGTATATGATTTTAGAAGACACAACTTGTCCGTTAAGGTTTACAGGGACAATGGCACTTGGGTGCAATTTTCTTTTAAACTCTAAAAAGCCATTTTTCATTAAGAGTATAATCCGAACTATTTTCATTCCACCACTTGTAGAACCTGCACTTGCTCCAGTAAAAAGCAATAGGAAGAAGATGAATGTGATGAAAGATCCCCAAGTGGTAAAGTCTGTAGTGGCATAACCTGTTGTTGTAATTATACTTACTACTTGAAATAAAACACTTCTAACTGATTCTTCAAAATTATTATTGTAGATAACAGGAGTGATAATTATACATAACAATATAATAGCTCCTACATACCATTTAAACTCATCATTTTTCCAGAATTTTTGGAACTTGAATTTAAATCCAAAATAGAGTAGTGTAAAGTTGGTTCCCGCTAAAAGCATGAATATAATAATTATGTAATGTATAGCTGGTGAATCAAAATATGCAATGCTTTCTTGCTTGGTAGAAAAACCTCCAGTTGACATTGTTGTAAGTGAATGATTAATGGCATCATAAAAATCCATTCCAGCAAGCATTAGTAATACGCATTGAACCATAGTTAAGGAAAAGTAAATAAACCATAATCGTTTTGCAGTTTCTTTAATTCGAGGATGTATTTTATCTTTAGTTGGACCAGGTGATTCTGAAGCGAATAACTCCATTCCTCCAACACCTAAAAGAGGTAAAATAGCAATGGTTAAAACGATAATTCCCATACCGCCAATCCACTGTGTCATACTACGCCAAAAGAGTACTCCTTTTGGTAATGCTTCAATATCATTTAGAATAGAAGATCCTGTTGTTGTTAGTCCTGAAATGGTTTCAAAATAAGCATTGGTATAATCGGGGATTGCTCCAGAGAGTATGTAAGGTAATGTGCCAACAATAGTCATAGAAGTCCACCCTAAAGCAACAATTAAGTATCCTTCACGCTTTTTTATTTCATCATTTTTATGATGGCGTGTGGATAGTTTTAACCCTAAACCTATCAATAAAGTAATTGTTGAGGATAGTATTAGTGCATTTAAATCGCCACTGTTGTAGTAAAGAGAAATAGGAATAGAGAGCGACATCAATGCTCCAGAAATTATTATTAAACTGCCTACAACATTAGTAACAACTTTAATATTAATTAAACTCTTAGGCATTTTCTTATTGGAAAAACTTCTCTATTTCGTGTATAGAATCTGTGTGGGTAAAGACCACCACTTTGTCGCCTTCTTGCATTTGAAAACCGCCAAAAGGAATAAAACCTTCATTATCCCTAATCACTCCAGCTATATTTGTGGCTTCAGGAATTTTTAACTCTCTTATTGGTTTGGAAGTAATTTTGGATCCAGCTTTTACATTAAATTCAATAATTTCTCCATCTACACCATGTAAATTGGCAATTTCTTCAACTTCACCTTTTCTAATAAATTTAAAAATGTTGCTTGCAGCAATCATTTTTTTATTGATTAAAGTATCAATACCAATGTTATGTGAAAGGTTAATATAATCTATGTTTTCTACCCCTGCAATAGTTTTTTTAACTCCATGCGATTTTGCTACCAAAGAAGAAATAATGTTGGTTTCAGAATTTCCTGTAACAGATATAAAAGCATCCATATCTTCAATGTTCTCTTCTTCTAATGCTTGTACATCTGTTCCATCAGTATTGATAACTAGTGTTTTCTTTAGCTTTTCAGCAATTTGTTCAGCTTTCTTTTTATCTTTTTCAATAAGAATTACTTTATATTTTTTTTCTAATAATTCAGCAGTAAGAACGCCAATTCTACTGCCACCTAATATCATTATATTTTTTATTTCGTAACATTCTTGACCACAAAGCGATGTGATTTGGTCAATGCTTTCTGGTGTAGAAATGAAATAGACAATATCATTTTCTAGAATGGTAGTGTTTCCTTGAACCATTATTGTTTCATCATTTCTTAATAAAGCAATTGGTTTAAATGAACGGTTAGGATTTAAATGCTTTGTCTCTACAATTGATTTATCCTTTAAAGGAGAACTTGCAGTAATTGAAATTCCAAATACGGTTAGCTTGCCTCCTTCAAATTCATAATCATTGGTAAATGCAGATTGGCTTATTAATCGTTGAATTTCTTTAGAGGCTAATTCTACAGGAGAAATAATACTATCAACGCCTAAGTCACTATAGAGGTCACGCATTTCGGAACCAATACCTTCGTAATTACTAATTCTGGCAATGGTTCTTTTGGCACCTAATTTTTTGCCATTAATACAAACTAACAAATTGGTTTCTTCCGATGAAGTTGCTGCAATCAGCAAATCGCAATTATCAACTTTAACTTCTTTAAGAATGTTAATGTCTTTGGCGTTTCCTCTTACTCCGTAAACATCAAGGTGGGCTTGAACATAGTTTAATCTGTCCTCATTGTCATCTATAATGTAGATGTTTTGAGCTTCGTTAGACATCATTTTTGCCAAGTGAAATCCTACTTCTCCGGCTCCTGCAATTACAATTCTCATTCTTTAGATTAAGAAATTATAGGGCAAATGTAAACAAGAATTGATAAGAGTAGATTTATTTTTAAAAAATTTTCACAACAGTTTCTTTACTCGATTTTTTGTAGCCTCTATACATTCCTTTTGTGTTAAAAGGCATGGCAATGTTCCCATCTGTATCTAATGCAATTAAGCCGCCAGAACCACCAAATTTCACCATCTTATCATTAATGATATAATTGGCTGCATCTTGCAAACTCATCCCTTTGTATTCCATTAGAGCAGAAACATCATAAGCAACTACTTTTCGTATAAAATACTCTCCATGACCAGTACAAGAAACGCCACAGGTTTTGTTATTGGCATAAGTCCCTGCACCAATAATTGGCGAATCGCCAACTCTACCATATTTCTTGTTAGTCATTCCACCTGTTGAAGTTGCAGCCGTAATGTTTCCATTTTTATCTAAAGCAACAGCCCCAACTGTTCCAAATTTGCTGTCTTTTAAAGCCTCTGGATCAATTAAATAACCTTCATCGTCTTCAGAATGATCGAGTTGAATTTTTTCACTTTCTTTTATTTTTTGAAGTTGATCGTATCTTTTTTGGTTGAAAAAATAATTGGAATCTTCTATTTCTAGTCCATTAATTTTTGCAAATTCATCAGCTCCTTTTCCAGTTAGCATTACATGCTGTGATTTTTCCATTACTAAACGTGCAGCTGTAATTGGGTTTTTAATTGTACTAACTCCTCCAACAGCTCCCGCATTGAGGTCTTTTCCTTCCATAATAGATGCATCCATCTCATTAGTGCCAGCATTGGTAAAAACAGCCCCTTTACCAGCATTAAACAATGGAGAATCCTCCATGATATTAATTGCTGCTTCTACCGCATCGGTTGAAGAACCACCATCTTCTAGTACTTTATATCCAGCATTTAATGCTTCATTTAATTTATCTCGATATGCTTTTTCTTTTTCATCGCTTAGGTTTTTTTTGAGAATAGTTCCTGCACCTCCGTGAATTACAATGGCAAAATTTTGTTTCATAGCAGTAGGTTTTTGACCAATAATGATTGTGCTTAAACTAAAAAGACACAATACAAGAAATAATTTTTTCATAATCAATAATTCAACTAATTTAGCCTCATGAGTAAGCTAAAATTTCTTCTAAATTATACARAATATCGCTTCAATGCAGGAAACGAACACGATATTCATTCTCCATATATTTTTGATTTATACAATGATGTAATTTGTGATGAGAATCCTTTTTATGTTTATGATGATATAGAATCGATTAGGGCAAAATTACTGTTAACCGATATGGAAATAACTATTGAAGACCACGGGGCAGGATCAAAAGTGAATAAATCGAATACTCGGCAACTAAAAGACATTGCCAAWAACACACTTAAATCTAAAAAGTATGGTCAGTTACTTTTTAGATTGGTTAATCATTTTAAACCAGCCACTATATTAGAATTAGGAACATCATTAGGAATAAGCACCTTGTATTTGACARCTCCTAGTAAAAAGATTAAGGTAACTACAGTAGAAGGATGCGCTAATACAGCTAAGGTTGCTCAAATTAATTTTGATAAAATWGGKTTTGAWAACATTGAGTTRATGAACGATACCTTTGATCGTTTTTTACCCAACTATTTAACTAAAATCAATACGCTAGACTTTGTGTTTTTTGATGGTAACCACCAAAAAGAAGCAACCATCAATTACTTTAATTTATGTGTAGAAAAAATACATAAGGAAACCATTTTTGTTTTTGACGATATTCATTGGTCTGAAGGAATGACAGTCGCATGGGAAACGATTAAGAAGCACCCAAAAGTTATCTCTACCATAGATTTGTACTTTATGGGAATTGTATTTTTTAACCCCGATTTGAGTAAAGAAGATTTTGTGCTGAAGTTTTAGTCTATATCACCAATATTGTCTGATTTTCTTCGATTACAATTTCTGCACAAAATTCTAATATTTTCTGTGCTGTTTGAACCTCCCAATGAAAAAGGAATATCATGGTCAAACTCAAGATAATCCATACTTCCACATAAAACACATTTTCCACCATCTCTGTCCCAAACAATTTTTTTAATACTTTCAGGGATGTGTCTACTTTTTTCTTTTTTATCGACCTTAGATTCAACTTCACGCCAATTGTTTTTTTCTTTTCTAACTTTAATCTCTAGCTGAAATATTTCATTTTCAGAGTAACCGAAAATGGCTTTATAATATTTGATTTCTATTCTTTCATTAAAGTCAATCTTGTCATCTAAGAGTAACAAGTAAAATTGTAAATAAAGAATTCTATCAATATCCATTTTTTTTATATCATAGATATTTTGACTAGAAACATTTAATTCTCTTTTGTAAGCTTGGATTTTTTCATATTCATCAGCTTTTAAAATATTATCATCTTCTATCAAGCTAACAATTAATTGAAAAACGGAGTTTACATTATTCTTTAATTCTAAATTATTTTCCATGACATTAATCTTTTGAAGATTTTTAAAGTTAGGGGTTATAGTTACTTCGGTCTATTACCATTTGGATCAATACCCATAGGATTATATACAGCAGGGCAAGATTTAGAGCCTTTTTTTAAGAACATAAAACGCACTCGTATTATGTTTACCTCAAATTTAACAATTCAATGGGACTTTTTATTAATTTTAGTTGGGTTGTTGCCACTTGAGCATAATTTTCTGTTTTTTTAGTATAGTGGCGAATTATAGGAACTCTTAATAAATCCTCCCATTTCTCCAGCTATCTACAGCTCTAAACCAGCTACTTCTAAACATAGGAGACCTACTTAAACTATAATCATTATTGCTTACAGGATTGTTTACTTTATGAAATACAAAACTAATAGACATCATATTGTTTTCTTCACCATAAATCCAATTTTCATAATCTTTGTTCTTATAGACTACATTAGGTGTTCCGTATATAATATAAATTATTCCTCGGTCAGTTTTCCAACCCTCTAAGTATGATGTAAAATAGTTGTTGGCACTTTCAACCCGAGAATAATATTCTCWTATTAGAGTTCTAGCTCTTTCACTACTTCCAGCAACATTAAGCCAATATTTATCTACGGCCAATTTTTTATTTTCGCTTTCGTTAAGAGTTGCATATTCTTTTTTTGTAGAGATATACCGCATAGGTCCTATCATATTTTCTGGGCTTTTTACTTTTGGAAAATGCTCTTGATAGTTAAAAAGTGTTGGCCCAGAATTTATAGTTTCTGATGCTTGGAAATGATACAAGCCTTTTTCTTGTACAGTAAATGTTAACAAATGAGTTGAATCAAAATCCAATCGGCTAATAAGTTTGGGCTTAAAAACAGTAGTTTCTTCTTCTGAATCAACAGAAAAAGGAGGTTTCGCTATAGGTAATTTGGTGCTATAGAATTTTAAAATAATTGATTTGGCAGGATTCTCTTCATTCTTTCTAATGTAAACTTTATCATTAGTATTAAAATGATTTTTAAAAACTACATTACTGTTTGAATCTAAAATCAAGTAGTTTTGAGGGTTATAAATGTCTGATCGATTAAGGGTTAGTCTTTTTCTAATGTAATGATCGCGTGTTAAATCATTAACGGTTATTACTAAATCATAATTATTATTGGATGATGTTTTTAAATTTATTAAACCATCTAAAAATTTCTTTTGCTTATTATTACCATAGTCGGTAAAGAAGATAGAAGCACTGTCTAYTAATGTCTCTGTTGCTTTATTTGTTAATTCATATTTAATTAAAATATTGGCACTAAATGAAGTATCATTACGTTTTTTGGTGTATAAAATATTTCCTGAATTTAACCTAAAATGGACTTCAGTTAATGAATCATTTTTATGAAAAATTTTATAATCTGGATCAATAAGATTTAATCCAGGCATATAAATTCCTGCAACATTTTTATTAGTAGCAGCTCTTTCTGAAGAGGAACATCCATAAACAATAATAATTACAGATAATATGGTAATAAATTTATTCTTCAACTTGTTTTTGGTTTTCGTCAATATATTTTTCTTCAATTTGTTTAGAAGTCTTTGCTCCTAGAGTTTTTATTCGCTCAACTTTTCCAATTAAATTATCCTTGCCAGTAGACAGTTTTTTTACGGCATCATCATAAGCGACTTGAGAAGACTTAAGTCCTTTATCAATCTTTTCCAAATCCTTTAAGAATCCTACAAATTTGTCATATAAAGCACCACTTTGTCGTGCAATTTCTAACGCATTTTTAGTTTGTCGTTCTTGTTTCCATACTGAGGCAACAGTTTTTAAAGTAGCTAGCAATGTTGTAGGACTGACTATTACAATTTTTTTATCCCATGCATAATTATAAATACCACTATCGTTTTGTAAAGTAAAACTAAATGAAGGTTCAGATGGCATAAACATTAGCACAAAATCTGGGGTATTGAGACCAGGAATTTGGCTATAATCTTTTTTAGAAAGATTATCAATATGGCTTTTAACCGAAAGTAGGTGTGCTTTTATTTGGATTTCTTTTTCGGCTTCATCTTCAGTTTCAAAGTAATTCGTATAGGCTGTTATAGAGACTTTTGAGTCAATAATAATTTGTTTATCATCTGGTAGTTGAATAATTACATCTAATCTACTTCCTCCACCATCTTGATTGGTATAAAAATCTTCAGTTTTATATTCTTCTCCTTTTATTAAGCCGGAGCTTTCAAGTATTCTTTCTAAAATTAATTCACCCCAATTTCCTTGAGTTTTCGAATCTCCTTTTAATGCTTTCGTTAAACTTTGAGCATCCTTTCGCATTTGTTGGTTTAATTCTGATAATGTTTTAATTTCAGTCATTAAGGCAGAACGTTCTTTAACTTCTTTAATGTATTTTTCTTCTACTTTTTCTTCAAAGCTCTTAATATTCTCTTTTAGTGGATTTAAGATGTCATTTAATCTTTTCTGATTAGCTTCGGCAAACTCAGATGAATTTTGTTTGAGTAGTTTGTTGGCAATATTTTCAAACTCTAAGGTGAATTTTTTCTGTAATTGTTCAACTTCTTGTTTGTGATCTTTAAGTTTAGTTTCTAAATTTTGGTTTGACTCTTTCAGTTGAGAATTTTCAGAAAGAAGCCCCTTATTTTCTTTGGATAAGTTTTCAATATTTATTTTTTGCTCTTTGTAATTCTCAATAGCAGCATCTAGCCGACCCTTTAAAGTCCCTATTTCTTCTTTTAGTTGAGGTGTATTTTTACCTCCAATAGAATCATTTGAGGTATTTTTTTTAAACAACCATCCAAGAATAAAACCTATTCCAATGCCAACAACTAAAAGTAAAATACCTATCAAATCCATGCTCAAATACTAAGGGAATAAAATTAAGATATTTTAGTGAAAATAGATTTAATATTTTAAAATAAGAATAGGAGTTCCTTCATCAACAAAATCGTATAATTCAATCACATCTTTATTTTTCATTCTAATACATCCGTGCGAGGCTGGTTCGCCAATATAACCCTCTTCTGGTGTTCCGTGTATGTAGATGTATCTATTGTAAGAATCAACATTTCTTCCTCTATTAATACCTGATTCTTCACCTTGTAACCACATAATTCTAGAGGTAACATAATCTTTTTTGGCATCCTTTTTTTCGGTTAAAATTTTTGCTATTTTACCTTCATAAATTCTGGAAATCATTATCCCGCCAAAAGGGACATTGGCACCTATTTTTCGTTTAATGGTATGTAGTCCAGGTGGTGTTTTATAGCTATTTAGTTTGCTTCCTATACCATTTTTAGCGGTAGAAACGGGATATTTTCTGACAGTAGAATCATTAACGATTAAATANAAGCGTTGATGTTTAACCGACACATACATATATTTTTCAAACGATCTGTTTTTGTATTTTAATTTTAAATATTCTGACAAGAAATTAGCAATAGTTTCATTAGAAGGTTCTACTTTGGTTATTTTAATTACTTCTGGCAATTCAATTTTATTATCCACGGCTCGTTTATTTGTTTTACAAGAAAAAAAGAAGAAAACGGTAAAACCGATTAAAATAATTTTTTTGAAGTTAGCACTAATCATTACTTTTTCTTCTTACTCATTTTAAACATTAAATTGTAAAAGGTATTTGGAAAAAGTGTTTTAAAAGGAACAGCATATATTTCTTTCTTGCCTATGAACTTATGATTTTTGTCAGATTTTAATACTCGTACAAATTTTTGAGCAAAAACGTCAGACTGCATGCCTTTTTCCATGGCTTCACTGTTTTTATTCATTAAGCTTCCATCTCCTTTAATCGAATTTATGGCCACATTGGTGTTGATAAAGCCAGGGGAGACAATTAAAACCTTAATGTTATCGTCTTTTAGTTCTAGTCTAAATGAATCATAAAAACCATATAGTGCATGCTTAGTTGCAGAGTAGGTACTTAAGTGGGGGAGTCCAAATCGTCCAATAATACTTGATATAACTACAATTTTACCTGTTTTTTGTTGCTGCATGATAGGCGCAACTGCTTTAGATAAAGCTACGTTTCCAAAATAATTGATGTTCATTATTTTTCGTTCAACTTCTGAGTTGGTTTTTAACGCGTAACTATTTTGGCTAACTCCTCCGTTATTGATTAAGATATCAATACGATTGAAGTGATCCATTACAGTTTTAATCCAATCTCTCGAATGTTGGTGTTGCTCTAAATCTATAGGAAGAACTAAGATGTCTTTATCAGCTAGCTTAATATTAGCTCGAACTCGGTTTAATTCTTCTACTCTTCTGGAAGAAATAATCAATTTACAATCTTCTTTTGCAAGTGCATAGCTCATAGCTTCACCAATACCAGAAGAAGCTCCAGTAACCCATATAACTTTATCTGATAAATTCATTTTGCTAAGGTATTAATAGTGTTTATACTTTCTTATGAACTAACTTCGACTTTTTAACTTCCAATTCTTTAAAACATAGAGGGGGTTAGTTCGTTTTAAATAAAAATATTTTTTTCGATATAGTTTGTGTGTAAATGAAAAAAGTCTATTTTTGCAAACCGAAATTAAAGAATAAAAAAATAATAAGATGAAACGTACATTTCAACCATCAAAGAGAAAAAGAAAAAATAAGCACGGTTTTAGAAGCAGAATGGAGACTGTTAATGGAAGAAAAGTGTTGAATAGGAGAAGAGCCAAAGGCAGAAAGAAAATTTCTGTATCTGATGAGCCAAGACACAAAAAATAATGATTAATTATCAATATATGAAAAGGATGCAAACTGCATCCTTTTTTTTTGAACAAATTTTTCTAGAATGTTGAAAAGTTACTCCAAAATTTTAAACGATTTGAAGTACTTTCGTAAAGATTTTTTAAGACATAAAAACATCATTATTTATGCCAAGAGATAATAGCATTAAGCATGTACTAATTATAGGTAGCGGACCAATTATTATTGGACAAGCTTGTGAGTTTGATTATTCAGGTTCTCAAGCATCACGTTCGTTAAGGGAAGAAGGAATTATAGTTTCTTTGATTAACTCAAATCCGGCAACAATAATGACTGATAAAGTGACAGCAGATAATATTTACTTATTGCCATTAGAAAGTGATTCCATTGTAAAGATTTTAAAAGACCATCCAGATATTGATGCAGTTTTACCGTCAATGGGCGGACAAACCGCATTAAATTTATCTATTGAATGCGAAGAAATGGGTATTTGGAAGGAGTATGGGGTGAAAATGATAGGTGTAGATACTAACGCAATTGAAATTACTGAGGATAGAGAGAAATTTCGTCAAAAAATGAATGAAATTGGTGTAGCAATGGCTCCATCAGAAACAGCAAAATCTTACTTAGAAGGAAAAGAAATTGCACAAAGAATTGGATTTCCATTGGTAATTAGGCCTTCATTTACTTTAGGAGGTACAGGAGGAGCAGTTATTTATGATCCTGATAAATATGAAGATGCATTACATATAGGATTAAAAGCTTCACCGATTCATGAAGTGATGATAGATAAGGCCGTGATAGGGTGGAAAGAATACGAATTAGAATTGTTAAGAGATAGTAATGATAATGTGGTGATTATTTGTTCGATAGAGAATTTTGATCCAATGGGAATTCATACAGGAGATTCAATTACTGTAGCTCCAGCAATGACTTTATCAGATACCACTTTTCAAAAAATGAGAAATTTATCGATCAAGATGATTCGATCAATTGGTAATTTTTCAGGAGGTTGTAATGTTCAATTTGCGATAAGTAATGATGAAAAGGAAGATATTATTGCCATTGAAATTAATCCAAGAGTTTCTCGTTCATCTGCACTAGCATCTAAAGCAACAGGTTATCCTATTGCTAAAATATCAGCTAAATTAGCGATTGGCTATACGCTTGACGAATTGAAAAACCCAATTACAGGAACAACTTCTGCGTTATTTGAACCAACATTAGATTACGTTATTGTAAAAGTGCCTCGCTTTAATTTTGATAAATTTAAAGGTTCTGAAAGAAGGTTGGGATTCTCAATGAAATCTGTTGGAGAAGCAATGGGAATAGGAAGATGTTTTCAAGAAGCATTGCAAAAAGCGTGTCAGAGTTTAGAGATAAACAGAAATGGGCTGGGTGCTGATGGTAAAGAATTAACTAATCAAGATGAAATTTTACACAGTTTAGAAAATCCAAGTTGGGACAGGTTGTTTCATGTGTATGATGCAATTAAATTTGGAATTCCTTTTAATACCATTTACGAAAAAACAAAAATAGACCACTGGTTCTTGCGTCAGATAGAAAATTCAGTAAAACTCGAAAGACGAATTGAGGAATTTACAATTGATACGCTGCCGAAAGAATTAATGAAGGAAGCCAAACAAAAAGGTTTAGCAGATAGGCAAGTTGCTCATTTGTTAAAATGCTTAGAGAGTGAGGTTTACAAGAAAAGAGAGGGGATGGGAATTAACCGAGTTTACAAATTGGTTGATACTTGTGCTGCTGAATTTCCTGCAGAAACACCTTATTATTACTCCACTTTTGAAGAAGAAAATGAGTCTGTTGTTTCAGATACAAAATCAATTGTAGTGTTAGGTTCTGGACCAAATAGAATTGGACAAGGAATTGAATTTGATTACAGTTGCGTACACGGAATTATGGCTGCGAAAGAAGCAGGGTACGAAACTATAATGATTAACTGTAATCCTGAAACTGTTTCTACAGATTCTGATACAGCAGATAAATTATACTTTGAGCCAGTTTTCTGGGAACATATTTATGACATTATAAAGCACGAAAAACCAGTAGGCGTTATTGTTCAGTTAGGTGGGCAAACGGCTTTAAAATTAGCTGAGAAGCTAGAAAAATATGGAATTAAAGTAATGGGAACTTCTTTTGAAGCATTAGATATTGCTGAAGATAGAGGAAGATTTTCTAAAGCATTAGAAAAGTTAGAAATTCCTTTTCCTAAATATGGTATTGTAGAAAGTGCTGAACAAGCTATTCGATTGTCAAAGGACTTAGGTTTTCCTTTATTGGTTAGACCTTCTTACGTGTTGGGTGGTCAAAAAATGAAGATAGTTATTAATGAAGATGAGTTAGAACATCATGTGGTAGATATTCTTCGTTCAATGCCTAATAATCAAATTTTATTGGATCACTTTTTAGGCGGAGCAATAGAAGCAGAAGCTGATGCAATTTGTGATGGAGAAGATGTCTATATCATTGGAATAATGCAGCACATTGAACCTGCAGGAATTCATTCTGGAGATTCTTATGCAGTATTACCACCCTATAATTTAGGGGATATGGTAATGGCTCAAATTGAGGAGATTACTAAGAAGGTTGCTATTGAATTAAAAACAGTTGGGTTGATTAATATGCAATTTGCCATTAAAGATGATGTGGTTTACGTGATAGAAGCCAATCCTAGAGCTTCTCGGACAGTGCCTTTTATTGCTAAAGCTTATGATGAGCCCTATGTAAATTATGCTACTAAAGTGATGTTGGGAGATAAGAAAGTAAAAGATTTTAACTTCAATCCTAAAAAAGGTGGTTATGCAATAAAAATCCCTGTATTCTCGTTCGATAAATTCCCTAATGTAGATAAGGAGTTAGGACCAGAAATGAAATCTACCGGAGAAGCAATTCGTTTTATAGATAACTTGCAAGATAAATTTTTTAGAGATATTTATGCGAAGCGTAATCTTTATTTGAGTAGATAGTTCGAATGTCATTCCGATTGGAGAGACGAAGGAACACGTAAAGCGAAAGCTTTAGCGAGGAATCTTTTGACTTTTGTGCTATGAATTCAAAAGATACCTCCGGAGCTTTTGCTTATTACGCAAAACGTACTCGGTATGACAAATAATGTCAATATGACTGAAAAATGAAAACGGTAAGAAACTTGTAAAAAGATAGATAAAGAAAAAAATGGGATTATTAAGAACCATCTTATTTATTGCAGCTTTTTATTATGGCTTTAAGCTTTTGGCTAGATATGTTTTTCCGTGGCTATTAAAAAGATGGGTAAACAAGAAAATGGGTCAGTTTCAAAACCAAGCGAATAGTCAATTTCAAGACCAACAAAAAGCCCAAGATTTTGCTAAAGAGCACGAAGGCGAAGTGAAGATAAAATCAAGAGGAAATCAAACCAAACCAAATATTGATGATAAGGGTGATTTTGTGGATTATGAAGATGTGGATGAGTAGTACTTAGATTTTTCGTTTAACGACCCGGCTAAGAAATCGTAGGGGAGTTTGAAACTCTGCCCTTTCAATTTATCACTTAGCCAAGCCAAATATTTTTATAATTATGTTCTTTTTTTTATTATCAAAATTTTGGTTTGGCGGACTTTATTAAAAGCTCTGAACTTTCAATTTACCACCTAAACCCCTATGTTTTTTAGCCCTTGTTGGGTGTTCGTTTTATTTGAAAATATTACCGTAAATATACGCATACTGAAATGATAAATTCTTAATCCATTCTTTGCCTGATGTATTTCCAATATGTCCACTACCAATATCTGTTTTGAATAAAATACTATTAGTCCCAGTATTATACTCTCGTAATTTTGCTACATACTTTGCAATTTGCCATACAGGTGTTTGGTAATCATTAGAACTAGCTATGAATAGTAGATTAGGATACTCTTGTTTTTTAATATTTTGATAAGGAGAGTAATTTTTAATGTAGTTATAAACTGTTTCATCTTTTGGATTTCCCCATTCTTTATATTCATCAGTTGTTAAAGGCAAAGAGTCATTCATCATTGTTGTTAAAACGTCTAAATAGGGATGGTCTAAAATAATGGTGTTAAATAATTCAGGTCTTCGATTAATTACAGTACCCATAATTAAACCTCCTGCACTATTCCCATAACCAATAAGTTGGTCAGGTGTTGTAAATTTCTTTTTAATTAAATATTCAGCACAAGAAATATAATCGTTGAAAGAGTTTTCTTTATTTAATAATTTACCATCCATATACCATTGATTTCCCATAGTAATACTACCTCTAATATGTGCATAAGCAATAGTAAAACCATCATTTAATAAAATAGCATCTTCTGAGCTAAAATCATTTCCTGTGGGGTAATTACCATAAGCACCATAAGCTTTTAAAATTAGTCCCTTATGATTCTTTTTAGGGTAAACGCTTTTTGTCAATGTTATCGGAATTTTTTTGCCATCTTTAGATTTAGTCCAAATTCTTTCTGTTTTAAAGTATGGAGGATTAATTCCTCGTTTAATCTTAGTTGTCTTTGTTTTTGTTAAAACTCCATTAGATAAATCAAATTTATATTGAAAACTAGGTGTTCTTGGGTTGGAGTAGTAAATTTTGATGTTATCTTCCTTAATAGATTGGAAACTTGCATTAAATACTTTGTCTTTGAAATCTATATTTTGCCATTTTGATTCACTCTTTTCTTTGTATTTAATTTCAAGGTAAGAGTTTCTGTATGTTTTTAGAACAAAGAAGTTTTTTGTGATTACAAAGTCTACTATTAACACATCTTTCTCGTGAGGTATAATTTCTTTCCACGAATTATTATCTGTTAAAAGCAATATTTTGTTGTTAATTGCATCTTTGTTTGTAATCATATAAACATGATTGTCGAATTCTTTGATAGCGTAAGTTATGCCAACTTGTCTTTCTTTTAATAATTGCAGGGATGGATTGTTTTCTCCTTTTTTGATAAGATAGATTTCACTTTCGTCTTTTGACTCTATGGTAGAAACGATATAGTTTTTAGTTTTAGATAGAGAAATATCAAAAGTGAGGTCAGTCTCAAAACGCAGTAACGAATCGTTTTTAGTAATCAAATTTCGTTGAAATAACTTGTCGCTCCGTTTTAGTGTATTACTCTTGGTGTATAACAAAGTTGAATCGTTAAACCATTCATAACTATATACATTGTAAATGCTATCAATTACAGAAGTATTCCCTTTAGTTTGAAGAATTAAATTATAGGTTAACCCACCATTATTAGTGTAAGTAATTCCTATTGAGTTATGATATGGTTTTAAGGAAGTAATATAACAGTTATTACGATTGTCTTTAAATTTTGTTGAATTGAAAATAGCAGTTCTACTAACAGAATCTTCATACTCGTAAAGGATTAAATTTCCTAAGGAATCTTCATCATATTTAAAGTTTCCTTTATTGTATTTGTGTTTAATTTCTGAAGTATCTTTAGGATAGAAGTTATTTAAACTGTTAAAATAATTTCTCTGATAATTTTTAGAGGGCATGATGTAATTATCAGCAAATTCATTCTCTTTTTCTAGGTAATTATAAAGTTCTGTTTGCTTTGTTGTGTCTGCAAACCATTGATAATTGTCAGCTAGTTTTTCTGAGGGATAATCAAATGCGAAATCAATTTTTTTAGCTGTAGGAATTGGTAGATTTTCTTTTTGCTTGAACCGATTATTAAATTGCTTTTCTAAAGGAGTTTTAATTTCTAAATCGTATTTTATTTTTTCTGAGAGGATAGGGTAGTTTATCTTTTCGTAACCTTTCCAAAATCCAGAATTATAAGGTACTTCTCTATTTCTAAGAGTTGTTAATTTTGTGTGTTTCCAAGTTTCATTTTTATTAAATTGAATAACGGAGTCTGTTACAATTTCTGTTATTATTAATTCTTGTTGGCTTTGATAAAGAGCCCTTTTTTTCATGGTTTTTGTTTTTTGAGATCTTATTTTAGTTCGTGTTATTTTCTTTAGATGCCAGATTGATTTATATTTTTGGTAATCTACGGTTACGATGTCATTTAAAGGAACATGGTACTTGTAAAACCCAAAATCAACATTTTTTGCTAATTGATATTCCATTTTAACTACAGCAAAAGATTCCATTTCAATGTAGATTTTACCAACATAAATACTTCTTTTCATTTTCTTTCCCATATCAAAGACCATTTTTCTATTGGTTTCGTTTGGGTAAAAATGAAGGACATAACACGAGTGGTTATTTACAAATTCATTTTCTTTTAGATTATATATGTATTTATTGAAATTATTAGGGTTTAAAAAATCATATCTATATTTTATAAAATCTTTACTTGTCAAACTTAATGGTCCACCATTGATAGGATTATCAAAATTAAATTGGCTCCAATTTTCAGAAGTCCTTGCTTCAATTAATTTTGCTTTGTCCTGTTTTGTGTTAAAATGAGTCGGAAATTCAGTAAACCATCCCCCTTTAAACTCAAAAGCATAAGAATCATTATAGTACCAATCTTCCCAAATTTTTCTATCAAGCTTGTTTTGTGAATATTTTGAGTAATGGATATTTACAACAGCTTCATTCAGATAAATGTATTTATTATCTTCCTTTAAAGTTTCTCGATATAAACCTTTTAAGTTGACGGGAATGTTACTGTAGTTTTTAGAGGTGTTTTTTATACTCTTTTTTAGAATTTGTTTGCTTGTTAATGGTTTTTTGTAAGTAATAACAAACTCACTTAAATTAGTTGATGAAGGAGAAAGGAGAATGTTTAAATTACTAGATTTAGTCAAATCTACAAAGAACTCTTTAGTTTGGTAACCAACATAAGAGCAGATTAAGGTGTCTTTCTTTCTTTTTTTTTTAATTTGAGTTCTGCTTTTCCATTAAAATTAGAAGTTGTTCCAATTCCAGTATTTTTTAAATAAACAGTAGCAAATGGTAAATATTCGTTTGTTAATGAGTCTGTAATTGTAATACTAATTTGTTGAGAGTAACTAACGCAAGAAATGAAAATGCAGAAAGCCGTAAGTAATATTTGTTTCATTAATTAAATTCAGATTTTTATTTTTTTCGAGTAATGACACCCAACGTACTTGTTAGTCACGTTTTAATGTGATTTAGATTGTGTTAAACGAAATTACAGTTTTTTAAGGAGAAAGTCAAGCTTTAAACTTTACTTTGTCAGTTTGTGAGGATGAATAGTTTCAAAAAAAACAATACTCATTCCCTGATTTGTTCAGGAATCTCATTTTAATACTACCACTTTTAAATGAACAGATTCCGCA
The DNA here is from genome assembly GCA_002402165.1 of Flavobacteriales bacterium. Classification (GTDB taxonomy): domain Bacteria; phylum Bacteroidota; class Bacteroidia; order Flavobacteriales_E; family Vicingaceae. The sequence continues at coordinate 61,980 of NVVI01000004.1, forward strand.
ACAAGCACGGAAATGTCTTCTTTTTTTGAAACTGTTCAGTAGAAATCCTACCTTTATCTTTTATATTTACAATATGCCTAAAAAAGTAATGATTGTTGTGGGCACTCGTCCCAACTTTATAAAAATCACTCAATTCCAAAAAGAATTTGAAGCTTATGGTGATGAGTTTGAATATATTTTAATACATACCAATCAACATTACGATGAAAATATGTCTGACATATTTTTTAAGCAGTTAAAACTTAAAGAACCAGAATATCTTAATGTAACGCCTTCTAGTCCTGCAAATCAAATAGGACAAGCCATTATAGAAATTGAAAAAGCAGTAATTAAATATCAGCCAGATGCTTTAATTGTGGTGGGAGATGTTAATTCTACACTGGCTGGAGCAATTGTTGGCAACAAAACAGGAACGAAACTATTTCATTTAGAAAGCGGCTTAAGAAGTTATGATAATGAAATGCCTGAGGAGATAAATCGTCTAATTACCGATTTAGTCTCTGATGGTTTTTTTGTAACCGAACAAAGTGGTTACGACAATTTAATAGCAGCTGGAAAAAGCGAAGACCAAATTCACTTTGTCGGAAATACAATGATAGACACCTTAGTTGCTTTTAATCAAGTAATTCAGCAAAACAATATTTTAGAAGAACTAGGAGTGGAGGAAAAAAGTTTTGTGTTAATGACCATGCATCGACCAAGTAATGTAGACACCAAAGAGCGGTTAGAAATTTTATTGAATATTATTGTTAAAGTTTCAGAAAAAAGTCATTTGGTTTTACCCATACATCACCGAACAAAAAACAGTTTAATCAAGCACGGGTTGTTTGAGAAACTGGAGAACAACCCTAAAGTAATAATTACTGAGGCGTTGAATTATCTAGCTTTTCAAAAACTGATAAGCACTTGTAAATATGTATTAACCGACAGTGGTGGAATCCAAGAAGAAACCACTTATCGACAAGTGCCTTGTTTAACTCTCAGAGAAAATACTGAACGGCCAAGTACTATAACTATTGGTACTAATGAATTAGTAGAATACAATTTTGAAGCAGTTGCTGAAAAGATTAGCCAAATTGAAAAAGGTACCTTTAAAACGGGTGAGATACCCCCACATTGGGATGGAAAAGCTACCAAACGTATTGTGGAGGTGTTGAGGGAGGAGTTAAATTCTTGAATAAAGAAATGAAGGGAGCAAATGTTTTTTAATTTCTGTTTTAAATTTTCCTTTTTCTAAAAAAATAACAATTTCTGATACTTCTTTTTTTGAAACCATATTTACTAATTCTGAATTAGGTAGACTAAAAATGGAGAACATCTTTTATTCTTTGGGTTAACTATGTCTATGAGGTTTATGAGTTTGATATTGTTGGCGATAGCATTGGTTAGAAAACCATCTTCTTTACTAAAACCATTTCTTTCAAAATATTTAATAGTAAAATTATTAATTTCCTTTTTTTTAAGCTCAGCAAGAAATATTTGTTGAAAAAATTCTTGAGACAAAGTAAAACAACATTTTTTGAGGATTAATATTTTTCTGATTTGAAAACGTTAATTTAAAATGTAACCCATAGTTGTTTAAGCTATAGTTAACCATTAATTTTAAAATATGGCTCCGATATTTTTTAATAAATTCTTTATCATCGAAAAACTCAGGAAATGTTTTGTAATTTAAAATAGAATAATCTCCAGTTCTTTTTAGTAATGATTTAAAGTAATTGTATTTAGATTTTAATTCAGCTTTCTCAATTTGTTCATTATTAATTTCATAATCACCAAAATCAACTTCATAATTCTTATCGGTTCTTTTCCAAAAAAGAATAAAAGCTTCTTTTTTGTGTTTTACAAATTCTTTTTCTGTACAGTTATTAATCCTCAAAAAATGTTGTTTTACTTTCTCAATAAGCTTACCAGTATTATCAATTTCCTGTAAAGCTCCCCAATGAATAGCATGATGACAATATTCACAAACCATTTGTAATCCGACTAACTTTTGAATACAGTTATCATCATCATATTTCCAAATCTCGTGGCAATGTAATTCTCTTTCATCACTTCCACAGATAGTACATTTATAATCGGCTTCTGCTTCAGTATCATACCTAATTCCATTCCATTCATATGCTGAGTAGTATCGTCTTAAATTTTCACCCCAGTTCTTAGCAGGGATTAAACTAATTTTCAATTTAAATTTTTTCAGACATATTAAGTATCTTTTTAACCTAATAAAAATAACAAAAAAGAAACGTCATTGCGAGGAACGAAGCAATCTTGTTCATGAGATTGCTTCATTTCGTTACACTTCATTCGCAATGACGGAAAGTCGAATTACAACTTATATTTATATAACTCAGCAATTACTTGGTGATACTCTTTCTCTAACTCTAAATACTCATCATAAGATTCATAAAAATAATTGGTTTCTATAAAATATTGAATAGAGGATATCTCTCCCAACTTTAACGATTTATCTAATAATTCGGTATTATTTTGATTAGAAAATAATTGTTGGTATTTATCAAATGTAATTTTAAGAGTTTCATGTTTTTCATACAATTGTTTTATTTCATAAAAATGTTCAGTGTTGTGTTCTTCGATTTGTAACTCACTAAAACGTAATTGCTCTCTTTGATATTTAACAGTATTTTTATTTCCCCATAAAGGAATTGTAACCCCAAGATGTACCCCTCGAAATGTTTGTCCTAACAATTCTTGAGTACGGTATCCTCCTTCTATTTTGGGTAGAGACATTGCTCTACTCAATTCCTTTTTCTTTTGATTAATTTTTTGTTGTTGATAGAATGATTTTAAATTAGGATCGTTATCTTCTATGGTATTCTCTAACGTTTTAAAATCGGGTATTGTTGGAGTAAGAGGATAAATAGTTTCGGTAAAAATGATTTCTGTTCCTCCGTTTAATTCCGTTAGTTTTTGGTTGTATTGCTTGACTTCACTTGTATTTAAACTAACTTCATTTTGTACTTTTATTAATTGAAGGTTAGCTTTATTCATATCTAAACTACTGGCATCTCCTTTATCAAACTTTAATGTGTAGTTCTTGTAAAGTTTTTCAGCATTTAACAATCTTTTATTGAGTTCAATTTGTTGCTTATTTAAGTAAATTAATTCAATGCAATATTGTTTGGCTTGAAGTAAAATATCTTGTCTATGGGCAATTAATCGAAATTCAATTTGTGCTATTTGTTCATTAGCAACTTGTCTTTTCTTTATATATGCAGTAGGGAAATCAAATTCTTGAATTATAAATAAATCTGTTTGAGTTCCAGCTCCTGCTGGAGAACCAGGTAGATACTCATACTCAACTTTAGGATTGTTGGGAGCTAAACCTACTTTATAGTTTGTTTTTTTTGCTTCCCAATATTGCTGAGTGGAAATAATTGATTTATTGTTTTTTGCTATATCAGCAAGAATGCTATCAATGCTATTTTGAGCATTACCATTTGTTATAACAAAAAAGACTATGGTTATGAATATATATTTCATGATTTTTGATGTTTAAGATTTGTATAATAATACACGATAGGTACTATAAAAATGTTTAAGAGGGTTGAGCTAAGCAAGCCTCCTAAAATTACTTTTGCCATAGGGCTTTGTATCTCATTTCCAGGTAAATTACCTGTTAATGCTAAAGGAATTAATGCTAATGCAGTAGTTAACGCGGTCATTAAAATCGGGTTTAGTCTATCTAACGAACCTCTAATAATTGTATCGTATAATTCAACTCCTTGTTCTTGTAAAGCCTGATAACGAGAGACCAACAAAATTCCGTTTCTGGTAGCTATTCCAAAAAGCGTAATAAATCCAATAATTGCAGGGATACTAATAACACCGGATGTAAACCAAATACTAAGTACTCCTCCAATAAGAGCCAAGGGTAAATTGAGTAAAATAATTCCTGCAATCTTTACATTTTTAAATTCCTGATAAAGTAATAGGAAGATGATGAGTAAAGACATTAGAGAGGTAAAAAATAATATTTTTGATGCCTTTTCTTCACTTTCAAATTGCCCACCATATTGTATTCGGTAATTTTCAGGAAGAATTAGATTCTCATTTATACGCTCTTTAATTTCGTTTACTACACTTCTTAAATCACGTTCAGCTACATTGGCTGAAACAACAATTTTTCGTTGTACATTTTCACGATTAATTGTATTTGGTCCAGTCGTTGAAACAATATTTGCCACATAATGCAATGGTATTTTATTGCCATTATAAGTGTCTATCAAAACATTTTCAATATTCTCTATATCGCCTCTGTTTTCGTCATTAAATCGCAATATCAAATCAAAACTTTTATTATTTTCAAATACTTGCGATACTTTTTCTCCAGCAAAAGCAACATCAATAAACTCTGTAAATTGACCGATGGTTATGCCGTATTTAGCTAACATATCTCGTTTGGCTTTTACTTGTATTTGAGGAATCTCAATTTGCTGTTCTACACTAATATCAACCAATCCTTCAATGCCCTCAATATTCGATTGTATTTGATTTGCTAAAGAGAACATTTTGTTTAAATCTGTTCCGAAAAGTTTAATGGCAATGTTTGCTCTTGTTCCTGATAGCATGTGGTCAATTCTATGACCAATAGGCTGACCAATAGTTATATTAGCTTCAGTAACAGCACTTAATTTTTCTCGAATTTCTTTCATAAATTCTTCACGGCTACGTTCTTCTAACTCAAAAGGAGCATCTATTTCAGCAGCATTAACTCCCTGTGCATGCTCATCTAATTCTGCTCGACCCGTTCTACGAGAGGTTATTGATATTTCAGGAATAGATAATAAGATTCTTTCAACTTGACTTCCAATGTTGTTAGATTCTTCTAAAGATATTCCAGGAAGTGTTATAACACTTATAGTTAAAGTTCCTTCGTTAAATTCTGGTAAAAAACTTCTTCCTAACCCACTCATTATAAACATTACACCAACAATTAAAACAATAGAAATCCCTATCATTGTTTTTTTGACCGTCATAACCTTTATTAAGGCAGTATTGTAATGTTTTTTGAGAAAATTTTCTAGTTTACTCCCTTCGGCTTGTTTTAATAACTTACTTTTATTGGTAAGCATATAACTACAAAGAACTGGTGTGAGCGTAACAGCAACAACCAAAGAAGCAAAAAGTGAAACTATAAATGATATACCAAGAGGGCGTAACATTCTTCCCTCCATTCCGCTTAGGAAAAAAAGAGGTATAAATGCAACAATAATAATAAGGGTGGCATTAAATATAGATGATCGTATTTCTTTTGAAGCATCATAAACAATAACCAAACTACTTTTTTGTTCTTCTTTAATTTTTTGAGCATTCTCTTTTAATCGTTTAAATACATTCTCTACGTCAATAACCGCATCATCTACTAAGGAGCCAATGGCTATTGCCATTCCTCCTAATGACATGGTATTAATGGTTAATCCTAAAAATTTAAGCGTTATAATGGAAACAATTAACGAAAGAGGTATTGCCACAAGAGAAATAATAGTTGTACGAATGTTCATTAGGAATAAGAACATGATTACTACCACAAAGAAAGAGCCTTCAATTAATGCTTTCTGAATATTACTTACAGAGGCTTGGATAAAGTCTGCTTGTCTAAATATTTTAGAATTAATTTTAACATTTGGCGGCAAATTTTTAGCTATATCAATAAGTGCTTCATCAATTTTTTTTGTTAATTCTAGCGTGTTTGTTCCTGGTTGTTTAGCTATAGTCATAATTACAGCAGGACTTGCTTTTAATGAACCATCTCCAATTTTAGGAATTGCACCACCTATCTTGACTTCTGCAACATCTTCTATTTTAATAGGAACACCATTAACAACTTTAATTACTGCGTTACCAATTTCTTTCGTGTTATTTGTTCTGCCAATACCTCTGATGATGTATTCACTTCCATATTCATTCATGAAACCACCAGAAGCGTTAAGATTACTTTCTTTACTCGCTTTTAATAATTCAGTTAAAGAGATGTTGTAGTATTTCATTTTTTGAKGAGATGCCAGTATTTGATATTGTTTATACTCACCTCCAATTACTATTACTTGAGAAACACCACCAGTTGCCAACAATCGTGGACGGATATTCCAGTCTGCAATGGTCCTTAAATCCATTGAACTCGTTGAATCCGATGACAAGCTTAGCAGCATAATTTCTCCCATAATGGAAGATTGGGGTGCAAGAGTAGGGTTTCCAACTCCTTCTGGTAGTTTTTCGACAATTGTGATTAATTTTTCATTCACTATTTGACGGGCTTTGAAAATATCCATTCCCCATTCAAACTCTACCCAAACAATAGAAATTCCAGCAGCAGAAGAAGATCTTACTCTCCTTACATTTGTTGCTCCATTTAAAGCAGTTTCGATCTGAAAACTAACTAATTTTTCAGCTTCTTCAGGAGCCATTCCATGAGCTTCAGTTAGTACTACAACCGTTGGTGCAGTTAAGTCAGGAAACACATCCACTTCCATATTCGAGGTTGTATAAATCCCCCCAACTAAAAGAAGCAATGAAGCTACAACAATCATTAAGCGATTGTTAAGTGCGTATTGTATGATTTTATTTAACATAAATGAAATTTTAAATTTTGAGTATTAAATGTTGAATTAATTGGTTTGAGATGTCTTTTTTCATCTTTTACAATTCAACACTTCTTAGTGTTCGTGTCCATGTGCAGGCATTTTTCCCGACATTGTTGCTAGTTTAATTTGATAAGCACCTTTGGTAACAACCCTTTCATTCTCTTTTATGCCAGATAAAATTTGTACCGATATGCCATTATTTGAACCAAGTTTCAACTCTCTTTTTTGGAAGCCTTCACCAGAAGTCTGAACATAAACATAGTAACTCCCTTGTTCTTCCATCAACGCTGAATAAGGGATGGTCAAAACATCTTTAATTACAGTTGTTTTTAGAAAAACTTCTATAAATGARCCTGAKATTAWATCWCCYKTATTRTCAATKTCAAARTKKACAGGRATGTAATAMGMRTKRTCATTGGYRCTTTTTCCRTAAGAAATRARYTTKCCGTTTARRYYKWCWGTAKWATAAAYWNNNTTATCAKANNANGCMGTTTTAAARTTKGCWGAAGTAATRYTGTTTAGTTTTGCATAGTGTTTTTGTGGTACTTCAGCTTTTAGTATCAGCTTTTTGTTTTGCGAAACGCTTGCAATAGGTTGCCCAGTTTTTACGTACTGACCTTCACTTACTAGTAAGTTTTTTATAAACCCTGTTATTGGAGAAGCCACCTTTTTTCCATTTACTGAGTAATTTTTCGCAATGATGTTAAAATTACTTTGAGCATTTTTATAATGGAGTTGTATTTCTAAAAAGCTTTTTTGYGCAATAATTTTTTCTTTTATTAACTCTTTAGCTCTTTCATAGTCAGCTTTATTTTTCTCATAATTAGCTTTCGCTACTTTGTATTCATTATTAATATTACTTTCAGTTAGACCACCTCCGGTTATTGTAAACAATACTTCGCCTGAATTTACAGCAGAACCAACTAGTTTTTTGCTGTTTCCAAAGGTAATTATACCATTGTTTTTAGCAGTTATAATGACTTCATCTCCTTGAGCAGGTAAAATTTGTCCAGTTGTTTTGATAATTTCAGTAAAAGGTTTCTTTACTACTTTTACATTAGCAAATTCTATTTTCCAAGCTTGCTCTTTTAAGTAAACAATTTCTTCGCCAATGTTATTTTCTTGGGGATTCGATAATGCAGTTTTTTCATCAGGAAATACCATCRCATTTTCTATAGTTATAGTGTCAGAATACGATTTAGTATTTATATAAAACACTAGTTTGTACTTCCCAGTATTTATAGGTTTGAGTTTTAAACGGAATATTCCAGGAGAAGAAGGATTATTAACTTTATAAGATGGCTGGTCTTTTTTTCCAATTAATTTAACGGATACAGAACCTTCTGTAATTGCTGTAAAGCTTTTTCCTAATTTGGTAAAGTGAGCAGCAAATTTTGAAGTTTGACCAACTATTAATGGTTTAAATTCTACAAACAACTCTGATTTTTCAGAATATATCGTGTAAGCTAAAGGGTCAATATGAGCATGTCCATGACCGCTAGGTTCTTTATTGTCGTTTTTGCAACCAACAAATAATGTGGTAACACAAACAAATAGAATAATTACTTTATTCATTGTAAAAAATTTAAAAATGTGAAATGATTTTATATAAAATCTTCAACCCGTATTTACAGGTTGAACAATCCAGAAATACCTAAAAAGGTAAATTCTGAGTACTAAGAAAATAACGGAGGTCCTCTAAGAGGAGTATCTTCAATCGAAGGAGATAAACAAATTGAATCTTCATCAAAGGAATAACTCGTTGGTTTGCTTTGTTTAAAATCTATAATAAAAGAAAATAGAGTGGTAATAAACTTATTTGCTTGAAGCTTATTAACGATAATTCTATTTGTTTTGGCAGTTATGTAATGCTGATCTTCGCAATCGTTTTCATGATTGTGGGTGTCGTGCATAAAAGAAAACAACAGGTCATAAATTGTATCGTCATAATGATCTCCATGAAAAATATGCTCGTGATTAGAGTTTAAATGTTTTACAGAATTATGATGGTGATGATGTTCTTCATTCTCATGATTAATTGCATGTTCTTCTGTTTCATTACTATGGTTATGAGGCACAAAGTTATGTGCAAAGCCTAAAGAATAGGTCAACAATAATAGGATTGATATGAATGCTTTTTTAACCATTAACAATTGCAAATGTAATAAATCTTAATAAAATGAAACTAAATTGTTTGTTATGAGGTTGTTAAAATTTTGTTAACGATAAAAATTATGCCTGAATATCTTCAGAAAATCTTCTGGAACCTTGGTTTCAAATTCCATTTTTTGATCAGAGGCAGGATGTATAAAATTAATCTTTCTTAGATGCAAAGCAGTTCTGTTAATTGGATTTTGTTTTGCATCGTATTTTTTGTCACCAATAATCGGATGACCAATGCTTTTTAAATGGACCCTTAATTGATTTTTTCGCTCGGTTTCTTGTGTAGCCTCTAATAAAGTAAAGAATTCATTTTTTTTAACGACACTATAATTTGTTATTGCCTTTTTACCCAATTTGGGATTGTTGCCAGAATAAACAATCAATGCTTTGCTTTCATTTAAAAAGGAGGAGATAGTGTCCTTATCTTTTTCTATTGTTCCTTCTGTAACTGCTAAGTAGAGGTTCTTAGGGAAAGTTTTCTGCCAGCTGTCTTTTAAGTCGACTTGGGTTTGTTTGTTTTTAGCAAAAACCATTAATCCAGAAGCTTCTCTATCTAACCGATGAACAACAAAAAGTCTTGCTACAGGATTTTCTTGTTGAATATGGTGAGTTAAAACTCTATAGACAGTTTGTCTTTTTTCTTTTTCAGAACCAATAGATAATAAACCACATCGCTTATTAATTACAATTAAATCATCATCTTCAAAGATGATTTTAACTCCTTCGTAACTTTCTTTTTTGAAAGCACCATCCCAGCTTACGGTTACTTCATCATCTTTCTTAAGAGGATGATTGTATTGTGTGATAATTTCCTTTCCCACCTTAAATTGTTTGTGGGTAAGCATGGCTTTAAGCTTATTTCTACTTTTGTCAGGAATTGATAGCTGAATAAAATTAAATAATTCAATATCATCAGTAGTCATAAAAGTACTCTGTCTTCTTTTTTTACTTGATTTTTTAGAATTGAATTTCTTAGCCATTTTAATCGAAAATTACTTTGCGAAAGTAGTGAATTTGATTGATGCGTTAATAAAATTTAAATCGAATAACAAATCATTTAAATTTCATAAATTACACTGTTCTTCTTAGTAATTTTGTAAGTCGAAAATTAAAAAATTAATGTCTGATATTATCAAGTTATTACCCGATGCTGTAGCCAATCAAATTGCTGCTGGCGAAGTGATTCAACGACCTGCAAGTGCAGTTAAAGAATTGCTCGAAAATGCAATTGATGCTGGTAGTGATACAATTTCATTGGTAATTAAGGATGCAGGGAAAGCATTAATTCAGGTGAACGATAATGGTTTTGGAATGTCAGAAACTGATGCTCGATTGAGCTTTGAACGACATGCAACTTCTAAAATTAAATGTGCAGCAGATTTGTTTAATATCAATACCAAAGGATTTAGAGGAGAGGCATTAGCTTCTATTGCTGCAATTGCTCAAGTAGAATTAAAAACGAAAGTTGAAGGGAATGATTTAGGTACTCAAATAATTATAGAAGGAAGTAAAGTTAAAGAACAAGAAGTTTGTAATTGTTCTAAAGGAACCTCTTTTTCCATTAAAAATTTATTTTTTAATGTTCCTGCGAGAAGAAATTTTTTAAAATCTAATTCTGTTGAAACTAGGCATATTATAGATGAATTTCAACGCGTGGCATTAGTACATTCCGACATTGCTTTTAGCATGTATAATAATGGTAATGAGGTTTTTAATTTAAAAAAAGGAAGCTTTAGGCAGCGTATTGTCGGAATTTTTGGAGACAAATACAATCAGAAACTAGTGCCAGTTACTGAAACTATGGATATTGTTAGTATTGAAGGTTTTGTAGGTAAACCAGAGTTTGCCAAGAAAACGAGAGGAGAGCAATACTTTTTTGTAAATAATCGATTTATCAAAAACCATTATTTGAACCATGCTGTTCAAAATGCGTTTGATCAATTATTAAGTCAAGATCAATTTCCTTCTTACTATCTAAAACTAACCATTGACCCATCAAAAATTGACATTAACATTCATCCTACCAAAACCGAAATTAAGTTTGAAGATGAACGTGCTATTTATGCCATTATTAGAACAGCTGTTAAACAGGGACTTGGAAAATATAACATTTCTCCAACATTGGATTTTGAACAAGAATCGAGTTTTAATGTTCCTTTACTAAAAAGTACTGATACCATTAAAAATCCAACTATAAAAGTAAATTCGGCTTACAATCCTTTTGAGACCAAAACGGTTGCACCTATGCCTAAAAAGCAGTCTGTAGAAAATTGGGAATCTCTTTACGATTCTTTTAAGAAAGATACTTCCGAAATAATTGAACATAAAAAAACAAAAGTAGAGCAGCAAATTATTTCTCCAGATTGGGATAATGAAGAGGAAAAACAGCATACATTACTTCAATTACATTCAAAATATATACTTGCTCAATTAAAATCTGGAAGTTTAATTATTGATCAACAAAGAGCTCACGAGCGTATTTTGTTTGAAGAATACATTAAAAATCTCGCATTGGGAAAGGGTAATTCTCAACAGCTTTTGTTTCCAGAGACCATCGATTTTACAATTGCTGATGCGGAATTGTTAAACGAATTGAAATCAGAAATTAAGAATTTGGGTTTTGATTTTGATAAAATGGGGAAGAGTAGTTTCGTAGTAAGTGGCGTTCCTTCTGAGTTAAAAGAGCAGAATGTAAAAAAAGTGTTGGAAGACTTGTTGGAGCAATTTAAGTTGAATGAAAGTGAACTAAAACTAAAAAAGCATGAAAACTTGGCCATTTCTATAGCAAGAAGTGCAAGTATTAAGTCAGGTAAAAAATTATCGGAAGATGAAATGAAATCTTTGATTGATCAGCTTTTTGCGTGTGAAATGCCTTACAGTTTGCCCAATGGAAAACCAATAATTATTACGTTAAATTTAGAAGATTTAAACCAACAATTTGATTATTAATGCTTGATTTTAAAAATATTTCACCAGTTGTAAAAAATCTATTAATTATTAATGGGTTGTTTTATTTGGCAACAGAAATACTTGGAGCTCAAGGAATTGATTTATCAGATTATTTGGGACTACATTATTGGGGAAGTGAAGGGTTTATGCCTCATCAATTAATCWCMTACATGTTTATGCAYGGAGGGTTTACRCATATYCTATTTAATATGTTTGCAGTRTATATGTTTGGWAGAGTGTTAGARGGWGTTTGGGGTCAAAAAAGATTTTTGATTTTTTATATGGTAACGGGTGTTGGAGCAGGATTGATACAGATGCTAGTTGCTTATATTAGAATAGTTGGATTAGGAGATGCTGTTACACCTGAAGTAATGGATTTAATTTTAACAGAAGGTTATCAAGCAACATTGGAAAATAAGAATTTTACAGATCCTTTTCTATATAATTTAAATGGTTTAATAAACGGTGTAACTGTAGGAGCTTCAGGTGCAGTTTTTGGTATTTTGTTAGCATTTGGTATGTTATTTCCTAATACAGAATTGATGTTAATGTTTCCTCCAATACCGATAAAAGCAAAGTGGTTTGTTTTAGGTTATGGAGCTCTTGAATTGTATTCAGGCTTTGCCAACAATCCAAATGATAATGTGGCTCATTTTGCTCATTTGGGAGGTATGTTGTTTGGATTTATTCTAATCCAACTATGGAAAAAAGATAGGGGGACTTTTTATTGAAGTTAAAACGTCATTGCGAATTTTATTTTTTGTCATACTGAGCCTGTCGAAGTACAAAAAAATAAAATCAAGCAATCTTAATTAGTATTAAAATTATGTTTTAATGTTTATCCTTCGACAGCACTTCGACAAGCTCAGTGTGACAATAGGATGACATTAAAAAAGAAGAAACAATATGAACCCATTCGTACAAGATATTAAAAACCAATACAAAAATGGTTCGGTATTAATAAAATTGATTTTTGTTAATGGGACTGTTTTTTTAGGACTCCACTTGTTTGGATTGTTAGTATGGTTCTTTAGAATAAGTGATGGTAGTAAGTTGGTGGTAGAATGGTTAGCGTTACCAGCCGACATTTCGCAGTTGCTATTTAAACCTTGGACTATTATTAGCTATATGTTTCTTCATGAAAGTTTTATTCACATACTATTTAATATGATAGTCTTGTATTTTGGAGGAACAATATTTTTGAATTACCTGAATGGGAAAAAGCTTGTTGTTACTTATTTACTAGGAGGGTTAGCAGGAGGATTATTATATATATTGGCCTTTAACCTATTACCAATTTTCAGCTATGTATCAACAATTTCAATTGCATTAGGAGCTTCAGCTTCTGTAATGGCAATATTGGTAGCAGCAGCTACTTATGTGCCTAATTACATTGTACGATTAATGTTTTTAGGGGAAGTAAAATTTAAGCACATTGCAATTGGCTACGTTATTTTAGATGTTATTAGTATTCCTCAGGGTAATGCAGGTGGTCATATTGCTCACTTAGGAGGTGCATTATTTGGTTTCTTGTACATACAACAATTAAAAAAAGGAAAAGACTTTACCCTCGGATTCAGTCGTTTTTTAGATTATTTAAAAGCGTTTTTTATGACTCAAAAAAAAATGAAAGTAGTGTATAAAAAACAAGGAAAAACTAAGACCGATCAAGCTTATAACAATCAAAAAGCAGACAATCAAAAAAAGATAGATGCTATTTTAGATAAAATTTCTAAATCAGGATATGACAGTTTATCTGCCGAAGAAAAAGCGATTCTGTTTGATGCTAGTAAGAAATAACAGCCACCCGTTATTCTGAAGATGTCACACTGAGCTTGTCGAAGTGTTGATTCAGGATCTCCTAAAAATTATGCAATAGTTGAAAAGAGATTCCGTGTCAAGCACGGAATGATGATGAGTTGTTAAAGCATTTTGCTTAACTCCACGATTTCATCTCGCAATCTTGCAGCCTCAATAAAGTCTTCTACTTTAGCAGCTTTCTTCATTTTACGTTCCGTTTCTTTTAGGAGTTTTTCAATTTGTGCTGTGTTCATGTATTGCACAACAGGATCAGCAGCAATGCTTGGTTTTTCATCAATATTCTTATAATCATAGGCATCATCTATTACTTTAGATTGACCTAAAATTTGAATGTTAGATTTATTTAAACCTATTGGAGTAATTTCGTGTTTAGAATTATAATTGACTTGTTTTTCTCTTCTTCTATTGGTTTCGTCAATGGTTTTTTGCATCGATTTAGTGACTTTATCAGCATACATAATAACTAGCCCATTAATGTTACGAGCTGCTCTACCCGCAGTTTGGGTAAGTGATCGTTTAGAACGTAAAAACCCTTCTTTATCTGCATCTAAAATGGCAACTAAAGAAACTTCAGGTAAATCTAGCCCCTCACGYAAAAGGTTTACACCAATCAATACATCAAAAACACCTAAACGTAAATCACGTAGAATTTCTACACGGTCTAAAGTATGTACTTCAGAGTGGATATAACGACAACGCAATCCTGCATTATCAAAATACTTATCCAATTCTTCAGCCATTCTTTTAGTAAGTGTAGTGACTAAAACTCGTTCATTTTTTTCTGCTCTTGTTGCAATTTCTTCCATTAAATCATCAATCTGATTTAAGCTTGGTCTAATTTCTATTTCCGGCTCTAATAACCCTGTTGGTCTGATAATTTGTTCCACAATAACTCCTTCTGATTGTTCTAATTCATAATCAGCTGGGGTAGCACTCATGTAAATTACTTGATTGATGATGGATGAAAACTCCTCAAATTGTAGCGGGCGGTTATCCATTGCAGAAGGCAATCGAAAACCATATTCTACCAAATTTTGTTTTCGAGAACGATCGCCTCCATACATTGCTCCGATTTGCGATACGGTTACATGGCTTTCATCTATTATCATTAAAAAGTCTTTCGGAAAATAATCCAACAAACAGAAAGGACGAGAGCCTTCTGGTCTTCCATCAAAATAGCGAGAATAGTTTTCTATACCAGAACAATAACCCAATTCACGCATCATTTCTAAATCGTAGGTAACTCTATCTTCTAATCGTTTTGCTTCAAGATGCTTGCCAATTTCTTTATAGTACTCTACTTGTTTTACCAGGTCATCTTGTATTTCATGAATGGCACCTTGCATTCGGTCTTTTGTGGTATTAAAAATACTTGCAGGGTAAATGTTGAGGTAATCAAATTCTTCTAAAGTTGTTCCATTTATGGGATCGAAAGATTCTATTTCTTCAACTTCATCTCCAAAAAAGTAAACTCGGTAAGCAATTTCAGCATAGCCTGGATAAATATCAACTGTATCTCCTTTCACTCTGAAATTTCCTCGTTGAAAATCACTTTCTGTTCGGGAGTAAAGCGCCTGAACCAATTGCAATAAAAACTTATTTCGACTAATTACATCACCCGTTTTTATTTTAACGATGTTGTCCTGAAAATCTTCTGGGTTACCAATACCATATATACACGAAACTGAAGCAATAACAATTACATCTTGTCTGCCCGATAGGAGAGAAGTAGTAGTGCTTAATCGCAACTTTTCTATCTCTTCATTGATGGACATATCTTTTTCAATATAAGTGTCTGTTACTGGTAAGTATGCTTCTGGTTGGTAATAATCATAATAAGACACAAAATACTCCACAGCGTTATCAGGAAAAAACTGTTTAAATTCTCCATAAAGTTGAGCAGCTAAGGTTTTGTTATGACTTAAAATCAAGGTTGGGCGTTGTACTTTTTCTATAACATTGGCAATGGTAAATGTTTTTCCAGAACCTGTTACGCCTAAGAGTGTTTGAGCATTAGCTCCAGAATTAAGTCCCTCTACCAATTGCTTAATTGCTTCGGGTTGGTCGCCAGTAGGCTCAAAATCGGACTTAATTTTAAAAGCCATAGAGCGAAATTACTCTTTTACTATGAAATTCTGCCTTGATAAAATAAAACTGATTTTTCGTTTAACGCCCAATCTATGTTTTCGTTTTGTTGAAACCAAAGATAGAGTAATCAGCCAACATAATGAAATATAGAAATTGTTGTGTATCGTTATTCATTTATTATTAATGGTTCACATTTTTCGGGCAGTGCTTCAGGGTCAATCTGCATATTTTGTGATTCTAATTTTATAATATAGCTAGAATCTATTCGTGTTATTTGTCCAGTACTATCATATACTGTGACTATATTAGAATCATAATTTGCAGAATACTTTAATTTACCATTTGGAGTATATGACTTGTGAACACCTACAGCTATGTTATTTTCAAATACTCCTGAATATGCAAGGATCCCTGATTCATATGGAGCATTGACATGGACAGTCCCGCTTTTGGTATCTATACCTTTGTGGGGGAATTTCTTTCCATAATCGGAAGCTGGATGTACTAACCAAACTGGCGAACCATTTTGAATCATAATTAAGTACATCATTCTGCTGTAGGAATTTTCATATAACTCGGAATAGTATCTTGTAAAAAACTGTATGTTACTGTCTTTAGATTGTACCTTAATATTCATTAAGGTATCTGTTTCTGATACATTAAATTGAGGTTCATTAACATTTATGAACGTTTTTATAGAATCATTATTAGAGGGTGTTTCGTTTTTTGTATTTCCCTTTTCTTCAGCACAGGAATTAAAGATTAAGAAAATAAATDAACTGTAATATATTATTGGTTTCTTCATCTTTTATCCAATGTACGTTAAGATACATGGTTTACAAAAGTTAAAGATTAGGCTTTACACTAAATTAGTTTCTAACCTTATTGATTTTTCTTTATTTCGTAATTCATTTTCATTAAAGTAACCCAAAAATACGTTTCTATAGAATACTCTCCAAATCCCATTTCCTAGTTCTTCAATTCCGACATATTTACCTTTGAGAGCAGCAGTTAAATAGACCCAGTAATATGATTTCCATCTAATAGCCCCATTTTGGGTTACTTTTAAGGTTTTGAGATTAGCATCGTAATCAAAGTTTGGTATTTTTTCGGGGAAAGGTTTCGTAGAAAAATCATGCATTGCAGCAGGCGTTTTCATGTCTAAAGCTTCGTGAGGTCTTATGTTGTTATATTCCTTTACAAAGTGATTTAAACTACGTTGTTGAGCTTTTAAATCATAAGCTGAGGGCTTTGCACAAGCAGCTTTTAAATCTCTGTGCATTCGCTCATGTCTTCCGTTTTGTTCGGGGTGTGCTGGATCAGAGAATACAGGCATAATTCCGAGCTCAATAAACCAGTAGGAGAGTTGTGTAAATCGTTGAATAGCACGAACAGAGCCAAAAGGGCTACCGTTATCAGTGTGCATTTGCCCTGGTATTCCATATTTTCTAAACACTTTTGTAAACTCCGCTTTAGCAGATTTTAAGTTTTCATGATAATGACCTTTAGCAGAGAATAGAAACCTGCTTTTAGAGTCAGCAATAGTTAATGGATGACAATAGATTTTATTACCCATTAAAAACTTCCCTTTGTAATCAGCGCTCCATACTTCATTACACTCTTTTGGGTCGAAAATAGGGAACACAGGTTTAACCCTTCTCATTCTCTTTTTAGAACACACAAAACCGTTCTTTTTTAAGATGTTGTGAATAGTAACCACCGAAGGTATCTCTTGTTCAGTAAAATCGTTAAACAATAGAATTTTGATTTTTTTAGCTCCCCAGCGAGGGTGTTTTTTCTTTAGTTTAAGAATCCCTTCAACGATGTTGTCCTTTGTTGCGTTTGGGTGTTTTCTAGGGGTTCTTGACTGTTCTCGTAAGCCATCATAACCTTGATTTTCAAACCTGTCAATTAACTTATAGGCTGTTGGTCTTGAAATTTCGAATGCTTTACATAATTCTGTAATGGTGTACTTTCCTGTTCTCCATTCACAAATAAATTCAATTTTTTGTTCCATAGTTGTTGTTTCTTTCCAAGGCATAGTAATTTGTTTTTTATTCCAAATTACTCCCTAAAAAGTGTAAAGGATGTCCCTTTAACTTTGTAAACTATGTCCCTTTACCATACCGTTTGTAACTTTCTCTTTTACGTTCTTTAGTTAGCATTGTAGCATAAGCTGCATTATAACTGCATTTTCTACTGTTTCTTTTCAACTCTCTGCTAATCGTACTTTTATCCACTCCTAACTCCTTAGCTATTTGTGTAATCGTATAATTTGCTTTTAGATACGCTTCTATTTGGTATCTTTGAGTGTCGATTAATTGTTGGTAATTCATCGGCATCAGATTTTTTTTCAAATATCGGAAAGCTAGCTTTCCGATATTTGTTATCTGTTGCACTTATTGTTTGAACTTAGTTAGCATTTAACTAATAATATTGCTACTCAAATCGTTTTTGAGTATAATTTTGTTTATTGATATCAAACCGTAAAGAAAATACGTTTGAATATAAAGCGTCTGATTGGTCTCCAATATCAGAAAAGGCGTAATCTAAGGCTATCCCCCTAAACTGTATTCCTATGCCAAAATTAGGCTGATAGGTAATTTTATCGTTATTCAAAATATCTGTAACTTTTTGGATATTACCAACTCCTAATCTTAAAAACACTAATTTGCTATATCCCACTTCAACTCCCATATGAGGGTCAACACTAACAGGATCACCTGTAATCAACACATTCCTTTTACCATCAGTAGATAAATCAAAGTTAATTTCACCAAGTATATCAAATTTATTACTGATTTTAACTTCTCTTCCTATTCCCAAAATAACTTTAGGCAAAGTGATTTCGGTCGAATTTTCAGGTATTTCATTACCTGTAGCATTAAAAACATCTATTGTTTCTTCATTAAGCGTAAAACTCCATGCGTTAAATGTTGATGTAACATCTCTAGCCATTAAGCCAAACTTCCATTTTTTAAGGTCATATTGAATTCCAGCATCTAGTCCAAAACCCCAAGCTGTTGCAAAATCACCGACTTTACGGTAAATAATTTTAACATTTACTCCGTATCTAAGTCCTTTAATTTTTGATTTCCGAGCATATGAAAACATAAAAGCATAATCTGCAACAGAAAAAGCAGAAATTCTATCATAATTAATATTTCCATCAGCATCAATTAATTGAGTAGTATTTGGAATATCATCCACTCCAAAACGTATAATAGAGAATCCAAATGCACTTACACTATCAATATTTGCAGCAAACGCTCCATAATCATACTTTGCTATACCTGCAAAATACTCTGCGTGCATTAAGCTAACCTGAAAATCTTTTTTGATTTGTGCTAATCCTGCTGGATTCCAATACCCAGAAGTAACATCATTTACTGTTGTTACATAAGAGTTAGACATCCCTAAAGCCCTAGCTCCAACACCTATAGATAAAAATTCATTACTGAACTTTGGTGCTGACTGAGAAAACACATCAGAAACACTTAAAATCAAAATGATAAGCAGTACTCTTTTCATTTAATGCTAAATAGGTACGAAAATTAACAATTATCACTAAATAATACGAATTACTCAGTCATTAAGTTATCTTCTCGCTATTGGTGAACTGAATTAACATTGTTTTATTGCCCTTTAATATCAAATAAAAAATAGATTTAGAGGCTAAAATCTTTAAATGATTAAATTTGTTGACTTAAATACTTAAATATGAAAAACCAAATCCCAAATATCATATCTATTATTAGCTTAATATTAAGCTGTTTAGCCATTGTTTTGGTTTTTGAAAATAAATTAGATGTTGCAGCATATTTATTGATCGGTTCTTGTTTTTGTGATTTTATGGATGGATTTACAGCACGAATATTAAAAGTAAACAATCCCATAGGGAAAGAAATAGATTCATTGGTTGATATGGTTGCTTTTGGAGTTGCTCCAGGTATGCTTCTTTTTCAATTTACTAAATTACTTCAAGAAGAAAATCCCGTTCAACTCATCACAGATTATCCATGGTTGCTCTATTTCATTATTCTAATTCCTATTCTTTCTGCAATCAGATTAGCAAAATTTAACATTGACACTAGACAAACACGATCATTTATTGGCCTTGCTGTTCCTGCTCACGCTTCATTTTATATTTTTTCCGTCATCATATA
Organism: Flavobacteriales bacterium; assembly: GCA_002402165.1. Lineage (GTDB taxonomy): Bacteria > Bacteroidota > Bacteroidia > Flavobacteriales_E > Vicingaceae. The sequence continues at coordinate 81,772 of NVVI01000004.1, forward strand.
TGCACACCCAGATTTGCCAAAAATTATTGATGTAAACTCATTGGTCATTCCAATTGTTTCTAACCCTTTAGTAATGCTAACTTTTAGTATTTTACTATCATTCATGTTGATTGCCGAAGTGCCAATGTTTTCTATAAAAGTGAAAAATTTAAAATGGGTTGAAAATAAATTACCTCTAACGTTCTTATTTCTTTTAATTGCCTTACTCATTCTAATCAACTTAGTTGCAATGCCAATTATCATTGTTATATACATTATTTGGTCTATTATTTTAAAATTTAGAAATAAATCTAACCTAGAACCTTCCTAAGATGTTAACTGCTTTTTCGGACGAACATTTTATGAAAGAAGCCTTCAAAGAGGCTCAAAAAGCTTTTGATGAAGATGAAGTACCTGTAGGAGCAGTTATTGTTTGTGAGAATAAAATTATTGCTCGAGCACATAATATGACGGAACGGTTAAATGATGTTACAGCACATGCTGAAATGTTAGCATTTACCTCAGCAACAGATTATTTAGGTGGAAAATATTTAAATGAATGCTCACTTTATGTAACTCTAGAACCATGTGTAATGTGTGCTGGAGCAAGCTATTGGACTCGCCTAAAAAAAGTGATTTATGGTGCTAGTGATGAAAAAAGAGGATATAGCAAGCACAAAGAAAATTTACTTCATCCAAAAACTAAAATTGTAAGTGGGACTATGCAAAGTGTGTGCAAAGAAATTTTGTTACAATTTTTTGAAAAGAAAAGAAAATAGTCTTTAAAAATTTAAGCTCTTTTTTAGCTCTTGATATCGAGAACGACTCACCTTTAATCCTGCTCCATTTTTCAAAATAACTTGGTAAGTATCTTTTCCAAATTTTTCAATTTTGTTAATAGAATTAATATTAACAATATAAGAACGGTGAATTCGAATAAACATACTATTCAAATTCTCTTCGTAAAACTTCATAGTCTGATGTTTTAGATGCTTCCCATTTGTAGTATGTATCATTACATAGTCATCCTCAGATTCTATAAAGTTAATTTCACTTAAAGGGATTACATGGATATTATTATTCGATTTCACAACAATCTTATCCAAAACTGATTTTTCTTCAATTTGAGTTTTAAGTTGATTAATTCCTTTCGAATCATTATTCCCTATTTTTTGAAAGACTTTATCTAATGCTTTATCAAAACGTTCTTTAGAAAATGGTTTTAATAAATAATCAATCGCATTTAAATCAAATGCATTGATTGCATACTCATCATAAGCAGTTGTAAAAATTACGTGGGGTAATTCGTCAACTAATTCTAATAATTCTAACCCAGTTAATTTTGGCATCTGAACATCTAAGAAAACAATATCTGGTTTCAATTCGTTAATGGCTTTTAGTCCGCTAAAACCATCTGAAAATTCTCCTATTAATTCTACCTCTTTATGTGATGATAAATAATTTTTAACTAAATCTCTTGCTAAGCTTTCATCTTCTATAATTATAGTTTTATGTTTAGTCATTTTTGTGGGATTTTAATAGAGACTCGATATGTTTTTTCTTCCTTATTGACAGTCAAAAGATCGTTTTGTTTATAAATCAAAAACAATCGTTCTTTTGTATTTTTCAGCCCAATACCTGCCCCTTTTGTTTGTTTTGCTTCAGGATTAAAATTATTTTTTAATGAAACTTCTAAATTATTTTCGCCTGAAGTGCATTCCAAAACTATGTGTATTGTTTCAGTGCTTTCATACACCCCGTGTTTAATAGCATTTTCAAATAAGGGTTGTAAAATCATAGCTGGAATTTTTGCTTCAAGCGATTTTTCACTACAGTTAAATTGAAAATCTAACCGATCTCCAAAACGAATTTTTTCTATCTCTAAATAGAGCTTAATGTTATCTAATTCTGTTTTTAAATTGGTAATCTGCTGTTCCTTATTACTTAAAGAATATCTTAAATACTCTGAAAGTTTAATAATCATTTCTTGGGCTTTTTCTGGACTTGTAATAGTTAAAGAACTTACCGAATTTAGACTGTTAAACAAAAAATGTGGGTTAATTTGATTTTTTAAAGCGTTTAATTCTATTTCTTTAATTAATGTTTTAAGGTGAGCTTCTTCTTTTATACTCTCTTGTATATCTTTATAATATGCTACCACATAATACACCAATACAAATACCGAATAATAAAATATTCCACTAATAATTCTCCAAGGAAATGAATTATCTAGAAACGACAAATAATGCACATCTTCTATAGAATATTTTAAAATTAAATACCCACTTACCAACCAAAAACCAACCAATAGTAACGCAGATAATACGTGGCTTAAAAAAATATTAAAAAAGTTTTGGCTCGAATCATTATACCTAACCACATACCATAAACTAATGCCAAGAAAAGCAAAAAACACATTAAACAATAAGCTATCTGCTACAGAAATTCCAATAGATAATTTATAGTAGAAATGCATAACAGCAAAGTGTGCTCCAATAATTATGGACCACACAATTGCGTAATTAATTAAATATTTATTATTACTTGTTATTGGATTTAGCATTTCCTGTAGTTTGACTTTCAACGTCCTCCTGAACTTGTTTCAGGATCTGCCTTTCAGTTAAATTAAACTAGATACTGAAATAAATTCAGCATGACGCAAGGTAAGAATTTAATAACTCTTTACTTCTCCACCTCCAAAAATCGTAAATCCTTTGATGATTAATACTTTTTTTATGCTATCATCAGTTTTTTCAACTGGACCTCTTTTATCATCAAATCCCCCCATTATTGAAGTAACGTCAACTTGTACTTCCCATCCTTTTGGTACAGTTATTTCTGCACCACCAAACATGGTAAATACATCTATAACACATTCAGCATCTCTAAGTTTTGCTCCCGTTAAATCAATTTCACTTCCTCCAAATATACTAGTTACTTTACCTCCTAAAAATTGATCTGAAGTAATTTTTCTATTTCCTCCTCCCAAAATAGTTAGCATATCAATATAGTGCTCTGAAGATTCTCCTTTTCCAAAACTTTTGTGTCTATTCCTTACAGTAAGAATTATTAATCCAATAACCACAAAAATAGCTGGCCAAAACATCTCTCTTACTTCAAAAGGTATATCAAATATTTTAGGCAAGATAAAAAAGGTACCCAAAGAAATTAATATCAACCCAATGCTTATTTTTTTGTTTACAATAATATTAAATGATCCTATTGCAATTAATAACATTGGAATAGAAATTATTATATCGCTTATGCTTTCTGGAATAATATTCATTTTTTTAGCGATTAATGCAACCCCTATTGTAATAAATATTGCTCCTATTAAAGATCGTTTATTGCTTTTTTGTTCGTGGTGTTTTTCTGGTGTGTTCATAGTTTCGTTTTTAAAATTATAGTTCAAATGTATTTTAACAAAACACTTTATGAAATATTTAATAGGTGAATGGTGGTGTTTTTTCGGTAAACGGAGAAAATGAACTATAAAGCCACTAATCTGCTTCTAATAATGTGTAATTTTGAACCATTATAAATAATATTTAAAACTTAAAATATGTATCCACCAGAATTAGTAGCTCCAATGAAAGAAGAATTAACTTCTGCGGGCTTTGAAGATTTAACAACATCAGCACAAGTTGATGAAGCAATAACTGCTGAAGGAACAACTTTAGTAATTATTAACTCTGTTTGTGGTTGTGCTGCTGCAAATGCAAGACCCGCTGCAAAAATTTCGATAAGTAACGATAAAAAACCAAGTAGAATAACTACTGTTTTTGCAGGTGTTGATGTTGAAGCTGTTGCCAAAGCTAGACAATACATGTTGCCTTACCCTCCATCTTCGCCAAGTATGGCATTGTTTAAAGATGGTAAATTGGTGCACTGCATAGAAAGACACCACATTGAAGGTAAGCCAGCTGAAATGATTGCAGGAAATTTAGCGGAAGCTTTTAATGAGTATTGCTAGTGGAGGAACTTCATGTTAATTATTGAATAGTTCACTTATTATAAAAACAAAAAAAGACCCTTGAAAAATTTTCAAGGGTCTTTTTTNATATTAAAATACTAGTTTAAAATGTTCTAGCTGCTCTAACTCCAAAAAGTTGTTCAGAACCACCCATTCCTTCAGCAAGGATATCAAATTTACGATACCAAACAATAGTTGCAGTTGTTGTTTCACTTGAACTCCAATAGCTAATGTTTTGGAAACCTCCTAAAGCATTTAAATGTAAATTATTATACACCTCTGTCAACTCATCTCTACTTGGTAAATACCAATCAGAATAACCACTAAGAGTATAATCATTACAAATCTGAGCAGCATAACTTCCTACTCCTATTTGATTAACAATTGCAGTTGTATTTAGAGATCCGTTACCTATTGCATCATTTGTGCCTGCAGTACCTGAACCACCTGGTTGGTTTGGATCCCAAATAAGTGCTAAACTTTGGTCTTGCGGTGCTACAACAAATCCATTTCCAGTTGTAGTATTCAAATATGCAATTAAACCTCCAGTATAAATTTTTCCATATAAAGAGTCTAGTAAAGCATTATTACTAATATAAATATTAATTGGAGTTTCCCCTCCATTTAATCTTTCTTGTACGGATAATGGTGGCGTTTCAATAACATCTGTGATGTTAATGTTAACGGTAAATGAAGATATTGTTTCGTTATCGTTACCATCAAATGCAGAAATAGCTGCTGTACCAGAAATTGATGTAATTTGTTCGTAATCAAAAAGACCTGGAGCAAGTACTGTAATTTCTCCTGTACTTATGTTTATACTCACATAATCAGCAATACCTCCTTGTTCAGGTGTAAAGTAATACCTTGTATTAGTCGAGTTCTCTACTGTCGCATTTACCACACCTATGGATTGACCCAAATTAGGGTTTTCTGCTATTGTTCCTGTAAAATCACTTACTGTTATTGTTGGTGTTTTATCCTTACTACAACTTGTAAATAAAAGACTTGCAGATAAAACCGCTACCGATAAAATTTTAATTTGTTTTTTCATTGTTTTTTGTTTTTGTATTTAAAAATATAAGTTAATTCCTAATCTAAAGCCTTTCAATTTTTTTAACTTTAAGAGCTTTTTATCTCATTTAATTTTTAATAATTCGCTGATTTCCTACTCCTTTATCAGTGTATATTTTTACAAAATAAATTCCWKTWKRYAAWCYTGRAAYATYNAMTTGNAKTWRNAGTTKYKWSTKWTAYTTKTTRCYNCTTTACCAGTTACATCCAATAGTTCTACTCGTTCTAGTTGCAAGTTATCAGTTTTAATAGTTAACTGATTTTGAGTAGGGTTAGGATAAATTGAGATGTTGTTGTTGATGTTGTTTTCTGAGATTCCCACAGGAGAAGTAATATATTTCATCACCGTGGTTTTATCTGAGTTAGCCCAATCTCTATAAGTTACATAAGTTACCCCATTAGCATGTGCCAAATCCATTGAAGAAACAACTCCTGCTGAAAAATTCTCATTACCATGAACCGCCCATGAAGTCCCATTATATTTCCAAACAGTTGCCGTATTAGAAAACAAAGATCTTCTTGCTAACACATAAAGAGAGTCATTATCTTTAGCTAAATGACACTCAATAATAGCTGCTGTAGAAAATTGCGGCAAACCAACATCAACCCAATTAGAACCGTCAAATTTCTTTACAGAAGCCTCCCCCGCTGTACTTGATCCAGAATAAGCAACATAAGGGTTTGCGTTATCTACTACCAAATCTAAATAATCTAATCCTGAATCAAAAAATGTTCCTCCAATTGTTAACCAATTTATTCCATCAAATTTTAAGACAGTGCCTAGCTTAGCTCCTGTATCATCAATAATAGAAACATATGGAATATTATTTTCAACTGATAAATTAATTTCCTTAATTGGATTTGTAGAAAAATCTTGAGTTCCAACTACTCCCCAATTAACACCATCAAATTTCATTACATTTGCTTTTCCACTATCAGGAGAAGAAAGTGCTTTAATATAAGCTATATACAACGTATCATTATCTATAAATAAATTAACATTTTCAGCAGGTAACGAAAATCCTGAATTACCCACTACTATCCAATTGGTACCATTAAACTTTTGTACAGTAATTCTACCAGAGTTATTACCATCTGCGTAAGCAACATATAAAGTATCTTTACTATCAAAAGCTAAATCTGTATAATTTATTGTAGCGACAGAAAAACCAGGAAAACCAACATCAGTCCAATTATTCCCATCATATTTTTTAACTGTCAATTTCCCTGAAGATCCAAAGTCTTGATAAGAGACATAGGGAACATCATTTGAATCTAAAGCTAAACTTTGGTACTCTGATGCCCCTAAAGAAAAACCAGCATTCCCAACATTTGTCCATTGAGCATTAATTGTAAAGCTAAACGCAACTAACAACATTCCTAAGTAAATTTTTCTCATCATTCTTGTTTTTTGATTTTCTATTTGTTGTTTTTATTTTCTTTTGGAAACTACTTTATTGTGTTTCTTTAATTTTCTTTTTGCAAAACTAGTTGTGTATTCAAACATTGTTTTTTTAAATTCATCTAATAACGGTAGTGCAGGAAAATTAGATTCCATGTATGATAAGCTTTCTAATTTATCTGTTTTTTTTGTTGCTGTGTTTGCATGGCCTAACAAAACACCTGATTTCATTAACATATCACCATACTTTTTAACCTTTCCAGCAATTACCTCATAAAAGAATATTTGCGAACTTATCTCCATTCTATTTGAACTTTCAAAAACTGTTTTCCCTTCTACTTCTTTTCTTTGTAAAAACCGTGTGTATTCACCAGTAATATAAACCATGGCATAAAGACCATCTTCCAATTTAGAAAAATCTCTATATTTGGTCGCTTTTTTGGATGACTCAGGTAAAGTTGAAATATCTCCCTCTACAAAAGCACTACCTACTTGTAAGCCCTCATTTAATGTTTTTATTACTTGGTCTTTAATCTCTTTACTGGCAAATTCATTAGGCATTGCTGTTTTTATCGAAGTATGTTTTGACTTATCAATCAACTGTAATTTCCTTTCATCTTCTGCATCTACAATGTCGCTTTTTACATTAAAAAATACTTTTACCGTTTTACTTTGTTCAACTTTTTCTTTCAATGTTATTTTGTCTTTTCCTGCAAAAGCAGCTGTAGTCATTAATAAAATTGCTAATGCACTAATAATTGATTTTCTCATTGTTTCTTTTGTTTTTTTTGTTTAACCCTCGAAGAAAGAAATTTAAAATAGAATAAAATATGATTTAGTTCATTTTTGACTTTTCTCTTTCGCCTTTTTCAAAGCAAATGACGCAGTTTTTTAGCATAAATGGAGTGTCGATTTTGTAAATGAATTGATTACCTTTGTGAACGAGTTAGTTTTTTTTGTAAACCAACAAAACAGCACCATAAATAAGTATTTAAAATGAAGCATTCTATCTACTTCCTAATAGTATTCCTCCTTCCATTTCAACTATTTTCTTCGATACCTGATAGTTTATTAATAGTGGCCAATAAAGAAATAACCCAAGAAAAAAGGATAGATTACTTGAATAAATCAGGAGTAGATTTTTCATTAATAAACATCAAAAAATCAGATTCTATTTTAAAATTAGCCTTAAAAGAAGCTAAAAATATTAGTTATGATTATGGAGTAGCAATGGCTTACAATAATATTGGAGAAATGCAATTCCATTCTGGTAGTTTCGATACAGCTATTGCTTTCATTAATAAAGCAATCCCAATTAGGCAAAAAATAAAAGATTATAAAGGACTGGGAAATTCATACTTATTATTTGGCGAAATAAATCGAACAAAAGGGAATTATCAAAAAGCTACTCAATACTATATTACAGCTTTAGAGTTTATGGAGAAAGCTAAAGATAAACAAGGTTTAGCTAGTCTTAAAATTAATTTAGGATTGGTTTATGTAGCCCAAAAAAAATATACAGCAGCCAAAAAAAAATTTAAAGTTGCAGCCAAAGAGTTTCTCGCAATAGGATCTATTCAACATGTAGCCGACTGCTATAACAACTTAGCAATGGTTGCCTATTATGAAAATGATTATGCTTCCACTACCGAATGGTTAAAAAAATCTCTTAAAATTTATACTGAAAATAACAACACCAAAGGGCAAGCGACTAGTTATATTAATATTGGTGCTACTTATTCTGAAACAAAAAAATTTAAAGAAGCTGAATATCATTTTAAAAAAGGATTAGCTATTTACATCCAAATGAAAAACAAATTATATGCATCAGTTACACGGCTTAACCTTGGTGAGTTGTATCGTAAAACTAAGAAATATAAAAAATCACAAAAATACCTTACCGAGAGTTTAGAGAGTTTTAAACAACAAGATAATAAAGAATATGAAAAACATGCTTATACTTATTTAGCTGCTTTATTTGAAGATCAAAAAGAATATAAGAAAGCTATGGAGTATATGAAATTATACAACATCACTAAAGACAGTATCATTAACAAAGCAAACACAACTGCAATTGCAGACATGGAAGCGAAGTATCAAGGAGATGCTAAACAACGATCAATCAATGAAAAGGAAAAAGAAATTACTCAACAAAAAAAGCTAGCCCTAACAAAGAACAGAGAGAAAAATATTATTACTTTTTCTGGTATTGCAATTGTTTTTATTATTAGCATTTTCGCTTTTTTACTCTACCAAAAATTGAAACAATCTAATACCCAAAAGCAAATTATCGAACAAAAAAATAATGAAAACGAACTGCTTTTAGGAGAAATTCATCATAGAGTAAAGAACAACCTTCAAGTGATATCTAGTTTATTAAGTTTACAAGAAAGAAACATAGAGGATAAATCTGCTAAAGCTGCTATTTTAGAAGGTAAAGAACGCGTAAAATCTATGGGATTAATCCATAAATTGCTTTATCAAAATGACAATTATTCTGGTGTAGAAATGGATGATTATGTTCAAAAATTAACCGCTAGTTTATTGGATAGCTTTGGTATGGATGAAACTAAATTTAAATTAGATATTGATTTTTCTAAAATAAAATTAGATGTTGACACCGCAATTCCGATGGGTTTAATAATTAACGAATTAGTAATTAATGCATTGAAGTATGCCTACAAAAACACTGAAAAACCTGCGTTAAAGCTAAATCTTAAAAAGAAAAAAGAAGAATTAATTTTAGAAATTGCTGATAATGGAATAGGGAAAATAAGCGATTTAGACAACTCTAAGTCTTTTGGAATGAAATTAGTAAAATCTTTATCAAGACAATTAGGAGGAACCCTAATGATAAATGATGAAAATGGATTACATGTTCAGATTAATATAACAGATTACAAATTGGTATAACAATGAAGATAAAAATTTTAATTGTTGAAGATGAGGTTTTAGTGGCAGAAGAGATAGCAGCTGATTTAAAAGATTATGGCTTTGAAATAACTGAAATAGCTATTTCTAGTGATGAATGTTTTAATGCCATAAAAAAAGAAATACCAAATGTAATTCTAATGGACATTAATATTAAAGGAGAACAAGATGGTATTGAAACTGCAAACATGATAACCAAAACCCATAATATTCCTATAGTTTACTTAACTGCTAATACCGATTCTAAAACGATGGAAAGAGCTTTAGCATCTTCTCCAAGTGCTTTTATAAGTAAGCCTTACACTAAAAAAGATTTAGTAATTGCATTAGAACTAGCTTTTAATAAGCATAATGAAAAACTGATTACCACAACAACTCCTAAAAACACAGATTCATTTTTTGTGAAAGATGGTGCTCATTACACCAAAATAAATTCTCATGAAATTAATTATATTGAAGCAGATGGAAGTTATAGTCAAATTATTACAACGGTTAAAAAATATACACTTTCAACCAATCTAAATCATTTTCAAGGCAACCTCAATAATCCAATCTTTGTTCGGATTCATCGTTCTTATATTGTTAATATTAGTAAAGTAGAGGCTTTTGACAAAAACTCTTTAACAATAGCTGAGAAAACACTCCCTATAAGTAAATCTTACCAAAAAGAAATAATGAAGTTTTTTAATAAACTTTAAATTTTCCCTTTCACCTTTCTTATATTTGGATAGGAAATTGCTTCGTGTAATTTAACCTTTAATTTATGGCATTAAAACAAACCTTTAGTTTAAAACTACAGCAAAAATTATCACCTCAGCAAATTCAGTTAATGAAATTGTTGCAATTGCCTACCGTTGCACTAGAGCAACGTATTAAAGAGGAAATGGAAAGTAATCCCGCTTTAGATGAGGGTAAAGAAGAGGAAGAATTAGAAGAGGAACAAGAAGATGATTTTGGAAGAGAAGAAATAAGTGATGCAGAAAAAGAATTTGATTTTGACGCTTACATTAGTGATGATGATACACCCTCCTACAAATTAAACATTAGCAACTACAGTAAAGATGATGAAGAAAAGCAAATTCCACTTAGCGGTGGAGCTACTTTTCAAGAATTACTTGAAGCTCAATTGGTGTTATTTAATTTAGATGATGATGACCATACCATAGCTCTTCACTTAATTGGAAGTTTAGATGAATCTGGTTATTTACGTAGAGAAATAGATGCAATTGTTGATGATTTGGCATTTACTCAAAATGTCATAACAGAAGCAGAACATATTAAAAAAATATTAACCATCATTCAGCATTTTGACCCACCAGGAGTTGGGGCAAGAAATTTACAAGAGTGTTTATTACTCCAAGTAAAAAAGAAAAATGATCACTCTTTATTAACTTTAAATGTTGTAGAGGTATTAGAAAATTACTTTAATGAGTTTACCAAAAAGCATTATGATAAAATAATCGATCGTTTAAATATTACCAGCGAAGATTTAAAAGAAGTCATAACTGAAATTTTAAAACTTAACCCTAAACCAGGAAACTCAACAAGTGATTCGTCAAAGGTGGTGCAACATGTTGTGCCTGATTTTAATTTGACTATTGAAGATGATGAAATACAATTGTCTTTAAATGGAAGAAACGCACCAGAATTAAAAGTGAGTAGGACTTATTCTGATATGATGAAAGGCTATCAAGCACAAAAAGAAAAACCTTCTAAATCTCAAAAGGATGCGTTAATGTTTGTAAAACAAAAAATGGATTCAGCTAAATGGTTTATAGATGCCATTAAACAGCGTCAGAATACATTAATTACTACTATGCATGCAATAATTGCTCATCAAAAAGATTACTTTTTACAAGGTGATGAAACGCTTTTAAATCCAATGATTTTAAAAGACATTGCAGAAGAAGTGGATTTAGATATTTCTACCATTTCAAGAGTAGTAAACAGCAAATATGTACAAACACCTTATGGCACATTTTTATTAAAAACATTCTTTTCAGAATCACTGAGTACTGATAGTGGAGAGGAAGTTTCTACTAGGGAAGTTAAAAAAATTCTTCAAGACAACATTGGAGATGAAGACAAGAAAAAGCCATTAACTGATGAGAAACTATCTCGCATGCTAAATGACAAAGGATACAACATTGCACGTAGGACTGTTGCTAAATATCGTGAGCAATTGAACATCCCCGTTGCGCGTTTAAGAAAAGAACTTTAACTGAATGAAGATAGCAGCTAAAATTATTTCTAGCCTTTTTCACCCATTATTAATGCCTGTTATTGGGTTACTAATTATTTTTAATACGGACTCTTATATCAATTACATTATGCCTTTTGAAAAAAAAATGGCTATTATTTTTCTAGTTGCTTTAACCACTTTTATTATTCCTTCTTTTATCTCTCTAATCCTCTTAATAAAGAAAGTAATTGATAGCCTAGAAATGAAAACTCAAAAGGAAAGAATAATTCCTTATGCGTTAACAGTTGTGTTTTATGTTTTAACGCTGTATATGCTTAAAAATGCACAAATACCTCCTATAATTTATAACTTTATTATTGGTGCTACTTTATCAGTTATTCTTGCGTTTATCATTAACCTGAAATGGAAAATTAGTGCTCATATGATTGGTGTTGGAGGATTGGTTGGTGCATTAATATGCATTTCCATGATTTTAGAAATTTACATTACTCCATACATTATTTTTGCATTGTTAATGGCAGGTCTTGTTGGCTCTTGCCGTTTAGTGTTAAAAGCGCACACGCAATCTCAAATTTATATTGGTTTTGTTGTCGGAGTAATTTGCCAAATAATTACGCTTTATTTTTAGCATAAAAAAAGCCGTTGCATAAGCAACGGCTTTTCAAGTACTTATTTTCAAATAAAATTAATATTCATCTTCATTAAAAAAGAAATCCTCTTTTGTAGGATAATCGGGCCAAATATCTTCAATACTGTCGTAAGAATCATCTTCTCCTTCTAATTGTTGTAGATTTTCTACTACCTCTAATGGTGATCCTGTTCTAATCGCAAAATCAATCAACTCATCTTTTGATGCTGGCCATGGTGCATCTTCTAAATGTGATGCTAGTTCTAACGTCCAATACATAAACTATCTTAATTATTATTTTTAACTTTTACGCAAAAGTAGATTATTTGTTGAATTGTGCAACAAAAAACAATAAACAATTGTTAATATCTTAAAGAAGATACACAAACACGTGTTTACTAGTTATATACGGGCTACCCAAGGTACTTCATCAACAGCTTTATCCACAACAATTTTTCTTGCCAAAATGAATAAATAGTCTGATAATCTATTTAAATAAATTAGCACAATTTCATCAACAGTTTCTAATTCAGCTAAATGACTAATAATTCTTTCTGCTCTTCTGCAAACACACCTCGTTATATGGCAATAAGAAACTATTGTATGACCTCCAGGCAAAACAAAAGATCTCATTTCAGGAAGATTTTCGTTCATGACATCAATTTCATTTTCGAGTAACACAATGTCATCAGAATTTAATTGAGGTACTTTTACTTTAGTGTTTTCTGGTTCAGTAGCTAATATAGAGCCGATGGTAAATAATCTATCCTGAATTTCAATTAAGGTGTCAATGCTTTGCTTATCAATGTCTTGGTCACGGATTAGACCAATGTAGGAATTTAGTTCATCTACCGTACCATAAGCGTCAATTCTTAAATGATGCTTTGGAACTCTCTTGCCTCCGAAAAGTGATGTTTGGCCTTTATCTCCAGTTTTAGTGTAAATCTTCATTTGTCTATTTTATTTAGCTAAAATTAATGATTATTTATATTATTTTTAACGCATGATAACTCAAGACCAAGTAAAATTATTAGTTGACCGCCTGGATGCGTTAAGGGGGTATCTTTGACATTGATGCAAAACTTATACAACTAGAAGAAGAGGAACAAAAAACTCACGACCCTAACTTTTGGGACAATTCTGGTAATGCCGAAATGCAACTAAAAGTTGTTAGAAACATCAAAGTATGGACAGATAGCTATTCATCAGTTGCTAATGAAATAGATGACTTACAAGTGCTTTATGATTTCCATAAAGAAGGAGAAGCAACAGAAGCAGAAGTCCAAAAACAATATGACTTTTCTATTAAGAAAATAGAAGACTTAGAGTTTAAAAATATGCTAAGTGCAGAAGAAGATTCATTAAGTGCTGTGCTTCAAATTACTGCTGGAGCAGGCGGAACAGAAAGTTGTGATTGGGCTTCAATGCTATTGAGAATGTACCAAATGTGGGCAGAAAAAAATGGATGCAAAATTAAAACGCTTGATTACCAAGCTGGAGATGTTGCGGGAATAAAAACCGTAACCATTGAAATAGAAGGAGATTTTGCTTTTGGTTATTTAAAAGGTGAAAATGGAGTACATCGATTAGTAAGAGTTAGCCCATTTAATTCTCAAGGAAAAAGAATGACTTCTTTTGTTTCTGTTTATGTATATCCTTTAGCTGACGATACGATTGAAATAAATATAAATCCGGCTGATATTACGTTAGATTTTGCTCGTTCTGGTGGAGCTGGTGGTCAAAATGTAAATAAAGTAGAAACCAAAGTTATTCTTAGGCATATTCCTTCAGGTATTATGATTACAAACTCTGAAACACGGTCTCAATTAAAAAACAGAGAAAAAGCAATGCAATTACTAAAATCACAATTGTATGAAATTGAAATGCGTAAAAAAATGGAATCACGTAATGAAATTGAAGATAATAAATTAAAAATAGAATGGGGAGCACAAATAAGGAGTTATGTGCTTGATGATAAAAGAGTAAAAGATCATCGAACTAACTTTACCGTTAATGATCCTTCTAAAGTTTTAGATGGAGATTTAGATGGTTTCTTAAAAGCTTACTTAATGGAATTTGGAAAATCTTAATACTTAAAAAATGAAAATTTATCACAACCCCCGCTGTAGTAAAAGCAGACAAACATTACAGCTTATTAAAGATGCTGGAGTAACTGTAGAAATTGTAGAGTATCTCAAAACAATTCCTACAATTAAAGAATTAGAAATGGTATTAATGAAGTTAAATCTTAAACCAAAAGACATTATTAGAAAAGGTGAATCTGTTTACAAAGAGAAATTTAAAAACAGTAATTTCAATGATGATGAATGGATAAAAATAATGATAGAATATCCTAAGTTAATTGAAAGACCAATTGTTATTAAAGGAAATAAAGCAATAATTTGCAGGCCGCCAGAAAACGTGTTAGACTTAATTTAGTCTTCTAACTCAGCTAATCTTTTCATCCAAGTAGGTCCATATTTTTTTAGTAAAAACAATTTGATAGAGCTAGGAACAACAACTGTGAATAAAAACAACAATATCCAAAATGATCCAAAGAAAACTAAAAAGAATAATAATACTCCTACCAATACCATGTTTACTAATTTTTAGATGTTACTAACCGTAAAAGTAAAAAAATTATACTAATTAATTCTAAATATTTTCAAAAAAATCATTGCCTTTATCATCACAAATAATAAATGCTGGGAAATTTTCTACCACAATTTTTCTTACAGCTTCCATTTCCAACTCTCCAAAGTCAACAACCTCTACAGACTTAATATTAGATTTAGCTAAAATAGCCGCTGGTCCTCCAATAGAACCCAAATAAAACCCACCATATTTTTTACAAGCATCTGTAACCGATGGAGATCGGTTCCCTTTTGCCAACATGATTAATGACCCTCCGTGAGATTGAAATTCATCCACATAAGGATCCATTCTTCCTGCTGTGGTTGGTCCAAAGCTACCAGATGGCATACCTTCAGGAGTTTTTGCAGGCCCAGCATAATAAATAGGGTGCTTTTTAAAATAATCCGGCATTGGTTCTCCCGCATCTAACATTTCTTTAATTCGAGCATGAGCACTGTCTCTTGCAACAATTAATGTTCCTCTCAAATTCAACCTTGTTTTTATTGGGTATTGAGATAAAATTTTAAGTTGTTCTTCCATTGGTAAATCCAAATCGATCTCAACTGCTGGTTCTAAATGTGGAGCTTTTTCAGGTAAAAATTTACTAGGATTGGTTTCTAATTGCTCCAAGAAAATTCCATCTTTAGTAATCTTCCCTTTAATGTTTCTATCTGCAGAACAGCTAACTCCTAATCCAACAGGACAAGATGCTCCGTGCCTTGGTAAACGAATTACTTTTACATCGTGTGTAAAATATTTACCTCCAAACTGAGCTCCAATTAAACTATCCTGGCATATTTTTTGAATTTTTTCTTCCCATTCTGTATCTCTAAATGCTCTTCCTCCAGCACTTCCAACTGTTGGTAATTCATCATAATAACCTGCCGAAGCCATTTTAACTGCTTTTAAGTTTGCTTCAGCTGAAGTTCCACCAACCACAAAAGCTAAATGGTATGG
The DNA here is from genome assembly GCA_002402165.1 of Flavobacteriales bacterium. Taxonomy (GTDB): domain Bacteria; phylum Bacteroidota; class Bacteroidia; order Flavobacteriales_E; family Vicingaceae. Next base: position 97,553 of record NVVI01000004.1, read on the forward strand.
AGGGCATGCAGCAGTCCCTAAGTCTTTTATTTTTTCTTTAACAAATTCTGTCATTGACTTTTCATTCAACAATGCTTTTGTTTTTTGATACAAAAATGTTTTATTGGCAGAGCCTCCTCCTTTGGTTAAAAACAAAAATTTATACTCATTTCCTTCTTCAGCATAAATATCTATTTGAGCAGGCAGATTGCTCCCTGAATTTTTTTCGTCAAACATATTTACCGCAATCATTTGAGAATACCTTAAATTTCTTTCCTGAAAAGTGTTGTAAATTCCTTTAGATAAATACTCTGCATCATCAACTCCAGTAAAAACATTTTCTCCTTTTTTGGCCACAACTATTGCTGTTCCTGTATCTTGACATGAAGGAAGTTGCCCTGCAACTGAAACTTCTGCGTTCTTTAAAAGTGTATAAGAAACAAATCGATCATTATCTGTTGCTTCAGGATCATCCAAAATTTTAGCTAGCTTTTCTAAATGAGCTGTTCGTAGCATAAACGAAACATCTGCCATTGCTTCTGATGCTAATAATTCTAAGGCTTTAGGGTTTACTTTTAGAATTTCTCTTCCATCAACCTCAATAGTTGAAATGTATTCTTTGGAAATTAATTTATACGTTGTTGAATCTCCTTTTAAAGAGAACTGTTTTTCGTAAATGAATTCAGCCATTTTTTTATTTTGAATTAGAACACGAAGTTAAGATTTGTTCCTAAATATATTTATGTTAGAAATCAGTATTTTATCAATAAAAAAAGGCTAACGCTTCTGTGAAAATCTGCCTTATAGCTTCTTATTTATCTACTCCAAMAACGGGGCACTTGCGGAGGCTGTTTTAGCAACAATCTCATTAAGTAGAGACTAGCCTCCAAATCTCCTAATTCTTTAGCTTTCTTTAAATCCATAATACCGTTATGTTTTTGGTTCATCTTCTCTAAGAATAAAACACCCCTATTATAGAAAGTTAAAGAGTTCTTATCTTTTAGTTCTAAAGAACGGTTGTAATTTTTTAAAGCTTCATTAAACTTACCTTCTAAGAAATATAAGTATCCAAGATTATTATATATCATATAATATTTAGACCCAAAGTTTATTGCTTTTTTCATCAATTTTTTAGCAGCAATAAAATCTTCGAACTCCATTAAAACATTGGCATAATTACAAATAATATACTCATTATCAGGGAAAAGCTTTATACCTACTTTTAAAATTTTTTCAGCTCCTCTATAATCATGTAATTCTATTAATGTGTAAGATAAATTGGAATAAAGATCGTCATCATTGTAGCCTAATTTTAAGCATTTAAAATAAACTTCTAACGCACTTTTAAATTGATCTGTTTCTAAATAAATATCTCCCAAAAAAAGCAAAATCTCTTTGTCGTTAGGCGTTTGTTTTAGTTTGTGTTCTAATATCGCTAATGCTTGGTAGGTGTTCTTTTTAAAATATTGCTCTTCTGCTTTTAGAAAATAGTCAATCATCGCTTTATTAATTACAGATTAAAAGTACGTTCTTAAACCTTAGTTAACTCCTTTAAAATTACCAATTTTATCAGCATGAAATATTTCATGTAACGCATTTTTATCTTCATTTTCTCCTAACTTAAAAATAGTAATACCTAAACTGAAATTTATTTGTGGTAACCAATCAGTTATAGGACTTGTTTTAAAATCATCCATTACGTATGAGATCGAGTCCGTTACTGATTTAGAACCAAAATTCATTTTTTTAAGTTTCTGATTATCTCTAATATATGTATTAATTGAAGACATATATGGGATATTCATAGAAGCTTCAATTATTTTACACACCTCTTTTCTGTAGCTATCTATTTCGTCAATTGAATTCGGCAGGTAAACTTTATCATCACTGAAATAAATTTTCTGTTTTTGATTAAATGCACTTTTTCTCCCTTTGTGTAAATAAGTGTAACTCTTAAATTCTTCTTCTAATCCTTTTAATGATGTTTCATTTGATAGACTTTGTTGAATAGAATCTACTTGTGCATTATTAAATAAAACATAATAAAACATAATAAAACATAATATGGCTTTGATGATTTGCTTTTGTATTATGTGTGTTTAACTGGTTCAGTACCCTGCAGACTTCTTGTATAGCCCAATATTCATATCCAAAATCGTCAGACCATAAATACTTTGCTTCAAATATTTCATCAATAAAAGTGTTTGAGTTCTGATTCAGGCGAACCATGTCAATCCTTTTTTTATCAAGTGATTTTTCTGTGATGTATAATGGGTTTTGGTTTACTTCAGTTGTTGCGGATAAATCTCTAGTAGTGTTAAGCTTTGTTGCTAAAATATTAGTAATTAAATTTTCCTGTTTAGTCGTTAGAAACACTTCACCAGACAGTTTATAACACTCTTTTAATGTTTCTGCTAATGCTGCTCCAAATTTATTATTCATTATATACAAATATATTACTCTTTTACCTATCCCACAAGTGTCTCGCTTGCGGGTGCGAGGTGATAATCTCCAAGTATGAGAATAATACCTATAAAAAAAGGCTATCTTTTCAGATAACCTCTTTAATTTTTTCTTTTTTTAAGATTCCCAGTCAAGCTGAGAATGACAATTTGAATTAATAGAATTTGTATCTTTTATCTACAACTCCAAATTTATCTTTTAGTGCTTCCATCAATTGCCCTGTAATTGAAGCATTGTTTTGATCTAATTGAGTTTTAATTGCTGAATAATCCGTTGTTTCTGGTGCAGGAGTAACTGTTTCTATTTGAATGACAAAAACGCCTGTTTGCCCTTCTATAGGAATACTCATTTGCCCTTTCTGTAAAGTAGAAGCCATCCCGTTAATCCTTAGTTCTTGTCCCATTCCTGGAATTGCATAAGCAGCAAAATTTACATTTGAAGCAGATTCAACAGTAGATTCTATCTTAGTAGCTAAATCATCTAAACTAGCAACCCCTTTCATTTCTTCAATAAACATTTGAGCTTTCTTTTTCTTTTTTGTTCCTAATTCTACTTGTATTTCTACTTGTTCCATTGTTGCTATTCCTTCTTCTCTAACTTCAGCTAAATGAGCTACAACAAAAGTGTTATCAAATTGGAAAGGAGCTGAAACACTTCCTTTATCATTGTTAAAAGACCATCTCACCAACTCTCTAACATCAGTCATTCCTGGAATATTTTTATCCCCAACTTTTATCCCAGAGGCTATAAATTTTGAATATTCATCTCCCTCCGTAGCTTTTGTAAATGCCTCAGATGTTCCATTGCTAGCAAAGAACATACTTGCTTTAGCAAAAACTTCATCAAAAGTTTCATTACTTGGCACGTTTTTTCTAACTACAGTTGATAATTGAACTTTTCTTGTTTTATCAGCTTGCTTCATCACTTCTATTAAATGAAAACCAAATTGTGATTGCACGATTACTATGTCTCCCGCTTCTCCATCAAAGCAAGCGTCATTAAAAGGCTTTACCATTGCTCCTCCTACAAACCATCCTAAATCTCCTCCCTCAATAGCAGATCCTACATCTTCTGAAACTTCCTTAGCAATATCAGCAAAATTAGCTCCATTTTCAATCTCAGTTTTTATGCTATCTAATTTAGCTTCTAGCAAAGTATCTGAAGCTTGTTGAATTGTTTTTAATAAGATATGACGTGCCTTAACAGAGTCTGGAACCATTTTAATTTTAGATAATTTAGTTACCACAAAAGCACCATCTTGCTCATAAGTGGAAGTTATAGCCCCTACCTCATTATAGAAAAACCCTGAATCTATTCCAAAAGGCATGACATCAGCCCCGTAATAAGTTTCATCTAAAGGCACTTCAGAATTATAAGCTACAAAAGATGAGTCGTTATCTGTTATTTTAAATTCTTCCGCTGTCTCTTCTATCCATTTTTTAGCTTCATCTATGTCAGCTTCTGATGGGTTTACTTTAAACTTTATATATTCTATCTCTCTTGATGCATCTTGTTTATATTCACTTTTATGTTCATCATAATATGCTTTTAATTCTTCTGAAGTAACGGTAATTGTACTATCGTTAACTGAAGCATATCTTTTGGAAACAAACTTAATATTACGTTGTTCGTTTTGTTCAGTATATGCCCTTTTTACCATACTTTTTGTAGCATAAAGCCCTTTTGCTAAAAGAGTATTGTATTTAGTTGAAACTCTTTCCTTTTCAATTCCTTCTTCAAATAACAACCATTGAATCCTATTTTCAGCTGGCATCGTCTCTAAGCTTTTTAAGAACTGCAACACTTGTGATGGACTAAAGACACCAGTATTCGGATCTGAAAATGCTTGCTGCACTTGCGGATGTGGATCATTTCCTTGAACCATATCAAACAATTCTTGAGGACATACTGCAATACCGAGCTCCTTAAATTGACTTTCTAAAACTACTTCTCTAATTATATCAGACCATACTTGATCTTTAAAAGATTCTCTAACTTCAGATGTTGCAATAGCTTTATTTTGATTTTCCCATTGAGTTAAAGCAACTTGAAGTCGTTGATCAAACTCTTGCCCTGTAATTTCTATATCTCCTATCTCTCCTAAATTATTATCATTACCACCAAACAATCTTTGAATCCCATCGGTAGGAAGTAAAAATGCTAACATTCCAACTCCTATAATAATCATCACCAACGATGATTTTTCTCTAATTTTTCCTATTACTGCCATTTTACTTTTTTATTATTTGGGTTGCGAATATACGATTGTCATTCGATAAATAAAAGACTTGAACGATAATTATAATGTTGTTTTAAGCTTATGAATAAATATATTATTCTTCTGAGGTAATTTTCTCTACAGTTATTAATTCAATTTTATTTTCGCTTACCTCATTAATGGTAAAAACAAAATTATCAGAATGAATAACTTCATCTTTTTCTGGAATGCTCTCTTGTATATTTATGATGTACCCTCCTAAAGTTTCATACTCATCTGACTCGGGTAAATTCAATTTATATTTGTCATTGATATAGTCAATTTCTATTCTTGCAGAAAATTGATACTTATTTTCATCAACCTCAATTTCAGTATATTCTTCTTTATCATGTTCATCTTCAATTTCACCAAAAATTTCTTCAATAATATCCTCAATGGTTATTATTCCAGAAGTCCCTCCAAACTCATCAACCACAACAGCAATGCTTCGCCTTTCTTTTAAAGCTTTCTTCAATAATTCATTTGCTAGCATAACCTCTGGAACAATTAATACTGGAAGTAAAATTGATTTAATTGATTCTGGTTTCTTAAACAATTCTTTAGAATGAGAATACCCAATTATATTATCGATAGAATCTCTAAATATTAAAATTTTAGACAATCCGGTTTCAATAAACTTTTCTTTTAACTCTTCTATTGTACTTTCAACTTCAATTGCAATAATTTCTGTTCTAGGAACCATACATTCTCGAACTTTTACTTCAGAAAATCCTAAAGCATTTTTAAAAATTTGTATCTCCGAATCAATTTCTTCTCCCACTAAATCTCTCTCTTGAATGTTTGCAACAAAATCTTCTAAGTCTACTTTTGAGAAAGCCAAATCACTTTCAGAAGTATCCACTTTAAAAATAGTTAAAATTAAATTCGATATCCCAACTGTAAAATAAGTAAATGGGTATAAAACATAATATATAATAATGAGAGGAACTGCTGCTATAGAAAGCACTCTGTTTGGATTAATTCGGAATAGTGTTTTTGGTAAAAATTCAGCAAAAAACAAAATTACCATAGTTGAAATTAAGGTTTGAATCAACAAGATTACAAGCTCGTTACTTGTAATGTGAATAGTAATTAATGACCCTAAAAATTTAGCCATTATAATACTATAAATAACCAATGATACGTTATTCCCTAACAGCATTGTACCAATAAACTTAGCTGGATGTTTTAAAAAATTAGAAAGTATTTTTGCAGAAAAAACATTTTTGTTTTTATCTAATTCTATTTTCAACCTATTGGCTGATACAAATGCTATTTCTAAACCAGAAAAAAGTGCTGAGGCAACCATTGCCAATAATAAAAAAATCCAAAAAAGAAATGTCATTTTTATCTTAAATTCCTTTTAAAAGTACGCGTTTATTTTGACATATTTTCAAATCTCCTTAATTGACGTTTTCTAACAAAAAAGAGTAAGGTTGCCATTGCTGTAAAAAAGTAAAAAAACAACGCTCCAGTAATATCCCATATAATTAGGTGATATGTGGCTATGCAAAAACTAACAATTGCAATTATCAGCCACATGTATTGTAAAAAACGTACAACTTTCTCCATCTTAATTTGTTTTTAAAGAGTCTGGATCTTCTTTTATGTTTATTGTCCCTTTTATCTTATGAATTTTCCATTTCGTAAAATCTTGGTTAGCTTCCATGCCCTCTCCCATAATTATTTCATCTTCTGTAGTAATTTTTACAAATTCCTTGGTATATATTTTTGAAGAATCTTCTARCCAAATTAAATGTTCGGTGTTTAGCACCTCCCCTTTATCATTAACAACCACTACATCACCTTTTGCCTCCATAATGTTTACTGAAATTCGATGTATTGCATAATTTGCTGTTAATGTTGATGCTATATGTAATAACGAATCGTAAAACAGCACTTTAACCCCTTCAGTCATTTCAATATATTTATCATCTGTTCCATACTCTTCCATTAAAGGTGCTGTAATCTTTATTTTCACATTTGCCTTTTCAGAATAAATAAATTCAACATTTTTACCTTTACTAATTGGTATATTCTTTTTATTAATTAATGATTCTATTTCGGTTACATCATTCTCGCAAGAATAAAGAATCCCGAATGCAAATAGCATCGGGATAAGTTGCTTTTGTGTCATCCTGAGTTTATCGAAGGATAAACAAAAATATTTATTTACAAGATGCTTCGACAGGCTGAGCATGACAAACAGGTTTTATTTTGTCTTAATTGTAGTAGTTTCATTAATCCAACATTTTACAGTATAAGCATCTCCATTCTTTTTGTTATAAAAGAATACATCTTTTGTAGCTGGATAACGTGATGTAATACTCGCTATCTTTTTATTAACTAGACTTGCTACTGAGGTATCTACCGCTTTGGCTTTTTTGTATTTATCTACTGCTGCCCAATATGCTCCATATCTACCAAGCTCTCCATCATTACATTTTTTTGAGCTTTGAGCATAACAATCTCCAATTAAAATATAAGGGGCTCCCCATCCTTTTTTCAAACTAATCGCCTTTAATGCATAAGTTCTGGCTTGAGCAAAACTTCTACTGTAAGAATATGCTTTAGCAACACTTAAGATGTGTTCAGTTTTTTCATCATCAGTCTCAGCCATGTCTATTGCTTTTTTAAAGAACTCTATTGCTTTATTCCAATCTTTTTTTCCTAAATAAAGTGTGCCAATTCCTGCTGCTCCATTTGCTGAAGGTTCTAATTTAAAGTAGGCTTCTGCAACTTTCCCAAAAATAACGGCTCCATCATCAGTTTTATAACACTTGTTTTTCTTTAACAACCTCATAGTAATTCTTAACCAATCTAAATTTTCTTTGTTAGCTTCAAAGTTTTTAGTTGCTAAAGGAATTAAAACAGCACAATCTAAATAAGGAGATGTTACATTATTTATCTTCTCTTGAGCTTTAACGTATTTATCGAGTTTTGATCTTAATGGCTTATTATTAATAGATATTCTTCTGTCAAATTTTCCATCAACAAAAATTTTAATGATTTTTTTACTTCCATCTCCTATACTATAAGTGTTATGCTCAATAACTTTCCCATCTTTATCCATTGATTTAGCCGTATTTACTAATGTTATATTTGATTCTTCTTCCTTAGTATATTTAGCAATATTAAAAGCACAAATTGCCAATGTTTTCTCAAACATGGCAACAACTTCACCTTTTGTTTTCTTTCCTGCTTTTTCCATGTTAATGATGGTAAACATAATTGCAACCAAAGTCCCAGATTGTGTTTTATTACCAGTTATTGTAATTGCCTCATTTAACACTTCAAATGTTTTCTCTTTGTCTTGTTTAGTACTTAGCATTGCCTGCCCTTTTTGACCAAGCACTAATCCCTTTTGACCAAACATTTCTATTCGCTGATTATAGATTGAAAAAACAGTATCTAAATAAGCCTTTTGTTGAGCAGCCTCTTTTTCTTTTTTAGCCAACGCTTTATACATTCTCACTCCATTAATGTATAATGTTTTCTGAGATTGTGGACAAACTCTATAGGCAACTCTCCATAAGTCTAATGCTAATATTGGTTCATTTTTTAAGTAGTCTTTATAGATTAAACTTTCTATACAAGTTATACTATCTTCTGGAGTTGCTCCATAATTAGGTTTTTGTTGTGCAAATATTGCAGCACTTAAAAACAATCCTAAAGTTATTAATGTAATTTTTTTCATGTTAATCGTATTTTCTTTTTCTAAACCAAACAGCATTTATGGTTACCCCTAAATTAAAGTTAAAAAACTTCTCTTTTATTAATCCTAAATCAGTTGTGCCTCGGTTTCCATACTCAACACCAAAGTTAAGCCTCGGATAACTACTTTCAGATTTTCTAACTGGCAACCCTACTCCAAAAGTTATGCCATACTCACTCCAATCAATCCCATTTATTGCAATGTGAGAGTTTGAATATCTTGTGCCAATTCTATAAGCTAATCGCTGTAAATACTTTGATCCATCATGTTTTGGAATAAATTGAACTCCGCCTGCTAATGAAAAATTAGACTTATATGAATAAAGGGCATCATCACTTACAATAGTACCCCAGTTTGTTGTTTTATAATCTACCGCTAACAACCATTTATTTGGTTTTTCTAATGACACTCCAAACCCTAATTCAGAAGGCAATTGAACAATGCCATCAACATTATCAATAAACCTAGAAGTATCCTTTATTGTACCAAAATCTGCACTACCAGAAAAAGTTCTAGTTATTTCTGTTCTTTTAGCAGCCAAATCTGATCCTAAACCGTAAGTAGCACCTACAGTAAGCTTATATTCCTCTCCATCAGAATTTGTGATTTGCTTTTGATATTGTAAACCGAAATCAAACCCGAAATCGGCTACAGAAACCTCTTTAAGATCCCAAAGGTTATAACTGTTAGGCAAATCTCCATAAATGATTTTCCTATCATGCTCTATGGAGCCAAACAAAAAATAAGCATTTACTCCAAATGAAAGATTTGACGTTGAATCTATTTTAACTGCAATAGCATTTCCTAAAAATGCTTTATTAATTGCTCCTTTCCCTTTATTAAAATAACTTATGTCTCCCGCTATAGGATCGTTAATTACTTCATCATACTCATAACCAACATTTGAAAAAGGAAGTGCTCCAAAACTCAAACCCCAAACTTTTTTTATCATGGGAAAAGCAAATGCAATATGATCTATATATGGGTTATTTTGAAAYTGTGTTTCGRCWCCATCYTGTAACCACAASCCATTATTAGTATACCCAAGATCAAAAGTGGTAACAGCTATAGAAGAGTAGCTTGCTGGATTTTGAAATCCAATATTCCTATCAGACCTTAATCCAATTCCTACWCCTCCCATTCCAAARTTTTGRGCAAARGATTGAGGTCTAATAACMCCWATTCCATATTTTGAATAAGGAGAATTTGTTGTTGACTGWGAATATACAGTDGCACTAGCCATCAACAATAAAAAAAGAATAATAACTATTTTGCTATTTTGCATTATAATTTAAAATTTTATTCAACCCTTTCAGCACTAAAAATTTGTCTGCAAAGATGCGATTTTTTAGTTCTAAATCAAACAGATTCATATCCCCTCCCGTAACAACTATATTAAGGCTTTCATATTGCATGATATAACTATTTATTGTTCCTAAAATTTCGTTTTTCATGCCGTTATAAACACCTGATATGATTGAACTTTCGGTAGTATTGCCTATTAATTTTAAAGCTGCTGCATTAAAGTTTACCAATGGCAGCTTTTTAGTAAAATAATTAAGCGCTTTAAACCTCATTTGAAACCCTGGTGCAATTGCTCCCCCTAAATACTCGTTTTTTGCGTTTATAAAATCATAGGTTATGCAGGTTCCTAAGTCCATTACTAATACATCTGTTTTATTAAAAAGTGTTTTTGCTCCTACAACAGCAGCAATTCTATCTAACCCTAATGTTTCGGGTGTTTTATAATTAAGCACCAAAGGTAAAGGGGTAAGATGAGTAAGGGGTGAAAAATTATACTTTTTTAACAAAGTTTTGGTGTCCGCTCCAACAGATGAATAAATACCTTGCTGAATATCATGTTTTTGAAAAAGTGTATCAATAATTTTCTCATTAATTTGTTCTTCTATAATAGAATCTAGAAGCTCATTGCCATTAAAAATGGCAAGTTTTACAAGGGTGTTTCCTATGTCTATTACTAGGTTCATTGTTAAATCTTGCTCGAAATTACAAAATGTATAAGGATTTGTTTTTAGAGATGAAAAAAATTTCTACATTTGCCGACCATTTGAATGGTGCCTTAGCTCAGTTGGTAGAGCAATGGACTGAAAATCCATGTGTCCCTGGTTCGATTCCTGGAGGCACCACTCTAAATTAAAGCCTTAACTACTTGGTAGTTGAGGCTTTTTTGGTTTTAAACTATAATTAGCGGAGTGGACTACTTTTGAGAATGGAGTGGAGTTTTAGGTGCAAATCCAGTTTTTATTTCTATTTTTAATTTATCAAAAATCTCATCTACATAATACTCATTTTATTTCCAATTTTCGGCTATCCTCAAGATTCGATAACTTATGAAATATATGATGGAGATACAATTAATCGTTATGATTCAGAGGGGTTGAAAGAAGGTTTCTGGATAATTTTTTATGAAAGTGGAAATGCCAAGGAAAAGAGTTATTACTTAAATGGGGAGAAAAATGGAGGGAGTAAGACATATTATGAAAATGGGGAGATTAAAATAATGATAACCTATATAAATGATAAACCAAATGGTCTTTATCAGGCATATTATGAGTCTGGTTCATTAAAAGAAACAGGTATATGGAAGGATAAATGGAATTTTGGGAGTTTAACCAGATATTATGAAAATGGGAATATTCAACATCGGTATTCTTTTGGTTCAAAAGCAAAACGAGTTGGATATCAAATAGATTATCATCCAAATGGAATTATTAGCTATTTTTCAATGAAAAGACAAAAGATACAGAGGGAATTCTATATAGCTTATAATTCTCTAGGAGAAGATACTTTAATTAAATATTATGTGGGAGATTCTATTATCATTTATAAGAATAAAGGAAGTAGGCTGAAAATTTCAGATGCGGATAAATTTGGAGTTTTTAATGGAGTAAGAGAATTTGTAAATGCACAAAATGCTTTAGTATATAAAAAAAGGGAAGAAGAAGAAAATAGAATATCTATGGAAATTAACACGGCTCGTTCTGAAGCAAAAATAAAGAGTCAGAATATAAGGTTGGATAATGAAAAGAAGATAAAGTATTATCTTTATTTTGGACTAATACTACTACTTATTATAATAACTATTATTTATATCGCTTTCCGAAATAAGAAAAAAGATAATGCTATTATTGCAAAGCAAAAAAATGAAGTGCAAAAACAAAAGGACATAATTGAGCAAACTCACCAAGAGATAACTGACAGTATTATTTATGCTAAGCGAATACAAAATGCAATTCTTCCTCCAGATAAAGTAGTCAAAGAATACCTTAAAGAAAGCTTCATTTTCTACAAACCCAAAGACATTGTTGCTGGTGATTTCTATTGGATGGAGTCCGTAGCATCGCCAAGCAATAAAAAAGAGACGATTGTACTTTTTGCAGCAGCAGATTGCACAGGTCATGGTGTTCCTGGTGCAATGGTTTCTGTCGTATGTAACAACGGATTAAACAGAAGCGTGAGAGAACATAGGTTGAGTGACCCAGGAGAAATTCTTGATAAAACAAGAGAAATTATTATCCAAGAGTTTGAGAAATCAGATGATGATGTAAAAGACGGAATGGACATCGCATTGTGCAGTTTAGAAGGAAATAAACTCCTTTACGCTGGAGCCAACAATCCTCTTTGGATAATTAGAAATGGGAAAATAATAGAAACCAAGGCCAACAAACAACCAATTGGGCAGTTTGATAATCCAGAACCGTATACAACACACGCTTTTGAGTTAGAAAAAGGAGACTCTATCTATATTTTTTCAGATGGATATGTAGACCAGTTTGGTGGAGAGAAAGGAAAGAAATTTAAGCCAAAAGCATTTAGAGAATTGTTGTTGTCCATTCAAGATAAATCTATGGAAGAACAGAAAAAAATTATTGATGATGCCTTTGAAACATGGAGAGGAACTATTGAACAGGTTGATGATGTTTGTATTATTGGGGTAAAAGTTTAACTAATTCTTCCACAGCCTAAACTCCTTCACTTTCTCAAAAATTTCTGGATAATCGTTTTAACCACGAGACCTTTTCAAGGCCGTGGTCAAAACGACAAGTGGTTTAAAGGGTATACCAATAGACTTTGGCAGTTTGTTAGAAAGGATTAACTTTGCTCGAAACTAAAAACATGTCTAAAAAAGTAGCATTAATTATATTGGATGGTTGGGGTTTTGGAGACAAATCTAAATCGGATGCCATTTACAATGCCAACACTCCTTTTTTTGATAGTTGCTTAAAACAATACCCAAACTCTACATTAAAAACTTATGGCGAACATGTTGGCTTACCAGAAGGGCAAATGGGTAACTCTGAGGTTGGACATTTAAACATTGGTGCTGGTCGCATTGTTTACCAAGATTTTGCAAAAATCAATCAAGCTTGTGCTGATAATTCCATTGCTGAAAATGAAACTTTAAAAGCAGCTTTTAACCATGCTAAACAAGACAATGTAGCAGTACATTTTATGGGTTTAGTTTCTGATGGGGGAATCCATTCTCACCAAAGCCACTTGTATAGATTGTGTGACATTGCTAAAGAAAATAACATAGAAAATGTTTTCGTTCACGCTTTTACCGATGGTAGGGATTGTGATCCAAAAAGTGGTAAAGGGCAACTCAAAGCTTTGGAAAATCATTTACAAAGTTCCACTGGAGAGTTGGTTTCTGTTATTGGTCGTTATTACGCAATGGACAGAGATAACAGATGGGAAAGAATAAAATTAGCTTACGATTTGTTACTTGATGGGAAAGGAAAAGGAACCAACAATTTAGGCAATGCTATTGAAGATTCTTACAAAAATGATGTAACAGATGAGTTTATTAAACCTATTGTAAAAGTTGATGTTAACAATAATCCGATTGGAAGAATACAAGCAAACGATGTAGTTATTTGTTTTAATTTTAGAACAGACCGCTGTAGAGAAATTACCATTGCACTTACTCAAAAAGACATTGTTGAAGAAGGAATGAATACCATTCCGCTGCATTATGTTACCATGACCAATTACAACAAAAAGTTTAATAACGTTCATGTAATTTACGACAAAGAAAACATCCCAAATACCCTTGGTGAAGTATTGGCTAACCACAATAAAACTCAAATAAGAATTTCCGAAACAGAAAAATATCCTCACGTAACTTTTTTCTTTTCGGGAGGTAGAGAAGAAACCTTTAAAGGTGAAAAAAGATTGATGGTTAACTCACCAAAAGTAGCTACTTACGATTTACAACCCGAAATGAGTGCCGAAGAAGTTACTCAAACTATTATTTCTGAAATGGGTAAAATGGACACTGAGCGAAGTCGAAGTGCAGATTTTATTTGTCTCAATTTTGCCAACACCGATATGGTTGGACATACTGGTATCTATAAAGCCATTATTGCTGCTGCAGAAAAAGTAGATAATTGTACTGAAAGAATTGTTGAAGCTGGTATAGCAAATGGCTATTCTTTTATCATTATAGCTGACCATGGTAATGCCGATTTTGCCATTAATGAAGATGGCTCTCCAAATACAGCACACAGCACAAATCCTGTTCCTTGTATTTTAATCGATAATGATTATAAAGAAATCGCAGCTGGTAAACTGGCCGATATTGCTCCATCGCTTTTAAAGTTACTTAATATTGATATCCCTTCAGAAATGACTGGAGAAATTCTAATTTAGCTTTTTATTTAAACATCCATTATGTCTGAAATCAATAATTACATTTCTCAAAACAAAGAACGTTTTCTTAATGAACTATTAGATTTATTAAGAATTCCATCTGTTAGTGCTGATTCATCTTATGATGCTGACACAGCTAAAACTGCTGAAGAGGTTAAAAAAAGGCTAGAAGAAGCTGGTGCAGATAATGTTGAAATATGTCCAACAGAAGGTCACCCTATTGTTTATGGAGACAAAATTATTGATGCCAACTTACCAACTGTTTTGGTTTATGGACATTATGATGTKCAACCRSCAGACCCAATAGATTTATGGGATAGTCCGCCATTTGAACCAATCATTAAAACAACTGATATTCATCCTGAAGGCGCTATTTTTGCAAGAGGTTCGTGTGATGATAAAGGGCAAATGTATATGCATATTAAAGCATTTGAAACAATGATGAATACCAATTCTCTGCCATGTAATGTTAAATTTATGATAGAAGGAGAAGAAGAAGTTGGATCAGAGAACTTGGGAACTTTTATAAAAGAAAATAAAGAAAAGCTAATGGCTGATGTCGTTGTGATTTCTGATACTGGAATTATTGCCAACGATACACCATCAATAACTGTTGGTCTAAGAGGACTGAGCTATGTTGAAGTTGAAGTAACCGGACCTAATCGAGATTTACATTCTGGTTTATATGGCGGTGCTGTTGCTAACCCAATTAACATTTTATGCGAAATGATTGCCAAAATGCGTGATGATAAAAACCACATCACTATACCAGGTTTTTATGATGATGTTGAAATAATTTCGGATGAAGAAAGAGCTGAAATGGCAAAAGCTCCTTTTAATCTTGATGATTATAAAAAAGCATTAGATTTATCTGACATTGATGGTGAAGAAGGATATACTACCAACGAAAGAAATTCAATAAGACCCACTATAGATGTAAATGGGATTTGGGGTGGCTATACTGGTGAAGGAGCTAAAACAGTTATTGCTTCAAAAGCTTATGCAAAAATATCGATGCGATTAGTTCCACATCAAAATAGTGATAAAATAACCGAATTATTTACTGATTATTTTAAAAGTATTACCCCTAAATCTGTAAAAGTAAAGGTTACCCCTCACCATGGAGGAACGCCTTATGTAACTCCTACTAATTTTGTTGGGTACAAAGCCGCAAAACAAGCTATGGAAGATAGTTTTGGAAAAACACCAATTCCTATGAGAAGTGGAGGAAGTATTCCTATTGTTGCCCTATTTGAGGAGGAATTAGGTTTAAAATCGGTTCTATTTGGTTTTGGATTGGATTCAGATGCCATTCACTCTCCAAATGAACATTATGGAGTATTTAACTACTTTAAAGGGATTGAAACCATTCCTTTATTTTATAAATATTTTACTGAATACCATAAATAAACTTCTGTTGAAAAAATTATTCTTATACCTAACATTAATTTTACTTGCTTTTAGTAACACTGGTTGCTTGGAGTATAAAGAAGTAAAGGTTGTTGATGTAACTAGTGTTGGCATTAAAGATATATCTGCTAAAGGAATAGTAGTAGAAGTTTCTATGCAAATTAAAAACCCTAATAAATATGCCATCAACATTGTTGATTCTGATTTAGACATCTACTTAAAAGGAAATAAAGTAGGGAAAGCCAATCTGCAAGAAAAAATTACTTTACCTAAAAAATCAAATAAAATTCATCGATTTACAATAAAAAGTAGCTTAAAAGAAGTAGCTTCTGGCATCATGCCTTTAATGTTAAGTCTTCTTTCTAACAGTAATATCGAAATACAAATAAAAGGCGATATTAAAGCAAGGGCAAAAGGGATAAGCAAAAAGTTTCCTGTTGACATTAAGGAAAAAGTGAAGTTATAACCCAACTAATCCTCTTGTAAATTTAGTATTTTCGCTTAATAACTATTTTTTTAACCAAAATTGAATACACGTTGAAATCCTTTTTACTAATAGCCGCTTCATGTTTGACTTTTTCAATATATTCATGCGAAAGCAATAGTGCAACTTCAAATGCCCAACCTGACAACATTAAAGAAATTCCTATGGACACAACCAAACATAAACACACCAATAATTTAATTAATGAAACCAGTCCATATTTATTACAACATGCTCACAATCCAGTAAATTGGTATGCCTGGGGAGATGAAGCTCTAAAAAAAGCAAAAGATGAAAACAAGCTTTTACTAATAAGTATTGGCTATTCTGCTTGTCATTGGTGCCATGTTATGGAACATGAATGTTTTGAAGATGAAGAAGTTGCTAAAATAATGAACGACAACTTTATTTGTATAAAAGTAGATAGGGAAGAGCGACCAGACATAGATCAAATATACATGAACGCAGTTCAATTAATGTCTGGAAGAGGTGGTTGGCCGTTAAATTGTTTTGCTTTACCCACTGGCGAACCATTTTATGGAGGCACTTATTTTCCAAAAAGTCAGTGGATACAAATTCTTAACAGTGTAGCTAATGAATATAAAGTTGCTCCACAAAAAGTTATTGAATACGCCAATCAATTAACAAAAGGAATTCAAACTAGTGAAATGCTTCCTATGGTTAAAGACGACACTCCTTTTTCTATGGATGTTTTAGATGCTGGAGTAGCAAGAATTAAAAAACAATTTGATTATGTTGAAGGAGGAGGAAATCATGCCCCGAAATTTCCTATGCCAAATAATTATCAATTTTTGTTGCAATATTACTATCACACTAAAGATGAAGAAATTCTCGAAATTGTTGAGTTAACACTCGACAAAATGGCTTACGGTGGAATTTACGATCAAATTGGTGGTGGTTTTGCTCGCTATTCGACAGATAAATATTGGAAAGCTCCTCATTTCGAAAAAATGCTTTATGATAATGGCCAATTAGTTTCCTTATACAGCGATGCTTATCAGCTTACTAAGAAACCTTTGTACAAACATGTTGTGTACCAAACATTAGAATACATTGAAAGAGAAATGACAGCTAAAAATGGCGCATTTTATTCTGCTTTAGATGCTGATAGTGAAGGAGAAGAAGGAAAGTTTTATGTTTGGAGTAAAGAAGAATTAGAAGCTGTTTTAAAAAACGACTACGAATTTGCAAAAGAATATTATACTGTAAATTCTACAGGAAAATGGGAAGGACATTATATTTTATTACGTAAAAAAGATGATGCTAAAATTGCGAAGCTATTTAATATTTCTGAAGAAGAAGTTCAAAAAAGAATCGATAAAATAAATGCAATCTTACTAAAAGAGCGTGCTAAAAGAATCAGACCAGGATTAGATGATAAAACTTTAACTTCATGGAATGCATTAATGTTAAAAGGTTATGTTGATGCTTACAATGTTTTTGGAGAAGAAAAATTTTTAAAGGCTGCCATAAAAAATGCCAATTTCATTGTATCTACTCAAATAAGAAAACCTGCCCGTTCCGCAGGCGGGGATGGTGGTTTAAATCATAATTATAAAAATGGAATTAGCAATTTAGACGGTTATTTAGAAGATTATTCTTTTACAACTGAAGCACTAATTGCACTTTACCAAGCCACATTTGATGAGAAATGGTTAACACATGCCAAACAATTAACTGATTATGCTATCGCTCATTTTTATGATGATGAAACTGGTTTCTTTTTCTTTACTTCTAATAATGCAAAAGGATTGATTGCAAGAAAAATGGAACTTTCTGATAATGTGATTCCTGCCTCTAATTCGAGCATGGCAAAAACGTTGTTTCTTTTAGGAGAATTGTACTACAATGAAGATTACACCAAAAAGTCGAAGCAAATGCTCAAGAATATTGAAGCACAAATTTCGCAATACATTTCAGGGTATTCTAATTGGGGAATTCTAATGTTGAATAATGTAAAACCTTTTTATGAAATAGCCATTTCTGGTAAAAAAGCACATTCAAAAAGGAAAGAATTAAACGATACTTACCTCCCAAATAAACTAATAGTGGGAAGTATTAAGGAAAGTAATTTACCTTTGTTAGAAATGAAGCAAGTAAACGGAAAGACCATGATATACGTATGTTATAATAAAGCTTGCCAAAAACCTGTTGAAGAGGTAAGTGAAGCATTGTTACRAATTAAATAATTGAAGAACTTTTATAGACATATCCTCTTAATCATTGCTTTAGCATCTTCTGTTATAGGAGTGGCTCAACAACAAAACTTACCTTTAAATAGGGAGTTTGGCTTAGTTAATCAAAAAGTATTCAATAGTTTTAATAGTAATGTACACACTTCTTTTCAACCTATCAATCAATCATTTATCAAAAATGTTTCAGACTCCATTTTATCAAAATCTGAACAACAGTTTTACCTCATTAACATTTCAAAATCAGAAAAAAAACCACGAAACTTTTTTGGATGGATGTGGAGGTCTTTTGCCTATGAAAACTTTTTGGTAGTAGATACAGGTAATTTTTATTTAACAGTTGATCCTCTTTTTAACATTGAAATGGGAATAGATTCTGAAGATGATTCTAAAAGTCTTTATAAAAATACGAGAGGAGTGATTGTACGAGCGAATGTAGGTGATAAATTCTCTTTTGAAACTTCACTCTATGAAAACCAAATGGTACTGCCCAATTACTTAGATGATTATTCAAACTCCACTGGTGTAATTCCTGGGCAAGGAAGATGGAAAAAATTCAAATCAAATCAAGGTTATGATTTTTCATCAGCTTCAGCAAATGTGTCTTATTCTCCGAACAAGCATTTTAATTTTCAATTAGGAACTGGAAAGAATTTTGTTGGTGATGGTTACCGTTCATTACTGTTATCTGATGCTTCTTTCAATTACCCTTTTTGGAAAATAATTACCACATTTGGTAAATATGACCAATTCCAATACACTAAGTTAAACGCTTCATTATCATCTATTACTAGAAGAGAAGATGGCTCTACTTCAGAAGCTTTATTTCAACGAAAAACAATGTCTGTTCACTACCTGAGTTGGTTAGCTACCAAATGGTTAAACGTTGGGTTATTTGAATCTACACTATGGCAAACAGAAGATTCTGCAGGAACAAAACCCCTACAAATTCAACAATTCAATCCGATTATTGGAGTAAATACAGCAACTACGGGGTTTAACGATGTAAACCACACTGTGGTTGGCACCAACTTAAAAATTAAGCTTCCTTTTAAAGCCATCATTTACAACCAATTTGTTTATGATGGTGGTTCAAAATACGGCTATCAAGTAGGGATAAAGTACTTTGGTATTCCTTATTTAACATTGCAAGCAGAATACAACCGTGTAGCTGAAAACACTTATGAATCAAGCGTTCCACTACAAGCTTACACCAATTACAATGAACCCTTGGCACATCCTAGCGGCAATGAGTTTAACGAATTAGTAGCTATTTTAAACTTGAATTATCAACGTGCTTTTTTTCAAACTAAAGGAATTTATTATTCTGAAAAAAATTCAATTCTAGTTCAATACCACTTGGGATATCTTATAAACCCTAAAAATAACATGAGTCTAATACTTGGTGTAAATAAAAGAATAAATACTACTTCTCCAATTGATAATACTGGTATTATCTATTTCGGATTTCGAACATCATTAAGAAATTTATACAATGATTTTTAAAAAATTATGAAAGAATTGATTCTCCCTATACTGACCTCTTTTATGATAGTGTTACTTTCAACACCTTCATTTATAACAATTGCCAAACTCAAGCACTTGTTTGATGATCCATCTGATGACAGGAAAATTCATACACGAAAAATTCCTTTAATGGGAGGTATGATGATTTTCGCAGGAACACTTTTTTCTTTTCTACTTTGGCTACCTGTAGATGAAATGGGGGTAATTAAATACTTAGTTCCATCTCTGCTTATAATGTTTTTTATAGGAATGAAAGACGATATTATTGGAACTGCTCCTGTAAAAAAATTAGCTGCACATATTATTGTTGCTTTTATTATGGTGTTTATGGCCGAGGTTAAATTAACTAGCTTGCACGGATTATTTGGAATTAAAGAAATATCAGAGTGGGCAGGAATTATGCTTACTATATTTACATACATCGTTATAATTAATGCTTTTAATCTAATAGACGGAGTAGATGGTCTAGCGGCTGGAGTTGGTTTGATTGCTTCAACAGTTTTTGGATTCTGGTTTTATTACGCTGGCGATTTGACTTATGCTGTTTTAGCATTTTCACTTGCTGGTGGGCTTTTAGGATTTTTAAGATTTAATTTTAGCCCAGCCAAAATATTTATGGGCGACTCTGGCTCTCTTACTATAGGGTTCTTAATTGCTGTAATGGCCATTGAGCTAGTTGAATATGAAGCACAAGAATTACCTGAAATAATTAATAATATTTCTAAACCAATTTTAGCAATGTCCATTTTGGTATATCCTTTAATAGACACCATTCGAGTTTTTACATTAAGAGCAATTAAAGGTGTTTCTCCTTTTACTGCTGATAGAAATCACATTCATCACCGATTAATTGATATAGGATTATCTCACGCACAAACAGTTATTATAATTTATATATTTAATTTATTAATCATTGGTGCTAGTGTTTTTGCACAACGATTTGATCCAAGTTATTCTTTTGTTGTTATAATGGGAAGCGTTTTAATTCTTATACAAATTCCATTTTTTATTAAACGGAAAAAAGTTGAGTAAAAAAATAGCTATCATATCATCCTTGTTAATTTTAAGTGGTCTTATTAACGCTCAAAATTTTAATCTTACTAATGAACGAACGTTCTCTGCATTATTTAATAAAAATGTAGATACGTTAGAAAATTTTCACACTAGTATTAGACCCTTTTCTAAAAATGAGATTGATGATTATGATTCAACAATGAGTCTATTAGATATTAACTCTAAGTCAAAAATTTTAAAAGGAATTCTTAATTATGGAGAAGTTCTACCCTATGACAAACAACTAATAATTGATCTTTCACCAATTATAAATACTGGATTTATGATGGAGAAAAACTCCTCTATTTCTCAAGGTTTACCTGAATTGTCTTTTGGACTAAATTTAAGCAGTAGCATTGGAAAAAAATGGAGTGCTCAATTTGCCTTCTTGTCTGATTATTCTAAATATCCCTCGCACGTAGATTCAGTGGTTCAAAATAAAAATATTAGTCCTGGTTATGGCTATTCTAAAAACGGACAAGCTTTTTTTGGTCAAGGAAACATCACTTTTACTGCTGATGAGAATTTCACTTTTCAATTAGGCTATGGTAAAAATTTTATAGGAGATGGATACCGTTCCTTATTCTTATCCGACAATGCAAATAGTTATCCTTATTTAAAAATTACTGCCAATATTTGGAAATTAAAATACATGGCTTTATATACCAATTATCAGGATATAAATGGCTCTGATGGCAATATTAATGACTATTTCCAAAAATTATCTACTGTACATTATTTGAGTTATAATATTGCCAAATGGTGGAATATTGGTTTATTTGAAAGCATAATTTGGCAAGCTCAAGAGGGAGAATTTTATAGGGGGTACGACATTAATTATTTTAATCCTGTTATCTTTTTGCGACCTACTGAATATTCTCAAGGTTCATCTGATAACGCTTTACTTGGTGGAAGTATGAAGTTTAAAATCAAAAAGAAAAATATTTTATATGGGCAATTAATTTTAGATGAATTTAAATTAAATGAATTAAAAGCCAACACAGGCTGGTGGGCCAATAAATACGGTTATCAATTTGGATTAAAGTCTTATGATTTTTTATGGATTAAAAATTTAATGCTGCAATTAGAATACAACATGGTTAGACCATTTACTTATACCCATAGCTACAATGCTACTAACATAAGCACTTTACAAAACTATGCACATTTTAATGCTCCCTTAGCACATCCTTTAGGAGCTAATTTTAATGAAGCTGTGGCTGGCTTAACTTATCATAAAAAAAGATGGATTATTGAAGCCCTAGCAACTGCTGCTAAAATTGGGTTAGATACTAATAGTACAACAAGTGTTGGTCAAAACATTTACATTCCAAACAATAATAGACCATTAGATGATAAAGGGCGTATAGTTGATTACGGATATAATACTGCAGGAGGACTGACAACAGACATTATTAATAGCACTTTAAAGGTGTCTTATGTTATTAATCCAAAAACACAATTACTTTTACAACTTGGAATAACTAATAGATCGTATAAAAACAATATTGAAAGCTCTTCAACTAATATGTTTTTTATTGGAATTAAAACAGCTATTACTAATCGTTATTTCGATTTTTAAAAGAGAATGTAATAGGCTAATGCCACAAGGGCAATTACATAAATAATAACTCTGGTATTCATTTTATTTCCAGCCTTGGCTCGATTATAATTAGTTCCCCAATTCTCACGTAGAGTAGATTTAAAATCCTCTGAATTTAATCTTTCGAAAGATGGTTTATTAGTAACTTCTCTAGCTATTCTATCATATCGTTTTAGCATTTTCTCTTTTTGCTCATCATAATAACGAGGTTCAAAATAAAACTGATTAGGTTTTTTAGACTTAAAGCCAAACATTGATGGTATTCTAGGAGCTTCCATAAAAATCAAATTTACAATAAAATAACGTAAAACCATTTCAACTTATTATTTCAGAACTGAAAGCCCTCCAATAATAAGTTTATGTTATCATCTAACCGACAAAACTCTTAATTCATATTGAGTACATTTGTTATGAAATAGATAAAGTAAGTTATGAATATTGGAATTGTTTGTTATCCTACGTTTGGAGGAAGTGGCGTTGTTGCAACAGAATTAGGAAAAGCACTAGCATCTAAAGGTCATAAAGTTCATTTTATAACTTATCAGCAACCTGTTAGATTGGATGTTTTTTCYGAAAATATTTTTTATCACGAGGTAAAGGTCTCTGACTATCCTTTGTTTGATTACCAACCCTATGAACTTGTGCTAACTAGTAAATTAGTTGACGTAGTAAAGTTTGAAAAACTAGACCTTTTACATGTTCACTACGCTATTCCACATGCATCTGCCGCTTATATGGCCAAAAGTATTTTAGCAAAAGAAGGAATTAACATCCCTTTTATTACCACATTGCACGGAACTGACATCACTCTTGTTGGGAGAGACTCTTCTTTTGAACCCGTAATTACCTTTGCCATTAACGAATCTAATGCAGTTACTGCAGTTTCTGAGAGCTTAAAACAAGACACTTTAAAGCACTTTAATATTAAAAGAGACATTGAAGTAATACCGAATTTTATATGCCTAGATCATTACAATCATAATGGAAGTGTTGAATCTATAAAAAATTCATTTTGTCCTAAAGGCGAAAAATTATTAATACATGTTTCTAACTTTAGAAAAGTAAAACGAACTGAAGACGTAATTAAGGTTTTTGATATTGTAAGAAAACAAATTCCAGCAAAATTGTTAATGGTTGGCGATGGTCCTGAAAGACATCGATTGGAAGAATTATGTAGAAATTTAGGAACATGCCATCTAATCAAATTTTTAGGAAAAGTAAAAGACACCGAACGTATTTTAGCAGCATCTGATGTATTTATTCTACCTTCAGAATCAGAAAGTTTTGGTTTAGCAGCCCTAGAAGCAATGGCCGCCAAAACGCCTGTCATATCGACTAACACAGGAGGAATTCCTGAGGTTAACAAAGAGGGAGTGTCTGGGTTTTTAAGTAATGTTGGTGATGTTGAATCCATGGCAAAAAACACGTTGAAAATTCTTGCTGATGAAACCACATTAACTAAATTTAAAGATGGTGCTTATTCACAAGCTCAAAAATTTGATATAAATACAATTCTACCGTTGTATGAAAAATTATATGAAAAAGTAATTAATAACCAACTTCCCTGAATAATAACTATAGGTAAAAGTACTTGACCCATAGGTTTTTTGAAACATTACATTCCCATCAAAGTCGGTTTGTACTACAGCTATTTCACTTAACCCTGGAACTGTACCTCCAATCATAATATACCCACTATCATTTTCGATGGCATTCCATCCTACTTCTGCATTACCTGGTAAAAATCCAATTCTTTCATTAAAATATTGTGCATTTAAACACTGGGTAGCAAGAAGAAAAAATATGCTTACCTGAATAAGATTACGGGTCAAGCCCGTAATGACGATTCGATTGGATATGAATTGGTGCTTGAACATTTATTGTTTAAACGATATTTTTTAAGTTAAAGTTGCACGTCATTGCGAAGGAGGAACGTCTGAAGCAATCTTTTTTTTGGAATGAGATTGCTTCTTTTTACATCCCTCTAATTTTGTTCCTAAATTATAAATTTAGACAAAATCTCTCCCTTCAAAGGGAGAGCTTGCTGCTGTATTATTTCATTTTAATTAATTTACGGGTTAGTTGTATTACGCCTTCAGCTTCAATATGATAAATATAAATTCCTTTGTGTAAAATACTGTTATTGATTACCTTTTTATTAAATCCATCATGCAGAGCCGTTCGATACATTTCTCTGCCAGTTAAATCATGGATAACTAAATAAGAATTTAAACTATTATCAGGAAGTGTAGCTTCTATAGTCGTGTTTTGATTAAAAGGGTTAGGGTAGTTATTTAGTTGATAGTTGTTAGTATATGGTTGTTGGTAGTTGGTGTTTGGTTGTTGGTTGCTAGTTCATCAGTAGGTTCATTCATTATTCGGCTAGAAGAAGCTCCAATAACAGGGAAGTCGTAAACTTCTGCTACCTTTTCATTAAATGCTAATTCTAATAAATTACGAGCATTAACGCTTCCTTTTAATGTTGGATTATTTGCTACTTGCTCTATAGCTGCTTTTAATTGAGGGTCTGTTTTAATGCTCATTAATTGATTAGGCATTTTTTTAAGTTAAAATTGCTTTGTTCTTTCCTGTGCAGACAGGAATCCAGCCCAATTACTGTATAACCAACTTACCAGAATATCCCCGAACTTGTTTCGGGGTCTGTTCATAGGTAAGATAACGATAAAAATAGATGCCTTTGGGTAACCAACCTACATCTAGTTGCGTGGAATTGGAGTTAATTGTTTTAGATAAAACTTCTTTTCCTGTGAGGTCTATGATTTGAAAGACCCCAGAATAAATCTGGGGATTAGGAATTTCAATAGTTACTATCCCACTTGTTGGATTAGGATAAACCAATAAACTTTCTTTGATATGTGTTACTTCTTGAGTAATACCAACACTAACCCAACAATTACTGGTATCTACGCAACCATTACTGTCTATTTTGAAAATCCACATATCTTGATTGCCTGTATCGGGTAAAGCTGTATAAACAACTCCTCCACAAATAAATCCTCCATCTGAAGTCGGTCTTACATCCTTGATTTCAAAATCAGTACTTAATCCGTTCATAAAAGGTATGCGATAAGTTTTGTGCCACAAAGTATCTCCGTTTGGTTTAAGCTTAATAATTAATCCGTCTCTTCGTCCAAATGTTGTGCTATCAGTAAAAAATTCTTGACCAGCACCAATAAAATTACCATCTGGTAGTTCAAAAATTGTACGAAAACCATTACCACTACTATTTCCTGTAGGAGGAGTGTAGGTTCTAGTCCATATAGTATCACCTATACTATCTAATCGGATAGCATAAGGTTTGTATATGGCATCCAAATCCGATCTCAAAACTCCTCCAAAAATATAGCCACCATCTATAGTTTGTTCTATGCTTCCAGCTCCATCATAATCTGACTCTCCAAAAACCTTTGTAAATTCGATATTACCTAAACTGTCAATCTTAGTTATTAAAATATTTGTTGTAGTAGGTACTCCTGGACCAAGACTTCTTGTTATTCTAGTGAAAATATATCCCCCATCATCACAAATGGCAATATGGTTTGGGGTATCCAATTGAGGTCCAGCATAAAATTGCTGCCATTCTATATTTCCAAGACTATCCGTTTTTATCACCCAATATCTTGCAGTTGTACTACTGCTTTCACCAAGTAATATAAATCCTCCATCAGGAGTATGGCGCATATGTCTACCAGTTTGAAAATTAAGTGTATCTCCATATTGTCTAGTCCATAAAGTGTCGCCTAATCCATTAAAACGAAAGAGTACAGGAAAATTATCTCCAGATGTAGTGGCTTTTCCTCCAAACATGGCATATCCTCCACTATTTACTTTGACTAGAGAGCCTTGAAGACCTGCATAATAACTAAAAATAAAAGAAGTAATAGCTGCTAAAGGGATTAGAGTAACCCTATTTGCTAAAAAAATAAATAAATCTCGTTCAGTCGTTTATAATATTTTTGAACGAGAATCAATAGACTCCTTCCTCTTATATAAAATAAGTGAAGAATTAGACTTTAATTTTTTCAGCTTATTTGAACTCAACAATACCTCTGGTAAAGTAAATGAACCTTCTACATTTTATGGCGATGGTTGGAAAGTAAAGTATATTGATTTATTAGAGAAATACAACAACTTATTAGAAAATAAAGTAGCCGTTTATTTTAAATCAAGAAGCTAAAACACTCGAAAAACTATTTCATCATCAGCTGAAATTTCAATTCGCTGTAAAAATTCTGATAAAACGTTCAAATCTCCATTAGTATAAAAAGTTCTAGCAACATTTTTATTATCTAGGTTTAATAAACCTTCTTTTTCTAATACTTTTTGTGTTTGTTTTGCAACAGCTTCGCCAGAATCGATAATAGTAATATGATTTGGAACAATTTGTTTAATAATGGGGATTAAAAAAGAATAATGAGTACATCCTAAAACAATATTATCTACCCCTTGTTCAATCATAGGTGTAAGGTATTTTTCTAAAAGAGGTTTAGTTTCATCTAATAGTCCTTTTTCAATTAATCGAACTAAATTTTTTCCTTCAGTTTCTATTATTTCTAGCTTATCTCTAAACTCGTGTGAAGTAGTTAAAAACAAATCACTATTTAAAGTTCCCTTAGTTGCTAAAATTCCAATTTTCCCAGATTTTGTTTGCAATGCAGCAGGTTTAGTGGCAGGTTCTATTCCAACAAATGGTATATCGTACTTCTTTCTTAGTGTATCAATAGCATTTGTTGTGGCAGTATTGCAGGCAACAACAATTAATTTACATCCTAGCTCTAACAATAACTCAGTATTTTTAATACTAAGGTTTATTATTTCTCCCTTACTTTTTTCTCCATATGGAGTGTTATTGCTATCCGCTAAATAAATAATAGATTCATTAGGAAGTTGCTTTGTAATTTCTTTGCATATAGACAAACCTCCTAATCCAGAATCAAAAATTCCAATTGATAATTGATTGATATTTTTAATGTTATTATTCAAAGTATTAATCATAAAAAAGCTCCAATGAAATTTTCAAAGGAGCTTTAAAGTTAATGAAACTTTATTTTAAGATTCTGATAAAATCAGAAGAAATTAAAATATTAGTTAACTTAATTCCTCTGCATAGAGGAATCTATACTATTATTCAATTCCTAATTTCTTTTTTACAAGAGGTAAAATATCAAACTTTTCATCATGGTATAAAGTAACCCCTGTGCTTGTATCTGTTATTTCTGTATATCCATTTTCTTTAGCTACATCAATTATAGCAGTTTTAGCTTTATCAATAATTGGCTGGAGCAACTCCTGCTCTTTTCTTTGTAAATCTGCTTCGGCAGTTTGTTGAAACTCTTTTATTCTTTTTTCTAAATCTGTAATTTCTTTAATCTTAACATCTTTTATGATATCAGTCATTACATCTTGCTTACTTTGAAATTCTCCAACCTTCATTTCATATTCTTTACTCATTGCATCCAAAGTAACTTTTAGTTGATTGGCATAATCTTCTATCTCTTTTTGAACTGTGGTCCTCTCTGGCATTGCTGTTAACAAATCGTTAGAATTAATATAACCAGTTTTTTGTGACTTTTGAGCCATTGTCGTAGTCGATAACATAACTACAAACATTAATAATGTTATTTTAAGTGTTCTCATTTTTTTTAAATTAATTGCCAAATATATATTATTCTTTTGTTTCGCCCGGTTTATATCCCATTTTTTTTAATACATCATCGCTAATATTATATTTAGGATTAGTATATAACATTGTTAAAGCACTAGATTTATCAAATACCACTCCTAGTTTTTTATAATTGGCTATTTCACTAATAGCTTTATAAACTTTATCTTGAATTGGTTTAACCAATTCTTTCCTTTTTTGAAAAAGCTCACCATCAACACCAAATTTTTGCTTTTGATATTCCTTAGCTGCTTTTTCTTTTTTAATTATCTCATCCTCTCTTTTTACTTTCATATCCTCAGTAAGTAAGATTTGTTCTGCTTGATAGTTTTTGTACATCTTATCAATTTCTGAATATCTCCTTTCCAATTGTTTTTGCCACTCTATGGATACTTTATCTAATTCTCCCTGAGCATCTTTATAATCAGGTATATTTTCCAAAATATATTCTGTATCTACATATGCGAAATTTTGACCATATGTCATTGAGGTTGTTACAATTAACAAAACAATTATTCCTATTTTTTTAAAATTCTTCATTTGCTTAAACATAATCTTTCCTCCTTATTTTATTGCCGTAAAATTACAGCGAATTTATTAAAATTACCAGCCGTTTATACTCCCTCCTATACTAAAGTGTATTTCAGTACGGCTGTTAGGGTCTGTTCGTCCAGGTATATCATCAAATCGATAACCCCAATCTAACCCTAATAATCCAAACATTGGCATGAAAATTCTAATACCAACTCCAGCAGATTTATAAACTTCGAAAGGATTTACTTTGTTAAAGCTATCCCACGAGTTACCCGCTTCTCCAAATACCAAGCCATAAATTGTAGCACTTGGATTTAAAGAAAATGGGTATCTTAATTCTGCAGTATATTTTGTAACAAAAGAAGCTCCTGCATTTGGTGATAAATCTCCAGCACCATATCCTCTAAGTGCAATAATTTCTCTGGCAACAAATTGATTAAACCCAGACAAACCATCACCTCCTAAATAAAACCTCTCAAAAGGAGAAGTTCCTAAATTCTTATTAAAAGAGCCCAAATAACCAAATCCTGCTTTTGTGTTTAATACAAAAGCCCTTTTGCTATGTGTTAGTTGAGAAAACCAAGATGTTTGAAATTTCCATTTATGATACTCAACATATAAGTTTTTTTCCTGGATTGTCATTGCATCATAATCAGTTCCTGCTGGTCTAAACCATGAATATGGTATAGTATGCTGTAACGTAAATGTTGTTGTTGCTCCAGTTGTAGGATAAATCGGACTAGGACCAGCTGAATTTCTTGAAAGAACGTGTCGAAAGCTTAAATTATTAGCAACTCCATTTGAAAAYCCMTCYARCACSGTATAATTTTCTATTACATAATATTGATAAGATGCTTCATTGTAAAGAGTAAAGAAATCATCAGGAAATTTTAATCTTCTTCCTAACCCTACAGATATTCCATATGATTTAAATGATTGAGTAATATCATTAGATGTATTGTTTAAATTAGTATGACTTAGGCTAACACTTAAAGAATTTGGTTTTCTACCTCCTAACCAAGGCTCTGTAAAGGACATAGTATAAGACTGAAATCCAAACCCTGTTGATTGAGCTCTTAAACTTAAACGTTGTCCATCTCCAGCTGGTAAAGGCCTCCATGCTCCCTTCTTAAAAAAATTACGTGCAGAAAAATTATTAAACGAAACCCCTAAAGAACCTACAACTCGACCTCCTCCCCATCCACCAGAGAGTTCAATTTGATCTGAAGGTTTTTCTTCTAAAACATACTCTATATCTACAGTTCCATTTTCTTGATTAGGCTTTGGATTTACACCCATTGTTTCTGGATTAAAATAACCTAATTGCATTAATTCTCTTTGAGTTCTAATAATATCTGATCGACTAAACAGTTCACCTGGCAATGTTCTTATTTCTCTTCTTATTACATGATCATTAGTCTTATCATTCCCAATTATTGTAACTCGATTAATTATAGCCTGCTTACCTTCATAAACTCTCATTTCAAAATCAATAGAATCATTTTCTATTTTTACCTCAACTGCATTCACTTGAAAAAATAAATAACCATCATCTAAATACAATGAACTTATATCTCTCCCATTTTGATTCATGTGTAACCTAGAGTCCAGTGTTTTTTTATTATAAATTTCACCTTTTTTAATGTCTAAAATTCTGTTTAATTTTTTAGTTGAGTGTACGGTATTCCCCATCCATTTAATATTCCTAAAATAATATTGATTTCCCTCTTCAATTGTAATATCTATACTTACTCTTTTTGTACTAACCCTATAAACTGTATCAAATGCTATTTTAGCATCACGATAACCTTTTTCATTGTATTTATCAATAATAGCTGGCTTGTCTGTATTATAAGTATGTGGTATGTATTTAGATGATGTAAATATATTGTATGCTCTACTTCTTTTGGTATCTCCTAAAGACCTCCTTAATTTACCCGATTTTAAAGCGTTATTACCTATAAAATTAATATCTTTAATTTTTACTCTTTCCCCCCTATTTATATTAATAGTAAGAATAACATTGTTAACTGCAGAAGTGTCATTTTCTTGTATTATGTTAACCTCTGTATCTAAAAATCCTTTTTTTACAAAATAACTAATTACCGTGTTTTTAGTATTAATTAATAAGTTTTCTGTAATAACTTTACCTCTTATTAATTCAATTTGCTCCCTTAATTCTTTTTGTTTTCCTTTTTTTATTCCTGTAAATTTAAATTTTGATAGCCTTGGTAATTCTTCGATATGAATATCAAGAAAAATTTTATCCTCTTCTATTCTTGTTGCTGATAATGAAACATTTGCAAATAACTTTTGTCCCCATAACTTCTTAATTGCTTTAGTTATTTTATCTCCAGGAACTGTTATCTTATCTCCTATTGCCAACCCTGAGATAGCTCTTATTGTAGTTGGATTAAAATAATTTGTGCCAGAAATGGTAATACCTCCTATTTCATACTCTTTAGGAGACGAATAGCTTATATCATCTAATCCTGAATTAATTGAGAATTGAGCTTCAGCCAACACTGGTAATAATAATATTAAACCTATGTATAAATATTTTTTCATCTATTGCTTAGTTGTTCACTTGTCATACCAAACCTTCTTTCACGTTTTTGATAGTCAATAATAGCCTCGAACAAATCTTCTTTCGTGAAATCTGGCCATAATTTTTCTGTAAAATACAACTCTGAATACGCTATTTGCCATAATAAAAAATTACTAATTCTATATTCTCCACTAGTTCTTATTAGTAATTCTGGATCCTGAATTAAAGCCGTATCTAAATAATTATCAATAACATCTTCATTTATAGCGTTAATATTCAATTTATCATCTACAACATCCTTTGCAATTCCTTTAACTGCTTTAATTATTTCTGACTTTGAACTGTAACTCAAAGCAAGAACTAAGCTTAAGCCTGTATTCTCCTTAGTTTTGTTGACTGCTTTTTGTAATTCTCTTTCACAATTTCCAGGTAAACTTTTCAAATCTCCAATGGTTAATAAACGAACATTATTTTTATTAAGTGCAGGCACCTCATTACTAATGGTCGCAACCAATAATTGCATTAGAGCAGCAATTTCCATTTTTGGTCGCTTCCAATTCTCTGTGCTAAAAGCATACAAAGTYAAATATTKTAAYCCAATTTCTCCTGCCCCTTCCACTACGCTCCTAACAGAAAGCACACCGTTTTTATGGCCAAATATTCTTGGTTTGTTATGCTCTTTCGCCCAACGCCCATTCCCATCCATTATAATGGCAATATGGTTAGGCAGTTGAGAAGTATTTATTAAAGACTTATAATCCATTTATAATTACCTTTTTTTAAGGTCGGACAAAGATAGTATTATTACTAATTAATAACACCTGGACAGTGGTCTGTTTTTGTTAAAAATTTATAATTTAATGTAATCCCAACCATTGAGTACCAATCATTGTTTTGTGTGTTACTTAATTGATATCCACTTATGTAGGTATCGGAAAGACCATCAATTTGATCTGTAAACGTTTTTCTCACCCCCCACTCTATTGCAAGGCCTAAATTCCCTGCAAAATTAAATTTTATTCCAAGTCCAAAGGGTATAGATGGAGCAATAATAGCTCCTTCTGTAGATGCACTTACAGATCCATTACTTTCTGTGCTAGGATTAACAAAAAAAGCAGCTCCTCCAATAAAAACATAAGGAGTAAAATTAGAAGTTGTGTAATTATTTATCTCGTATGGGATAAAATTAAACTCTAAAACTCCGTATAATTCAAACAAATTTGTAGAAAATGAAAGTTGACGATATTGACTTAATTCTGTTGAGCTAAATTGATCAGTAGCAGCTAATTTAGCATAATTAATACCAGCTCTTAATGCATACCTCTTGCTGATGTTTTTTCTGTAAAAAACACCAAGTGCTGGTCTTATTTTATTTGCAACTTGTATAGACGGGTTTAATTCTCCTAAATAATAAGAAGTTCCTCCAAAAATTCCAATTTCAGAATTTTGACTGCTAGCAACAAAACTTAGCAGAAAAAAAAATACGATTATGGACTTGTAACACTTCATAGTAATAATTATGCACTATAACGAAGTTTAAATTGATAAATTACGTAGAACTAATATATTATTAGAATTTAGGTAAGTTCCTTCTTCTTCTCGCTGGCTTATAGTTTATAGATATAATGCCCAACATATATGCATCCTTGTCCGTTTTATCCCCTCTTTGCTGTGGAACCTTAAACCTATCATCATTGTACAATCCAGAAGGGTCATGAAAATACCCTGCATCTTCACCATAAGCCGCAGTGATAGCGTCAGAACCTCCTAAATAATAATCAGTACTAACATCATCAAGGTAATCAGAAAATGTTTTTCTAAGAGTTAATTCTAGGCTAATACTCCATGAACCAAAGTGTCTTGATCTGGCTCCACCGCTCAAATTTCTTCTTATTCCTATTCCATAAGGAATTACTGCCGTAAAACCACTATAATCACCTGGTCCTCCTTCCAATCCCTGTCCTTCTGTATTTAAAGGAGCTAAACGTTTCCATTCTCCATCTCTCTCTGATTTAGGGTCATACCAAATCCCTCCTATACCAGCTAAAAGGTACACTTCAAATCTAAACCATTTTTTACCTCTAACACCTCTTAATCGATATAAATGACCTGATTTTTGCTTAATTAACATGTATTCTAATTGCACAGAAAGTTCTAAAATTTCAGATCGAAAATGCAGTTGTCTTCGTGCCCTAGCAGGCTCTTCTGTTAAGTTATCATTACCACTAACCCTAGCATATATAAAATTACCTTTTACAAACCAATCTTTCCCTATCTGATAACGATAACCAAGGCTAGCAGCATACCTAGTAGCTTTAATCTCAAAATCCATAAAGCCATCTGTCCCTACCTGATTCCTTCCTCCTAAATCTCCAAGGAAGTTGGTAGCCCCAAGACCAAATGAATATTCTTTTCTTTGTCTTTTCCACTTCTGAGCTTGATAAAAAGCAGGGAGAAGTAAAATGGTTAATAACAGTATAAATACTTTCTGCATATTGTCCTTATAATCCTTAAATATTTGACCGTTTGCAAATATATTACTTTATTTTATAAAAATCCWAYTTTTATTCYTTYGTAATTGATKMKMRWWKYAWTWWWTAMRTKMAWMAKKTYKKTTAWMWWDVYYYMAAAWDASYTYWKTHSKRRKTKTATWYMMWAAWM
Source organism: Flavobacteriales bacterium (assembly GCA_002402165.1). Taxonomy (GTDB): domain Bacteria; phylum Bacteroidota; class Bacteroidia; order Flavobacteriales_E; family Vicingaceae. The sequence goes on from NVVI01000004.1 coordinate 131,356, forward strand.
AKTWKYTTKKTMWKYKWWYAAGATTTATTTGATGTGATGCTTTTTTAATCTTCAACTCAATAGATAACGGAACTGTTAGTGATCTAGAATCTAATGCTACTAAGAAGTTTTCTGTCCGACCAGCTATTTTCAATGTTAGTTCAGTATTGTCTGGGATAACTAAAGGCCTTACATTTAAATTATGTGGAGCAATGGGATTAACGATAATATTACCTGAACCTGGAAGAATAATTGGTCCATTACAACTTAATGAATAAGCAGTAGAACCAGTTGGAGT
>NVVI01000005.1 GCA_002402165.1 Flavobacteriales bacterium
TATTTTAGTACGTTTTGAAACAAATAAAACACACTGGAAAGCTCTGAATTTATTAGCCTTTTGTGTTAYTTTACTACGTCAACTTTAAACAACTTCTATATAAAAAATGACAGAATCTACAATAATATCAAAAGTTTGGAATTTCGCTAATGTACTCCGTGATGATGGTGTTGGCTATGGTGATTATTTAGAGCAGATTACGTTTTTGCTATTCTTAAAAATGGCTGATGAGTTTAGTAAACCACCTTACAATAGAAAAACAAATATTCCTAACGAGTACAATTGGGAAAGTATTTCAACTAAACGAGGAATTGAACTAGAAACACATTACACCACCTTACTAAGAGAATTAGGTAAGTCATCAGGCATATTAGGTCAAATATTTACCAAAGCACAAAATAAAGTTCAAGACCCTGCCAAACTGCTCAAGATAATCGACATGATAGATAAAGAGCAATGGAGTATGATGGGGGCAGATTTAAAAGGAAAAATTTATGAGGGCTTACTAGAGAAAAATGCAGAAGATACCAAAAGTGGTGCAGGGCAATATTTTACTCCTAGAGCTTTAATTAGAACAATGGTCGCCTGTGTTCAACCAGAACCAAAAAAGACCATTACCGACCCTGCTTGTGGTACTGGGGGATTCTTTTTGGCAGCTTTCGATTATATTGTTGCCAACAATAAATTAGATAAAGATGAAAAAGGATTTTTGAAAAACAAAACCTTTTTTGGGAACGAAATTGTTGCTAGTACTAGAAGAATGTGTTTAATGAATATGTTTTTACACAACATTGGAGAAATTGATGGGGAGAGTTTTATTTCTTCTGCGGATGCGTTAATTTCTGATGAGGGCAATCGTTTTGATTATGTATTGGCTAACCCGCCTTTTGGTAAGAAAAGTAGCATGACCATTACCAATGAAGAAGGCATACAAGAARAACAAGATTTAAGTTATAATCGTCAAGATTTTTGGGCAACAACTTCCAATAAACAACTAAATTTTTTGCAACACATAAAAACGCTTCTTAAAATAAATGGAGAAGCTGCGGTAGTTTTGCCTGACAATATTTTATTTGAGGGAGGAGCAGGAGAAACGGTACGTAAAGAGCTATTAAAAACAGTAGATTTACACACCATATTACGTTTACCAACTGGTATATTTTATGCACAAGGAGTTAAGGCAAACGTGTTATTCTTTGATAATAAGCCTGCTTCAAGAGATGCTTGGACTAAAGATGTTTGGATATATGATTATCGTACAAATATTCATCATACCTTAAAGAAAAAGCCATTAAGAATGGATGATTTAAAAGACTTCATCAAGCTTTACAATCCTGAGAATAGACATAAAAGAAAAGAAACTTGGAACGAGAAAAAACAAGAGGGTCGTTGGCGTAAATATTCTTATGATGAAATAATTGCTAGAGATAAAACCAACCTAGATATTTTTTGGTTAAAAGATGATAGCTTGACAGATTTAGACAATTTACCTGACCCTGATGTTTTAGCCAATGAAATAATTGAAAATATTGAAGCTGGATTAGAAAATTTCAGAGAAATACAAGAAACTATAAATAACTAATGTTCAATATTAGGGAGAGGTTTTTTGAATCCCGCTTTATAAGAATCATCTAATTGATTATAGATTAATGGCTGTCTATCAAATGGATAAACTAATTCTGCATGCTCAAATTGAGGAAATAGAATATTATCACCATCAACATGTTGTTGGGCAATGATTACTTGGTCAAGTAAAAGATTTTCATCAACAACATATGGTGATAAAACTATATTATACCCTTGATATTTTGTTTGAACACTAGGATAAATTATACCGCAAGAACCTTTATCTAGCAACCTTTCAGAAATTGCAGCTGAAATTTTATATTCATGCTCATTTCCTTTTTTTACAGGTTTTGCAAATTCTCCAGCAACAAAAGAAATGATTTTTTTAAATTCTTCAGAGCTTTTGTGTTCTTTAATTATTTTAATAAAATCTTGATACATTTTATCAATAGATTCCGATTGAAAACGATAATTTACTGTGTCAAGCATAATAGGCACATACATATCTCTCTTAAGCACCCATTTTCCTATTGTTAATGTTTCAATACCATTTTTACCGTTTCTAATTAAATTACTTCCTTCTTGAGCACTAATTAAAAACCCATCTTTAATTGTCTCTGTTGAAATAGATCCATAAAACGCAGTAGATATTGCAGGGTTAGCACGTCCTGGGTTTTTAACATTATGAACATCTGTTTTATATTTTAAATCTTGATCAAAATAGAATCTATCATTTTCGCCATGAAATCTTGCTCTATAAATACTTTGACCAGCTCTAAGTCTCATAGATATAGCTGGAAAATTCTTTCCAATCCCTTTAACAATCTCTAATATATTAAGATAATCTGTAGTCTCAAGATTTAGAGATTTTAACTTATTAATTGCCGCTATTGCTTTTTCCATTATTCCTAGTTTTAATATAGACTAATAATATTATATCATAAAACTAATTTATTTTAAATAAAAATCATGAGAGTAAAAACAGATAAACCCAACGAAGGAATAGCTTTAGAATTTGCAATCCTAATAGAAAAATTAATCAATCAACTTGACAAGTTGAATCAAATTGATGAAATGAAAATAATGCTAGAGAATCGTTTAGAAAAGATTGAAGATATTCTATATGCTAAAAATGTAGATGATTACCTGGATCAGTTTATTCCACTAGAAAGAGCAATAAAATTATTAGGAATTAGTAAAAGGCAATTTTATACTTTAAGAAAAAGAGGTGATATTGACTTTATTAAGGTTGGCAAGAAAGTATTTCTGACAAGGAGGATTATTAATGAATTTATGGATAGACATACGGTTAAAGCAAACTAATATTTTTATAATATCTCTCCTGAGCCAGACGATATATCTTCCTTGCACTCAAACATACTTATAGGCATTCGAACAGCGGAACAAGACCTGAATGCAAGGAAAATATGTGTAATGTAAATATATTATCTTTACAAGGATTACATCAACTGTGTTACACTCTTATGTACTTTACACGGTTGTTGAGCACAATTTGAAAAAATACACGAAAATTAAATATGACTTGGGATGACGAAATAGAAGAAGGCTCACCAGCATACAATCTTGCAGCAAGTGATGCAGCAACTATTAGAGCTGTTGCAGGTCCTGGTTCGGGGAAAAGCTTTGCAATAAAAAAGAGAATTTTAAGGCTCTTAGAACAAAAAGTAAATCCAGAAAAGATTTTAGCAATAACCTTTACTAGAACCGCTGCTCAAGATTTAAAAACTGATATTTCATCTTTAGGTGTTAAAGGTGCTGAAGAAGTTCATTCAAGAACAGTTCATAGTCACGCTCTCAGAATTTTAATGAAGGAAGGTGTTTTAGAACAAACTGGAAGGTATCCAAGAATGGTTATTGACCACGAACAACAGCCAATATTAAGAGATATTGATAGAGAAGAATTCGGAGGAGTAAAAGATAAAAAGAAATTACTTGAAGGTTACCTTGCAGGTTGGGCACGATTACAACAAGATGATGCTGGTTTTGTGCAAACGTCAAATGATGAAAATTTCAAAACCGACTTAATAAATTGGTTTGACTTTCATAGTGGAATTTTAGTCGGAGAGGTAATTCCAATTGTTATTGATTATTTACGAAATAATCCAGCAACCGAGCAGATTGAGAAATATGATTATATACTAGTTGATGAGTTTCAAGATTTAAATAAAAGTGAACAGGAGTTTATAAGATTAATAAGAGGAGAGTCTAATCTTGTTATTGTAGGTGATGATGACCAATCTATCTATGGATTTAAATTCGCTCATCCTCAAGGCATACAAGAAATTGAAACATTATTTGGAGAGTATGACGATGTGCCATTTGATGTCTGTAGAAGATGCCCTACTCTTGTTACGAAAATGGCTTCAGAGTTAATATCGAAAAATCCAAACAGAACACTAGGAATTCTTAATCATTTTGAGGAAAATCCAGAAGGTGAGGTAAATATTGTCCAATGGACAGATTTTGATTCTGAAATTATCGGCTTATCTGATTTTGTTGCTAAAGAATTAGAAAAAGGAATTATTGAACCTCAAGATATTCTAATCTTAACACCAAGAAGAAAAATTGGGTACCGCCTTCGAAATAGGATTTTGAATAAAAGTATTCCTGTTAAATCATACTTCCGAGAATCAATAATTGAAAAACAAAATGTACAACGTGCATTTTCTCTAATGAATTTTATCGCAAATCCTGACGACAAAATTTCTTTGAGATTCTTATTAGGTTTTGATTCATCAGATTATAGAAAAAATCAATATGTTCGTATTAAAGATATTGCAGAAGAGCAAAAAAAATCAATTAAGGAGGTGCTTGACTTAATTCTTCTAGGTGAACTTCCAGAAACACATTTGAAATCCATAATAGCTACTTACCGCAAAATATTAGAAGACATTCCTCTTCTGAGAAAAACTATAATTGAAGAACCTGAAAATGCTCTTCCTAATTTCTTTGTAAAAACACTTGAAGACGAAGATGACTTCTATGAATTAGATCAAGTTTATAGGTCAGTTATTGAAGAAATCGGAACTGAGAAACTTGAAAAGGTTGAAAACTTTCAAAAGTGGTTTAAGGAAGTAATGGGTTTATTATTAACAACAATTGCTTTACCGCAAATACCTGACGATATTGACCACATTAGAATTATGAGTTTACATTCCTCAAAAGGATTGAGTGCTAAACTTGTGATTCTAACTTCTATGATTGATCCATTAATTCCTTTTTTACCAGATACAGATGATAAAGTTGCTATTGAATTAGCAAATCAAGAATCAAGAAGGCTTTTTTATGTAGCTGTAACGAGATGTAAAGCATCAACAGATTATGATGGTAGATTAGTTATTAGTTCCTTTCTTTCAATTCCTGGAATAGAAGCTGCTAGAATGGGAATTAGAGCAAACCCAAGAGCCACACTTAGAACTAGCACCACTCGTTATGTAAGTGATTTTGGAGCTGTTTCACCGAGACCAATTAGAGGAACAGAATTGAAATAAAAACTGTGCCCCAACAATGTATAGAAAAAATAGCTAATATCGGCTTCCCAACCGCTCCAAACATAACCTCAGGTCTAGTCCTTTGAAAAGTTTACAATGTTAGGTAAGCTCTTTCCCTGCTTTAGCCAATAAAGTAAATTGAAATGTGTTGACCTTCGGTTATGCCTGAAACGGCTAGAAAGCCTTAAAGTCTTCCACAAAATCTTTCTAAAAGTTTTTTTGAGGGTCTCACCCCATCTTGGTATAAAAGTGGCTCCTAGGTGAGGCTTCACAAGGGTATAGGGTAAGATGGGTAAAGTTTCCGAATACACCTTTTATAAACGTAAGGTGTGTGCGTTGCGGTGTACTTCGTACAAAAAAGTGAGTAATAAAAAAATCTTACCTCTTTTACCTTTGTCACTCTAGGTCGCTTTTTTCGTAACAAAAAAGAGGGTAGAAGTGCTTCTCAACACCCTACCCCCTCTTTACCTGTTACCCTTTATTTAATAGGTTTCTGGTGATCTTCTTTTATGACCTTCTGCCCTCCATCCAAATTTAATGGTACATCTCCATCTTTCATACATAAGTATTCATCTGGATCATCTGGATTTCTTTTAACAGCATAAACATAAACACCTTTGCGTTTAAATCGACAAAACCCATGCTTACGAAGTGCTTTACCTAAACTGTAAACACTTGAATTAGTTACCCTAAAATCATGGCTAATCAATTTTATATGCTCAGCTATTTCAGTGGTACTAAAAATATATTCTGCCTCATCCTTAGGACAGGGAGTAAATACTTTTAATAAAAGCTCTTCCTCTGTTGACCGCATCTCGAATCGCTCATTTTCAGATGTTATTTCAGCTATCTCTTCCGCATCAAACCAATATTTGAATCCTTGCTCAAATAAAGCAAGAGCCTGAGCATAAACTAAATTCAAATTAATACCATGCTTATTATTGATGCTTAATGCCTCAAAACAAAGCCATCTCCTAGAACCAGTCATGTCCCTTAAAAATTGCTCATCATTAATACTTCCAGCAAAACTAGAACGATGAGGCAAATTCTCTGAATGCTTTTCGTAAGGCTTTCTTACTTGAATTGAGGGTAAGGTAATTAGGGCTTTAAGATTACTAAGATCGGACCGGGTTAAATCGGCAAGTTCATCCATGATTATTAAGAAGTTCTGAGAAAGGTAAACAAGGCTATCTTTAGAATCAGGGTTAATTGTTCCTGCATAGACATAATTTTTTAGTTCTAATGGTATCATACCTATCAAAAAGGTTGTTTTGCCAAGCCCCTGTATTCCTAATAATACTAACACTTGATGATTGATTAATTTATCGACTAAAGCCGAAGCGACCACTGCAACTAGCCATTTTTTGAACGCTTTACTCCAATATTTTTGACTTGATGTAACAATTGCTGCAGCAAGTTGAGCAATGTGGTCTGTTTTGCCGTCCCAAGGGTCAAGTTTATAAAAATATTCCCTTATAGGGTGAAAATCAGGAATAAAGTCTGAATTCAATATACTACGAAGAATATTTACAGGACATTGAATTCCAGCATCGCATAAAGCCATAAATAAGCTGTTCTCCATTTTATCGGTGATTGGAACAAAAGCACATTCCTCTTCATCAAACATTTCAGGCTTTCCACTTACCACATTGTATCTAAACTGATACCTTTCTAAAAATCTTCTCGCTTGCAATATTTCTTCAACAACTCTGCTTCCTCCACCACTTGTCTTTTTAGGGTATCTTGGTACATTATTCTCATGACATAAATAATAAAAAGTGCCAATAGTAGCTCTCCTTTCTCCTGAGTCAAACCGTTTAAGAACATCATTAAACATTTTATCACAATCCTTTACATCGTATTTTTCAGTACACAACTGACTAACACGATGAAAATAAGCTCTTCCCACTTCTCCCATTTGGGCAAACCCAAAAGCCACTTTAAGCCAATTTGTTCGTTCATTAGTAATGTCAATTTTTAATTCCTCCAGTTTGCTAACATAGTATTCCACCTTGTCTTCTCTCGGAACTGGGGTTGAATTTGATTTGGATGACTTAACAACTTCCATTTTTACTGGTTCTTCTTCTTTAAGCAATTCAATCCAAGCTTCTGGTGATTCGTTAAAATGTGCATCTGGGTCATATCCAATAAAATACTTTTGAACTATGCTTTTAGTCGCAGGATCAAGCTCAAACCCAAGATCTTCTATTACTTTATTAATAGCGTTCCAATGTTCTAAATACTTCTCTGGGTAAGCAATATGAAGATAACCACGCACTCCTTTAGCGGAGGGGGAAGTTTCTATATTGAAACAATAATTACCCAGACAAGAAATCAATTCATCCCTCAACTCAATTGCTTCTTCTTTAGTTGGTCTTCTTGGTTTACCTTTTTGTACTTTAATTTTATCAACATCAATAGCAAGAACTGGTTGCCTCTGTACTACATTATCAAGTTTAGATCCACCTTTAAGAATAACACTAGGTATTAAAACTGGAAGTTTTTCTTTTAATTTCGTCTGCTCTTTCTTATTAGTTGTATTAGCAATTTTCTTACAGAGCTTTTGATTGATTAGTTTTTTACCAAATTCTTTTAGCGTTTTTACGAGCATTACTTTGGTCATTTTAATGCTACCAACAGAGGGTAACATCATTACAATTACATCTTTCATTTCTTTCGTTTTTAAATTAATAATTAAATTATTTTTTCTTTTTCCTCAACTTGCCTTTACAAAGCTCATTGAGTTCTTTCTTTTTAGCTGTCATCAACTCATTTCCATTAGGTAAATAATTACCAAAGTGTTCAAGCCAATGGTTTTCATACTGAACTTTCGCCATCCTTAATCCGTAATAAGCACAGCCTTTTTCTATGAATAAAGAATGGTCTTCTTCATCTTTTGGCATTGAATCAATGTCTTTTATGGAAGTTATTACACCCTCTTTTCTTAAAAATGAATTATGAGGTTCTGGATCATTATATTTGACAGCAAACCGAGCTGAATTAAATTTCCAAATTCCTATTTCAGTATCATAAAATATTCTCCCATCAGGTATAAATCGGTAATATTGGTGGAAGAGTTTCAGTTGAACATGACTACACAATATCACAAGTACTGAAGTAAGATGATATTCGTTAATTACTTTTGGATCATCAATACCCATCCTTTCTGCATAATTTTTAATACCTATTGGAGTGGTCAACAATTCTTGTGAATTCCAATATTCAATAGATTTAAGTTTCATTTTCAATCCCCGATTTAATTCACTCAATGGAATTGCTTTAATATCTTCTAATTCATCTATAATCATTGTATTAAAATTAATGCCCCTTTCAAATTATTTGAAAGGGTCTGGTTTAACAAATTGATTTTATTTGACTTTATTAGAACTGATTTCTCCAAAAATGTGAAATAGAGTTTCTCCACCATCTTTTACTTCAAAAAGAGCAGGATAACTCTTATTAAAAAAATGTAATTCAAGTGCACGGTGAAAGTCTGTAGTCATGTCTACTTCCTTAGTCAGTAACAAGAATTGTTCACCGCTTCCATGTCGTCTTTCTATTTCTTCAATTTCATACAACATCCTCTCATAGCCCATAAAATCTATCCAGCCTTTCCAACCTTTATTCTTATACACTTCATCTGGATGTTGAGGAATATTTTCAGGCACTTCTCCTTCCTCTACTTTACAAAACCAGCTATACTTTGCTATTTTCTCAACTAAGTCTTTAGTTTTTTTGCTTATTTGACTTTTTAAGATTGAAGGGTGAATAGTCAATCCTGTTATGATTGGTTCTCTTCTAATAATATCTTGCACTGCATCTTGTTGTAATTTCTTCATTGTTATTAATTTTTAGATCTGTGAATATTTAGTTAAACATCATTTCTATCTGGAACATCTATTCGATGGTCGGATAAAAACTTCTTAATATCGTCTTGGTGGAAAAATTTTCGTTTACCGATGGAAACGTAATTAAGTGCTTGTTGCTCAAGAACTATACGCTGCATAGTCCTCTGGCTCACATTAAGAAATTCTCGAAAGCGTTGCTCACTGACATACTCATCCAGTATATCAGTAACAGTATTTTCATCTTTGCTATTAATCTTTGTAGCAATAAGGTCAAGCTGTTCTTTTAGCTTTTCCCATTCTTCTTTAGAAATGGCTATAAAATTGAATTGAGAATTATTTTCCATGCTTATTTCCTTACTTTAAAAAAGTAAAGTTTTCTCATAAAAAATGGTGATTCCGAGATGTTTTAATGAATTATTCAGAGGTCAAAAATGGGTATCAAAAATTCAAATATTCGACACCTTGTATTTAGTCGGAAGTACCCCCATTTTTTGGACGAACACCGTTCGCTGGTATAACACCTTACATAGGTGGAGATAATTGATTAGATGAGTTTTCCCAGTAAAATCAAGGGTTGTGAGAAATTAAATTTCAGTTAATTTTCACGAAGAAATGTACTTATTCTATGAACTATATTGTATTTATAGCCTTCATTATTTTTAGATAATAGGTTATCTTGTTCTTCGGTCAGTTCAAGACCCATTAGAGAAAGTAGATAACCTATTAGGAATGCCTGATCTGATGGCTCATAACTCCCTTCACAATAGGTAATAACACGGTTTGCAAAAGTTCTTTTAAAAGTCTGCCCAAGTCTTTGTTGATTTGATTGTTTCGTTTCATCAACTTTTACGTTAAGATTTTCATTAACATGATTTATGGTATCTTCTTTTAACACTTCCATCATTTTTGAAATTAACCTGTTGTTAGAAGTTTTGAAAACCACCTCACCTTCAAGCTTTATCTGAATTTTATTCTTCCCAATTATACCATAGGGACTAATTTTGTCAATTAATAACATGAACTTTTCTAAATCAAAAATATAATCGGAATAATCCTGTAATACCATAGAAGAAAGATCGTCTTTCTTTATTCTTTCCAGTTCCTGAATATGACTGTTTATTTTTCTTTCCCACTCACTCAATTTTTTTAATTCTACATCCTTCCATTTTTCAATAATTTCAATATTTCTTGGATTTTGTTTTCGCTTTTTATACTCTGATTTTATTTTATTTTTATAAAGAGCTTTATAATATTTTTTTTGAATATTAAGTTTAATATGATTTATAGCGTTTTTGAATGCTGGAGTAAGATAATAAGATGTTTGTTTCAACATATAATTCAAATCACAAATTTGTTGGGGGACTATTTGGATATCATAAGATAGTAAATCAGACATGATTTTGTCTTGGAGTTTATAATCTTGCTCATCATAGGTAATCTCAAAACATTCATCAACCTGCAGTATTTTGTTAATCAAGTCAATGTTTGGTCTTTTGTTTTCCCAATCTATATTATTCATAACTCATCGTTTAGTAATCAAATACGTCTCTCATTGCCTCATCATTTTCTGTCAACTCATCAAATCCAGAAAAATAACGCTCCGATGTCTTAAGATCCGAATGTCCTAGCTGTTTGGAAATTTGATAAAGAGTCATTTTTCCAGATTTACGTGCTATAAAAGCAAAGCTGTGGCGACTTAAGTGAAAATTTAGGGGTGTTTTAATTCCAGCTTTTTTTCCAATTTTTTTAAGGTTATTATTTACCATCGCATTTTTTGATGAAATTTTAGTAAACAATTCAAGTTTATCCTTAAATTTATAATTAGGATCAAGAATAGGAAAAATATAATCATCATCATTCTTATCATCATCTTCATAATAGGATAAGATTTTTTGAGCTTTTGGGTGAATCTCTATTGATTTTGTTTCTCCTGTCTTATGCATCTGATATTCGAATCTACCATTATTAATAGCCTTCCATTTAAGCTGGCAGCAGTCGTTGAAACGGATTCCTGCCAAAAAAAACGATAGCATCCAGTAGTTACGTACGTGCCACAAAGTTGTTCCTTTTTCTAGTTTTAATTTTTCTATCTTTTTTACTTCATTTGCGGACAACTTTTTTTTACTAGTCTTAGCAGCTTTTATCTTAAACCTAAAAAATGGATTTTTTTCTTGCTCAAATAAATCTTCATTAATAGCTCTATATAAAATAGCTCTTAAAACCTTTATCTCCTTTTGGACTGTATTAATGGAATTGCCTATTTTTTTTAAATAGACTTCGTAATTCACCAAAAAAGAAACATTTATCTGATTAAACTTAAGGTCTTTTCCTTCACCAAGATAAGTTTGCAACTTGGTGATAAAGGTTTTATATTTTTTGTAAGAATTAATTTGTTCGGAATCTAAAAATCGTTGTTTGATTTTTTTAGCATAAGAAACAAAGCTGCCTTCCTTTTCATTTCCTTTTAAATATTCAGCAACATTATCAATTGTAGGAGGAATTCCTTTTTTTTCAAGTAGGGAGGGTGTACGTTGAGCATCACCTATTAAATTTAAAAGAAGAGTATTTTGTTTATCTCTCATTGTCCTTGTTCCTCCAATCCAATGAGCATAGTTATTTTTTTTAAAGTCTTTTTCTTTTACAAAAACTGTAGTTTTAATTCTCTTGAGTTTTCTCTTATATGAAAGTCTCAACATCACATTATGCAGACCATCCTTTCTCTTTTTGTTGTTGAGTTCTAAGTGTATTCCTATCATGGGTTAAATTGCTTTTAATTCAAAAAAATAGTAGGGGGTAAAGTTACTGAAACCCTACTGAAACACAAATAATTATTTGTGGCTGGTTGTGTCTTTTTTTGACCAAAAATTCTAAGAACCCTATAAATACTATTCTTAATAGAATGTTAGATATGGACATGACATGCCATTACCAGACTTTCAAAATGTATATTTGATTTCTAGCGGGGCTACAAGCATTATATACTCTGCAACCTCTTGAGCTGTATATCGTATTAACCTAAAAATAATTGTAACTTTGAATTTATGAAAAAAGGGTTGTTTTTCTTCATATTATTGATAATTAGCATTAAGGCTCATTCACAATGCCCACTAAGTGTTGGTATAACTAGTGTTCCTGATGTTACAATAATTGCTGTTTGTAAAAGTACACCTGTACAGTTACAAGCTAACCCGTCTGCTGGTGCTGTGGCACCTCAATATATATGGGTTGTTAATGGCGATACTATTTCTAGTACTGGTTCAATTATTAATATTCTTGCAAACAATCAAAATATTCAAGTGTATATGGCAACTTCTACTGGATGTCCTCAGGATACTGTTTTTACGTCTATTCAAGTTCAAACAGTTATTATTACATCAAGCCCAGTTCCTATCATTACAGAGTGTAACCAAACTGTTGCTGATGTTGAAATAACTTCAACTGGAGGGACTTCACCATATAATTATGATTTAGTTGGAATTGGAACAAGTTCAACTGGTTCTTATACAAATGTTCCGCAAGGAAATTATATTCTTTATACTACAGATAGTAATGGATGTACTGATACTAATCAGGTAACGATTACACCATTTGAGTGCCCTCCTCCATCTCCTGCGGAGGTAATAACTCCAAATGGAGATGGAATCAACGATACATGGGTAATATACAACATACAATTTTATCCCGATAACGAAGTGTTTGTTTTTGATAGATGGGGTCAAAGAGTTTATCATAAAAACGAATATGATAACCTAGATGGTTGGGACGTGAAGTACCTTGGTGGTAATATGCCTGTAACAACATATTATTATATTTTAAAAGTAAACCTTGAAAAAAGTGATGATTTAGTTTTTAAAGGAGCAATATCTGTTTTTAGATAAGTAATGAAAAAAGGATTAGCCATATTGTTATTGTTAATTTCTGTTGGAGTTTTTGCTCAACAATCTGAGCAATACTCTCAATATACTTTTAATAATTTTGGGTATAATCCTGCGTTTGCGGGAACAATAAAATGTGTTGATTTTAGGGCTGGATATAGAATGCAATGGGTTGGATTTGAAGGGGCTCCTAGGACTTCATTTGCTAGCATAATATTGGAGCTAAAGAAAAAAAACTTTAAGAATAAAGGGAAACATTCAGTAGGGCTGTATGTAGGTCAAGATGATGTTCATCTAACAACTAGAACAATTATAAAAGGAGCCTATTCTTACCATACAAAGCTATCATCAAAATACACGATGGGACTAGGAATTTTTGCAGGAGTACAACAATACTCTACAGATGATGTTTTTGGTGGAGAGACTAATAATGACCCCGTTTTAGCTGCTGCTGCAGGGTCAGTAATACGCTACCCTGATATTATGCCCGGGATTTTATTTTATAGTAATAAGATTTATTGGAGTTTTTCTATCAATCAAATTTATTTTAAAAAAATTAATTTAGGAGACAAACAAAAACAAATTAATCAGTATTATTTTGGAGGAGGGCATAAATCAGCACATGGAAGTTGGGTGGTTTTTAAATCGTTTCTGCTAAAATGGAACATAATGGGGCCACCATCTATAGACTTAAATGTTGCTTGGGTATACAGACAAAATATAACTTTTGGTTTAGGGTATCGCGTAGGAGAATCTGCTATTGCTCAGCTTAAATTTAATTTAGGTGCAATAAAAATAGGTTATGCTTTTGACTTTCCTTTGAATAAAATATATGGAAACTATGGACATGAAATCATGATTGGTTTCAATAGATGTGGAGGAGGAACTGTAGGTAATGGCGGGGGTATGAAGCCACATGTTTGTCCAGCTTATAATTAGGCTATATTTAAACGAATAATAATATCATCACACCCGTAACTCACTACTTTTTTTTCTTTTACTAAGGCTGGAAATATCATTAAAGAGAAGGGGAGGGTGTAATCTTCTTTATCGATATTAATAGTGGAGATAGATATTTTTTTTCTCTTTAGATAGTCAACAATTTTATCGCAACAACTACATTTATTACTTACAAATAATTGATATTTGGATGTATTTGACATTATTTTAAATTGTCTATGTCCCTAATTAAAAACTTATTACGTTCAAGATGTATTAAGTTTTGTTCTTTTAATTCATTTAGAACAGTGGTTACAGTTTGTCTAGAAGTAGCTGTGAGATTTGCCATATCTAAGTGGGTTAAATTATGAGTGACTAAAATCTCTTTCCCAATAGCTCTTCCATTTTCTCGCCCTAAATCAATAATAAAATCAACAATTCTTGTTCGAGCATCTTTAAAAATTAAAGACTCTAACCTTCGCTCAATTTTTTGCAGTCTAAACCCTATCAATTTGGTTACTTTTAACCCTATTAGTGGGTTTTTTTCTATCATATCTTCCATGTCTTTCATTCCAAGAGAGCAAACAACTAGGTTGTTATCTAAGGCAATTGCAAAATCATTTCTTTTTTCCTCCCCAACTAAACTAAGTTCACCAAATACTTCTCCTGGATTTAAGATTGCTTTAATGATTTCTTTTCCATTATCTGAATAGGTGCCTATTTTAACTCTTCCCTTTTTTAAGAAAAAAATAGAAGAAGATGGATCTTCTGGAAAATAGATATATTCATTTTTTTTCATTTTACTATGTTTCACTTTAGTAGACATTTTTACTTTTTCAAAAGCATTTAAAGTTTTGAAAAGATTAAAATTTTCTAAGTGCCAAAGTTTAGTTTCTGTTGACATAATTCTTGTTTTTAATGTTTACACAAGGTAAACAATTACTGTAAAATAACTTAATGTTCTTTGGTTTAATTGTCTTACCTGTGACGTTGACTTCTATTTGATGAGAAAGTAGGTTTTTTGTGGTGAGGTAGCAACTTATTCAGGATGTCTTTCCTGCCACTATTGGTTAATACATCTCTAATCCAATGCTGATTTTCTTTTTTATACCAGAAGAAAAAACGATTTTGATCTTGTTTTTCTTTTTTTGTTCGTGGAGTGAAAACGGGTTTAAGTGTATAAGGATGATACCCAGAGTAATAAATTATTGTAGCAACAGTCATCGGAGTTGGAGTAAAGTCATTTACTTGCTCTAATTGAAATCCCATATCTTTTGTTTCTGCAGCAAGATTAGCCATGTCTTCTAATTTACATGCTGGATGGCTAGAAATAAAATAAGGAATCAATTTTTGATTAAGATTATACTTTTTATTAATTCTATCGAATGACTTTTTAAAAAGGTGAAAGTTTTTAAAAGAGGGTTTTCTCATAACTTTTAAAACAGCATCTGAAGTATGTTCTGGAGCAACTTTTAATCTCCCTGAAACATGATTTTTTACTACTTGTTCTGTGTACTCTTGTAAATCATTAGGATTAGCATTTTTATTAAATTCTGGAACTAACATGTCATAGCGAATTCCACTTCCGACAAAAGCTTTTTTAACTTTAGGGTGATTACTCGCAGCCTTATAAATTTCGGTTAACGGTTTATGGGCAGTATCAAGATTATGACAAATGGTTGGAGAAATACAAGAAGGGCTAACACACTTATCGCAAATAGATTGGATCTTTCCTTTCATTTGGTACATGTTTGCGGAAGGACCTCCTAAATCGCTAATGTAACCCTTAAAATCATTCATGTTTGCAACTTGATCTACTTCTTTTAAGATGGATTTTTGAGAGCGACTTGCAATAAATTTCCCTTGATGTGCAGAAATAGTACAAAAACTACAACCTCCAAAGCATCCACGATGCATGTTAATAGAAAACTTAATCATTTCAAATGCAGGGATTGCACCTCTCTTTTTATATTTAGGATGAGGTAATCTTGTGTAAGGCAAATCAAATGAAGCATCAATTTCTTTTTCAGTCATTGTTTGAAAAGGAGGATTGATAACTAAAGTATTATCTCCAATTTCTTGAATTAGTCTATCTGCAAATAACTTATTTGATTCTTGTTCAATGTGTTTAAAGTTTGCAGCAAATGTTTTTTTATCATTTAAACAATCTTCATGAGAGGATAATTTTTTATCTGTCCAATTCTTATTTTTAGGAATATCGTTAGTTATTGGTTGTAGAAAAGCAGTTTGTTTAATTGTTTTTAATGAGTCAAAAGGCAAGCCTTTTTCTAATAAACTAATAACCTCTCGTAAAGGCTGCTCTCCCATTCCGTAGATTAGTAAATCTGCTTTAGAAGATTCTAAAATACTTGGTCTTAACTTATCAGACCAGTAATCATAATGAGTCACTCGTCTTAATGAAGCTTCAATTCCTCCAATAACAACAGGAACTTCTGGAAATAAATCTTTTAGGATGTTAGTGTAAATGGTAGTAGCATAATCTGGTCTAAAACCTTTCTGTCCACCTGGGGTGTATGCGTCTTCGGATCTTAATCTTTTGTTGGCAGTATAATGATTTATCATTGGRTCCATACARCCKGCAGTWACACCAAAAAATAATTTAGGGATTCCAAGCTTCTTGAAATCCCTTAAATCATCTTTCCAGTTGGGTTGCGGAACAATTGCTATTCTCAACCCCATATTTTCTATTATTCTTCCAACTACTGCACTTCCAAATGCTGGGTGGTCAACATAAGCATCTCCACTAAAAAGAATTACATCTAACTCATCCCATCCTCTTTGCTCACATTCTTTTTTTGTAGTAGGTAGCCAATCGGTTATCTTATGTGGACCTTCACCCATTTGGTAAAGATACACAAAGATAATCTAGTTTATTTGGCGGCTAATTCGTTAACTACCGTTTGGATTGTTAGGGCTAAGTTTTTGGAGTCTTCTGCGTTTATTCTGTCATCAGTGATTTGAGCCATAATAAACACATCATATATTTCACTCTCAATAAATTGCTTACGTGCAGCAATTACTTCTTCGAAAGTTTCATATCTTCCRATTGAGTAAAGGTTATTGTCTACGCTAATTTCTATTACTTGTTCATCATCTATTTCTTCTAAAATCATATCAACAGTTTCTATAGATGTAACGGGAATTGCTAAAGAATAATAATGGTCTAAGCCTGATTCTTGAACTTGTAGTAAGTAATTTACTTCTTTAGTTGTAATCGTTTTTGCTACCTTTTTCTTAGCAGTTAAATCTTCTAAAAAGTCTTCTTTGTATTGTAAAGAAATGGCTTCAGTTAGCGGAATTAATATGTGATTATTGTAAGCTAGAATTCTTACACCACTACAACCTACTTTCTCAAGAGATGTTTTTACTGCAGAAACTTTATTGTAAGTAGTGTATTTTCCAAAGTGGTATTCTAATGTTTTTTGAGCCATTACTTTTCTTAAGTAATGGTACTCTGAAATAACTTCTTTTGATTTTTTGATGTCTGTGCTTTTAACTGTAAGCTGATAAATTATACCATTTGGTATAACTGAATTATTAGCTTTAAGGTTAATGTTGAATAAAATTATTGCAAATATTGTTGTGTAAGTATATATAGTTTTCATAGTTTCTAGGTTTTAAGTTTAAYGAATATTATTGCYTGTAAAATTCAAGTAGAATTTYATTTTKRTWSTWNNTCNNNGAACAARTTCAAACTAGTTTGGGAGCCCTACTTAATGATACTWGATYYAAYRTTAWTAAGTTTCAATATTTYGAWAAAATATATAAAAACARTATAWAATKTTAATTWWAATNTAANNAAWTARNAATWTTATATTTTATTATATGATTATATCAAAATATAAAACTGTATAAATGAAATAGTAAATTATCAAATCATACAATACATTAAAAATAGATACATTCATTTTAACTTTATCAGAAGAAGCACAAAGTTTTTCAAGAGAAGCTTTTCGCTCTAATTTTTATATACTGAAAAAGACTCTTTTAAATTAATGGGATTAAGGGTTGTTAAATAATTTTAGGTAACTATATACTTGTTTACACTAATTTAATTAAAAAAAAGAGGTTATACCTCTTTTTCTTTTGGATTAAACTCTAATCCTTGTTTTAATTTCTTATTAAAGTTAGATAATTGTGGTAGTTCCTTTTTTGGCTCATCTAGCCTTTCTAAATCTAAAAAAGGTATTTCTTTTTGTCCATATTTTTCATTCATCAATTTATCAAAATCCTTTTTATCCTTAGATACTGATGCTAACGCCTCCACAGTATATAAGACCTTTTTAAGTGCCTCTCTCCCTTTATCTTCCGTTAATGACTGATGTAATCTATATTTAAAATTCCCTTTTGCTGTTCTTGGTGTATTTGATTTCAATTTCTCTAAAACAAATATTCCTTTCGGTAAATTTTTATAAACATACTTATTGGTTAAGTGTCCTACAAATTGTGGTTTCCTTCTAATGTTTTTCGGGGTAAATGGTATATTCCAAAGCCTATATATTTCTCTATAAAATGAGATATGAAATTGTTTTTGGTATTCTAAAATTTCATCAGAAACCAACTCTTTAAATATTACCTGCAATTCTTTTTTCTCTCTATCATATTGATAGCCTGTTGCTTCATCAATTAATGCAATCAATCCAACTTTAGCGAAACTTCTAACAAGTATTTCGCATTGGTCAGCGATTATCTTTTGTCTAGTAGATAGTTTGATTTCTTTTCTTGCCTGTAGAAAAGCATCACAAATATCAATTAGTATTGTTGCTTCATAACCATTAATCTTTTTATTCCCTTTATAGCAAATAATAGGGTTAAAGTGGCCCATCTCTTTACCACTATAAATAAAGGGTTTTAGGGTTTTTTGGTCTAAATAACGGGTTAAACGTGTCCCAGCCGTATCTTTTCCATCATCATCTACCATATTTAACACCCTCTGCATTTCTCTACCTGAAAGAACCCTAGTTCCATCTTCAAGAACATAACAGTCAATTTGCGTATTATTTAACTCTAATACACCGTTAAATTTTATTTTATTCTTATCCATTTATCAATTCTTTATAAGTTGTTCTATTTTCTAAATTAGTTAAAAGCAAGTTAAATCTTAATGCTTCTGAATCTCCTTTAGTGTTATATCTAAATACAAATTCATCAACGTACTTCTGTAAATGCTTGGTAGATGTAGAGTGATAGATTCCAAATATCCCTCTTTTTAATAAACTCCAAAACCCCTCGATTGTGTTTGTGTGTATTCTACCATCTACATATTGCCCTTGATTATGCTTTACTATTGAATGGTCATAAATTCTTGAAACTCCTTTATAACCTAACCATTCATCTGTATATAACTTTGCACTTTCTTTTACGTTTTTAACAATCTCTCTAGTTAATGTTTCAGACTTTACATCATCAACAACACGAGCATTTAATTTACCTTGTCGTTCAATCATTCCAACAACAGGCTTTTTATCTTTAGCACTTCTTCCTTGTGAATTTTTATACTTTTTATTGCTGTGGCGATTTTTATTCTTACCACCAACATAAGTTTCGTCTGCTTCAACTTCATTAGACAACAAGTTGTCATTTTCTAATCCAAAACAATTTCTAATTCTTTGCAACATAAACCAAGCTGTTTTTTGTGTTACATCAATATCCCTACCTAATTGTAATGAACTTATACCTTTCTTATGTGAAGTAACTAACCAAATAGCTAAGAACCATTTTTGTAATTTGACTTTAGTGTTATCAAACAATGTATCGGTCTTTACATTGAAGTACTTGCCTGTATTTTTACACTTGTATTTGTTACCTTTACAGTTATAAACTTTAGAAGTAGAATCAAATGGAGAAACAACATTGCCATTCCATCTGATAATTTCTAAATGTTCTATACAAGATTGTTCGTTTGGAAACGCTTTGATTAGGTCTAGGATTGAGTTGAAGTCTTGGTTTAGCATATCTTACATTGTTTTATAGAACAAATATAAGAAGAACATTACACTAAACCTAATTTATTTGGTGTAAAATTGTATATAGTTACCTAATTTTATTTATAGCTTGGTCTTGAAATAAGATTGTGAATTTAGCACCCATATCATTTGAACAGACTATACTTCCGTTTATTTGCTCGGTTAATGCACAAATAATTTCTGTTCCTAAGGATTGTGGGTTATTTAAATCAAAATCTTCGGGCAAACCAACACCATTATCTTTGACAACTAATTCCAAATTATCTTTAGTGTTAATAAGAGTAACAGTTAATTCAGGAGATTCAATTCCGTTAAAAGCGTGTTTAATAGCATTCGAAATCATTTCTGAAATTATTAAACCTAGCGGCACAGCTGTGTCTAAACTCAAAACTACATTATTTGAATCTACCTTACATTTAACGTGAGTATTTAAAGCTTGCTGAGAATCCATAAGCTCTTGTAAATATGATTTAATATCCACATGACCGATATTGTCATTTGAATACAGTTTTTGATGAACAAGGGCAATAGCCTCAATTCTTCGTTTACTATCATTTAGGACTTTAATCACTTCTGTATTTTTAATAGTTCTTGCTTGTAACGACATTAAAGAAGAAATCACTTGAAGATTATTCTTAACTCTATGGTGAATTTCCTTTATAAGGATTTTTTGCTGTTGATGTTGGGCAGAAATCTTTGTATTTTGATTTTCTAATTTTGTGTATGCATTAACTAATGCTTCATCTTTTTTATTAATAGTTTTACTGAAATATAGCATAACAACAAACACTATTATGGCAGTTCCTAATAAATTAAATAAGCTGATATATGACTCCGTTTCATTAGATATTGTATAAAATGAATCTCCATCATAATATAAGTACCCTAAAATTCCAGTTAATAAAGCTATTGAGCCATTAAATAGTATTATCATCCATATTTTCCATGAGGAGTTTAATAAGAAAACAGTAGGTAACAGAAAAAGGAAATAGAAAAACCCACTATTCCATCCTAAAAAATGTGTGTGAATTGACACCTCTACAGCTACTGTAAAGCTTGCAATTAAAAAGGACAGTTTGGCATTAATTCTATCAATTTTTAATAGAATAAAACAAATTAAAAAAATAGTACCTCCTAAGGTTGGACTAAATAAAGCCTCGTTTGCTTCTACAAAAACTAAAATACTAATTATGTATACATTAGTTAATACACCCATAATAAGGGCAGGAATCATGGCATGCTTATACCTGTTATGAATCTGTTTATTATACATTTAGTAACATTTTATGAAACTCATTTTCATAATGATTGATAAAATTAGATTAAACTAATATATAAAATATTAATGAGGAAAAGGAGAGGAGAAGCAGATATATTTGGCAAGAATTTTTGATCGAAAAGGAAATCTACAAAATAGCATCATGTTATGCTTTATATCCTTACCAACGATTTCTTACTAGATAAAACAAGTGTAACTAAAATTCTAAAAACACGTATTAACACTAGTGTTAATACGTAGATTTATCTACGGTAAATTTGGGTTAGTCGAAATAAGTTAATTAATTACTTAAAAAATAAGTACCTTTAGTAAAGGTACAAAATAAAGAGAAAAGACTATGATTATAGGAAGTTTAATTAAATTAAAGGAATTTTTAATATGAATAATAGCAGTTACATAATTAACAATTGTTTAAAAATAATTGTACTTGTCTTTTTTGTCTTTTTTGCGAAAGGAGTTTCATCTCAAGATGTTGGGATTTTGTCATCATCTAGTCCAAATTCTGGGTGTGAGCTTTCTAATGCTGAGTTAGTTACTGTTGTTATATTTAATTTTGGAGGATCATATAGTGGTTCTTTTGATGTTTCTTATGAAATTAATGGAGGAGTACTTGTAACAGAGACCATCATTTTATCCCCTTTTCCCGCTACATCTTCTTTTACATATACTTTTACTGCTTTAGCAGACTTATCAACAGCTAATACTTATAATTTTATATTTTATACTAATCTAGTAGGGGATGTTAACAATAACAACGATACCTTAGGCAACATAGCTGTTATATCTGATACATTATCTTATGGTGGTATAATTGCTACAAGCCAATCAGTTTGTGTTGGTAATAATAGCGGAACACTTAATTTAAACTCTTACTTAGGAGATATTCAATTTTGGGAATTATCAACTAACAGCGGTGGGTCATGGAGTAATATAACAAATACAACTAGTGCTGAAAACTATAGTAACCTAACTCAAGAAACTTGGTATAGGGCAGTTGTTAAAAATGGATTTTGCCCTCAAGATACATCTACAATAGCTATATTAACCATTGATTCTTTAACTGTTGGCGGAAATATTTTAGGAAGCGCAACAGTATGCGTTCCTCCAAATAATGGAACATTAACACTATCAGGAGAAACGGGAACGATTTTAGATTGGGAGTTCTCATCTAATGGAGGAGGAGCATGGAATAGTCTTGCCAATAGTTCTAATTCCTATAATTATGTAAATCAGCCTTCAACATATCTTTACAGAGTTTTAGTTAAGAGTGGCAATTGTCAGATTGAATTTTCTGATACCGCACAAATAACAGTCTTACCAGGAGCGGTAGGAGGAACATTATCTCCATCAAACCAAACGGTTTGTTCTGGGGTTAATTCGGGTAGTATTGTATTATCTGGAGAATCCGGAACTATCTCTTCTTGGGAAAGCTCTATCAATGCTGGGGGGTCATGGTCGACTATAGCCAATACTACCAACACTCAATCATATTTAAATTTAACACTAGAAACCTGGTATAGAGTTATTGTTAGTGATTGTAATACTGACACATCGACTATAGCAATTATAGCCGTAGATAATATTCCGATAGGAGGAACACTTTCTGCAAATACTACAGTTTGTGCAAACTCCAATTCAGGTACAATTACATTATCCGGTGAATCTGGGACTATTGTGGATTGGGAAAACTCTATTAATGGAGGCTCTTCTTGGTCTACGTTAAGTAATACAACAAATACCTACAACTATAGTAATCTTTCCATTACAACTTTATTAAGAGTTATTGTAGGAAATGGAGTTTGCACTCAAGCATTTTCTGACACAGTTACTATTACAGTAGATGATGTTCCGTTTGCAGGAACAATTACAGCACCATCAAATGTATGTGTTTCAGGAAATTCTGGTTCGCTTATTACAAGTGGAATTATTGGAACTATTATCGATTGGGAATTTTCTGTTAATGGTGGAGCTTCATGGACATCTCTAGGAAACAACTCTACTGCCAATGTTTTTAATAATTTAACTCAAACAACCCTTTTTCAAGTTATTGCAAATAATGGAGTATGTCCAAACGACACATCGCAATATTTGATTACAGTAGATAGTATTACCAATCCAGGCACCTTATTTATTGATGACACGATTTGCTATCTTTCTTCAGGATTTCTTTATGTTAACGGACATCAGGGAAGTGTAGTAGGTTGGGAAGAAAGTATTGATAATGGAGTTAATTGGAATGTATTAGGAATTTTTACAGACACTCTGACATATATAAATATTACAAATCAAACAATGTATAGAACATTAGTTAAAAATGGTTCTTGCCCTTCAGATACATCAAATACAATAACTCTAGATATATTTCCATTTAATTATGGAACAAGTAATGATACTACAATTGAATTAGGAAATTCAGCCACCATTTCAGCATTTGGAGGCTTATTCTATTCTTGGTCTCCAGCAGCAACGCTTAGTGCACCAAATGATTACATTACTACAGCAACCCCTACGGCAACAACTAATTATGTAGTGTCAATTATTGATAGCAATGGGTGTATTTACCAAGATAACATAACGGTTTATGTTACAGCATCTACATCTGATATTACTATTGCAGACTTAATATCGGCAAATGGTGATGGGTTTAATGACACTTGGAATATTATTGGGATAGAAAATCATCCTGAAACAAAAGTACTTGTTTTTAATACTTCCGGAAATACGGTCTTTGAGTCATTGGATTATAACAATACATGGAAAGGAACTTGGAATGGAAATCAACTTCCAGATGGAACTTATTATTATATAGTTGAAATTAAAACGGAATCAAAAGTTAGAAAAGGATTTATAACAATAGTTTCAGAGTAATTTATGAAAATTATAAAAAACATACTAATTACATTATCAATACTTATTTCGATTGAGGGATTTGGGCAAGAACTTCCTTTTTATTCTAATTATACAATTAATCCTTTAGTATTTAATCCAGCTCATGCTGGTCATAATGAGAATTTAGAAATGTTTTTACACCACCGAACTCAATGGTCAGGATTTGAAGGTTCTCCAGTTAGCCAGTTATTTACTATGTCAGCTCCATTAGCTGATATTAATTCTGGTATAGGGGTAAGTATTCAAAATGATCAGCGAGGACTTTTTAATACATTAACAGGATCAGTAAAGTATGCTTATCATATAAAATTAAATCAAAAATCTGACTTGAGTTTTGGATTAGGATTGGATATTCAAAATCGATTATTAAGAATAGGCGAATCTACTGTTAGAGATGTTGAAGACCCATTAGTAAATAAAGGTTCAACTTCAGAAACTTTTTTTGATGCTTCTTTTGGGGTAGAATATAGCTTATCAAATAAATTATTATTAGGATTGAGTGTGCCTCAATTACTTGAAGGGAATCAAAAAAAAGAGGGATATCTAGTAGAGAATTCCAGGTACTTTATTGGGCAAGCTTCATACATAGTTAATCTAACTTCGTCAGGAAATATAAAAGTACAACCTGTCGTACTAACAAGATATGCTCAAAATATTCCTTTACAATTTGATGTAAATGCTTTAGTACATTATAAGGATATGTTTCTTGTTGGTATTGGTTATAGAAATGATTATGCAATTAATTTACATGCCGGTGTAAGTTTAAAAAACCTTAGAATAAGGTATGTATATGATTTTGCAACAGTTAATTCCAATATCAATTCAGGCTTAAGCCATGAAATAACACTAGGATACACAATAGATTTAAATAAGAAAGAAATTGTAACCCTTCCCCCTACTACAACGTTAGTAAAAGATAAACCACTTTCTGCTGACAAGATTAGAGAAATTTTATTTCTATTAATAGATGAATTTTTTGAATCATCCAATAAAAATCCAGAAGAATTAAAAAAGGTTGAATTATTAAGAGCAACTATAATGAAACTGTTAGAAAATTTTGACGAATTAAAATAGACACTTGAGAATATTAAAATACATATCACTTTTTATTATTTTATTCGTTGCTATATTGAGTAATGTCTCGGCTCAGTGTGATCCTAATACACCTTCTTTTATTGTAGACTTAACAGGTCAACCTCAAGGTAGTTGGATTAGTCCGAATGTAATTAGAGAGGATGATTGTTGTGGTGGTGCTGGGACAAATTGTGTTGAATTTATTATCACGTTAGACCCCACTTCTGTAGGGGTTATTTTTGATATTCTATCTGGAGCAACACCTGGAGGAGCACTTAGTTACCAAATTAATTGTGGTCCCCCTACTCCCATTGGAGGAAAAATTTGCCTAACAGGTGTGGGGCCTCACATCTTAACTTTTTGTAAAGCTGGTAACAATGCAAATGAATATATTATAACATCATTGTCTGCTCCAAATGTTACTACATCAACTTTTGTAAATAATGGGTGTTCTAGTGATATAAATACAACTGGATATGTAGAATCATCTATAACTTGGACTTCTATTAATCCTGGTRGTCCAGGGGATTGGGATCAATATCTTAGTTGCACATCTGGTTGCGATACTATATCTGTTTCTCCAACTGATACACTTTTTCCTCCTTTTATAGATTATGAAGTATGTGGTAATCCAATAGGAGGGTGTACAATAATTACAATTTGTGATACTGTTAGAGTATTTTTTAATCCTACTTTAAGTGCTAATATTACACCAAATCCTGCAATAATGTGTCCGGCAGATTCTGGCATAACATTAACTGTTAACACAACAGGAGGATCACCTCCATTCAGTTACCAGTGGAATACATTAGACACAACACAATCAATATTTGTAGGGCCAGGAAGTTACACGGTTGTAATAAGTGATTTATCCGATTGTCCTCCTGTAGCGGTATCTCAAACGGTTACTCAAATACCTGGACCTATTGTAGCAGATGCAGGTCCTGATCAATTAATATGCATTACAGCAACATTTGTTCAGCTTACTGGGACTCAATCAGGAGGGACAGGAGGAATGTGGTCTGGTGGGTCCAATGTATTTAGCCCTAATAATACAGATTTAAATGCACAATATTTTCCAACAGCGGCTGAAATTGCATCAGGTTCTGTTATACTTTACCTTACTAATACAGGCACTGGAAATTGTCCAGCTGATATTGATACTATTGTAATAACATTTGTTGGGTTTCAGGGTGTAAATACTATTACTACCATTAGTGCTTCTTGTTTTGGAGGCTCATCAGGTAGTGCAACTATTACTACGGTTGGAACTACAACGCCTTATTCATACACATGGAATACTTCTCCAATTCAAACAGGCAGTACAGCAACAAATATTCCAGATGGCACATATACTGTTGATGTTGTTGATAGTAATGGATGTACTACTCAAGAAACATTTACGATTACTCAACCACAACCATTAACTGCGACCTATGTTAGTACTGATGTTTCCTGCTTTTTTGGTAATGATGGACAAGCTACAGTTACGCCTTTTGGAGGAACACCAGGTTATACTTTTGCTTGGACTCCATCTGGAGGAAATGCAGCAACTGCAACTGGCTTAACAGCAGGAATTTATAATGTTACTATTACTGATAGTAATAATTGTGACACAATCATAAGTATTACAATCAATGAACCACCTGTTTTAACAACATCAATTTCTAATATTATTCATGTAAGCTGTTATGGAGGTAGTGATGGACAAGCTACAGTAAATGTTGTGGGAGGAACACCTGGATATACTTTTTCTTGGGCTCCAGCAGCAGGAAATTCCCAAACGGCAATTGGACTATCTGCAGGAAATTACACGGTAACAGTTATTGATTCGAATGGTTGTTCAGCAATAGCAAATGTTGTAATTAATGAACCTTCAGCTCCATTAAGTGCTACTCCAAGTCAAACAAATGTAACTTGTTTTGGTGGTAATAATGGCTCAGCAAATGTTGTTGTTATTGGAGGAACACCAGGATATTCTTATAGCTGGTCTCCATCGGGAGGAAGTGCTTCAGCAGCAACAGGATTACAAGCAGGAGTTTACACAGTAACCATTACTGATACGAATAACTGTATTTTAACTGAAGCATTTACAATCACTGAACCTTCTGATTTAACATTGACCCCGACATTTACCAATTCAACATGTGGCCTTTCTAATGGAACAATGACAGCAAATGCATCAGGAGGTGTTCCAGGATATACCTATCAATGGTCAACGGGAGATACTACAGCTAGTGTGTCAAATATATCTGCAGGGACTTATACCGTAATAGTAACGGATAATAATAATTGCATAGATTCAGCAACTATTGTTGTACCAAATGCAACTCCAGCTTTAACAACATCAATTAATTCTTTTACCAATGTTTTTTGTTTTTCAGGAAATGATGGAACTGCAACTGTTACAGTTACAGGAGGAACTCCTGGGTTTAATTATACATGGTCGCCAACTGGCGGAAACAATGCTACAGGAACAGGATTAATAGCAGGGAATTATACAGTAACTGTTACTGATACAAATGGATGTACTGACACTGCAACTGTTACCATAGCAGAGCCAGCAAGTGCCCTTTCATTAACCATGAGTCAAGTTAACGTAAGTTGCAACGGAGGTAATGAAGGAGAAGGAATGGTAGTCCCATCAGGAGGAACTCCTGGTTATACTTATGTATGGAGTAATGGGGATTTAGATTCGATTGCGAATAATGTTACTTCGGGGACCTATACAGTTACTGTAACTGATGTTAATGGATGTGTAGAAACAGGAAGTGTAACCATTACCCAGCCTACTTTGTTAACAGCTGTTTTAACTCAAATTAATGTAAGTTGTAATGGGTTTAATGATGGGCAAGCGACAATAACACCTTCAGGAGGAACACTTCCATATATTTATTTATGGTCAACAGGAGGAACTAACCCTACAGATTCTAATTTGGTTGCTGGGAATTACACWATAACAGTAACTGATAGCTTAGGCTGTACTTATTTAGATTCAGTAACCATAACAGAACCGCAACCATTAAATTTTACATTTAGTCAGATTAGTGTGAGTTGTAATGGCGGAAATGATGGACAAACATCAGTAATAGTAACAGGAGGAAGCCTACCTTATACTTATAGTTGGAGTAATGGAGATACAGATTCGTTGAATACTGGATTAGTAGCAGGAACATATATATTGACAGTAACAGATAATCAAGGCTGTATTTTTATAGATTCAATCACAATTACAGAACCATTAGTTTTAGCATTGACTACTACAAACCTAAATGTATTATGTTTTGGTGGAGCGACAGGATCCTCAACGGTTAATGTAACAGGAGGAACGCTTAATTATACTTATAATTGGTCACCTTCAGGAGGAACAGACTCAACCGCTTTAGGATTAATAGCAGGAACTTATTCTGTGGTTGTAATTGATGCACAAGGGTGTATTGATTCTATAACGGTAGTAATAAGTGAGCCTTCAGCATTAACTACAACATTAACTCAGGCCAATGTAAGTTGTAATGGTGGTAATGATGGAGAGATGGTAGTAAGTGTTTTGGGAGGAACTTTACCATACAGTTATGTATGGAGTAATGGAGATTTAGATTCCATAGCCAATAATATTCCTGCTGGTAATTATACCATAACAGTAACCGATAGCAATGGATGTACATCTGTCAACAATGGAACAATAACAGAGCCCACTTTGTTAGTGTCTAACATTAATACTTCCATAAATGTGAGTTGTAATGGTGGTAATGATGGACAAGCTACAGTAACTACTTCAGGAGGAACAACCCCTTATACTTATTTATGGTCAACAGGCGGAACAAATCCAACAGAGATTAATTTAGTAGCAGGGACTTATACAGTTACTACAACGGATAGTTTAGGTTGTACCGATTTAGATACTATAATAATAACAGAACCACTGGCTCCATTAACATCCACTACTACTTCTGTAAATAATCCTTGTTTTGGAGATAATTTAGGAAGTGGAGTAGTAATTGCAGCAGGCGGGACATTGCCATATACATATTTATGGAGTCCAATACCATCAGTTAATGACAGTATTAATAATTTACCCGCAGGCACTTATTATATAACTGTTACCGATACTCTAGGGTGTAGCACAAACGACTCAATAATCATAACAGAACCAACACAGTTGATATTAACCATGAGTCAAGTTAACGTAAGTTGCAACGGAGGTAATGACGGAGAAGGATTAGTAGTTCCATCGGGAGGAACATCTGGTTATACTTATGTGTGGAATAATGGGGATTTAGATTCGATTGCTAATAATGTTACTTCGGGGACTTATACAGTAACAGTAACCGATAATAATGGGTGTGTAGAGACAGGAAGTGTAACTATTACTCAGCCTACTTTGTTAGTAGCTGTTTTAACTCAAATTAATGTAAGTTGTAACGGATTTAATGATGGGCAAGCGACAATTACGCCTTCAGGAGGGACAATTCCTTATACTTATTTATGGTCGAGTGGAGGAACAGGAGCAACTGAACTTAACTTAATCGCAGGAACTTATATTATAACAGTAACAGACAGTGCTGGATGTATATATATAGATTCGGTAACAATTACAGAACCACAGCCAATAAACTTTACTTTTAGTCAAACTAATGTAAGTTGTAATGGTGGTAATGATGGACAGGCTTCGGTAATAGTTACAGGAGGAAGTTTACCATATACTTATAGTTGGAGTAATGGAGATACAGATTCACTGAATACTGGATTAGTAGCAGGAACATATATATTGACAGTAACAGATAATCAAGGATGTATATTAATTGACTCCGTAATCATAACTGAGCCTACTATTTTAACTTCAACAATGGCAACAACCAATATTTCTTGTTTTGGTGCAAATACTGGTAATGCAGTTGTTACGGTTAGTGGGGGAACATTGAACTATACCTATTTATGGTCTAATGGACAAGGAGGAGACACGATTAGTTCTCTAATTGCGGGGACATATATTGTTACTATTACTGATGGAAATGGTTGTACATTAGTAGACACAGCAATTATTACTCAGCCACTAGCTGGTCTAGCATTAACATTAACTCAGGCCAATGTAAGTTGTAATGGTGGTAATGATGGAGAGATGGTAGTAAGTGTTTTGGGAGGAACTTTACCATATAGTTATGTATGGAGTAATGGGGATTTAGATTCCATAGCCAATAATATTCCAGCTGGCAATTATACGATTACAGTAACAGATAGTAATGGATGTACATCAGTAAACAATGGAACAATAACAGAGCCAACACCGTTGACAATAAGTATAGTTAATGTCGTAAACACATTTTGTGGCTTAGCTAATGGAGGGGCATTATCTACAGTTACAGGAGGAACTCTACCATATTCGATTTTATGGTCAAATGGAGATACAACTGCTGCAATTACAAATGTTGTATCAGGAACTTACTTTGTAACAATAACAGATTCAAACGGTTGTTTTCAAACAGACTCTGTAACAATTACCAACATACCGAGCCCACAAGTAAATATTAGCTCTTTTTCCGATGTATTATGTTTTGGAGGGAATACGGGCACGGCAACTGCAACCCCTACTTTTGGTGCTACCCCTTATAGTTATATGTGGGCACCAAGTGGTGCAGTTGGAGCAAATCCAACTACATTAATGGCTGGAACTCATTTTGTTACTTTAACTGATGCGAATGGGTGTATAGCTATGGATTCGGTAATAATAGGAGAACCAACTCAAATGCTTATTACAATAGATTCCGTTGTCACTATTAGCTGTTTTGGGGGATCTGATGGAGAAATAATGATTTCTATAAGTGGAGGAACTCCAGGATATAGTTATAGTTGGTCAAACGGAGATACGACAGCCAACATTATTAATTTACAAAGTGGACCTCATACAGTTATTGTGACTGACACAAATAATTGCTCAATTAATCAAATAGTTGTTGTTACTGAGCCTGCAGTTTTAAGTGCTTCAATTTCTTTGTTTTCGGATGAAAATTGTATTGGGAGTAATGATGGATCTGCGAGCGTAACCCACACAGGTGGGACAGCTCCATATACATACAGCTGGAACACAACTCCACCTCAAACAGGAATAACCGCTACTAATTTGGTTCCTGGTTCGTATACTGTTATAGTTACAGATACTAACGGTTGTTTGGACTCTGTTTCTGTAACAATTGGCTCTCCAACACCAGTAATAACAATTGATATTCCAGACACAACTATATGTTATGGAGATAATATAAATTTATTAAGTTCAGCTTCAGGTGGTAGTGGAGGGTATATTTATTTTTGGGATAATAACATTGGAATTGCTAATCCTGCAAATGTTGCTCCTACGACTACAACTATGTATATAGTTAACGCTATAGATCAAAATGGATGTGTAGGAACTTCTGATACTGTAGTTGTGAATGTTCAATCTCTGTTTCAAAGTGATGTTAATGTTGTTGTTAATTCACCTATTTGTCCCGGCACAAACACATTGATTTTTGTAACAGTTAATAATCCAAATACAGGTCCTTTAACTTATAGTTGGAATAACGGATTAGGAACTACAGCTGGGGCATTTCAAATAATCCCTACTCAACCAACGACTTATATTGTAACTGTTTCTAATCAATGTGGTGTAATAATAACAGATTCAGCATCTGTTGAATTTAAACCTTTACCAGATGTTTCTTTTATTGGAAATGGGATAGGGTGTGCTCCAGTTGTAGTGTCATTTACTGATTTTTCTACTACCTCTGTGGATTCAATAATATCTTGGTTTTGGGATTTTGGTGATGGAGGGACTTCCACTACTCAAAATCCAACATACAGTTATAATTCTTCAGGAACTTTTAATGTAACTTTAACTGTTACAACTGATGAGGGATGCGTAAATGATACAACTATTATAAGTGCTGTTACTACTTATCTTGACCCTATTGCTAATTTTACTGCAGATTTATTAATAACAGATTTACAATTTCCAACCATTACCTTCACTGATTTATCTGTTGGAGGAGTGAGTATAACATGGGATTTTGGAGATGGGGATACTTCTTCAGTTAGCAATCCGGTTCATACCTATCAGGATACGGGGACTTATGTGGTTACCATAACTGTTACCAATCAATATGGCTGTACAGGTGTTTATCAACTAGAAATCGTAATAAATCCTTATTACACCTTTGATATTCCAAATGCATTTACACCAAATCCTAATGGACCAAGTGGTGGTCAGTATGATATCACATCGTTATTGAATGATGTATTCTATCCATTTACAGAGTTTGTAGACGAGTATCGTCTAATGATTTTTAACCGATGGGGGGAATTAATATTTGAATCATCCGATATTAAAATTGGATGGGACGGATATCTTAACGGAACGATGTTGCAACAGGATGTTTACGTGTGGAAAATACAAATAACTTATTTCGATGGAAAAAAATTAACTAAAGCGGGAGATGTAACCCTTGTAAGGTAATGATGAAATTGTTAAAAAACATAGTAGTAATAATTCTTTTGTTGATGAGCCTTTCGGCTTATTCTCAAGACCCCCAATTTTCACAATTTTATGCTCATTCATTATACCTGAATCCTGCTTTTACTGGCAATACAGATGTAGGTCGTTTATCAGGAATATTTAGGAATCAATGGGCATCAATTCCTGGAGCTTTTGTTTCTTATTCATTTGCTTACGATCATAATTTAACCGACCTTAATAGCGGAGTTGGTATAATTGCGACTCATGATAAGGCTGGGAGTGGAGGATTAAAGTTCACCAATATTGGAGGTCTTTATTCTTATTATTTTGCAATACATAGGAAATTATTTGTAAGAGCAGGGCTTAAATTTTCATACACTTCTAGAGGAATTGATAAGTCAAGATTGGTGTTTGCAGATCAAATAATAAGGGATGGGGCAGCAGAAACAGTAGAAACTTTTTCTGATGATGCGAACTCTTATCTTGATGCAAGTACGGGCGGGTTAATTTATTCTCAAAATTTTTGGATTGGATTTTCTTTAGATCACATTACACAGCCAGAACAATCTTTTTTATCAGGAGTTGCTTACTTACCTTTAAAGACATCCTTCCATGGAGGCTATAATTTTGTGTTAGATGAAAATGTTAAAGGAGATGTAGAGACAAGTATTACAGCAGCATTTAATTACAAACATCAACTTGACTGGACTCAATTAGACTTGGGAGCATACTACAATAGAAATGCTTTTGTTATAGGCCTATGGTACAGAGGAATTCCTTTTATAAAAACAGCGAGTTTGTCAAATAATGATGCTGTTATCATACTGATTGGTTTTCAAAACAAGGGAATGAAAATAGGATATTCTTATGACATTACTATTTCTAAATTGAAAGGAGATACAGGTGGGTCTCATGAAATATCACTTGTTTACGAATATCCTTACAAAAAGAAAAAACGAAGAAAAAGACACTTCGTACCTTGTGCTAAATTTTAGAGATTACTACTGTCTATATAATTCCCTAACCTTTTTAATTGTAGCTTAGCCAAATGTTAAAACCGGCTCTATGACTTTTGAAGATTTAAATTTAATTCCCGCTTTATTGAAAGCTGTCAGGGATCAAAACTATACTGAACCCACATCAATTCAGGCTAAATCAATTCCGCTTGTTTTAAATGGAGATGATGTTTTGGGTAGTGCACAGACAGGAACTGGAAAAACTGCGGCCTTTGCAATTCCTATAATTCAACACATTGTAAAAGACAAAAACCAATCTAACGGCAGAAGAAAAGTACTGTCATTAATAGTAACGCCTACTCGAGAATTAGCGATTCAAATAGGAGAAAATATTCGTGCTTATGCAAAATATACTGACATTAAAAGTACCGTAATTTTTGGAGGTGTTAAACAGGGCTCACAAACTCAAGCGTTAAATCAGGGTGTAGATATATTGATAGCTACTCCAGGAAGATTACTTGACTTAATGGATCAGGGATATATTTCATTGGCTGATGTAAAATATTTTGTGTTGGATGAAGCGGATAGGATGCTTGACATGGGTTTCATTAACGACATTAAGAAATTATTGGCAAAGTTACCGAAGCAAAGACAATCGCTGTTTTTCTCTGCTACCATGCCAAATAAAATACTCTCTTTATCAAGGGAAATATTAATTGATCCCAAGAAAGTTGCTGTTGATACGGTTTCGTCAACTGCAGATACAATTCAACAATATATCTATACCACCAATAAAGATTGTAAGAATAAATTATTGTTGCACATCCTAAAAAACCCGGATCTAAATCGAGTATTGCTTTTTTCTAGAACCAAACATGGTGCAGATCGAATAGTTAGAAATTTGCAAAAGAAAAATATTAAAGGGGCAGCTATTCATGGTGATAAAGCCCAAAATCAACGCCAAAAAGCTTTATCCCAATTTAAGGCTGGTCAAATTAGAGTGTTGGTGGCTACCGATATTGCGGCAAGAGGAATTGATATTGATAAGCTGAGGTACGTTATCAATTTTGATATACCCAATGAACCAGAAACTTATGTTCACCGAATTGGTAGGTGCGGTCGTGCAGGGGAAGAAGGAATAGCCATTTCTATTTGCGAACCTGAAGAAAATGTTTTTGTAAAAGACATCGAAAAACTGATTAAGAGAAGTATTAATGTGATTTCTGACAATCCATTTCCACAAACGGATAGACCAATGAATGATGCTGAAAGGAAAGAAGCTGCACGAGAAAAAGAAAGAAAGAAACAGGAGTTTTTTGCCAACCGTAAAAAAAATAAACACCGTAGAAGGTAAAAAACCGCCACCCTTATAGACAGCCGTTTATTTATCTTTTAAGTCCGGTCATTAAAAACTTAAAAGAATATCTTTATTTTTAGGTGTCAATTTTTGTGATTAGTATGTAATCGCTCTGTTGCTTACAAAAAGAAATGGTAATACTGATGAAAGAATGGGAAAACAAAGAATGTTTTTAGTATCACTTTTTCATCATTATATAAGTACAAAGATAGGAGGGGGAATGATTTGCTAATTTAGGTTCGAGAGGAAGGTGTGCTTAATATAAGAAGAGTTAACCCAAGTCTTCAATCGAATAAAAGCCAGAGGGGGRGGTAATTAGAAGCCATTTAGTTATAAAATGATGAAATTATGATTTTACTCATAAATTAATCCGCACTTAATTTATTATTTAGCAACGCATGAAAAGCCAGAACGAAAAAAGGGATCGAGATATTTCAGTACTTATCCTGGCCGGAGGGAAGTCCCTAAGAATGGAATTTCCTAAACCTTGGTTATTAAAAGGAAACATTACATTTTTATNTNARATAGTTAATTCCTACAAGATTTTTGGAATACAAGACATTGTAGTTGTTTTAAATGAAAAATTTGCAACATCAAAATGGAAAACTGAAACAGATGAAGTTAAAAAAAATGCTAGAATTATTAAAAACTCAGCCCCAGAAAAAGGAAGATTGTTTTCTCTTCAATTAGGGTTAGAAAATGTAAAATCTGATTATATTTTCATTCATAACGTAGATAATCCCTTTGTAGAAAATGATGTTTTAGAAAATCTTATCAATCACACAGAATTAAAAGGAATAACAATTCCTACTTATAAAGGGAAAGGCGGGCACCCAGTTA
The DNA here is from genome assembly GCA_002402165.1 of Flavobacteriales bacterium. Lineage (GTDB taxonomy): Bacteria > Bacteroidota > Bacteroidia > Flavobacteriales_E > Vicingaceae. The sequence goes on from NVVI01000005.1 coordinate 35,609, forward strand.
TTATTAATAGAATGGTTAAAAATGAAATTTCAACTAATTACCAGAATTACAACACGTTAAAAGAAGTTTTTGAAAATTTTCCAAAAAAACACATTGAAGTTAACAGTAGTTCCATTTTAAAAAACATAAACACCCCACAAGAATTAGAAGCAATAAAATATGAACTTGCTTAACGAAATAGAAACAATTAGAAAGGGGAATAAGAAAGCGGTTTTGTGCATTATTGTACAAACAAAAGGCTCTACTCCAAGAAAAGTTGGTGCTAAAATGATTGTAAAAGAAGATGGCAGCATTTTAGGAACGATTGGTGGTGGAAATTTAGAAAAAACGGTAATTGAAAATGGGTTACAGCAAATCAAAAAGAATGAAGCAAAATTATATAAACATGATTTACTTCACCAGCACAGTATGTGCTGTGGTGGAAGCGTTGAAATTTACATCGAACCTATACAGAAAATGAATAAACTCTACATATTTGGGGCAGGGCATACAGGGAATTCCTTGGCAAAAATTGCTGCTGATATGAATTTTGATATTTACGTTATTGATGACAGGAAAGATTACCTTAATGATATAAATAGTGAAGGGATAAACAAAATGAGTTTAGATTATAAAAAAGTCTTACCATCACTTCCTTTTGATAAAAACACCTATATCGTTATTATGACTTATGAGCATTCTCACGATAGAGACATACTTTCTTATTGCATTAAACAACCTTATGCCTATTTAGGAATGATTGGTAGTGAACGAAAAGTCAAGCTCACAAAAAAAATGTTTACAGAAGGAAAATTAGCAACTAAAAAAGAGTTAGACAAAGTAGATATGCCTATGGGCATTGACATTAATGCTGAAGGACCAGAGGAAATAGCAATTAGCATATTAGCAAAATTAATAGCAATAAAAAATGGATAAAAGAGTAGCAATAATTACAGGAGCAGCAAAAGGAATTGGTAAAGCAATTGCTAAACGAATGGTTAACGAAAACTACATGACTATTTTAGTAGATGTAGATACTGAAAATGGTGAAGCACTAGCAAATAGCTTAGGAAGTTCAGTTAAATTTATTTCTTGCGATATTAGTAGCGAAAATGATGTAAATTCTTTGTTTGATTCCGTTAAAAGTGAATTTGGAGGAGTGGATGTAATTGTAAACAATGCTGGTATAATTAAAGACAATGTTATTTGGAAAATGCCAGTTGAAGATTTTGATAAGGTAATTGACATTAACCTTAAAGGAACTTGGTTAATGTGTAAAGTTGCTGGTACATTAATGCGGGAGCAAAAAAGAGGTAGAATTGTAAATATCGCTTCACGAGCCTGGTTAGGAAACAGAGGTCAATCAAACTATTCTGCTTCTAAAGCTGGTGTTGTTGGATTGACAAGAGTTTTGGCATTAGAGCTAGGTAAGTACGGAGTTTTAGTAAATGCTATTGCTCCTGGTTTGATTGACACCCCTTTAACTCAAAAATTACCATCAGAAGTACAAGAAAAATTAATTCAGGCACAACCAACAAAATCTATGGGGCAACCTGAAGACATTGCAAATACAGTAGCTTTTCTTTGCGATTTGAATACTCAATTTATTACTGGTCAAACTATTTATGTAGATGGCGGAAAAAGTATAGGTGCAGGTCTATAATTTTTCTATTTTTGCAGGATGTCTGAAAATGATATCCTGATAAATAAAAATCGCTGGGTAATGATTTCCCTTTTAGTTATGTTTGCAACATACAACATTTTTGTTTACACGCAAGGCACATCTAACAATACTCCAAAAATGTCAAAACAGGCTATAAAAGGAGAACAGCTTTATCAAGAAAATAATTGTACTGCTTGCCACCAATTTTATGGCTTAGGAGGGTATTTAGGACCAGACTTAACCAATATTATTTCGCAAGAATATAAAGGCCCGGCCTACGTCAAAGCTTTCTTAAATAGTGGCATAAAATCAATGCCCAAGTTCAACTTTACTGAAGAAGAAAAAGATGCACTCGTACAATTTTTAACAGAAGTTGACCAAACAGGATATTACCCAATTAAAGATGCTGAAACAGATGCAAGTGGCTGGGTAGGTATTAAATATAAAAATCAATAATGAAAAAAATCTCTTTTATATTTTTAATACTTTCTTTATTGGCTTTAATTGTAGGGGCAATTTTTGGAGCTTTGGCAGGAATCCAATATGTTCTTCCAGATTTTTTAAAAGAGGTGATTGCATTTAATAAAATGCGCCCATTTCACGTGAGCACTGTTTTAGGTTGGATTATCCTTTGTTCTACTGGTGGCATCTATTATTACCTCACTGAAGTACTTCAACTCAATTTATTTTCTAAAAAATTAGCGGCATCTCATCTCATCTTATTTATACTATGTGCAATAGCCATTTATGTCTCTTTTTTTACTGGAAATATGGGAGGAAGAGAATATTTTGCCTATGCCCCCATTATTTCGTTGCCTATTCTTTTTGGATGGGTATTGTTTGGGATTAACTATTTCAAAACGGTTGTTAAGCAGGTTAAAGCATGGCCAGTTTATTTATGGATGTGGGGAACAGGAATAGCCTTTATGATTTATCATTTAGGAGAAACTAACTTTTGGATGATTCCTTATTTTAGAGAGAATTTTATAAAAGATTTTACTATTCAATGGAAATCTTACGGCTCTTTAGCAGGTTGTTGGAATATGCTAGTTTATGGTATAGCCATTTTTCTGATGTCAAAAATTAAAGCTGATAATAACATTGGAAAAGGTAAAAAAGCTTTCTTCTTTTATTKMYYAKNTYTGWTWARWNNTTRAYGWKAGNGATGRKCTYWYYNATRCTTACATTGTACCTACTCAACCTTGGGTTAGATTTTTGTCTTATGGAGTTAGTATGACCGAGTGGATAATACTTATTAGCATAATTATTGATTGGAAAAAATCTCTTTCTGTCGAGAATAAAAAATCAAACAATATGGCTTATAAATTTTTAATGGCAACTGATTTTTGGGTGTTTTTTAATTTAATTGTAGCCTTATTAATTTCAATCCCTTACATTAATTTATTTACCCACGGAACACATATTACAGTTGCACACTCAATGGGAACAACTATTGGAATTAATACTACCATTTTATTGGCCTCTGTTTTTTACATTGTAAATCTTGAGGGGAAAGAGTTCCTCGATAAATATTCAAAAACCCTTAAATTAGGCTATTGGGTTTTTAATATTTCTCTCGGAATTTTCTTAACCTGTTTATTATTAGGAGGAGTAGAAAAAAGTGTTTGGATGTACTTTACAGATAATCCTTCCTCTTTTGGAGAAATGCAAGACAAAGTACAACCCTATATGTATGTGTTTTTAGCCGCAGGATTTGGTCTTTTAGCAGGGATTATAATGGTAACTACTCCTATGATAACTATTTTAATTAAAAAAGCTAAATAGTTACGCAGTAAAGCTTTATTTACCAATAATGTGACAAACATCATATTATTTTCTTCAAAAAAACAACACCTTTACATTAGCTTTTTTTAATAAGCTAAATGACACAGTTATAACTACATACATAATATTTTCTTTTTGCTCAGACAGCAATAGTATAAGTAGTTTATTCATATTTTTTCTGGTAAAAAGAACATAAAAGGGAACCGTCATTGCGAACGAAATTCAATGGAGTGAAGCAATCTCATTCTAATTAGTAAGATTGCTTCGCGCCTCGCAATAACGTAAAAGATGAAAAAGGATGGAGATAATAAAATTAATCGTTAACGGAAAAGATTACCAAGTAATCGTTAAACCTCACGATACATTAGCAAAAGTATTGAGAGAGAAAATCCATTTAACGGGAACAAAAGTTAGTTGTGAACAAGCAAGTTGTGGTGCTTGTACCGTTTTTGTAGATGGAAAAGCAGTACAAAGTTGTATTACTCCCGCAATGCGAGTTGCAGGAAGTATTATTACAACAATAGAAGGTGTTGCTGACCAAAACAAATTACACAAACTACAAGAGAAATTTGTAGAAAAAGGAGCAGTTCAATGTGGTTATTGTACGCCTGGTATGATAATGACTTCGCTAGACTTTTTAGAAGAAAATCCAACTCCAACAACRGAAGAAATTAAAGAAGCATTATCTGGCAACTTATGTAGATGTACGGGATATGTGAAAATTATTGATGCCGTTGAATCTTATGTTAAGGATGAACAATCTGAAAATCAAGAAGGTTCAAAATTCAATATGGTTGGGCAAGGAAGACCATATATTGAAGCAGCTAAAAAAGTTCAAGGTTCGGCTGACTATGCAGATGACATCCAAACTAAAAATGCCTTATTCACCAAGTTTGTAAGAAGTACTCACGCTCACGCTAAAATAAATTCGGTAAACAAAGTTAAAGCAGAAGCATTAGCAGGTGTTCGTGCGGTAATCACTGGAGAAGAGTTGCCAGTTAAATTTGGTGTCTTGCCTATCTCACAAGATGAACGAGCAATGGCTATTTCAAAAACAAGGTACATTGGAGAAATTGTAGTAGCCATTGCTGCTGATACGGAAGAGATTGCCACTGAAGCATGTAAATTAATTGAGATTGACTACACGCCTATTCGTCCGTTTTTTGATATGAAAGAGGCATGCGAAGATGTTGGAGAAGATGAGAAAATTCATTCACATTGTAAGTTTAATAACAACATTCACAAAAAAGCTGAATTACGTTTTGGCGATCAACAAGATGGGTTAGCCAAAGCAGACCATAAAATAAAAGTTGATTTCGATTTTCAAGGAATTAATCATGGATTTACAGAGCCTCACGCGGCAACAGCTTCTTGGGATGAAAATGGATTAACCATTATTACAGCAACTCAAGTGCCGCATTATTTACATCGATATTTGGCTAAAGTATTGGAAGTTCCAATGAACCAAGTACGAGTAATTAAGCCAACTGTTGGTGGTGGTTTTGGTGGTAAATCAGACCCATTTCCTCATGAAATGATTATTGCTCATTTATCGAGAATATTAGGTCAGCCAGTAAAAATGAGATTTAACAGAGAAGAAGTCTTCTTGACGAACCATGGAAGACACCCTACAATAATGACTATGGAAATGGGCATTAGCAACGATGGTAAATTTGAAGTGTTGGATGCTGATATTCTTATTGATGGTGGTGCTTACGGAAGTTTTGGTGTAGTTACGACTTACTATAATGGTGTACTGTTACAGGCTCCTTATAAAATTGATAATTTCGGATTTAGAACAAGAAGAGTTTATACCAATAAGCCACAATGTGGTGCAATGAGAGGTCATGGAGCAGTAAACTCACGTTATGCTGTAGAAACAATTATTGATCGATTAGCAGTTGAAATAGATATGGATCCCTGCGAATTGCGTTTAAAGAATTTCTTAGATGAGAAAACACTAACAGTTGGAGAATACAGAATTACTTCTAACGGAAGTGTGGAATCCTTAAAAACGGTAATGGAAAAATCGCAATGGGCTGATAAGTTTAAAAAATTACCCGAAGGACACGGAATTGGTGTTGCTTGTGGATTCTTTATTTCTGGAAGTGCTTTGCCTATCCATTGGAATGAGTATCCGCAATCGGTAGTGCATTTAAAAGTAGATTTAGACGGTAGAGTTTTAGTGACTTCTGGAGCAAGTGATATCGGACAAGGAAGTGATACTATGTTAGCAATTATAGTTGCTGAAGTCTTAGGCTTAAGCATGGAGAACATTTTTATTGTTGCTGCCGATACTACTTTAACCCCAATTGATTTAGGAAGTTATTCGAGTCGAGTAACATTTATGGCTGGTAATGCAGCCAAACAAGCCGCAGAAAGATTAAAGGAAAAAGTATTGGAGGCGGTTGCTAAAGTCAATGAAGTCAATAAAGATGAACTAAACATCCAAAATGAAAGAGTTTTTACCAATGATGGAAAAATAGATTTAACTTGGGTAGAAGCCATTGAAAATGCAACTCGAAAAGTAGGTGCTTTAAATACTTCTGGTTCTTACAACTCACCAAAATTAGGTGGAGATTTTAAAGGTGCTGGAGCAGGATTGAGTCCTTCATATAGTTTTGGAGCAGTAATTACAGAAGTAAAAGTAGATACTGAAACTGGTCATGTAAAAGTAGTAGATATTTGGGGAGCTCACGATGCAGGAAAAGCAATTAATCCTTTAGCTGTTGAAGGTCAATTAGAAGGTTCTTGGCATATGGGATTAGGACAAGCAGTTAGCGAACAAATGAAATACAGAGATGGTTTATTGGTAAATGCGAACTTGATAGATTACAAAATCCCAACAAGTAAAGACACGCCACCAATTCATACCAGCATTGTAGAAACAATTGACCCTGAGGGTCCTTTTGGTGCGAAAGAATGTGGAGAGGGTGCAATTCATCCAGTAATTCCAGCAGTGGCAAATGCAATTTATGATGCAGTTGGAGTTCGTGTAACTTCTCTTCCAATTAATTCGGAAGAAGTATTAAAAGCAATTAAAGAGAAAAATTTAGAAACAGTTAATTAGATACAATGTCATTTCGATTGAAGCGATAGCGAAACAGAGAAATCTTTTGAATTGTGTACTCAGAATCCAAAAGATTCCTCCGCTACGGTCGGAATGACAAAATGTAAAAACGATGACAATAGAAAAAACATATTTAATTCCAACATCAGTAACCGAAGCCATTGAAATGGCAAAAGCCAATTTGGGTTCATTCAAATATTTGGCTGGTGGTACCGATGTAATGGTTAATCGATATCAAGGAAACGAAGAATCACCTTGTTTGATTGATATTTCAAAATTGAGTGAGTTGAAAGGCATCACCAAAGAAGAAGAGTTTTTAAGAATTGGAGCGTTGGAAATTTTGGAAGAGCTAAAATTTAACCAAGACCTTAAAACTGAATTTCCAATGTTAATTGAAGCTGCTTTAACTGTTGGTGCTCCGCTCCTCAGAAAAACAGCAACCATTGGCGGGAATGTATTGTGCGAAAACCGCTGTTTGTTTTATAACCAATCAGAATGGTGGAGAGAAGCAGTAGGGTACTGTTTAAAGTGCGACCTGCCTGCCGGCAAGGCAGGTGGAGATATTTGTATTGCCACACAAGGTAAAAATGCTTGTTTCTCGGAATTGGTTTCTGATACTGCTCCAGCTTTAATTGCTATGGATGCAGAAGTAGAAATATTAGATGGTGACGAAACAAAACAAGTTCCACTCGAAGACATTTATACGGGTGATGGTGTTACTCCAAGAAACTTATCAGAAACAGCTATTCTAACCGCTATTTTTTTGCCGCTAAACAGAGAATTTAAAACAGCTTTTCACAAACTAAGGGAAAGAGAAAGTTTAGAATTTACTTCTTTAACCAGTGCTGTGGCAATTGATAAAAATGGAAAACTAAAAATTGCTTTATCAGGCGTTGATCCAAAAGCAGTTGTTGTTGAAGGAACAGTTAAAGACGAAAAAGCAGCCTTGATTAAAAAAGCCATAAAAGGCGGAAGAGCAGTGGACAACGATATGTATTCTCGAAAATACAGACGAGAAATGATCAACGTTTATTTGAATAGAAGTTTTAAAAAATTAAAAATATAAATATTAACCGTCATTGCGAATTTTATTTTGTCACACTGAGCTTGTCGAAGGAGAAGGTTAATTCAAAATGACAAAAAAACAAAAAACTATGGAACATAATCCGATACAAACAATGCTCGATGAGCACGAAGTAATTTGCCAAACAGAAGGTATTATTGAAAATCTTGATAAAAACTGGGAAGCTGATGCAGAACAATACAAAACAACAGTAGCAACACTCATTACTTTTTTTAGAGAATATGCCGATGGTTATCACCACAGAAAAGAAGAAGAAGTGTTGTTTCCTGCAATAAACGACCACCCTGATTTTGTGTTGCAAGAAATGATTGAGGAATTTGAAACCCACCACGAAGATTTTAGGTCTTACACCTCATTAATTGAAATGGCATTAGAGGAAGGAGATTATGAAAAAGCCCAAAAAGGGTTAAACAATTACATACAAGATTTACTCGATCACATTGCTGCCGAAAATGATGAACTTTTTGTATTGGCAGAAACCCTAATGGATGAAGATGAATTAGAAACCATTTACTTTAAATTTAAAGACATAGACTTAGAATTGGGTGAAGACCGAAAAGTAGAACTGGAAGAGAGTATTAAGAATTGTAAAAAGTATTTAAAATGAATAAGCCAATAATATCAAATTTTCTATTGAATGGTATAATAATATTTCTTCTCTCATGTAATAGTGAGTCTAAAAATGGCATCATTCCTCAAAATAATTTCCATGAAGATAAAAATGAACACTGGAGTTATGAAGGTAAAACAGGTCCAGAACATTGGGCTGAAGTTGAAAAAAATTCTAACTGTAATAATGTACACCAATCCCCTATAAATATTATTGATAAGGATGTTATTTTAGATACAGAATTATCACCTCTAAAAATACATTATTCTCCTTCAACTAAAATACACGATGTTGCCAATAATGGTCATACCATTCAATATAATTTTGAAAATGGCAACTATATTACTTTTAACAATGAAAAATTTCAACTAAAACAAATTCATTTTCATGAAGAATCTGAGCATACGATTAATGGTATTCGATATCCTTTAGAAATGCACATGGTACACATGAATGATAAAAGTCARTTTGTCGTATTTTCAGTTATGGTCCAAGAAGGTATTACGAGTGAACCATTTGATTTCTTAGAAAATTATTTACCATTGGAAGCTGGAGAGAAAAAAGTAGTTAATTCTTTCTTTGATTTAACTCTAANTCTACCAAAAAATCTAAACTTTTATTACTATGTTGGTTCATTTACAACACCTCCATGTACGGAGGGTGTTWACTGGTTTATTTTCAAAGAACCTATAACTATATCAGTAGAGCAAGTAAAAAAGTTACAAAAATTAATGCCAATACATAATTATAGAAATGAACAACCACTAAATGGGCGTATTGTTAAAACCAATTCGTAAMCCAATTTTGCTTTATTTTTTTAATTGAAATTACCAATATAAAGTTGAGAAAAACAAAAAAGAGAATTGGAAGAAAGCATTGCTGGGTTAATGGTTTAGATTGGTTATTTTTGATTAAACAGATATTAGTCAATAAACATGAAAGTTGAAAATAATGAACTACCAAGTGTAGTTTATAAATATCGAACTTGGTGCGATCAAAAGCATCAACGAATTTTAACCCATAATGAACTTTATTATGCCCCACCATCTTCTTTTGGAGACCATCATGAATGTTACCTTGAAATGGATTATGACTCCTTTAATGATAAAGATATTATGGATTCTTGTTATTATCTAGCATCACAAATTCCAAATAAATCAAAAAATGAAATTCAGAATATAGCTGCTCATTTATTTCAAAATAACTAGTTTCATAATCCTGAAAATCGAAAAAATACTGAGAAATTATTTAGAACAGAACTAGATAAACAACTATCAATATTTTGTGTAAATAAGCATAAAAACAATGTAAGGCTTTGGAAAAAATTTGCTAGATACCATGAAGGTTTTTGTATCGGGTTTGATACCAAATTTATATTTAATGATGAAAATATTTTTGGGAGTTGTGGAAAAGTTGATTATTACTGTGAAAAAAAGCCACCAAAGGTCAACCCTCTTTCAAGAAGTAAAAATGAAGCGATTTCAAAAATGTTAAAAGTAATATATAGTTTGCCTCGTAAGTTTAAAGGTGAAGATGAGTTCAGGTTTGCTAAAATGAACATCAATAATCGCCAAGTAAACTTTCCAACATCAGCAGTTAAAGAAATAATATTAGGAAGTAGTATAACTAAATCAAATAAAAATGAGATTATAAAAATAGTTAAAGCTAAATTCACTACAGCCTCAATTACACAAGCTAAATATGATGAAACATTAGACTATGTTGTTTTTAATGAAATTTAAACACTCCTTGCACAACGTAATTTTCTCTCAACAAAACTTCACTAACCGTCATCCTGAACTTGTTTCAGGATCTATAACCAATTTAACAGATGCTGAAATAAATTCAGCATGACGAAGTAAAGAAAATTGGAGTAAAGCAATAGCTTAAATAAAAAAACAAGAACTTTACCACTATTCTTAAAACAGTATACCATGAACGGAAAACCAAAAGGCGAATTAGCCATACGAGTGGTAGCAATGCCAAAAGATACCRACCCAGCAGGAGATGTTTTTGGAGGGTGGTTAATCTCTCAAATGGATTTAGCAGGTGGTGTATTTTGTAGAAAAATTGCTAAAGGCAGAGTAGTTACCGTTACCATAGATTCTACCACTTTTAACGCACCTGTTTTTATTGGCGATACACTTTGTTGYTATGTTTCTTTAGTTAAAATTGGWAGAACTTCAATTACMGTWTATATTGAAGCTTATGTRAACAGAGATTTTGAAGAYACTCGCATAAAAGTTACCGAAGGAGAATTTAAGTATGTAAAAATGGACGAGAATAGAAAGCCAAGTCCAATTGAGAAATAATATTTTAAGAATAACATGGACAACTATAAAAATCCTGATCTAATGAATTGGGAAACGGGAAAAGTAAAAGGCTTTAGCGGAAAAAATTTAATTGATTTGAAAAATGGAGGTTTAAAAATGGTTAAAGTAGCTGCAAATGCTACTTACCCTTCTCATCTTCATCCTGAAAAAACAGAGTTTATTTATGTTTTAGAAGGAAATCCAATAATTGAAATTGGTGAGGAAAACTATAATGGTAAGCAAGGCAATTTTTTCATTTTACCACACGCAGTAAAACATAGCATAATTAATCCTACTGAATTAGAATGCCTACTTTTAGTTGGTGCTATAAACAATTAAACGATTTTAAATGGACACTAAACAATACTTTTACCGTAACGTAATTTTCTCTAAACAAGGAAAAACAATATCTATTGTAGATATCCACAATCCAAAAAACGATAAGGAAGAGCTCGACCCTTGGCTTGGCATGGTATTGCAATTAGCTGATGGGCAGCATACCATTGAGCAATTACTACAGTTTATGGCAACGCAATACAATGGTTCTCCACCCCAAAACTTGAAACAAACGGTAGAGTCTGTGGTGGAACGAATGGCACAAAACAGAATTATTATGCTTACCGAAAAACCAACTGAGTTACCTTATTACCTCTCTATGCCTTACGAATTATTAGATATTGAGAAAGCTAAAAAGGAATTAACAAAGGATAAAGTTGAGTTGAATTAAAGTAGTATGATTTAAATCATGAGATAAATAGTACTTTCCGTTTAATTTTGCATTTTTCTAGTATCATTTTATGAAACTCTTCTTTGCTTTTTTTAGTTTACTCTTTTTATTACATGGCTTTTTTCCTTTGTATTCTCAAGTAGACAGCAGTATTGTTCCTATTGAAGAAAATATAGAGAAAGCTCCCAAAGAAAAACCAACTTACAATAGAAAAAAAGGTACAGCTTATTTTTATTGGGGGTACAATAGGTCGGCATTTACCAATAGTAATATCCGCTTTAAGGGTAGTGATTACGATTTTACCATTAAAAATGTTAAAGGAAGCGATGCTCCTACTAAAGAATTTGGAACTTATGTTAATCCTTCTAGTTTTTCTGTACCACAATATGATTGGAGAATAGGGTATTTTATAACTGACAAATACAGTGTTTCTTTCGGTCATGCTCACATGAAATATGAAATTGAAGATCAAGTTGTAAAAATGACTGGAACAATTTCTAATGGAGAATTTGCTGGAGAATATAACGACACTCCAATTCGTGTTGGAGAAGAAGATAATGTTTCAACGAATACTCAAAATGGTTATCCTACAGGAATTGTATCTAAATTGGAGCATTGTGATGGTCTAAATAATTTTACTTTTGAGTTTGCTAGGAGAGATAATTTATGGGTTTCACGAAACGGAAAACATTGTCTTTCGTTTGAGCTTTCAGTAGGAGTTGGGGCATCAGTAACAGATACTGAATCTGAAGTACTTGGAGTTTCTGATCCTAATCATGGTGATCAATCAGAAGCTAATGAACATGCTCACGAAGGGGGGGCAGATGAACATGGTGGAAGCTGGAATGGTTTTCACTTAGCAGGTTACACAACATCTCTAAGCACATCTATTCAGCTAGAATTTTTTAACCACTTTTTTATTCAAACACGATTAAAAGGCGGATATGTCAACTTAACCAATTTTATAACTACTCATGATGGAGGAAGAGGTAGTCAACAACTTGGCTTTGTAGAAGGGTTTATTGCTGTCGGCTATACCTTTCAACTTTTTAAGTGAGCATAACATAACTTAACATGATAAAAATCATTATATCTGGATATGCCTTCTACTAATTTTGTTTTTTTTTAATTAATTTGATTCCAAATGGATGTTATTTTATTTCCATTCCGTCTTTTGTATAAAATTTATTTTGCACTCTATTTTGCACTATCACTAGTATTATTTTATCCTTTTTTTAAATTATTCTTATCTAAAAAAGAGTGGTTTCCTTTAGCTTTTAAACTCATGAAATTTTACGGAAGACTTTGGTTGTTCTGTACAGGTATTTCTTTAAAAATTAAAGGTAAAGAGAATATTATAAAAAACCAACCATTCATCATTTGTGCTAATCATAGCTCATTTATAGACATTCCTTGTTTGTACGCCTTGTTTGATGAATACTTTGTGTTTACTGGTAAGCAAGAAATCGAAAAATGGCCTTTATTCTGTATTTTTTATACCTCTGGCATGAATGTATTGGTAGACAGAACAAACAATCAAACAGTATTAAAAGGATTTAAACAAATGATGAAAGTAATTGATGAAGGACATCCATTGGTTATTTTTCCTGAAGGAACCGTTTCAAAAATAGCTCCAAAACTATCTGAGTTTAAAACAGGAGCCATTTCCCTAGCCATAAAAAAACAAATTCCCATTTTGCCCATCACATTTACAACAAATTGGAAAAGGCTTCAACGAAAAGGCTTATTTAGAGGTAAGGCTAGCCCAGGAGTATCAAAAGTTATCATACATCCATTAATCTCTACTGTTGGAAAAACTAAAAATGAAMCTATCATTTTACAAACAAAATTGCGAAACATTATTAATGCTCCGTTAATTGAAAAATATAATATTTAAACTGTTGTACAATAGGAATAAAAAGATCTAATTTTCATTCTTATTTAGCTAAAAATGCAATTCAGCAACAATAAACGTTACAACGATTACTCCTCCTTTATTAAGAATTTTTTTTCTGAACGAGTACAAAAAATTTCTTTAGATACAGGTTTTACTTGTCCGAATAGAGACGGGACGAAAGGAACTGGAGGTTGTATCTATTGCAACAACAACACCTTTAACCCTTATTACTGTAAGCCGAGCAAAAGTATTACTCAACAACTGGATGAAGGAATAGCATTTTTTTCTAAGAAATATAAAACCCAGCAATATTTAGCTTATTTCCAAGCTTATACCAATACGTATGCTGACATTGATTTGGTTAAAGAATTATATGATGAAGCCATCAATCATCCTCAAGTTATTGGTCTAGTCATTGGTACTCGACCAGATTGCATCAATGAAGAATTAATTGGTTTTTTAGCTGGTTTAGCCCAAAACTATTTTATTTCTTTAGAGTTTGGAATAGAAAGTACCTTAGACCGGACTTTAGAAATGGTTAATCGTTGTCATACTTTTGAAGAAACCAAGGCAGCTTACGAATTAGCTAAGGATAAAGGAATGTATTTGGGTGCACACATGATAATTGGTTTGCCAGGAGAGAGTAAAGCAGACATCTTGAACCATGCCAAAGAACTTTCTAAATTACCTATTCATACCTTAAAGCTTCATCACTTACAAGTAGTAAAACATACAATGATGGCGATACAATTAAAAGAAAATCCAGAAATATTTGAGTTGTTTACTGCTGAAGAATACATTGATTTAATTACTGATTTTGTGGCTCTTTTGCGACCAGATATTATCATAGAACGATTTATTAGCGAATCGCCTGCTCATTTGTTAATTGCTCCTCAATGGAATGGAATGAAAAACTTTGAAGTAATAGCAAAAATTGACAAAAAACTAATTGAAAAAAACCTTTGGCAAGGGAAGAATTTTAATTAATTATCATCCTGAGAGATGTCATAGTGAGTTTATCGAACTATCATCGAAGGATAGACAATTATACAATTACCTAACCTTAAACTCATATTCCTCCTTAAAAATGGAAATAAACAACGGATAATCATCTCCTAACTTATTGTACTTAGCAGTTTCTTCGTTCATTCGATGTTTTGTTACCCTAACCATAAGTGTGTATTTCCCCTTTAATTTCATCACATTTAAAAAAGTGAAAATTCTTTCCTCTCCAGGATTCAGATTGTTATCATTAAGCTTTTTTGCTTCAGGATACCACTGCCATTTCTCTCCTATTCTATCTTTTTGAGTAGCTACCACTTTACCCGATAAATTTTTAATTTCAAATTGAATGATAAAAAAACGTTCTGGATCACCAGTTGGAACTCGATGTCCTGCATGCTCGTTTTTAACTTTTAAGGCATAAGTCAATTTTTCATTCACCTTATATATATATTTTATTTTTTGAGGAGTTATTTCTAATCCATTTAACATTGTGGTGGTTGCACCTTTCAACTTTGGGATTCCTGAACCAGAAAAATAATGAAACCTACTTTTTCGTTTTCCATAACCAGCAACTACTTCACGAAAAGTTTCTTCCATGTGGCACGAAATACAATTTTTATTTCCATAAAACGGTCCAGACTTCCACTCATCTCCTGTTTGAAAAGTACACGCCAATGTTGGAGTAATTACTGCTACAGCATTATGGCAAGAAATACACAATTGTTCCGACAAATGTTTAGTATCCTTCACCGTTTTATGAGGTGCCTTATTGGTTCCTGTTGGCCCAATAATTACATTATTTCTTACATGACAAGAAGCGCAATTAATTCCTTCTTGCTGTAAATCTTTATCAAAATAGGGGTTCTTTTCTTTTACAGGTCGGTAAATATCTCCATTAATTAATCCTTTAATGATGTACTCTTGCTGATTTTGAAGTGGTATGTGGCAATTGATGCACATGAATGGACTCGACTCTTTTTTTAACTCTGCCTGAAATTGTAAATCTGTCCAAGCGTGAGCATGAGTTGACATTTTCCATTCTTGATAATGTTGTTGATGACAAGCCCCACATTGTGCTGAACTTAATGAAGACAATCCTTCTGGAACTTCTTGATTGGGAATAGCAAACTCCCAATGATTGGTTAATGGAGTGGTTTTTTCTTCTACGTATTTTTCTAATTCTTCAGAATTACAGCCAAAACAAATTATGCTGATTATGAGTAAAATATATGGTGTTTTATTTTCAATTAACATCGTAAACAAAGATAAGAAAGCTAAGGATTATTTTTACTTATATCCCTTCCAAAAGGGAACAGTTACAAAAAATTAGTGAATTTAGTGTGAGTTGTATCATGTTATAAGAAAAATAAATCGACTTATTTCGTGCTAAACTCATATTATGAATTGGTTTGTAATTGCTACCGTATGTATAATGTATCCTTTATTTGGTTTTGGAATTTATTTAATTAGAAATAGGTTAAAAAAGATACACAATTTTAATTATGTTGTTTTTATTCCAATAGGCTTAAGTTTTGTTTTAGGCTTAAGTATTTTGGCTTATGCATTACAATCAATATAGCATTTTCATTCGCTTAAAACTACAAAAAGTAAAATGCTGTACTGTATTAAATGGTGTTTCATGATTTACCGATTTACACTTTATTTTCTCAAAATACGGATGAAATAACTGAGTCATTGATGTTTTCGAATACTGTTGGATATCTACTCCACTACACTTTTTTGGACCACCTACTGAAAAAGTACCAATTACCATAACTCCTTCTTCTACAATATGGTTTACAGTAGTGTTAATGTATTTTTTCACATCACTTTGGCTAATAAGAAAGTGAAAAGCAGCCCTATCATGCCAAAAATCATACTTTTCTGTAGGATAAAAATTAGCTGCATCAGCAATAATCCATTTAACTTTTTCTGCTTTATTACCCAACCGTTTTTTTGCCTTTTCAATTGCACGTTTTGAAATATCTAATACAGTTATATTTCTATAGCCCAATTTGAGTAAACAATCTACAAAGAAACTATCTCCTCCTCCAACATCAATTATCTTTGCTGTAAAAGATAAATTAAGCTCTTTAACAAATGCTAATGAGGTGGTAGGAGTTGACTGATACCAACTTACATCTTTAAGATCTTTTGTTTGATAAATATTTTCCCAATGTTCTTTTCTATTCAAATTGGTTTGATCCATAATTTTAAATCTTTTCACTATATTAATAATCTGGTTCAACATGAATTAACACATCTGCTATTTCTGGTAATTTACGTTGTAATTCTCTTTTTAAATTGTGGGCTATTTCATGTCCTTTTTTTACTGTTATGTCTCCTTTTACAATTACATGCAAATCAACATGAAATGCAATTCCTGCTTTTCGAACAAAACATTTCTCAGTATCAATAACTCCATCAACAACCTTAGAAATTTCTCGAATTTCTAATATCATATCATCGTATAAATGTTCATCCATTATTTCGCTAAGTGCAGGCCTAAAGATTAAATAAGCATTAAAAACAATAAATCCTGAAGCAATTAGTGCAGCATAATCATCAGCTACTTCATATCCTTTTCCCATGTAAATAGCAATTGATATTCCTATAAAAGCCATTAATGAAGTAATGGCATCACTTCTATGATGCCATGCATCCGCTTTTAAAGAAGTACTTTTTGTTTCTTCACTTTTTTTAGATACAATTCGGTAAAAAACTTCTTTAATCACTACAATTATTGCCAATACAATTAATGTATAACTCTCAGGCACTTCATGTGGTGTTTGAATGTTTTGAATGCTTTTATAGGCAATTATTGTGGCCGAAATAACTAAAAAACCAACCACCATAAATGTAACTAATGGCTCTGCTTTTCCATGACCATAAGGATGGTTTTTGTCTGCAGGTTTAGTTGAATATTTTAAACCAAACAAAACCAAGATAGAAGCAAATACATCTGTGGTAGATTCTATAGCATCAGCAATTAATGCATAAGAATTTCCAAAAAAACCGGTTACTCCTTTAGCAATTGCGAATAGAATATTCCCAACAATACTTAGGTATATGGTAGCAATTGCTTTTTGCTTATTTGTATTCATTTTGTAACTAAGAATCGGTTATCAAAGTTATAGAAAATGAGCAATCTATTAATTAAAAATCCTTTATTTTAAACTCAAAATATTCTCTGAGTTTGCTACCTAAAACTAAATGTCTATTTTACCTTAAACGTATTCCCACTTAAAAACAAATCATCCAAAGAATTAAATTTAGAGTTTTCCATTTCATGTTTACGTTGATTATGTAAAGCCTCATCATAAGTAGTAGCTTTTACATTTCTTATTACTCCCATAGCAACAGGAAACTCTAGTAGTTTCATTTGCGTTAACATGTACTGTAACGTTTTGTTTTCATTTTCAGCATCATGCACTAAAATATCAGCTTCAGTAATTCCGTTTTCACCAATAGTAACTACTTCTAACTCCAAACCATTTAAACGAATTCCTTTAGTATTCTCTGCTCCAAAAAGCATAGGTTCTCCATGTTTTAAGAAAAGTTGATTGTCAGCTTTGGTTTCTTTTGCTGTAAGTGTTGCATGTATTTTATCATTAAAAATTACACAATTTTGTAGTATTTCTACCACAGAAAAACCTTTATGTTGTTCAGCTTGTTTAAATACCTCTACCATCATTTTAACATCAGTATCTGGCACACGAGCAAAAAACCTACTGTTTGATCCTAATGCCAATTCACCGGGATTAAATGGTTCTTCTACCGTTCCGTGAGGAGACGATTTAGTTACTTTTCCTTTTTCTGAAGTAGGTGAATATTGACCTTTTGTTAGCCCATATATTTCATTATTAAACAATAGTAAATTAATGTCAACATTTCTTCTTACCGCATGAATAAAATGGTTTCCTCCAATCGCTAATGAATCTCCATCACCAGAAACCATCCAAACACTTAAATCTGGATTAGCAATTTTTGTTCCTGTAGCAACTCCAGCTGCTCTACCATGTATGGTATGAAATCCATAACAATCCATGTAATATGGAAATCTTGAAGAGCAACCAATCCCTGAAATGAAAGTAGCTTTTTCTTTTGGGATATTTAACTCTGATAAGGTTTTTTTAACTGCATTTAACACTGCATAATCTCCACAACCAGGGCACCATTTCACTTCTTGATCGCTACCATATTCTTTAGGCTTTAACAAACATTGTATTGTTTCTGTCTCCATTTATTTATCGTTTACGTCATTTGAGAATCAACTGTCATCCTGAGCTTGTCGAAGGATAAAGTTTATGAAGCAATCTCATTAATAAAATTGTTTCATTTTATTTTCTCCAACACTTCGACAGGCTCAGTGTGACAAAATAAAATTCGCAATGACGAATTAATTAATAATTATATCAGGCATCGCCTGCTTCCAAAATTTCATTAAACTGTTCTTTCAATTCCTTTATTTTAAAAGGTAGTCCTTGCATTTTATTGTAACGCTCAAATTTAAATTGAGGGAATTGAGCTTGTAAATAATTAGCAAATTGTCCGTTGTTTAATTCACACACCACTATTCTCTCAAATCCTTCAAATATTTCTCCTGTATTTTTTGGTAACGGATTAATGTAATTGAAATGGGTAAAAGCAATGTTATTTCTTTCCTGCTGTAATTCATTTACTGCTCCAAAAATTACTCCAAATTGTCCTCCCCAGCCAACTACTAGCAATTTATTTGCATTTTTTCCTTTTACTCGTTGTAAAGGAATAGAATTGGCCACTCTGGCTACTTTCTCGTCTCTTATCTGAATCATTTTTTCATGATTCAATGGCATGTAAGAAACATTTCCAGTAACGTCTTCTTTTTCTAAACCACCTATTCTGTGCTCGTATCCTGGAGTTCCCGGTGTTACCCATTTACGGGCTAATGTTTCAGCATTTCGTTTGTAAGGAGCCCATTCTTCTACATTATTGCATGTATTGGGGCAAATCTCTTCCAACTCATCCAATAGTTTTACTTTCCAAGGTTCTGCACCATTAGCAATGTAACTTTCTGTCAATAATATTACAGGAGTCATGTGCTCTATAGCGATACGACAAGCTTCAAAAGCCCAATCGAAACACGTAGCTGGTGTACTTGCAGAAATTACTACCGCAGGACTGTCTCCATTTCTTCCAAAAAGTGCTTGAGATAAATCACTTTGTTCTGTTTTTGTTGGTAAACCTGTAGATGGTCCACCACGCTGTACATTAACAATTACCAATGGTAATTCAGCCATAATAGCTAAACCAATGGCTTCTGTTTTCAGTGCCATTCCTGGCCCTGAAGTAGTAGTTATCGCCAAATCACCAGCAAAACTGGCTCCTATGGCTGAGCACACTCCAGCAATTTCATCTTCTGCTTGAAATATCTTCACACCACTCCACTTATGTTTGGTTAACTCATGTAAAATATCTGTTGCTGGAGTAATTGGATACGTTCCTAAAAATAAATCTCTATTCGCTTTTTTAGCTGCTGCCATCAAACCCCATGCTGTAGCCTCATTACCAGTAATATTTCTGTACACCCCAGCTACTTTTTTTGCTGGAGGAACAATGAACGATGTTTTAAAAGCTTCAATGGTTTCAGCAAAATTATGCCCTGTTTTTAGTACAGTAATATTTGCTTGAGCGATTAATGGTTTCTTGCCAAATTTTTGATTAAAGAATTCTATCGTTTGTTCTAAAGGCTCATTAAATAACCAAAAAATCATACCTAAAGCAAACATGTTTTTACAACGCACCATACTCTTATTGTCTAATCCTAAATCAGCAATACTCGTTTTGGTTAGTGAAGTAATGGGTGCTTCGATAATTTTGTATTCCGCCAAGGTTCCGTCTTCTAATGGATCTCCTTCAAAGCCAGCTTTTTCTAAACTTTTTTTGGAGAAACTATCGCTATCAATAATTACAGTACATTCTGGTTTCAAGTTTACTAAGTTTGCATTTAATGCTGCCGGGTTCATTGCAATTAATACATCTGGTGCATCACCAATACTGTGTACTCCTGATGTTCCGAAATGTACTTGAAATCCTGAAACTCCAGCTACGGTTCCTTGTGGTGCTCTAATTTCTGATGGATAATCAGGAAATGTTGCAATTTGATTTCCGATGCTGGCTGTGGTATCGGTAAATAGCGTACCAGCCAACTGCATTCCATCGCCTGAATCACCAGCAAATTTTATAACTACTTTTTGTAATTCTGTTTTCATAAGCCCCTCTCTAATCTCCCCAAAGGGGAGATGTTTTTATTATTTATATATTTTATTGCCATCTTTTTAAATTGGGAAGAATAGATTTAGCCATATCCTCCGCTCGTTTTTTTGGTACTCCTGATTGAGTTGCAATAGCAATACAATCTTCCATTTTCTGCTCTAAGGTTGTACAGCCATCAATAAATTCTCCTCCTTTATAACAATAAAAGCAATAGGTTGTGTTTACACTTCCGTCAGCATTGGATGATAAATATTTATCATCTTGTAAAGGCATCCCACAACTTTGACAGATTTTATCCATGGATTAACAGTTTTCCCAAACGGGTTTTCTTTTTTCTAAAAATGAATTGATGCCTTCGTTAGCATCTTTTGTTTCCATTAATTGTCCAACATAAAGTTGTTCTAAATAGGGCAGTTTATTACTCATAATGTAATTGAATACTGCCCTAGATGCTTTTACTCCATACTTCAATGATTGAGCACTCTTAGGAACAATATTTTTAGTTATCCATTCATCAGCTCCAGCATTTAAAGCTTCTTTATCTTCATAAACTTTGTTCAATAAGCCTATTCCTTCTCCTTCTTCTGCATCCACATTTCTACCTGTTAATAGTATTTCTTCTGCCCTAGCATTACCAATTTTTATTGGTAACATAATTGATGCTGGTGGAGGAAAAACTCCCAAAATAATTTCTGGCTGTGCCAAAACAGCAGTTTTATCAGCAAACATAAAGTTACACATCAATGCTAATTCCATTCCACCACCCAAGCATTGACCCGATATTTTAGCCATTGTAGGAATACTTAACTCAATCAAGTCTGTAAAGATTTTATGAAAGGTAGCAATCATTGTTGGTGCTAAATCCTTTGTGTGTTCAGGAACACTTGCTCCAAAAGAAAAGTGTTCTCCTTCTCCCTGAAAAGTGATGAGCTTGATGTCTTTATTTGTTTTGAATTCTTTAAATAATTCAAACATTTCTGTCATCATATCATTATCCAATACATTGCCTTTTCCATCATCTAACATGATGTTAGCTACTGCTCCATCATGAGAATATTCTAATTTTAATTTATTCATGTATTTATTTTTTTGTCCTTCGACAGGCTCAGGATAACAAAAAGTAAAATTGTCATGGTGAGCTTGTCGAATCCATAAACAATTTTATACTTCTGTATTTTGAAACTGTGGTGAAATAGCTTGATGAACTGAATCATCCCATTCTTTTCCTTCTGCTAATAATTGTCTTAGTAACACAAAGTCAACTTCTCTGTTGCCTCTTGGCCCATCATTAAATGCTTTGAATCCAGCTTTTGCTTCTGTCATCATATTTAATGCTAACCAATCTCTATTTGATTCTTTATTTGCATCCCAATGCTCTAATTTTTTCTTACGAATAGAGTTAATGGTTTTGCTTAAACAATTCGGAAAAGTCATCATTAGCTTCGTACACATCTTATCTACAGCCTCATCTAATAGAGACAAATCAACTTCTCCTGATTTAAATAAAGCTTTTCCTTCTGCTAAAGCATCTCCTTTTTTAGGCATTCCATAAATAATCTGTCCTGTTTTCTTACTAATCCACCTATCCGTTCTTACCATTGGATTATTAATGAATTCTCCATTTACTTTAAGTGCAGGAACCACTTCAGTTAGCAATCCTAAACGCAGTGCTTCATGAGCACTCCAAGGATCACAAACCGTACACGATTCCATTGCTTTTTCAATTCCTACATATAGATGTAAGAAATCTGTTGATCCTCCATCAGGAGCACTTCCATGCTTTGGTCCTGCTTGACCGAATTTTGCTAAATCTTGTGCTATTGTAAAATCACAAGCCATTCCTATTTCTTGTCCACCACCGATACGCATACCGTTAGCTCTACAAATTACTGGCTTATCATTCATTAAAATAGCTGAAACCATATCATTGAATAAACGCATGTACTGCTTATATTCTTGAGGGTTTCCTGCGTAGTATTCAGCATATTCTTTGGTGTTTCCACCTGTGCAAAAAGCTTTTTCTCCAACTGCTGTAAAAACTACTGCAACAACACTTCTATCGTTAGAGGCTTCTCGCATGGCAAGAATTATCTCTTTCACGGCTGTTGTTGTATAGGAATTGTATTGTGCTGGGTTATTCAGCATAATCCATGCATTGAATAATCCTTTTACCTCATTACCATCRACATCTTTTGCTGGTCTTAATTCATAAAGAATATCCGTGTAGTTGTGTTCTACTAAATTGTGACTGTGTAATTCCATATCTTATTGTTTTTAGCCCCTTAACCCCCCAAAGAGGGAAACTAGAGTCTCGTTATTATTTATTATGTTTTAACTTAATTTTCATTATACTGTTTTAGCAATTTTCTCCATTATATGATGGCTTTCTCCAAGTTTGCACAAAGCATCACAATGCTCTCTCAAGTCAGATGTTAGAATATATAATATTTCTAAATCACTATTTTTAACTGAAGGTCTATTTAATTGCATCTTCATTTCTTTCTCTCTATTATCTGGTAACACTATATAAAGTTTAGATTGATCTTCAGGTAAAGAAAATGACAAATCTGTTAATCGCAAAATACCTGAATAAATAGAAGTGCTTTTCTCAACTTCAAATGCACAGACAATTTGGTTTGTTCCTTTCTTAAACCAAACAATATCTATCAATTCTATTGTTTTAAGTGTATCTTTATTTACATCTATTTTTGGAAACTTATCAATACTTATAAATGAAAATTTATCTCCATTATAGTCTCTTGATCTATCATTAGAGGCCGCTATTACATCGTAATTTAAAGCTTTACCTATTTTAAGAAGGTGATATTGCATTTCTGAGTGTAACTGATTCTCTTCTTTCTCATCAACAACCTTTTTACGGTTTTTCAGGGATTGTTTCTCGATTTTTTCCCAGTCTTTATCTGTAAAAGTAGATTCTTGCCCTGCTAAAATATTATTTTTTCCTATTTCAAAAAGAAAACCACTAAAAGCTCCCAAATCTGTAGAAAAATGATTTTTAAATTTCTCATTTTGCTGGATAATAACTTCTCGCATTTTTAAATACTCTGACCAAGAACCTAATTTTACTTTTTGATTAAATAAAATGTTAAATCCATTTACAATAGCAGTATTACAAGGTGGGAAAATTGTAGGATGAAGAAAATATAAAATACTCGCTACAGCTGGCCCAAGTCCTTTTATCTTTCTTTCATCTAATTTTATAACTTCCTTCAGCAATTTAGATTCATTTGATGTTGCAAGGCAATTCTCTAAAAATTGACCAAAATATTTTTTATTTTCTTGATTTTCATAAATATCAGGAATTCTCAACTTCGGCTTCCAATCAAAAGGATGTTTAGCCCCCTTAAAAACTTCTTTTTGTTCTGTAATACATTTAAGCACAAACTCTAAAGAACTATCTTTAATACTATTTGGAAATTCTTCTTTTTTTATATCATCAACAACCTGATTAATACCTTTTTTGATAGAGCTAAAAGCCTTTAATCTATCAGCATTATTTATAAACCAAGTATTGTAAACTAAGTCTTGATTTTGTTTATATTGTTTAATTAACTTTTCCATTAATTTTTTAACTCTAAGTACTTTTTAACACTCCGGCACCAAAACCGAGCGTTTATCGTATTTATGATCTAATGTGTTTTTAAAAACTTCGTTGATTTGATTCATCGGAAATGTTTGAACAAAATCCTTAATGTCTAGCTTTCCTGAAGCAATTAAATCTACTACTTCTGGATATAACTCAGGTTTGCATCCCCAAGTACCTATTAGCTTAGCATCAAACGCCATCAAATTACTTAACCTTACATTCATTTTATCCATTGTAAATCCTACAATGCTTAATGTTGAAGTAAACGTTAATAAGCCAAAAGCTAATTCTTGACCAGGAGTTGTTCCTGAAAATTCAAATATTTTCCATCCGAATTTTGGAGCTCCTAGTTCTTTAGCTATCTCTCTTACTTTTCCTTTTATTTCTTTAAAATCTAATCCTTTAGAATTCAATGTAGCATCAACTCCATTTTTCTTAGCATTAGCTAATTTTTCATCATTGATATCGATAGCCAGAACTTTAGCTCCCATTATTTTGGCGATTAAAGCTCCGTAAACTCCAACTCCTCCAACTCCAATTACAATAGCTAAATCTCCTTCTTCTAGTTCAGATTTTTTCATCACCTGGTAAGGGGTAGAAATAGCATCAGCAATAACTGAAAGTTCTTCTAATTTGTAATTTTCTAAAATAGAATCAGGCACTTCACACAAATATTGGTGAGGTACTTTTATGTGTGTAGCAAATCCACCATGGAAATCATTCCCTGGCATCAATTGGTTTTGACACATATTGCTTCTTCCTTTGTTGCATAATTCACAGTTTCCACAAGGCAGCACTGCTGGAATGATTACATTTTTCCCTACCCAATTAGAAGGGCCTTCTGCAACTACTCCGCTAATTTCGTGACCTAGAGTCAATGGCATTTCCATTTTTGTACGAACTCCATCATTCCAAAAACTTAAATCGGTATGACAAACACCACAACCCGCAATTTTCACAATTGCTTCGTCTTCATTTATTGTTGGCATATCAGACTCTACTAAAGAAAAATCTTCCTTTAGTGCTGTCATTTGCCACTGTTTCATTTTTCCCATTTCTCTTCTTTTATTACGTCATTGCGAGGTACGAAGCAATCTTTTTATTAGAATGAGATTGCTTCATTCCGTTGCACTGCATTCGCAATGACGGTTATTTGTTATGCATTCATATTCTCAAACAGTATCGCTGTTCCTTGTCCACCACCAATACACGCTGAAGCAATTCCGTACTTAACTCCTCTTGCTTGCATTTCTCTAGATAATGTTAATGATAAACGAGTTCCTGTTGCTGCTAATGGATGCCCCAATGCAATTGCACCACCGTTTACGTTACAGATATCTCTGTTTAATCCTAGTTCTTTTTCACAACCAATAAACTGTGCTGCAAAGGCTTCATTAATTTCAAATAATCCGATATCGTCAACAGTTAAACCAGCCATTTCCAATACTAATCTAATAGAAGGAACAGGACCTAATCCCATTACTTTTGGATCTAAAGCACTTGTTGCTGAAGCAACAATTCTTGATAATGGTTTTAATCCTTTTTCTTTACAAAAATCTCCACTTGCAACTACTACTGATGCAGCTCCAWCAACAATACCACTAGAATTTGCTGCTGTTTGAACGCCATCTTTAGSAAATACCGTTGGTAATTTCCCCATTGATTCTAAGTCTGCTGGTCTTACATTTTCATCTGTATTAAAATCAACTGCTTTTCTTGGTAATCTTACTTTACGTGTAACTAAGCCTTCAATTTCAAAAGCAGTAGCATTCATTTTAATGACCTCATCATCAAAAAATCCTCTTTCTTTTGCTGCTATATATTTATCAATAGAAGACTTCGCAAAAATATTAGCATCTTCTTTAGTGATGCTATGTTTTGAAGCTACATTTTCTGCCGTAACTCCCATAGGAACAGCTGCAGTATCGTTTAGTGCTTCCCAAAGCATATCTTTAAAATCTATTCTTCCTAATCCATAACCCATTCTATTTCCAAAACTTACTGTTGGTGAAAGCGTCATATTTTCTGTTCCACCACATAAAGCAGTAGAAGCTTTTCCCATTGAAATTTGCTCTGCTCCAGAAATGATGGTTTCAAAACCTGAACCACAGATACGTTGTAGCATTACTGCCGGAACTCCTTCTGGAATACCAGAAAACAATCCAACGTGACGAGGTAAAAAGTAAGAATCTGCTGAGCTTTGCCCAATGTTGGCATACATCAATTGATCAATGTCTTCTCCTTTAATTCCAGATTTTTCAATCGCTGCTCTCGTAGCATATATTCCTAAATCTGTTGGAGAGACTTGCCCTAATGTTCCGCATAACTTTCCAAATGGCGTTCTTGCTCCATTCACTAAATAAATGTCATCGTATGTTATTCCAAACCCTTTTTTCTTATCGTGAAATCCTTTCATTTCGTATATTTTTATTTAAAATTTTCGTTGGTTAAATAACCGTTTTTTTTCGCGTTTTATATATGATATAAATCATTTTTGAGCAACTGTGTTTTGCCCTAAAGCATCGATTACCTTTTGAGCATTTTTAAGTCTTGGAACAGTAATTCGAAATGCTTTATCATCTCCAAAGGGGTCCATTTTTCTTACCATTACATTTTTAGCTGAAAGCACATCGCAAACCCTATCTCGCTCTTCTTCACTATCAAAATAAATATAAATGAAGTTACTTTGAGAAGCCACTACTTTGTAGCCTAATTCTCTCAACTCTCTTTCTAACAAGCTTCTTGATTTTGAATTATCTTGAGAACTCTTCTCCAAAAATTTATGATCCTTTATTGCCGCAGATGCTGCAATTGTTGCTACCTGACTAATCGTAAATGGAGCCTGGTAATATTCAAGTTTTTTGATGACATCTTCGTGGGCAACAGCAAACCCAACTCTTAACCCTGCCAACCCATATATTTTAGAAAATGTTCGTAGCATAATTAGGTTAGGATAACGTTGCAACAGTTTCAATGTATTGGGAAAATCCACACGACTCACATACTCACAATAAGCCTCATCAGCAACTACATAAGTACTTTTAGGTACAGTTTCCATTAAACGAATTAAATCTGTTTCGTTAACAATAGTTCCAGTTGGGTTATTCGGATTTGCGATAATAATGAGTTTTGTTTTCTCATCGCAATTTTCAATAATTGAATCAATATCAATTTGATAGTTATTCATCTTAGAAAAACGAGTTTCTACATGAAAGACCTTAGCTAATAATTTATATGCTACAAAAGTGATTTCAGGAATAATCAAATTTTCTCCTTTGGAAATAAAATTCCGAATCATAATATCCAATGATTCTACCAACCCTGCACAAACAAAAATGTTCTCTGAAAGAATTCCTAAATGATCCGAAAATTCTTCCGTAAGTGTTTTAGAATGTGGTTCTGGGTAGCGATTCATTTGATCACAATTATCCATCACCGCTTGTAAAGCCATTGGTGATGGTCCGAAATTGTTCTCGTTCTGAGACAATTTGATAATCTCCTCTATTACGTTCTGCTCCATAATTATTCAAAAATGGTTTGACTAATATTAAACAACACTTCTTTTCTGTACCAATCGGAAGCTCTTACATCCGAAATTGGAGAAGCATATTCCATTACTTTATTGGCGAATCCTTCTTTATCTGAATCTGATAAATCGTTGATGTTCTTACCTGTGATAAAATCACAAGCTGATGCTGCAAAAGGAATTGTTGGTGCAACTGCTCCACAAGAAATACCAGCTTCAGTAATAATTCCATTTTCATCTAATTGGAGATGATATCCTAAAGAAACAATCGCAATCTCCATCGATTTTCTTGATCCTACTTTTTCATAACCAGRCTTTATGCTAGTTCCTGAATTTTTCGGTATCGTAATGTTCTTGATAATCTCTTGTTTGGTCAACGTAGTTTTCTTCAATCCAATGATAAAATCACTTAACAATTGAGCTCGTTCACCACCATTACAATCTACAATATGACAAGTTGCTTTTAATGCAATTAAGGAAGCTGTCATATCTCCAGAAGGAGAAACATTACAAATATTCCCGCCAAGGGTAGCTACGTTTCTAATTTGCGTACACGCCAATTTACTCGCAGCTTGATGCAATACAGGGAAGTTTTCTTTGATGTATGTATTCCCAATAATAGCTGATGCTGTCGCTAATGTTCCTATTCTTAAGACCTCTTTTTCTTCAACAATATCTTTATAAGTGCTATCTTCTAATTGCGAAATATTAATAACCGTTAAATCTTCAACAGGCTGATGCTTGAACTGATTTATTAAATCGGTAAATCCTGCTCCAATCTTAAAATTATTGTTTTGGTTGTCTGCAATTGCTTTGAGCAATTCATCTGCTGTTCTTGTATTTATTACTTCAAAATCCATCCTTTTATAATTTAGAATTATGAATTATGAATGCAGAATAAAATTTAACAATTCTTAATTCTACACTCTTCATTCTTAATTACTTATTAGTTCTGTTTTTTCTTTCTTATCCTTCAATGCTCTCAACACTTTTTCGGCTGTTATTGGCAATGAATAAAATCGTACTCCAAGTGCATTAGAAACGGCATTGGCTATTGCTGCTGCTGTTGGAATTAATGGAGCTTCACCTGCTCCCTTTGAGCCATAAGGTCCTGCTTCATCATAAGTCTCTATCGGATAAAAATGAACAGGAGGCATATCGGTTGTTGTTAATAATTTATAGCCATGGAAACTCGGGTTTTTGAGTACACCATTTTCATARATCATTTCCTCCGTTAAGGCATAACCAATTCCTGTTGCCAAGCCACCTTCCATCTGACCTTGCAAACCCATTGGATTAAGAACACGACCAACATCTTGAGAAACGTGAACATTTAATACTTCTACTTTCCCTGTTACGGTATCCACTTCCACTTCTATTGCTTGTGATGCAAAAGCATAATTTCCAGAAACATCTCCTTTAAATCCTTTGTCCTGAAATTTACTTGGTGGCTCATAAAAATAATTAACTGTACATAATTCGTGAGGTGTTCCAAAGTGCATTTCACGAGCTACTTTATCCACTTTTATTTCAAACTCATTGAAAACCATTTTACCATCTTCATACTCCCAATCATCGGTAACCACATCTAATAACTCCGTTGCTTTTTTGTTGAGTTTTGCTTTCATTAGCTTAATTGCTCCCAGCAAGGAATTACCAGCCACAAAACTTGTTCGAGAAGCGTGCACACCTACATCCCAAGGTTTTACATCAGTATCGGTATTGATGACTTTTATCTTTTCTTCTGCTATGCCTAGTTCTTCCATCGCAATCATTGCCAATACTGTTTCAGAACCTTGTCCGATTTCGTTAGACCCTGTTATGATGGTTAGGTAACCATAATCATCTAATTTCAACGTTGTTCCACAACCATCGGAGCGATAAATTTTTGCTCCACCACCAACGTGCAACATCGAACCTAATCCAATACCTCTTTTATATCGCTTGTTTGTATTGTCTAAATTTTGAGAGAAACTACTTTCTTTAATTACCTTTTCTAAAGCTGGAATTGCTCCACAGGTTTTAAAATGTAAACCTTGTCCCGTAATTTCTCCTTTATAATTGGCATTTATTAATCGTATTTCTGCTTGATCCATCCCCAATTCCTCAGCCATCAAATCAATATTTGTTTCGATAGAAAAAGTGGCTTGTGGATTTCCATAACCTCTAAAAGAACCAGCAAATGGATTATTGGTATAAACCGCATGAGAATCAAATTTACAAGCAGGAACTTGGTATAATGAAGAGTAGGCTTGCATCATTACAAAAGGAGTTGTTGCTCCCCAAGAAGTGTATGCTCCGTTATCTTTAATGATTTCAACCTCTCTAAAAGTGAATTTCCCGTTTTCATCACAACCGCTTGTCAGTTCAATTATCATTGGCTGGCGAGTTGGAGATAAAATGAATTCTTCTTCTCTTGAGAATAAAATCTGAACAGGTTTACCACTTTTCTTTACCAACAAAACACAAATGGGTTCAAAAGGATGCATATCTAACTTACTTCCAAATCCACCACCAATAATTGGCTGAATAATTCTGATTTTAGAAGGCTCCATTTTCAATGCATGAGCAATGTCTCTTTGATATAAAAACGGAACTTGTGTTGATGACCAAAGTGTTAATCGACCATCAAAAGGACTAAACTCTGCAGTAATGTTACTTGTTGCCATACAAGCATGTGTAACACGACCAAGCTCATAGGTTTTCTTTACGATAACTTTACTTTTTGCTTTTTGTTCTTCTAAATCACCGTGCTCATAATGGAAAGATTCAGCCATATTTTTGTTGCCAAACTGCTCTTCTCCTTTTCCAAATTCATTGATTCTTGGGGCAGCCTCTTTTAAAGCTTCAAAAGGATCGTAAATGCCTTCTTTCACTTTATATTTTACCTCAATTAACCGAATGGCTTTATCGGCAATTTCTTTGGTTCGTGCCGCTACTGCAGCAATCTCATCACGGTTACAATTTACTGTTCCTTTTTTAAGAATAGGATGATCTCTTTTGTAACTGATATTATTTACATCACACACATCATCATCTGCAGTAATTACACATTCTACACCTTCCAATGCTTCAGCTTTTGAAGTATCAATAGAAATAATTTCTGCACAAGGGTGTGCAGTTCTTAATATTGAACCGTGTAACATATTCGGTAATTCGATATCATGACCGTAAACAGATTTCCCAGAAACACGTTCTTTTGCATCTAGCTTTTTGTGTGATTTTCCGATATGTTTTAATTCTTTTTCCATCGTAATCAGCTTTTAATTTTCATAAACTGCTTCCGCAGCATCAATTATTTTAGCATAACCTGTACATCTGCAAAGGTTTCCTTCTAAACTTTTCTTTACTTCTTCACGAGTTGGTGTAATACCTTCTGCTTTGCATTTATCGCTGTATGCTTTTGTGGTCATTACCATTCCAGGTGTGCAAAAACCGCATTGAACTCCACCGTGCTCAACCATCTTTTCTTGTACATTATCCAATGGATTTTCATTATCTCCTAATCCTTCTATGGTGGTTACTTCTTTACCATTTACATTGATGGCTAAATACATACAGGAGTTAATGGCATCTCCATCAACAATAACTGAACAAGCGCCACACTCCCCTTCTAAACATCCAGGCTTGGTACCCTTTAGTTTAAGATGATCTCTTATCAAATCAATTAACAACAAGGCTGGTTTCACCTCTTTAGTAATTGATTTTCCATTGATTTTAAATGTTATATTCATCCGTGTATGGTTTTTAGTGTTTGGTTCTTAGCTAATCCTAAATTATAAGCAGCTAAACTTTTCTCTTCAAATCCTTCTCGTGCCAATTCAACAATGGCTTTCTCTATAAATTCATTCTGTATTGGAAATTCAGTCTCGTTAACTGTTCTTCCTAATACATAAAGGTTTCTTAAAATTGTTTTAATGTCTGCTGGTGTTTCTGTGATGTAGATTACTTTAGTAATGTTCTCTTCTAAAAAGTGAACAAATTTTTCAATGTCAGGATAAGGTGAATGACCAGAGTTAACTGAATAAGGAAAAATTCTGCTATTGCTAATCACAACACTACTCTTCTTATTCAAATAAGACGCACAACGTTGAGCTTCTAAAGGTTCTAACCCTATCAACAAATCAATTCCTCCTTTTTCTAAGAATCCATAGGTATTCTCTCCTAAAGTAATTCCAGCAGTTACTGAACCTCCTCTTTGTGCCAAGCCGTGAATTTCACTTGTAGCAACTGGAATATCAGCTATCATCGCAGACTTCACTATAAGATTCGTTAAGAAAACAACTCCTTGTCCTCCAACTCCAGCTACTAATATTTTAGTTGTTTTACTCATACTTTTTCCAATTCATCTTCCAGCTCCCAAACGATGGCATCATTCGGACAAACGTCTATACATAATCCGCACTTCGTACATTTTGGTTCATCGATCACTATTTTCCCATCCACTTTTATCATCGCAGGACAACCTAAGTTATCTATACAATGATTACACTTTTCACACGATTGAAATAGGTTGAAATTTTTAATAAAGTCTGTGATATCACCTTCCAATGCAATTGGATTTGATGTTGCTCCTTCTTTTTCTTTATCATTCAAATGCAATAAGGCATTTAAACCCTCATAAGAATATTTGTAGCCTTCCAATTGTTGTTTAATCCCAATTACTGCTCTTTTTCCTGAACCAATTGCCCCAATTAAACTCATATGATTTTCATCGCAAACATCTCCAGCTACAAATACATTTTTATAGTTGGTAAATCCATTAAATTTGTCTGCTATAATTTTATTCCCTTTGGCAAGTTTATCCTTTCCAATTACTTCATATTCATCTACATTCCCTTGTTGACCAATTGCTACAACGATGTAATCGCAATCAATATCTTGAATGTGTTTTTTAGTATCGAAAGCATTGACTATTGCTTTAATATTTCCATTCTCAGAACATTCAGTCACATAACTGTTCGAAATAATTGTTACTCCTTCTTCTTTAGCGTGCTGTACTTCATCTGTAAAAGCAGGCATCTTCTCTTCTGTTTCTACACAGCTTAAAACAACTTCATTATCGGTATGATAACGCTTTGCAGATCGAGCTACATCTATTGCACTGTTTCCACCTCCAACTACCAAAATTTTGCTTCCTGGTTCAATGTCTAAAGTTTTAAGGTTGTATCCTTTCAGAAAATCCATTGCATCAAATTGCTTGTCAGCAGAAATAGATTTTACTACTTCTAATTCATTTGATTTTCCTAAACCAAGCGCTATAATTACTCCATCGTATTGCTCAGAAATTTCTTCTAATTGAATGTCTTTCCCAAGAGAAGTGTTGAATTTAAACTGAACACCCATTTTCTCCAACTGTCCTACTTCGAAATCGAATCCTTGTTTATCCATTCTAAAATCAGGAATCACATATTTGATTAACCCTCCAGCTGCTTCCTCTTTTTCGTAAACAGTAACATCATAACCATCTCTAATTAAATCGTAAGCAGCACTTAATCCAGCAGGACCTGCACCAATAATTGCAATGTGTTTGTCTTTTTTTGTTGCTGCTTCTATTTGATTTAAAGCTGAAGAAAAATCTTTAAAATTCTCATCAATTCCGGAAACAAACTTTTTCAGCTGCTTAATTGGAATGGTAGCATCTGATTCGTGATTCGAAAACAACTCACACGGTCGGTGACAAATATCTCCACAGGTTCTAGAAAACAACAATTTATCTCTAACCATATCCAACGCTGTTTTGTAATCTTTTTCTAAAATGGAATTAAAGAATCCGTGATTACAAATGTTTGCCGGACAGGATTGATCTTTAGAATCTATACTCTCCTCTGCTCTAATTTTTGCTATTGCTCTTGTTAAGTTTGAACCTGGGGCTGCTTTTTTAGAACATGCAATTCCGTGATCTGAATGATTATGACAAGTATTACATTTTGTATGGTCGATTACAATTTTAGCATCTTGTCTGGTGAAATTTTTATAGTCTGGCAAGAAAACACAAGGAGCTTTTGAAATCAATACCGCAACACCTTCTTGATCCATTGCTTCTTCAATCTTATTATAAGTGTATTTCATATCGAAAGGCATTAGCGTTTCAACATATTTGATTCCCATTCCTTTTATTAAAGGCTCTAATTCTATTTCATTGTATTTTTCAAGATGTGTTGCACCCGGATGATCTTGATGACCTGTCATTCCAATTGTTCGATTATCATAAATAATCACCAACATATTGGCCTTGGTGTACACGGCATTCAATAAAGAAGAAATTCCTGAATGGAAGAATGTTCCATCACCTAACATTGCAACAATTTTTGTCTTTTTATCTTTTAATGCTTCCGATAAACCTTGAGCCATCGAAATACTCATTCCCATATGATTGATAGTATCAATCATTTTTAATGGTGGCAATGCTCCTAATCCTGAACAACCAATATCTCCACACAAAATAGTTTCGTGTGCTCTCTCACCCGAAAGGTTACTTTTTTGAGGAACAATCAGTTTAAGAGCATAATAACTTGCCCGGTGCGGACAACCTGAACATAGTGCTGGAGGTCTTGGGGGTAATTCATCAGCATACTCTGCAATTCCTCCTAAGGCGTTGACTTTAATTGTTGTTATATCCAAGAATTCAGCGATTACTGCATCAATTCCATCCAAGGTAAATTCTCCGGTGCTGCTTAATCCTGTTTCTTCTTTCCCAAGAATACTACAAGTCAGTTTATTTTTTTGAACAATATTTCGAACTGCATTTTCAATTATTGGATCAAGTTCTTCAATCAATACTACTTTTTCAAATCCTCTTTGTAAGAATGATAATACATCCTTTTCTGGAAATGGAAAAATCAGTCCTAAATCCAGTAACTCTAGTCTATCTGAAAGGTTGTTTCGTTGAATGATCTCCAATAAATAAGTAGTAGAAACTCCACTACTGATAATTGCAGACTTTTTATTTTTTCCTTGGAAATGGATTTTATTGAATTCTTTGAAAAAAGGTTCAACAACCTCACTATGTAATTTATTTAATAATTTTTGATGTGCAGCTGCTGTTCGAGCTGGAATATTAATGTGCTCGGGCATTCTCTCGAAAGATGCTTCTCTTACATCAGCATTTATTTTATTGTACTCCAACATTCCTCTGGTATGAGAAACACGTGTTGTAGTTCTGACAATAACGGGTAAACGTAGTTCAGCCGAAAGCTTAAACGCTTGCATAGTCATTTCATAAGCATCTTTGGGGGTTGCTGGGTTAAAAACTGGCACAGAAGCCATATTTCCCCAATACCTAGAATCTTGTTCGTTTGAACTTGAATGACAACCAGGATCATCGCACACAATAATTACTAAAGGAGCAACAATGGTTTGGTAAGTGATGGACATTAAAGGATCTGAAGCGACATTCATCCCAACATTTTTCATTACACACAAAGCACTTTTATTACCTATAGAATAGGCAATGGCTTTTTCTAAAGCAATTTTTTCGTTAATGCTGTATTCAAAGTAGGTTTTATTCTGAACAAGATTAGTGTACTCCTTTTCATTTTTAGGATCGGCTTGAAAAGTACTTACCATATTGAAAATCTCCGAAATTTCGGTAGATGGTGTTCCCGGATAAGAGAATACACCATTAACTCCTGCTTCAATTGCTCCTCTAGCAACCGCTTCGTTACCAATAGCACTTACCTTGTGAGGTTTTTTGTAAGAAGTTAATATGTCAACTACTTTATTTTCCATTAATCCTGTTCTATTTGAATTCCTGCTTCTTTAAAAATCTTATCGTTATGTTCTCCTAATCGTGGAGGCAAACTCATTACATTATTCCTTTCTTTCAAAAAATCAGTATCCATTGGTGCTGGAAATAACATCACTTCCTTCCCATTTGGCAATACTGTTTTTACCATCAATTTTTTAATAAAATCTAATTCGCCTACTTGCTTCACATCATTTACTGGAGCGACAGCTAACCCATTCATCAAACAAACTTCTATAAACTCAGTTGTGGTGTAGTCTTCTAAGCCTTTACGCATATCAGCGTAAATACTTTCTTTGTCTTCTTTTCTTCCGTTATTGGATGCTCGATTCTCTTTTGCGCAATGCTCAANGCCTTCAATCTGCGTTACTTTTTCCCATTGCTTATCGCTACCAACAGCGAGGTATACAAAACCATCTTTTGTTGGATAACAATTGGAWGGCACAAAACTTCGGTGTTCATTTGCACTTCGGGTAAATAGTTTTGATTCATCTTCTGCAAAAACTGATTGTGGTAACGCAGTAATTAACCAAGAGGTAGCACATTGTGCCATTGAGATGTCAATACGTTTTCCTTTTCCTGTTTCTGTTTGTTCTAGCATTGCTAATAAAACCTGAGCAAATGCTTCATCCCCAGCTTTTAAATCAATCAGTGGTAAACCACAAAGCATAGGATCTCTATCTGGTTCTCCTGTTAAATGCATATAGCCAAGCATTGCTTGTAAAGCAGGATCATAACCTGCTCTATCAGGGTAATCTGGTCCAAATGCGGAGATACCACACCATATTAAATTAGGATTGGCTTCTTTTAAAATATCGTAATCAATGCCAAATTGTTTGTAGCGTTTTGGAAGTGTGTTACACATAAAAACATCCACTTCCAATTCTTTAATAATCTGCAATAAAATGGCTTGGTCTTTTGGATCTTTAAGATTCAATGTAATGGCTTCCTTACCTAAATTAGGAGCCATAAAGTAAGCGTGTAAATCATCTATCCCTGTATCTTCACCGATATATCGATTAGGATCACCAGGGCTTTTTTGTCCGGGCWYWSCTGCAGTTTCAATACGAATAATCCGCCACCCTAATTGAGCAAAACGCTCAGTGGCGTAAGGCAATGTTAATGCCTGTTCTAACGCTAATATGGTTTTTTGTTTTTTCATTTATTTATTACATTTCTGTGTTTGAAAGGTTGTTCTCGATACATTCTGAACAAAGTTCAGAACACTCGAACTGACACCTTTCATTTTAAAAGAAAATTGGTTCTTCAAATTCACCATACACATCTTTCATCGCTTGAACAATTTCACCAACAGTAGCGTATTCTTTTACTGCAGCAATAATTGATGGCATTAAGTTCTCATCATTTTCAGCACCTGATTTAACAGCTGCTAAACACGCCTGAACTTTATCATTATCTCTAGAAGCTTTAATCCTTTTCAGTTTTTCAACTTGATTATCAGCAGCCTCTTGATTGTATGGATGGAATTCAACTTCTTTGTTTTCCTCTTCTCTTGTAAAAATGTTCACACCAACTTTATCTACCTTACCCGTTTGCATTCCCATCTCACGTTCATAAGCTTGCTTAGATACAGATTCCTGTATTTTTCCAGTTGCAACGGCATTTACAATTCCTCCCCATTTGTCAACCGTAAGCATTTCTTCTTTGATTTTCTTCTCGAATGTATCGGTTAACGATTCTACATAATAAGAACCTCCCAATGGATCAACCGTATCACAGATTCCCATTTCGTGAATCATAATCTGCATTGTTCTTAATGAAATCTCTGCCGAATGTTCCGTAGGAATAGTATAAGCTTCATCATAACTACATAATGCCATCGTTTGTGTTCCAGACAGAGCACTAATTAATGCGTAATAAGCACTTCTTACAATATTGTTTTCTGGTTGCTCTTTGGTTAATCCACCACCACCACCACCGGCAATCATTCTTAACCAACAAGATTTGTCATTTTTTGCTCCGTAATCTTCACGAATAATCTTAGCCCACAATCTTCTTCCTCCTCTGAACTTTGCAATTTGTTCAAATAGATTTCCGTAAATATCAAAGTTGAATGAAAGTCGAGAAGCAAAATCATCAATATCAATCCCTCTGCTTAGTGCTCCATCTGTATAGGCTTTCG
Organism: Flavobacteriales bacterium; assembly: GCA_002402165.1. Classification (GTDB taxonomy): domain Bacteria; phylum Bacteroidota; class Bacteroidia; order Flavobacteriales_E; family Vicingaceae. The sequence continues at coordinate 73,019 of NVVI01000005.1, forward strand.
CGATACAAAATGCATAAGCCATTTCTTGAATTGGATTTGCTCCACTTTCACGAATATGGTAACCACAAACGCTTACAGGACTATATTTAGGAACGTGTTTTGCACAATATTCAATGGTGTCCACCACTAATTTTACTGATTTATCCACTGGGAAAATCCAAGTTCCTCTACCGATAAATTCTTTAAGAATATCATTTTGAGCTGTTCCTCTTAGGCTGCTAATATCGTAACCCGCTTTTTCTGCCATAGCAATATACATTGCAATTGCAATAATTGCCGTACCGTTAATGGTCATTGAAACCGTAATCTTATCTAAATCGATATTTTTGAAAGCAATTTCAAAATCATCTAAGGTATCTACTGTCATACCTACACGACCAACTTCACCTAATGCCCTTGGATCATCAGAATCCAACCCACATTGAGTCGGTAAATCAAAAGCTACATTTAAACCTGATTGACCATTAGCAATTAGGAATTGGAAACGTTCATTGGTTTCTTCGGGAGATGCAAAACCAGCATACTGACGAATGGTAAATGGTCTTTTACGATACATCGTTGAGTGAATTCCTCTTGTAAAAGGATACTCTCCTGGCATTTCGTGTTTAATGCTAGAATCTTCTACATCATCAGCGGTATAGATAGGATCTACCTCAATACCTGATTCAAGGTAAACTTTTTTAACTCCTAAATCTTCGGCTGTTATTTTTGTCTTTACCTCACTCATACCTTTACTTTTATTTCATTAAAATATGCTACAACCTCTGCAACTTTAGTACTTGTTGCAAATGCTTTATTCGCACCAATGGCTTCTAGTTTCTCTACATCTTGAGCTGGTACATTACCACCAACAAACCAAGGAATATCCAGGTTGTTTTCAGTCATTACTTCTTTCATTCTCTCGGCAAGCACTAAATGTGTTCCTGAAAGAATTGATAACCCAATGGTGTCAACTTTATTCTCAATCGCCATACTAACAATCTCTTCAATAGATTTTCTTAACCCCGTATAAACCACTTCAAAACCTGCATCAATTAAACCGTAAGCAAGCACTTTAACTCCTACATCGTGACCGTCTAATCCTGGTTTGCTTAATAATACTTTCATTTTTTATTATTTTATGGAACGCTGATGACGCTGATTGTTATGATAGAAAATGATTTCTTTTCTAAATCCCAATAACCAAATTATAAATACCAAATAAGTTCCAATAATCAATTCCAAAATCTCAAATCGTTTGTTATTTGAATTTTCGAATTTGATATTTATTTGAGTTTTATTTTTTGTCATTTGTTATTTTAATTAATCATCAATGTTCTATTTTTAGTTTTCTGTTTTAAAGCCAACTTTTTTTCTTGGCTCATTTTCTTGATGAATTAGTTTTTTGATGGCATCAAATACAATCTGAAACTGTTCATCATATTTTGTTTCTAATTTTTCAATCTTATCTGCGAGCTCTTTATTGGTGTCCATTAGTTTCCTTAACTGAACAAATGTTCTCATTATCGCAATATTCACTTCAATTGCTTTTTTACTCCTTAACACACTCGATAACATTGCTATTCCTTGTTCGGTAAAAGCAAAAGGTAAATATTTACTGTGTTGTCCTCGTCCTGTGTTTAAGGTCACAAATTGTGACCTTAAAGAATCCCATTCCTTTTTACTTAGTTCAAACATAAAATCCTCAGGAAATCTATCCATATTTCTACGGATTTGTTGCTTCATCACCTTCGTTTCTACTTCATATAATCCTGCCAAATGAAAATCAAGCAATACTTTTTCACCTCTCACAAATAATACTTGAGAAGCGATGTTTTCTATTTTTATTACTTTATTCATTGTCTAGTTTAGAGTTTGAAATTTAGCGTTAAAAGTTGTTTTGATTCTGAGTTTCAAATTCATTTAATTATCTAGTTCTGTTTTATATTTTCCAACTTTAACTCCACCTTTCTTCATTTTTTTTAGTCCTTTTGAAAATAAATTCGTTGCCCATTTGTCACCATTTTTTGACCAAGGGTGTCTTTTAATAAACTCATCACCCAAAGCAGCAAGTAACAAATCTTGCAATCGCCAAAGTTGACCTTGTCTACTACCCCAAATACTAGTTTCAACAATACTATTATCAATATAATCCTTAATACAAGTATCAATTTGAAGTAAGTTTTTAAAGCCCATTTCAATTAATTTCTCGGAATCAAAGTCATAAGATGATTTGCTAATTCTTCCATCAGAACCCATTACTTTGTCTAAATATGTTTTTAAAGCATCTGGTGTTATTGCAACGTCCTCTAACTTTCCTTCTTTAACTAATTTTCTGTCGCTTGCCCTTAATTTATTGTCTTCATCCTGAATAGACTGAAACTCTCTATCAGCTATTTCAAGTAATCCTGCAAGCGAAATAAATCTTCTTTTAATATTTTCTGGAATCGTTATAGATGATTTGTATTTTATATCGTGTTCAATCTCAGCCCAAGCGTGCTGAAGAATTGTTCGAACCTGAATCTCCGCAATTAAATTATGAAATGGTTTATACTCTGGTAAATCACTTCTATTAGAATGTAATTTTATTAAATAATGTACACTATGGTATCCTAACTTTTCTTCTTTTTTAAGAATCTCACTTTTATCAATCTTTTCAACAACGTCAAATTGATCATAAATAATTTGGTCAATTTTTTCTACAGTTCTTGGGAAAAATGCTATTATTCTTAATCCTGCTAAATCTGTAATATTGTCCAAAGGGTTTGGATATTTAGGTTTTGATGGTTCTTCTTCACTTGGTTTAACTGCCTTTTCTCCAAAATTTTCAATATCTTTTGCTCTTGCCTCTATCGAATGAATATTTGTTCTTTTTTCTGAAAGGACTTTTTCCAGTATATCCCTTAGAGTTGAAGTAAACCTCTCATATGTAGGTCGAATTTTAATGTACTGTTCAACCGCATCAATTTTATGTTTCTTAAAATCAAACTCTATACTCATATCATTTTAATTTTCATTATTCAATACAATCACAGAAGCAATTGCTCCTGGTCCGCCAATATTGTGAGAAATACCTCTCTTGGCTCCTTTCACTTGTCTTTCTCCCGCATCTCCTCTTAAATGATTGGCAACTTCTACTACCATTCTTACGCCTGTAGCACCAACCGGATGACCACAGGATAACAATCCTCCACTCACATTTACTGGAATTTCTCCTCCTAATTGAGTGGCGTTCCCTCTAATCATATCTTTAGCTTCTCCTTGTTTGCATAGTCCTAAATCTTCATAAGTCAACAGCTCCACAATGGAAAAACAATCGTGTACTTCTACTAGATCTATTTCATCAATAGGTTTGGTAATTCCAGCTTGTTTGTAAGCCATTGCAGCAGCATCTTTTGTTGCTTGGAAAGAAAGAAAATCGTGTTTCGGATCAAAAAATGGTAAATCCCAACCTGTCGAAACCGATAAACCAATACCATCTACATAAATCGGATTGTGTTTTGTTTTATCCACATCTTCAGCTCTAACCATAATTACACAAGCTGCACCGTCTGTTGTGGGACAACTATCCATAACAGTTAACGGGTCTGCCACCATAGGAGAGCCTAATACCTGGTCTATTGAACAAGCAATTCGGTGATGTGCTTTTTCATTTAACGTTCCGTGAAAGTGATTCTTTACAGAAATATTGGCAATGTCTTCTCTCGTTAAACCGTATTCGTGCATTATTCTTTTTGCGTAAATCGCAAAAGTTCCTGCAGCGGTAAATCCTTTTTGGTAATATGGATGTGATAATTCCACCATCATCTTTACAATACTATCTTGTGGTGAACGGTCTCTTAATTTCTCCACTCCCAATGCCATTGCCACATCACATTCTCCCGCTGCTAAAGCATTTGCTGCATTTCTAATAGCATCTGCTCCCGAAGCACAAAAATTAGAAACTCTTGTTACCGGAATTCCATAAAGATTTAATGGTTCGACTAAGTCCATTCCACTTCGTCCTTTAAAAACTCCTATTTCTGGGAAAGCTGTAGATAACCAAGCTCCTTGAACATCGTCTAATTCAATTCCTGCATCAGTAACTGCTTGAGTAGCGGCATCTCTAACTAAGTCATCATAACTTTGGTCAAAAAGCTCTCCGAATTTGGTAACTCCGAGTCCGATGATAGCGATATTTCTTTTTTTATCTTTCATATTTGGTAAATTCCAATAATCAAATTATAAATCCAAAATAAGTTCCAAAAGCCAATACTAAAAACTCAAACAATTTGTTTTTTGAATTTTGTGATTTGCTATTTATTTGAATTTTGTTTTTTGTCATTTGTTATTTTCTTTTGGCTTTTCCTTTGACAACACTTCGACAAGCTCAGTGTGACATAAAGGATGACAGCCTATTTTATTTTTTAATACACTTCCAAAAGTAATTTGGCTTTTTATCGTTTTCCATCATCTTTCTAAATACCAATTCTACTTTATCTCCAATCTTGATGGTATTTTCTTCCGTTGGAAACATATCATCTGTTTGCTGAACAGTCATTCTTCCTCCTCCATCTAAATCAATTACCACCATATTGGTTGGTGCAAAAGAGTTAGGGAAATAATGTTCGCTAGTAACAGCATAAACCGTCCCTGTTTTTTGTAGTTGTTTTTGTTTAAATTCTTTATGATGACAAGCATTACACCTCGCAGCGTTCATATAATAAACGGTACCGCACTTCGCACATTCATATCCTCTCAAATAAATCAATCCATCTTTTTCTCGTTCACTTATCATTTCTGAAGAGAACATTTCAATAGATTCGTATCCTCTTCCTGTAAATTTTCCTTGTTTTCTAAGTTGGAGGTAATCTTGGTAGTTTTCGATATTGGTTGATTGGAGGTTAAATGATTGCCCTTCGACAAGCTCAGGGTGACAATCATTTTTGGAAATTTGAATTACGTTTGTACCGTTAAGATAATCGAAAAGAATGGTATCCCCTTTATGTGATTCTAAAGCATTAATCAATAAAAATAAACCGTGACAAGCTCCTGTATTTCCAACTTCAGCAGCAACAGTATCTTTCATTAATTGGGTTTCTAAATCAAAACCGGCTTTCTTTAATTGTCCGAATGCAATTTTAGCATAAGGCGAATGAAGAATAACTTGGTTAATTTCTGAAGCGTTGATATTACTTTCCTTCAATGCTAAACCCAAATTCTTTTTGAAACCATCTGTTCTTGCAAAACGAGCATCGTACTGAACATTTTCACCTTTGTAATCGAAGTCTTCCGCTAATGCAGATGAATAGGATTTAGTGTTTGTTATTTCTGCAATTCCGGCATCAGCAGAAATAATCATTGCAACAGCAGCATGACCGAAAGCAGCACGAATTTCTTTCCCTATTTCAGGATAGTAAACTTCTGATGCAATTACCAAGATGTTTTTGTACTCTCCACTCTTTACCAACTTGTCAGCCATTAGTAAAGCATCAGAACCAGCTCTTACACTTGTTCCAAAATCCATTGCTAAAATACCTTGATCTAATCCTAATAAATCAGCAAAGTAAGAAGCGTGATACCTGTTTTTAAATGCTGGAGTTGTGGTTGCAAAGAAAACTGCATCAACGTCCTTTGATACATTTTGACAAGCCTCAAATGCTAATGTGATAATATCCTGATCGGTATAGCAAACAGCGTGTTGTCCTTTTCTTCCTAATCTAGGATGTAAGGTTTTGTCTGAGATTCTAAACTCAGGAACTGCTATTCCATATTCTTTTATATAACTCATCTATTTGTTTTCAATTTGTAAACTTCTCGATACAATTTCTCGTTCCTCGAAACCACTCGAAGTGACAAATTTATATCTATCATCAATTCTGCATTCTTAATTTATAATCCCAACTCTCTTCCAATGTTATTTTTCAATATTTCTGATGTTCCTCCACCAATCAAGGTAAATCGAGCATCACGCAAGTAGCGTTGTAATGGGTATTCCATAGCATATCCATAGGATGCTAAAACTCTTGAAGCCTGATCGCAAATCGTATTAGCGCATTCTGACGCGTATAATTTTGCAATCATTGATTCTTTATGTCTTGGTAGGTTTTTATCGCTTAATGTTGCAGCATAAAACACATAATGTTTGGCTGTTTGTAACTGGACTTCCATTTCAGCAAACTTCATTTTTATTGCCTGAAATTTTCCAATTGGTTTCCCAAACTGCTCTCGTTCTTTAGCGTATTGAAGTGCTGCTTCAAAAGCAGCTGTAGCTACTCCGATAGAAAGTGCTGCTGTCATTATTCTAATTTCCGCTAATATTTCCATTAAGCATTTTGTACCTCCTCCAATTTCTCCTAATAAATAGTTCTTTGGAACTTTTACATTATCAAAAGAAACCTCACTGGTAACAGAACCACAAGCACCTAACTTGTCTATTTTTTTTCCGATAACAACTCCTTCTAAACTCGTTGGAACAAAAAAGATGGATAGTTTCTCATGATTATCGGTCTTAGCTAAAACTGTAAAGAAATTAGCCACCGGAGCAGATGTTACCCATGTTTTTTGGCCACTCAGCAAAAAATGGTCTTCTTTTACCAATGCTTTGGTTTGTATCGCAAATAAATCACTTCCTGCATTGGGTTCTGTCATGCAAATAGCACCGATTTCTTCTCCACGCATTGCAGCATCAAAATGAGTTTTTACCTCATTATCACCAAATCGGTATAAAAAATAAGTTGCCATTAGCGATTGCATGGTACAAGCTGCTGCTAAAGACATTGAACCTCTAGATAATTCAATAACTGCCAAACAATAAGACAAAATATCCATATTGGTTCCACCAGCATCTTCAGGATAACGCATTCCGAAAAAACCTAATTCTCCAACTTCTTTAAACAATTCCATTGGGAATTCAGCATTTTCATCAATTGCTGCTGCCTGAGGCATCACTCTGTTATCAACAAAATCCTTAAAGGTTTGTTGAACTGATTTTTGTATGTCGTTTAATTCAAAGTCCATTTAATTAGTTTCGAGTTTAAAGTTTACTGTTTCGAGTTTTTTATTAGTTAAAAGTTTCTTGTTTAGGGTTTAGAGTTTTTTTCATTTCTTTTAAACTTATGTCCTTTAATGTCTGTATTTAGCAGGTATTTTATGAATCCGCTAATCATTTTTCCAACWTCATCGGCAATGGCATACGTTTCTTTAAACTCAGTTTCATCAATATGTTTTCTGTCTAAAGCTCTGTATAATTGTGAACGAACTTCTCCAACCGAACCTTTAGAATATCCTAAAAATTGAATAAATTCTTTATTTCCTCCTCTTTCAAATCCTTCAGCAATATTGTCCATTGTTGAACCTGAAGATCTGCTTATTTGGTTTTTCAATTCAAAGTCTTTGCTAAAAGTTTCTTTTTGCATAAATTCAAAAACTTTCTGACAAAGAAGTCTTGACTTTTGCCAAACTTCTAAATCTTCAAATTTTCTAATTGTTGCCATAACTCTAAACTTCTAACTTTAAACTAATCAACTATTACCGCCATTGCTTCAATTTCTATCAGTGCTGGATGGTCTAATAAATCGACCACAAAAATCATACTCATACACGGGTAATGTTTTCCCATAATATCTTTCCAGATTGCTCCTAATTCTCTTCTTGATTCTAAATACTGATCCCTATCTTTACAGAAGCATGTCATTTTACAGATATCTGTTGGTTTACCTCCTGCTTTTTCAACTATAGCCACAATATTTTTTAATGCTTGCTCGAATTGAGGAATCAATTTTTCGCTAGCAAACTTCTCTTCTGGTGTCCAACCTACTTGTCCTGCCAAAAAAAGCGTTCTTCCTTTTGCTGCTAATATTCCATTTGAATATCCTTTGGGTTTTGGCCAACCTTCGGGTAATATTGTTTCGTGTTCGTTCATTTTAATATTTTAGTTTGAGTTGCTCTCTTCGACTCCGCTCAGAGGGCATCTATTATAACTTATATTCTTCTTTTGCTTGCTCTTCAGTAATTACTTCATTTCTTAAATCCCATTTTACTGCATCCCTATCTCTATCTTTAGGTTTTCCATAACCACCACCACCGCCAGCAATTTGTCTGTAAACTGTTCCACTAGGTATTCCTTCAACGATATCTTTACTCATTGGAATATGTTCTTTTCCGTCAGGGTAAGTCAAAGCAATACTGTTTAACACACTTCCTTTTCCTCCAAAAAGACCATAATTTTGCTCTACATCACCATCTCCAAACACCACCATAGTGGCATCATCTCCTCCCATTTTAATAATGGTTTCTATTCCTAGTCCACCTCTCCATTTTCCTACTCCACCGGAATTCGTTAGGTATTCATGTTTTAAAATTAAGTGAGGTGTTTGCTGCTCATACATTTCGTAATCCTGATCCAGCAAACCGCCAGAAGCGTCAATCATACCAATATGATCGTAACCATCATCTCCTTCTAATGCTCCTGAACCTCCTTTTAATCCCATAAAGCAGATATCAACATATTTCTCTCCTGTTCTTGGATGATCTCCAGTAAATAATGAACACAACAAATGATTCCAACCAGCAGTAACTTTTCCCGGCATAGCAGGACCTAATGCTTTAAAAATAGAATCTGCTACTTGCGGACATAAATGATTTCCGAAAGTTGTAGCTTTCGGGTAAGATGCATTTAAGATTGTTCCTTCTGGAACGATATAAGTCAATGGTCTAATCATACCTTGATTGTGCGGTATGTTTGGATTAACCATTTGCAAGAATGTTAAGGTAATTGCCGAACAAGATGAAGTATAAGTTCCGTTTACAAATCCGTTTGTTTCTGGAGATGTTTCAGAAAAATCAAAAATGATGTCTTCATCATTAACCGTTATGATTGCTTTAATTTCAAATTGAGAACCTGGATGTTTTCCATCATAATAAACCATACTACTTCCTTCATAGGTGCCGTTCGGCACCGATGCTATTTCTGCACGCATCATCGTTTCTGTACTGTTAAAAAGTTCTAGTTTATGTGCTTGATAACAATCAATTCCATATTTAGAAACCAGAGCATTTAATCTTCTTTCTCCCAGACTACAAGCTCCGATTTGTGCTTTAATATCCTCTTGCACCATTGTTAATCGGATGTTGGCAAAAATCAAATTCCAAACATCTTCTCTAAACTTTCCTTTTTCGTACAGTTTAACAGCAGGGATTCTCAGTGCTTCTTGCCAAACTTCTGTGGCATTTGGATTATATCCTCCTTGCACAGCTCCACCAATATCAGCTTGATGACCTTTTGCTGCTGACCAACCAATTAAATTACCTTCACAAAAAATAGGTTTAAAAATGGCTACATCATTATTCTGATTCCCCATAGAGAACACATCATTATGAATAATCACATCCCCTTCGTGAATATCTTCTCCATATTGATCCAAAATAACTTTACAAACTGGACCAAGCGAGAAACTTAGAATAGGTAAATTCTCCGTTTGTTCCAGCATATTTCCTTCTGCATCATACAATCCAGTAACAAAATCTTTTGCTTCGCATAATATTGGCGAACGAGTAGTTTTCGTTAATGAAATACTCATTTCATCCGTTATGGATTTAAATGCTCTTTGAAAGATGCTCAATAATATTTTATCAATTTTCATAATCAGTTTCGTGTTATGAGTTTAAAGTTTCGAGTTGATTTATTCATAAATAAATAATTCGCGTAAAAACTTCCCTTCTTCTTCACAATACCCAATGAACAGGTATCTATCTCCTATTGTACTCAATTTAAAATTCTTAATAATCTGTATTAAATATTCTTTTGTTTCTCTTACACTCTCCTTTGTTCCTCCTTGATATATCATTAATCGATGATCTGCCTTAGCAACCATTATTTTCTCAAAATCATATTGAATTTCCTCAATGCTTCGGTTCCATTCAGACTCAACAACTAATGGAATTTCTTTTAAACTATTGTTTTCATATTTCCACCAAGTCATATCAAATAACCATTCTGAATCATAATCATCAGAAATAGCTGAAACACTTATATCGCATCCGTTTTTTTCTCCCAAACTTCCCAATAATTTCATTATCCCTTTTGTCCAATCTCCATCAGATAATTCAGCGTCAAGAGCTTTCTTTGCAAAAGGCTTTAATGTTTCAAATATTTGAGCTTCTATTTTGTCTAATTCAGCCATTCCTATTCTTCGTCTTCTAATTTTTCAGAAGTATGATATTCTGTATCTCCTGAGAGTATTACATTTTGATTATCAATGTTTTTTTCAAATATGTTTAAGTAATTTACATCTTGTTTGTCCTTATCTAAATTATCCTTATCTAATTCTATCTTAGTAAGAAGCTTTGCACAAGCACCTTTAAAGTCTTCAAAAAATTGTTCAATTACCAAAATTCTACGTCCCTCTTCATCTTTCTTTAAATGGTATTCCAAAGGTGTTTTACTAATATTGTGTGATGTAAGAATAATTTCTTTTCCTGGACGAAGTTTATGAATCATATTACCTCTAAGTTGTTTAAATAAAAAATCTTGATTTTGCTTGTAAAAAGAGTTTTTAAATAAATTTTTAAGCCCTGCTTTAAATCTTGTTTTAGACTCTCCATATTTATCTATTTCTTCTGAATCATAAAAACTACCAAGCACTTCAATTCCTTGACAAATAATTACAAACGCATAGTATTCAAAACCTTGTGCAATCATTTTATCAACACCATCTATAAGAACTTTATTAATAAATTCTTTATAATCCAATATTTTATCTTCTGTCCCCATTCCTAATCTATCATTCCTTTATTTTTCAATTCCCTGTTTTTCCAACTCTGAACTCGAAACTTTAAACTCTTTAATTCCTTCCGGCATTAATTTTTTATTGTAAACAATAAATGCTCCTCCAATTCCTGTTTCACAATTATAGCTTTCACCTAAGAAAACTGTAGTATTTATCTGTTCGATGATTGCTGGTCCGCTTATTTTGAAATTACTTTTTAAGATATCCCCATCATAAACTGGAACTTCTTGCATCTTATCTTGTTCTGGAATGTAAGCCATTCTTCTACCTTTCAAGGCTTCTTCGAGTGTATCCACTCCTTTCACAATATTTCCTGATAAAGAGTGAGGTTTTTCTGTGATACCAATTGCTCTAAACCGAATATTGATTAGTTCTAATTCAGTTCCTTCCTCTTTTAGTTCGTAACCAAACTGTCTGTTATGTTCGTTATGAAAAGCATCTTTTATTGTTTCCAATTCAAAACCATAAATATCTTCCATAGAAACTTCTAACGGAACTTCGTGGTATTGACCAATATATCTTAAATCTAACGATGGTACATATTCGATTTTATCCTCTGTAATTCCTTCAGCAATAAGTGTTTTTACTGCTTCAGCTTTCATTTCATCATACAACTTTAGGAACTCATCTTTGTTTAGTCCAGAAAGTTTTGACATATAGGAGCGAACATAATCGTGCTTTAAATCGCCCAACAACATTCCTGCTGCACAAAAAATTGGTGCAACACTTGGTACAATAAACATTGGGATTTCCAATTCACGGCAAATTTCACCTGCATGAATGGATCCTGCTCCACCAGCGCAGATCATTAAAAATTCTCTAGGGTCATAACCTCTTTCTACAGAAACCTGACGAACACCTTGAGCCATATTCATATTAATAACACGGTACATTCCAGCTGCAGCTTCTTCAGCTGTTAAGCCTAGTGGTTTTCCCAGAACCTTTTCAGTGACCTCAATTGTTTTTTCCTTATTCAGTTGATACTTTCCACCTGCGAAAAAATCAGGGTCTAAATACCCAAGAATTAAATCGGCATCGGTACAAGCAGGATTCTCACCACCTCTATCATATGAAATTGGGCCTGGTAATGAGCCAGCACTTTTTGGTCCCATTTGGAGCAATCCTCCTTCATCAACCCAACCAATACTTCCTCCACCAGCTCCGATGGTAATAATATCTAAGGTTGGTAATGCAACTCTGTATCGGTCTATATCAGCTTCCGTACTCGTTACACATTGTTTATTTACCACTAGTGAAGCATCAAAACTTGTACCTCCCATATCCATTGTGATACAATTATCATATCCTAATAAATTGGCATAGTAAGCTCCTGCAATTGGTGCAGCAGCTGGTCCAGAAAGAACAGCAACGGCGGGTGTTTTGCATGCAATTTCAGGAGTTACAACACCTCCGTTAGATTGCATAATCATTAACTTACCATTGAAGTTTAGTTTCTCTAATTTACCCAATAAGGATTTCAAATAAGAATCTACTACCACTCCGATGTAAGCATTTACAACGGTTGTACTCACTCTTTCGTAAAATCTTACCGAGGGCAATACTTCATAAGAAGGAGAAATAAAGGTATTGGGTAATGCTTTTCTCAAATATTCGGTAGCTGCTTTTTCATTCTCGCTATTCAGATAAGAATTCATAAAACAAAAAGCTACAGCTTCAACTTCCTCTTCTTTCAGTTTTATAATAATTGCATCTAATTCAGCAAAGTTGACATCACTTAAAATATTCCCTTCCGCATCAATTCTTTCGTCAATAGTATACCTTAAATATCGTGGGACTAAAGGGACAACATTTTTGTAATGATTGTCATAACGTTCTTCTCGAATACCTCTTCTCATTTCCAGTGCATCACGAAAACCTTTGGTCGTAATTAAGGCAGTTTTTGCACCTCCGTGTGTAAGTAAAGCATTTGTAGCTACGGTAGTCCCGTGAACAATAGTATCAATGTTATCAATAAACTCAGCTTCGGGTAAATTTAACTTTTCAGCTATTTCCTTTAATCCCGTAATAAACCCTTCAGAAGAATCTTCTGGAGTAGAAAGTGTTTTATGAATTATAGAATCGCCATTATCCGCAACTAAAAAGAAGTCGGTAAAAGTTCCTCCTACATCTATGCCTATCTTATATTTCATATTCATTTTATTGGAACGCTGATGACGCTGATTTTTATAGTTTATTTCTTTTTTCAAATTTCAATAATCAAATTATAAATCCCAAATAAGCTACAAAAGCCAACACTAAAATCTCAAACAATTTATTTTTTGAGTTTTGTGATTTGCTATTTATTTGAACTTTGGTTTTTGTCATGTGTTATTTATTACGAGTGTTTAAATTCTGCTTTTGCTCTTGGTCCGTTTTCTAAGAAGTTATCTAATCCAATTCTCATATCATCGGTTAGGATACATTCTCCAAAAAGTTTTGATTCTAATTCTAACGCTTCACTTAGTGGGAGTTTGATTCCATCATAAATCGCTTTATTCATAATCTCATCAATCTTTTTACTTAAGTGACCAATGTTGATGTCTTTTGGAAATGAGTCTTCAGCAGATCCTCCTTTCATAAAGTCTCTAGGTTGAACTTCACCTTTGATTAGTTTTTTAGTAAACTCAACAGCACCTTCAACCAAATCTCCTTCAATTTCCTGATCTACTAACCCTATATCCGTTGCTTCTTTACCTGAAATTGGTCTAGCTGTTCTTAATATTTCTGCTGCGATATCAACACCAACTAATCTTGGTAAACGTTGGGTTCCGCCAGCTCCAGGAATAAATCCTAAGTTTGCTTCTGGTTGACAAGCAACTATTGGCAAACCTTTTTTAGCAACTCTTGCTGTACAAGTAATTGCTAATTCGTTTCCACCACCAAAAGCAAATCCATTAAATGCACAAACGGTTGGTTTTTTACATTTTTCGATTGTGTTGATCAATTGTTGGAATGTATGTGAATTGTCATATCCTTCTTCTGGAGTTTTTAAAGCGGCTAACATATTGATGTCTGCACCAGAAACAAATGCTTTTGTACCGAAACCAGTAATTACGATTCCTTCAACACTAGCATCATTTTCTGCTAATTCAATCTCTGCTTTTAATTCTTTTAGTACATCCAGATTTAGTGCGTTCAATACTTTCGGTCTTCTTATCGTTAACACAGAAATGTTATCATTTTTCTTGTGAATGATTCTTGAAATTTTCCAACCTCCATCAGCTTTAGCTTGATCTAAGGATTTTGGGAAAGGGAATTCAGTATGTTCTTCACACCATTCTTTTACTAGAGAATGAGCTTCATCAATTCCACCTTTATTCATTAATGTAAATGGAGCAGCAATAACTAAAGAAATTTCTGTTGCCATATCCAAATCATCTACATTGGTAATTCCTAAATCGATGATGTAACAACACAACGCAAAATATCCTCCTAAGAATTGTTTTCTTAATACCTCAGCTTTCGCGGGGTCTACATCTATTTTCTCTCCTCTTTTAGCGGTATCCCATCTTTCACCGCTTGCTGTCATTTCTTGCAATGTTTTTGGAGATCTGAACCAATCGATATGTGAATTACGCATTTCTTCTAACCCGTGATTAGTAATTGGATTACCTCCTGTTAAGTTTAATGCTGTAAAAGGTCCAACTCCTTGGCGAAGTGTTTTTCTTGCAATGGCATCAATTTCTTTTATCGTTCCATATCCTTTCTCTAAACAAAGAATTGCCAACTCACATAATCCTTCAAAAATTGGATCGATGGCATAACCGTAAGAGCTTTGAACTTCTATTGGCACTTTACCGATTGCTTCATAAAAGCCTAATAAATCTGCAGTAATTTGAGGGTCTGTTTCTTTTCCTGGAATCACCTCAACGACAGGGTTCCTTTCTGCTGGAAAAAAATAATGTGTTACCAAGCATCTTCCTTTGTTCTCCATATTTCTGAAAATTACTTCTGGAGTCATATGAGAAGAGTTAGACAAGAACAGACATGAATCATCCGTTAATACTTCAACTTGTTTAAAAATAATATCCTTAATTTTCCCATCTTCAGTGGCAGCTTCTAAAACAACGTTTGAACCTTTTATTGCATCATAATTTGATGTGTAGGTGATGCTCTTCAACATTGCTTCAGCCATCTCAGATTTAAATGCTCCTGATTCAGCTCCTTTACTAATTTTCTTTTCGATTTTTGCTTTAGCTGTTGCTAATGCTTCTTCAGAAATATCTACGATTACAAACTCCACATTGTTTTTCCAAAACACTTTTGCAAAGTGTAAACAAATGTCTGGACCAATTTGTCCTGCTCCGATAACTGATAATTTTTCGATGTTTAATTTTTTGTATTTATATGCCATTTTTATTTTAGTTTAAGAGTTTTTGTTTCCTGTTTAGAGTTAAAAAAATGAGTACGAAAAGTACTATTCTGTTAGTAGAATTTCTATGACGGTAATCATAGAAAAAGGCGTGCTGAATAAGGCTACAGCTATTTTATTGAGCTATCTGGTCGCTTGATATTTTGGTAACGATTGTTATGTAAAATAATCATCTCCATCTTAAGATTTTACCGTTTTTTTCTCCTTAGGTATCAGAGCTTCTTTTGTTTTATTATAATACTGTTGAGCAATTAAGGATGCTCCAAGTGATACCACWTMTWSWKSTRCTTCAWCYKYTWCAATATCTTTATCAAATTTATCGCCTAATAATGTTTTTAAGTAAGGATGGTGAGCAATAACTCCACCTATCATTAAGGTTGGAATTCCTGGATCTAATCTCATTTTAGCCACTTTATTGGCAATAGAAATATAGATTCCTCTGGCAATATCTTGATTAGACATCCCATCCATTATCCAATTCATAATTTCTGTTTTGGCGAAAACTGTACAGAAACTATTTAATTCTTTATCGTATTCTGAATGTTCTGCTAAACTGCTCATCTCAGAAATGTTGATTTCAGCACGTTCAGAAATTTCTGTCAAAAATGAACCTGTACCTGCAGCACATTTGTCGTTCATATAGAAATTCCCAATATGATCATTCTCATCACAACGAATAATTTTAATATCTTCTCCACCTATATCAATGATGTYTTTCTCTCCGTGAAAATATTTTGAAACTCCTGCTGCTGCACAACTAATTTCCGTTTTTACAATATCTGTTTCAGTAAACACTTTTCTACCATAACCTGTAGCACAACTGTGTTTAATGTCAAATTCAGCGTGAATTGCTTGAAGAATATTCTTCATAGCGTACCTATCCTTACTCAGTGTTTGTAAAACATATCTAAATATAGGTTCTCCTTTTTCATCAATTATTGTAAACTTGGTAAATGCGGAACCTAAATCTACCCCTAAGAAACACTCGTTTCCTTTATAAAAAATAGATGCTTTGTTTTTATCCACCATCCCTTTTTGGATGATTTTCTTGTTATTATCACCTGCTGCCCCAGGTACTCTAGAAACAGTATTTTTATTGGTCATTGCTTTTACCATATTAGTAAAAGCCAGATTTAACGTTGTTCTTACGTAATGCTTCTTGCCGTAATCAACTATCTTTCCATTGAAATAATCAATTTCTGTTTGACGATTATTAATTACATCGCCAGCCAATGAAGGAAAGTGATCTCCTCCTTTCTTCAAGTATCTTAAACAATGTCTTAAAAAATCATCTGGAAATCGAATTTTTTCTTTTTCGGCTACAAGGATTCCTTCATTTATAATTTGTTCAATTAGTTCAACCGTATCAGGGTCAGCCATTGCTTCTGCCATCGTTAATCGTCCAACTCCACATAAAGGACTTAGAGAAGCGTTTAATATTGTTTTTTCCCAAACCCGTTTTAACATCTCAAACGAATCAACCGCTTTAGTTGTTAAATCAACACTATTAAGTATTTCTGCAAAGAGATTTGCTTGTTCAGTTTTACTATCATCAATAGAACCAATATAATTTGGTGGAGTAAAAAATGTGACTCTAACCGTATTTGGAGAACTTATATTACCTGCATAATTAATCACCATACGAAGTGTTTTATCTTCTCCAAATGAAGCAGCTAAAAGTTCTTCAACATCAATACCATTCTGAGCAGCAACAACGGTTAACTTTTCTGAATTCAGAATCTCTGCTTCTCTTGCCACATCAGGAGTTTGATAGGATTTTAATGCGAAAACCAAATAATCTAAATCTAGCGCAGCCATTTCGCCAATTGAACGATAAACGTGCTTAAATTTAGTAGTAGATTGGATTACATTTTCGAGAACGATTCCATCGTTTTTTATTTTATTAAATTTGATTTCATTTTTATCACAAACTGCAACTTCACAACCAGCTTCTTTTAATTTTGCAGCCAAAATCATTCCTACCGGTCCCATTCCGATTACTCCTACTTTTATGTTGTTTGTCTTACTCATTTAGCTCAATACTTTTGCATCTTCTAATTGTTCTAAAAATGTTTCAATCTTTGTAATACTTTGCCCTTCTGAAAAGAAACGCAAATCGCATAAATCACCTTCAATAACTAAAGAAGGGACTCCTGTAATTTTTTGTAATCGTTGTGGCATTCCAAATTTTGCATTGGAATTATTGAAACAGGTCTTAGAATCGTGATAAACAATTCCATCAATTTTAAATTCCTTGAACCATTCGGCTAGCATTTTCTCTTTTGCTTTATCACTTCTATTGATAAAAATTTCTGTGTAAGCTCTTGCTGTAGATTCCCAAGGATTGTTTTCATCGAATTTATCGAATACCCAAGAACTACAATACGTTGAAGCTACAACAGCTGCTCCGTTTGAAGTAAATAAATCACTCATCATTCTGAGTTTACCCCAAATTGGCATTCCTTCCCAAAAGATGCGTGTTGTCGCTTCTGGTAAAAAACCTATTCCATTATCCACGTTTTCTTCTAGTTCTGCTAATAAACCTGTGTAATAATCTTTGGCAATTTGCGTTCCTCTCAACACTACTATTGGTCCCATATGAATGGTACCATCAAAAAAGCTTAAAGGTGCATTCATAGCAGTTGAAGTCTTTAATACTTTTTGCCATAACAATGTCGCCTCTTTACTTAGTCGAACTGTTTCTTTAAAGTTATCTAAAGAGAATTTTTGCCCACTCACTTCTTCGCAAACAGGAATCATTTTTTTCATTTGCTTTACCACCAATTCTACTTCATCTTCAGAAACTTCATCTACATATCTCGGTGGTTGAATACCTAGAATCGGGCAATCAAACTCATTTGCATAAAAAGTAAACCAATCTTGCACTTCCCTACACTGGTTTGTATTGTATGCAATCAAATCTGGTTTTGGAATTCCTTCCATTCCATAATGCTTTTGTAAAGGAGATTCCTTCTTCAAATAAGCTCCAATATCAGCCGTGGTATAAGAACAAACATGACCAGAATAACCGCATTTTATGGCTTCAGGAATCATATCCATTGCTGTTCGTGTTGCTCCTAATAATGCTCCGTGATTTTCAGGGAAATAAACCTCAAAACCAAATGAACGTAGCAATTCTGCTGGTCCCACACTGGTACACCAAGCAACTTTCTTCCGTGCCTGTTCGGCAGGCAGGTTGCCTGAGTCTAATGAAAGAAAGTATTCTCCCATTATCTTCTTCATCGTATCTGTTGACTTAATCTTGTACAATTTTTCTAGCTATATTATTTTTAACATCTAATTCAACTACATAAACTTCCTCTTCTGTAGGTACATTATCACCGTACATATTTCTGAGGTGTTCTTTGTATTTTTCTAATACATTTTTTGGAGCAACTTTCATAGAAGGTGTTAATGTATTGTCGTCTAACGAAAGTTCACTACCAATAATAGCAGCTGATTTTATTTTTGAAAATTTTTGTTTGATATCACAATTGGCATCGTGTAAACACCCTTGTAAACATTTACCTAATTCTTGTAAACTCCTTGGGCAGAAACAACCTTCTTCAGGTGTCATTTGATAATCGGGATTTTCTAGCATTTTTTTATTTGGAAAAATCAATGCTACGGGGTGATCTTCTCCACTACCAGAAATAATTACATATTGAACGTAATGACATTTTAATTCGATTACTTTTTCTAAATCGGTAGGAACTACTTTTTCTCCGTTAGAGAGTTTAAATATTCTGTCTTTACGAGAAATTAATTTCAATCCTGTTTCTGTAATTGCACCAACATCTCCTGTTCTGTACCAACCATCTTCAGTAAACGCTTCTGCATTTGCTTCATCATTGTTGTAGTATTCCTTCATTACGTTTGGACCTTTCACCTGAATTTCTTCATCATCGGCAATACGAACACTCACTCCAGGAATTGGTTTACCAACCACTCCTGAAACTCTTTTTAATGATGGATCCGTTAAGGTACAACAAGGTGAAGTTTCTGTTAATCCCCAACCTTCAATCACAGGTATGTTTCTTTTTTGAAATTCTAAGGATAGTTTTTCTGGTAATGCTGCTGCTGCTGTAAAAATGAATTTTAATCCTGAATTAAAGAAAATGTCTTCGGCTTCTTTGCTAATTACCGTTTTCTCATAAAGTGATTGATATACTTTAGGTACACTAAAAAATATCGTTGGCCTAATGAGTTTCCAATTATCAAAAATAGAATCCGCATCTCTTCCGTAACTACTTTCTAAATAATAAGTAGCGCCATTATACAATGCTGTAAATAGTTCGAAAATCCCACCAAAGCTATGGTGCCAAGGCAAGTATGCTAAAAGTCTGTCATTTTCATTTACCTCCCAAATTTGAGAAATTGCAGCTTGCTGCGATAAAATATTTTTATGCATTAATTGCACACATTTTGGTGTTCCCATTGTGCCAGAAGTGTACATATTTAAACAAATAGTATCAGGCTCAATGGTTTCATCCAAACAAGAATCTTCTCCTTGAGGAATATCTTTTTGCAATTCAGCAAATGGAACGAGATTATTATATCGAATATCACTTACATTGTCAAAATGAAAAATTGATTTTAATTGGCTTAATTCTCCACCAACATTATCTAACTGTTCTTGTCCGGCAACTGCCATCCAAGTCGCATCTGAATGATTGATTAGTAACTCTGCTGTATCTTGTTTAAAGTGAGCGAATATAGGAACTACAACCCCTCCATAAGCCATAATAGCTAATTCAAGTTCTAACATTTCCATACGGTTTCTACTAAAGAGAATTATCTTGTCTCCTTTTTGAAAACCTTGTTTCTTTAAATTAAAAGCAATTTTCTCAATGTTATCATAAAAATGTTCCCATTTAATTCCTTCATAAACTCCATCAGAATTCTTTTCCTGATAAACATATTCATCATGGAATTTCTCAACATTCCTTTTCAATAATAAAGTAATGTTTGGAATAACTTCACCAAGTTGATATGCTGAATTGAGTTCTTTCATATATCTTAGAATTAAGATGCCAAGACATTAGATTCAAGACAATTAAAAGTCTTACCGTCTTGATGTCTTCTCTCTTGTTTCTCATTTACGCTACTACCGCAGCTTCTTTTTCTTTTAATTTATAATATCTAAAACCTCCCCAAAGTGCGGCACCAATGGCTCCAGAATAAATTGCATCGGGATGTGCAACAAATTCCATATCTGCTTTTTTCTTTTCTACAGATAATTCTTCAATTGCTTGAATCATTCCTACATTCATTCCCATACCACCAACTAAAGCAATTGGAGATTCAGCTTTAAGCGAACCTAATAGTTTCACTACTCTCGCAGCAATTGAAAGATTAATACCTTTTACAATATTTGGAGTAGAAAGCCCTTTAGAAACTAAGTTAATTACATCTGTTTCTGCCAATACCGCACAAATTCCTGAAGGAACTTCTGGGTTATCTGCTTCTAACGACATTGGTCCAACTTCTTCAATGGCTAAACCTAAATACCTTGAAATATTTTCAATAAACTGCCCTGAACCTGAAGCACATTGACMWKTYATTTTATWANNNNTYSAATANWTYYYSWMKATCATCAATTTTAATAGCACGAACATAAAGTCCTCCCATATCGACTACGGTTTTTACCCTTGGATCAAAAAACTTACCTCCACGAGCATGAGAAGTCATACTGTAAAAGTGACCTGTTTTTTTGGCTACCATTTCTCCTTCGCCTGTAGAAGCTAAGTAAGCTATGTCATTATCGTAAATTAAATTACTTCGTTCCAGTAACATATCTACTGTATCAACCACTACATCTTTCGGATTCCTTTTACGGATTTTTTCTGTTTGTTTATCTACAATTTTATGATCTCCAGTTTCATTATCGTAAATCATAATTACGCCTTTAACATAACTACCTCCTACGTCAATTCCTATTGTATATATTGTGTTACTCATAGTTTTTTAGTTTTACAGTTTATAGTTATTCAGTTTTTTACAGTTGTTTGGTTATTGGTTGATTTTAACTGAACAACTGAGAACTGGTTAACAGATTAACTTATTTTCTCTTTTTTCTTTTGCTTAGCTGGCAAATCCACTTCGATATTTCTTCGTGCGAACATTGCCCCACCTAAAGCTCCCATAAAAATAGAATCGGTATGGATGTTCATGGTTACTTCTCCATAAGAATCAGTAACCATTTGTTTTACATATTTTAAAACTGCTTGATTACGTGCAACGCCTCCAGTAAAAGTAAATTCATTTCGAACGCCACCAGAACGGGCAATTAAGGACATCGCTCTTTGCACTATTGCTTTATGTAAACCAGCTAAAATATTTGGTCGTTTTTCTCCATTGTGCAGTAATTCCTTTACTTCTGCACCAGCGAAAACTGTACAGGTAGAACAAATAGTTGTTTCCTTATCTGCTTTCATTGCTTCTGGTCCTAACTCATTTAAAGAGATACCAAACTCATCTGCGATGTAGCCTAAATAACGGCCACAACCTGCAGCACATCTATCGTTCATGTGGAAACTGGTTACTAAACCATGTTTATCTACTTGAATTGCTTTGGTATCCTGCCCACCAATATCTAATACTGTTCTTGTATTAGGAAAAACAGCGTGGGCACCAAAAGCATGACACAAAATTTCAGATTTAATACAATCTTCAGGGAAAGGAAGTAATGCACGACCATAACCTGTTCCTACCATCGTTGTTATATGAATGTTTTGATTGGCTATTTCATCAATGTGCTGACGTAATGTAGATTCTACATTCTTGTAGTTATTTTTAACGGCATTCAATTCAGCATAATACCAATCTTCTTTACTTCCATCTTCCTGTTCATCAACCAACCCTTTATACTTTTCTTCTAAGGTTTTCATTGATTCATCAACCAGCTCTTTAAAATTGTACTTTACCATTTCATTTTCTACTGGTGTAATACTTTTATCATAAGCCAACATTAGCGGTTCAAAAAGTGGTTTATCAGCTTTTTCTACTTCATGATTATAACGCTCACTTACAATATCTCTAAAAAATTGATTTTTAGATCCTAAAYCTTCATTTACAAATTCGTGTCTAATTTGTGGGCGAATTATTTCAATAATATTGTTTAGTGCTTTAGCTATGTCATCTTTATTCTCATAAGTATAATTAGCTACAGTTTCTTTGAGTTTTTTCTCTAAACTTTCCATTCTTCGTTTAAACTGACGATACTGAAAAACACTTCTAATGTCTTTCATGTACTTCTTAAACTCTGGCTTATCCTCCATATCTTCTTTTAACTTATTGGTTAAAAGCGTAAACCGAGCATCATAAATAGCTTCTTCTTGTGCTATATCTGCAGCAACTTTATAGTTGGCTCTGGTATTGGTAATTCCTCTTCCAATAATTTCATCTTTTTCATTGATGATAACCGCCTTAGAAGTGGTAGATCCTAAATCAATTCCTAAATAATATTTTCCCATTGTTCTTTTAGTTTAAAGTTTGTAAAGTTTTAAAGATGAAAAGGGTTGGTTATTTTCGTAACTTTCTACTTTTCGCTTTCGAACTTTTTACTTAATTATTTTATACAGCTTCAGTTTCTTTTTCCATTTTTTTACGTTGTTCTAACATTTGGAAAAATGATTCTAACCTATTTTTTATGTTTGAATAAGAGAAGTATCGTGGATCAACTAAATCAGATTCAATAAATCCAACGGGTATCCCCAAACTATCTTCAATTTCTCTCATCATCCCCAACTGACCCGCAGAAAAAGAATTACAACTTTTAATAGAATTTGTTATGTAGCCATCTGCATCGTATTCTGTAATGCATTTTTTCAACAAATCAATTCGTTGAGGAATATTCAAATTGGTATAACAATTCATGCAATATTCTGCTAAAGATTCTAATGGTTTATCAGGGTTGTGTCTCCAACCGTAATCATAAACCCCACCTACTTTAGTATAAGAAGATGCAACAATTACCGCACCCATATCATAGAAAATTTTCCAAAATTCACGAAAACTTGTCCAATTTGGAGGTCCTTCAACAACCAACCTGTATTTCTCTTCTTTCATTTCTCCTTCTGGAGTAATAGGTCCTTGACCTTTTTCAATTCTTATATGAATTTCTTTTAGTAGCTCTTCATAGTAATCTACTGCTTTTTGAGTACCTCTAAATCCAATATTAATTGGTCCGATATAATATACTCCAGCGAAATAAGCATCAATTGGAGATGGCTTATGTTTCGTTGTGTCAAATATTTCAGTGATTAAATCTTCTGCTTTTGCGGCTAACCTCAAATGACCTTTTAATTTTTCTTCATCGTACTTAATACCAGTAACTTTTTCTAGTTTAGGGATTACTTCTTTCTTAAATTGTTTCACCATATATTCTATCATTTCTGGAGTCATTTCTGCATTCTCCTGATAAGGTGTATGTACCATTACTACTTCAGCATTTGGATATTCTCTTTTTAAGGTTTCAAACCATTTTAAGAAAGTAAAACATCCTGTATAGCTTAATAATAACACATCTGGTTCAGGAATTTTTAGTCCTGTTGGCCCAATATTTCCTCTCATCATCATGCCTACATCACATTTAACGTAAGTGCAAACATCTTCTGAATGTGCATTTTTTTCTGCTTCTTTAATATAAGATGCAGATTTCTTACGCATGGCACTTTGTAATGCATTAATTTCTGGATAAACTGGTAGCATATCGAAGGTTTGAATCAGTTCTGATAAGTTACCAGGTATAAATGTATAACAGACTTTTTTACCTAATTCTTTAGCATTTGCAAGATCATTAAATAGCCCGTCAATCATCTCCTTTTGGAGAATCATACTTTTTTCTTTTTGTGCTTCTTTTGACATTTTTTTAAGTTTAAAAGTTCGTAAAGTTTAAAAGTTTATAAAGTTGAGGCTCCTTAACCTTTCAACTTGTAACTTTTTACTTTATACTATTACTGGTTCATCTTCCCATAATTTGATTGAATCTGAGAATGTTCCAACTTGTTCTTTAATTACTTTAAATTGATTGATGTTTTCACTGTATTGAAATGAGATGTATCGAATACCTAATTTATCAAATGCATTTTGAAATATTGGAGCATCCAATAAACTTGGGTCGCAGAAACTAGCTGCGGCAAATACTACTCCATCTGCACCTCTATTTTCAACAATCTTAGCTAAACGATATTCTTTAGGGTTATCCACATCATATATAGAGGAAGAATATTGACTTTGATTAATATAAGAAATCGCAATTGCTTCTAATGGATTGTCAGTTGTTGCATCAATATCTCCTAAAATCATTCTTGAACCCAACATATAATCATCATCTATCACATAACATCCTGCTTCTTCTACCGCTCTAATTAGACCAAGAGAAGGTTGCTCACAAAATGCTCCAGATATAACTACCTTAATTTTATCCTGTGGTGTTCCGATGTCTTCTTTAATATGAGTACATACTTGTTCTAAAATCTCATTGTGTTCTTCTACTGGAACTACCGTTCCTGCTCTTACTATTGTGTAAACATCTTCAATCGACATTCTCCAAGGGTAATCTTGTCTGATGTCATAAATCTCCTCAATCATCTTACGATTCTTATTGTACAAATCGATAGAATGATTTAGCGCTTCTGTTGTAACTTCAACACCATTTAGTTCCTTGATGTATTTTAATACGTGTTGCATTTCTTGTTGATAGAATACACCACCAATCTCAGGTAAAAAGTTTTGGGGGAAATCCATGTACTTCACAAATTTTCCAATTTTTTGCTGTTTAAAGATTCCTGATAGGTTTCTAATTACATCACAAATAGAGGGGAAGATAAAACCATCTATATGATCCATGTGTTTGTCCAACGCAATTTCCATAATACTCCGAGGAATGTGGCAGATGTAAGATTGGTAATAAGCATCACCTTTAATAATTTGCTTTTCATCACCTCCACCAAAAATACCAACTGGCATTGCTCCAGCAGCATGAATAATTTCTCTTGGGAAATAGATAGGCATGTAACCTACTAAAACCCTACCTTCTTTTTCTTCTTTCCAATCTTTAGCTCTTGTAAAGTTTAGATCAAAGGCGTATTTTTTACACTCTTCAATAAGTACGTTTAAATCTTTCATTGTTTAATATCATTTAAATTCAAAACCAATTTATTCTTGGGTCATCCTTTACTTGATACTAAAATATGTAATGAAATTCTATACTTTGCTGTCAAGCAAAAAATGCACTAAGAAGTTGGTATAGTTATAATTGAGTCATAATTCAAGCATAAATTTACGAGCCAATTATTTTCTAAAGTATGAGTTAAATCATACTTTAGGTAGTTGTTTTTGAGATGAGAAGCATTATTTCTTATTAAAAATGACAAAAATCATATTTACTTATAATAAAAGACATGTATATCTTTTATTATTTATTGATATCTTTGCTTTATAATTTAAACTAAAAGTTATGATTGATATAGATGATAAAACGGTTGCAGAAATTGTAACTGAAAACATTAAAACAGCAGATGTTTTTAAAAAAAATGGAATTGATTTTTGCTGTGGCGGAAACGTTAAGGTGCAAGAAATTTGCGAAAAGAAAGGAGTTGATTACAATGTTATCAAAGATGAAATTGCTAAAATTGATGCTCCTTCATCTGACACACATGATTACAATTCCTGGGACTTAGACTTTTTAGCAGATTACATCATAAATACACATCATAAATATGTAGCTGAAGCCAATGATTTAATCATTCAGTATTCTGATAGAGTTGCTAAAGTTCATGGACATCATTACACTGAAGTTGTTGAAATAAACAAATTATTTCATGCAATAGCCGATGAATTAAAAGCACATATGTACAAAGAGGAAATGATGTTATTCCCTCATATCAAAGAATTGGCAATTGCTAAAAGAAATGACACTAAAGTTGTTCCTCCTCCATTCGGAACAATACAAAACCCAATTAACATGATGGAGGCTGAACATGATGGAGCAGGTGATATTCTTAGACAAATTGCTGAATTAAGTAACAATTTTACTCCGCCAGCAGAAGCTTGTAACACTTTTAGAGCATTATATTCTAAATTGGAAGAGTATCAGAATGATTTATTTCAACACATCCATTTAGAAAACAACATTTTGTTTCCTAAGGCTATAGCATTAGAAAATGAAATAAGTTAATGTTATCTAAATCATGTGTATATGCATTAAGATCATTAGTATTTGTTGCTCATAATGCTTCTTGCTCTTCTAAAATTGGCATTAAAGAAATTGCTAAAGAATTGGATTTGCCTACTCCATATTTGGGAAAAATTCTTCAGCAATTAACAAAACATAAAATTATTCAATCGATTAAAGGTCCCAATGGAGGTTTTTATATTGACGAGGAATCACAAAAAATCAAGCTCATTACTATAATAGAAGTATTTGATGGGCTTGATTTTTTTAATCGTTGTGGACTTGGTTTAAAAGAATGTTCCGAAGAGCATCCCTGTCCCTTGCATGATGATTTTAAAATCTATAGAGAAAGGTTGTTAAACTTGTTTAGTTCAAAATCAATTGCTGATATGGTCAGTAAAATAGAAGTCGGAGATGCTTTTATTCAGAATTTATCAAGAGGATTAGTCTAATAAAACTACTTGACTTTATCGGGTTAAAATGATAAAAAAATCAATCGTGCCTTGCATCTTTTAAGATTCTAAACACATGTAGCGCTGCTGGAAAAATTGCATCCATACTTTCTTTCGCCCCATTTGTTGAATCAGGTAAACCAATAATTAATGTCTCCCCTTTTACACCAACTACACTTCTGCTCAATATTGAATAAGGTGTTCGGTCTTGTCTGTAATTTCAAATTGCTTCTTCTATTCCAGGTATTTTTCTATCTAAAATTGGCTTTAAAGCTTCTGGAGTAACATTTCTTGATAACAAACCAGTTCCTCCAGTAAATAAAATCATATTAGTTCTTTTAGTGTAACATTCTTCCACTTTAGCTTGTGTTTCATCTACCTCATCTGGAATGATAATGTAATCCATTATTTCAACTTCACATTCTTCTAATTTTTTAATTAATGGCTTTTCCTACTTTATCTTCTTTTTGTCCAGCAGAGATAGTATCTGAACAAACCACTACCACAGCTTTTAAAGCTTTTCTGAAATAATAGGCAGTAACATTATAAATAATACTATGTTATCCGTAAAGATCCCCTTCCTTTTAGTATAAATTTATTTATTAATGAAACGCTGCAATTCAATCTTGCTAAATGAACCAGACGTTTGAACTAATTTATCTATGTTAGTAATAAGAATGTTTTTACCATTCAATTTAATGCTTCCCTCTTTCATGAAGATGGACAATGTTCTAATTGTAGTCTCAGTAGTTGTGCCTGCAATGTCACCTATTTCCCTTCTTGTGAGTGTTATGCTTAATGTTTTTCCATCTGACTCCAATCCAAATCGTTTCATTAGGTTAATCAATGTTTCTGCAATTCGTTCTTTTACAGCTTTCTGTGAAATATTCAACAAATTCTCCTCAGAATTTTTCAGGTCGTTGGTTAACAATTGGATAATCTCCATGGAGAAATTTTTATTACTCAAGACTTCTTTGAACTTCTCTTTGGGAATATAGCATATGTAGCAATCTTCCATGGCCGTTGCCGTTGCTTTATAAGGCTCATTACTCAAGGCTGATCGGTATCCTAATAATTCCCCCTCACTTGCAAACCGAACAATTTGATCTTTTCCTTCGTCACCAAGTTTCGAGATTTTTACTTTCCCCTTATATACGCAGTATATTCCATGAGAATGATTTCCTTCATAGAAAATGACCTGACCTTTTTTAAAATAATTTTTATTCTTATGAGCGCTCAGCTTTTCTAATTCATTGTTTGGCAAGCACCCAAAGATTCTATTTTCATTTTCACAGTTGGCACATGACAGAATTTCTTGAAATTGACTTTTCATTTCCTAGTTATCATTATTTTCTCAATAAAGTTAAACCTTTAAAGCATAAGTAAATATGATAAGAATCATTAATTAAATGTCCAAGAAAAACTTACATTTATGATTGTTGTCATGATTAAGCTCAGTTTAATTGAGTATCGTTGTTTTATCTATGGGGTTTAGCTACAATAGTAACCATAAATTGATAACTGCCTTTTTGATTGTAGGATGGGCTATTTTTCATTTTGTTATGAGAGATGATGATAAGCTCGAGTACGATAATGGTCAAAAAAAACGAGTTGGAACAACTAAAGGAAATAAGAATAACGGGACTTGGACATGGTATTACGACAATGGTAGAAAAAATATTCAAGGAAAATTTGTTGATGGAAAAAGGCAGGGGATATGGACAACATGGGATGAAAATGGAAATGTTGTTACAGAATGTGTATATCAAAATGACAAACTAAATGGTCCTTATTACCTATACAATAATCAAAAGGGAGTAGTTTATAAAAAAGTATTTAAAAACGATAAGCCGATTAATTAACTCTAAAATTAATTTTAATGGGAATAGAAGAAAAAGCAAAATCTTGGGATTTAGAATTATTGGTTTCATTTATTGTAGGTTGGCACCATCAATATGCAATAGACAATATCCCAAAAATTATCGGTTTAATAGAACGGGTTAATGATTCCACTCCAAACCAACATAAAAAAATTAAGCTATTTCGTTCTTATTCAAAGAATTATTGATGCAGTAGTTATTTGGGAAGTTGGAACTTAGTTTCCCACTTTTCATTAGAGTCAATCTTTTCAAGTACCACTACCATAAAAGGTGTATCCTCTTCTACAAGTTTAGATCGATCTACGACAGTACTTTCCCCCGTTTTATTTTCAACATCTTCAAAAATAACATCTCCTAATCTTGGTAAAAATGGGTATTCTATGGTTAATTTTTCATCTTCAGTAATTACTAATCGAGTAGCTGTTTCAAAAATAAATTCTTCAAATTTTTCAGCAATGATTTCTTCTGTTACCTCGTCTTTAGCTTTAGAATGAAGGTTAGAAGCCCAATCAAAAAACCTAGCGATTGATTTTTCTTGCAAATCGTGCCTGATATACTCAGGAAAAGGAGTTCTAATATGGTCATTATCATTGAACCAAAATTTAAACGTTTCTTCAATTAATTCACTACTCTCTATTGATACAGGGTTCAATTCTATCATCTTACATTATTTTTAATCAAAATTATTAATACTAGTAGTAAAATTAAGAAATCTGCGTCATAATTATTAATGATGTGTATCATTTTTCTACGGTGGTTATGACCTACTTTAGCAGAAACAACCGTCAGGCTTTATTCAAATACCAATATGGAACAAAATATATCAAAAGGAGCCAAGAAAATTCTATTTTTAAACACTTTTACATTTACAATTTGTTTTGCAGCGTGGATGTTAAATGGTGTCTTGGTTACTTTTTTAACATCTAATCAAATTTATGATTGGAGCCTTTCAGAAATGGGTTGGCTAATTGGTATTCCTGTATTAACAGGTGCGATTTTTAGACTACCTGCAGGTATTCTTACCGATAAATATGGAGGTAAACCTGTAATGACAGGATTACTATTAATTTGTGCAATTCCCATGTTTCTACTTTCTTTTGTTGATAGTTATATGGCTTTTGCTATATGCAGTTTCGGATTCGGGTTATCGGGAGCGAGTTTCGCTGTTGGTATTGGCTATACTTCTGTTTGGTTTCCTAAAGAAAAACAAGGACTTGCTTTGGGAATTTTTGGAGCAGGTAATGCAGGAGCTGCAATTACCACTTTACTCGCACCTAGCTTATTAATATACCTTACAAATGATTTAGAAAATTTAGATGCTTGGAGAAAACTTCCTATTATTTATGGAGCTGTTTTAGTGGTTGTAGCAATACTGTTTTTTCTATTGGCTACCAATAAAAAACCTGCATCAAACAATAAGACTCTAATTAAGCAATTAGCTCCTTTAAAAGACCTTAGAATTTGGCGATTTGGATTGTACTACTTTCTTATGTTTGGCTGTTTTGTTGCTTTTTCGCAATGGCTAGTTCCATATTTTGTAAATGTTTATTTTTTACCTTTAGTAACTGCGGGTATTTTAGCTGCCTTGTTTAGTTTTCCTTCAGGTGTAATTAGAGCACTAGGTGGTTGGCTAAGTGATAAATTTGGAGGTAGAACAATTATGTATTGGATTCTATTTTGTTCTGTATTCATAAGCTTTTTGTTAATCGTTCCTAAAATGGAAATAACCTCTCCTGGAAAAGGAATAATGGCAAAAAAAGATGGAGTAGTAACATCTGTTACAGCCACAGAAATTGTTGTTAATGATTTTCATTATAAAATAACAGAACGTGTTGGTTTCGTTGATAATATTGATGAAGAAACCTATTTATTACCTACAAAAGAAGTTTGGCAAGAAGTTATTGTTAAGGTGGGTGATGAAGTGAAGAAAAAAGAATTATTAGCAAAAGGAATTACCAAAATTTATTTTCAAGCAAATGTGTGGATCTTTGCTATACTAGCCATTTTAATAGGTAGTATTTGGGGAATTGGGAAAGCCGCAGTTTACAAACACATTCCTGAATATTATCCTGAAGAGGTTGGTGTAGTTGGAGGTATAGTAGGTGTACTTGGTGGTCTTGGTGGCTTTGTTTGCCCTATTATTTTTGGATATTTATTAGATAGCACAGGATTATGGACAAGCTGCTGGATTTTTATGTTCTTCTTATCTGCCATTTGTTTGATCTGGATGCATCAAGTAATTCAAAAAATGATGCATAGTAAACATCCTGAATTGATGAAAAACATATAATAACTTAAAAGTTACTTTATCTTTGTATAAATTTTATTTAGCCAAGTACAATGATAAAATCTAGTGTTGAAGAAAATAGCTGTAGTAAGTGTTCAACAACAGATTGCTTTATCAAACAGTTTTGCTCATCTGAATATATTACTTTAATAAGTGATTTGAAAGAGACTTCTATTTATAGGGAGAACCAATACATTGCTCATGAAGGAAATGCTGTTTTAGGCTTATTTTTCATTCAAAAAGGAAAAGCAAAAGTTATTTCATCTGGATTAGGTGGAAAAACACAAGTGGTGAGGTTAACTAAGCAAGGTGACCTTATTGGTCATAGAGGCTACGGAGATGAAAAATACCCTATTGGAGCAATTGCATTAGAAGAATCTACTATTTGTTTTATTGATAATGACACCATATATAAAGCATTCATAGACAATCCATTATTAACCTATGAGTTAATGATGTACTATTCAAAAGAGCTCAGAAAATCTGAATCGAAAGTAAAAAGTCAAGCTCAAATGAATGTTAGAGAAAAAGTAGCTGACGCCTTATCTTATTGTAATTCTCTCTTTAATGAAACTAAAAGATACCCTTTTTTAGTTAAATTAAATAGGTTAGATTTAGCTGATTTAGCTGGAATAAATACAGAACAATTATCTAGAGTTTTATCTGAATTAAAAAAAGATGAAATAATTTCTGTCTCTAAAAATGAAATTTTAATTACAAATAAAGATTTGTTAGATAAAATTATATCTCCCTTCGGAATTATGGAATAACATTAAATTTTAAGCTTAGCTACTCTCCCTCTACTGCTCTTATATTTGCACACACTTTTATGATTCGTCTCATAAAATCTCTTGTCAAATAACAATTTTATCGCTGACACTTGTCAGAAAGCCAGCCTCCTGTTTCCTATACTATTGTAGTGTAAACTTATTAAAAAACAAAACTATAATAATATGGAAGCAACAGCAGATGATGGAAAATTCAGATTATTTGACTTTTCTAAGCAGGAGATAAGGATACTACACTTAACGTGGGTAGCTTTTTTTCTAACCTTTTTTGTATGGTTTAACTTTGCACCTTTAGCAAGTACAATTTTGGAGAGTTTAGAATTTTTAACTCCTAAGCACATTAAAACCTTATTAATTTGTAATGTGGCATTAACCATACCAGGAAGGGTTGTTATTGGTGCAATGGTGGATAAATTTGGTCCACGAAAAGTATTCGGAATCTTAATGGTTGTAATGGCCGTACCAGGTCTATTTTTTGCTTTTGGTACTACGTTCACACAATTAGTTGTTTCTAGGTTATTATTAAGTGTTATTGGTGCTGGGTTTGTAATTGGTATTAGAATGACTGGACAATGGTTCCCTCCAAAACATATTGGTAGAGCAGAAGGATTTTATGCTGGTTGGGGTAACTTTGGTTCTGCAGCTGCAGCTGGGTTAATTCCTGTATTAGCATTTACATTTTTTGGAGGAGACGATGGGTGGAGGTGGTCTTTAGCCACCAGTTCTATACTTTGTGCGATATTCGGTGTTGTTTACTTTATCTTTGCAAGAGATTTACCTAAAGAAGGGGCTACTAAAGATTATCACTTCSKSKMMKCWWAMRWWRKSRKTKYAAWRMMTRYRYCKMRSTRYWAASRWWTAAWSMRRWACWKKGTATGGTCTTTCCCTTTATTTGGTGCTTTGGGYGTTTTAGCATGGAAATTAGGAGGCTTAGATGTAGGTGGTCAGCCTATGCTCTCTGCCACTTATGTTAATGTAATATATATTGTACTTGGCTTATGGTATTTATATACTGTCTATAATATTTTAAAAGATAACCTACCTGCTCTTAAAAAAGGCGTTCCTGAAGAGGAGAAGTATTCTTGGAGTAGTGTTGCCGCATTAAATAGTACCTATTTTGCCAATTTCGGAGCAGAATTAGCTGTTGTATCAATGCTTCCTTGGTTTTTCTTAACTGTTTTTGAGCCATTAAAAAATGCTGCAGGAGAATCAGTTATGACGGTTACTTTAGCTGGTTTAGTTGCAGGATCTTTTGCTTTCATTAATTTAATTGCTCGTCCTTTGGGAGGTTATTTATCTGATAAAATGGCGAATAGAAAGAGAACAATGTTGTTTTATATGGTAGGTATTACTGTTGGATTTTTCTTAATGGGATTAATTCCTAAATATGGTGAAATAGTGGATGGTGTACAAACCTTATTGCCTCAATTTGATGGTATGTGGTGGTTGGTTGTTGCTGTTTGTATTACCATGTTCTGTTCCATGTTTGTACAAGGAGCAGAAGGTGCAACGTTTGCATTTGTTCCRCTCATTAACCATAAAATACAAGGAAAAATTGCAGGTATGGCAGGAGCCTATGGAAACGTGGGAGCAGTAATTTATTTAACCATCTATTCTTTTGTTGATGCTAAAACATTCTTTTTTATTGTAGCAGCTGGAGCAGCGGTAAGTTTCTTTTTCTGCTGGTATATGCTAGAAGAACCAGAAGACTCATTTGGTGATGAATAAGAGAATGTGATTAATATCATATTAAATTTTTTACTGTAGAATTACATTTGATTACAAATTAAAGAATAGACAACACTAACTTATAAATAAAAATTATGTCACAAATTAATATAAAAGAATGGGATGTTGAAGACGAAGGTTTTTGGGATTCTATAGGAAAAAAAATAGCAAATAAAAATCTTTGGTGTTCTATTCCTGCACTGCTTCTAGCCTTTTCCGTATGGATAATGTGGGGTGTACTTGTTAAGTATATGAAAGAATTTGGATTTAATTTTGGGATGACAGAAGGGTTGATTGCTGGAACCGAAGAGTACATCGCAGCATTAAAAGAAGTAAACAATCTTTATTACACCTTGCCAGCAATTGCAGGCTTAGCAGGAGCAACATTAAGGCTGCCAAATTCCTTTTTAATTTCATTGGGAGGAGGTAGAAATGTAATTTTTGTAACAACAGCATTATTAATGATTCCTGCAATTGGTACAGGTATTGCTTTGAATGACATCAATACTCCCTATATGTTTTTTGCAATTATGGCTTTGCTTTCAGGTTTTGGTGGTGGAAATTTCTCATCTTCTATGAGTAATATTTCTTTCTTTTTTCCAAAAAAAATGCAAGGATATGCTTTAGGAATGAATGCTGGTCTTGGTAATTTAGGTGTTGCGGTAATGCAGAAAATGATTCCTTTTATCGTTACTTTTTCATTGTTTGGAGGTACTGCAGGAGCAATAGCAACGGCAAAGGGAGCTCCTTTTGAAGGGCTACAAAATGCTGCATGGATTTGGTTTCCTTTAATTGCTTTGGCAACTCTAGGAGCATTTTTTGGAATGAATAATGTTTCGACAGGAACGCCAAGTTTACCGAATACAGCAAAAGGTGTTACCAAAACATTGTATATGATTTTGTTAGGATTGGTTGCCGCGAGTGTTGGAGCTTTTATGTTGATTGGCATTCCTTGGGCTTCATTTGGAATGAAAAACGCATCAATGTGGATTGTGTTACCTATCGTTATTATTCTAGCGGTGACGTTAATGAAACATGCTACTCCTAAAGAAATTAAAGAAAACCTTAAAAAACAATTTTCAATTCTAGGCGATAAGCACAACTGGATTATGACGGTTATTTATACGATGACTTTTGGTTCTTTTATAGGGTTTTCAATGGTTTTTCCAAAGTTGGCACAAGATATTTTTGTCTATTCTAATCCGTTAGACCCTGAATGGGTTAATCCTAATGCACCTAATATTATGCTGTGGGCATTTTTAGGGCCAATGTTTGGAGCATTAGTTAGACCAATTGGAGGGATTTTATCTGATAAGGTAAATAGCGGAGCAAAAGTAACGATGGTAAGTACTATTTTTCAAATTATAGCTGCTTTAGGAGTGGCCTACTTTGTGATTCAGGCAAGAGGTTCTGAAACTCCAGAAACTTATTGGTGGCCATTTTTTGGAGCATTTATGGTCTTATTCTTAACTACAGGAATTGGGAATGGTTCTACTTTTAGAAGTATTCCTTATATTTTTTCTAAGGAAAAAGCTGGCCCTGTGTTAGGTTGGACAGCAGCAATTGCAGCCTATGGAGCTTTTATTATTCCAAAAGTATTTGGTCAACAAGTAAAAGCGGGAACTCCAGAGTATGCTTTGTACGGATTTGCAGCATACTATGTAATATGCTTATTGTTAAACTGGTGGTATTACCAAGGCCCAAAACGAGAATTTGATAATCCATAAATAAAATAGTTAAAAATAAATTAATAGAGTATAAGACAAGCATTAATTTACAAGTTAGGTGAAAGAAAAGGGTTATGGTATTCATAACCCTTTTTTAGATAATAAAAGTAATTTTATAGCTTAGGTATTTAATGGAGTTAAAATCTGCATACGAAAAAAAACTATTGGCCTTTACAGGTCAGGTTGGAGATTTAGCCCATAATGAAATAAAAACGGTTGATTTAAATTGTTCTTTGTCTCAGGCTGCTCGGTTATTAATTAACCCAACAATTAATTACCTCGTTGTGTTAAAGAGAAACATTCCTGTTGGAATTGTAACCAAAGAACATTTTTCTAATTCTAAAAGTAATAATGTAGCGTTTTATACCGATCATGATTATGAATTTGTAGCTGAAATTATGGATACTCATCTCATTTCTGTACAAAAAAATAAGCCCGTATTTGACACCTTAATATTTATGCTGAAGCATAATATTAACTCTTTATTGGTAATGGATGGTAAAAAATCTATAGGAGTTATTTCGCAACAAGATTGGCTTTCGGTACAAGTAAACTATCCTACTCAACTCATTAAAAAAATAAGAGAGGCAGGTAGCATCAAGGAAATTGTAAATCTTAGGGTAGAAAGTAAAAAAGTGATTTGGGAAATTTTTGTTAAAGAAGAAAATGCTGTATCGCTAACTAACATAATTACAGTTATTAATGATTCTATTGGTAAAAGAATTCAACAAATTGCTTTGTTAGAAATGGAAATGCAGGACAAAGGAACTCCTCCTGTAAAATATGCATGGATAGGAATGGGAAGTGAAGGCAGAAAAGCACAAACCATTAGAACGGACCAAGACAATGGGATTATTTTTGAAAATGTACCCGATAATAAGTATGATAAAGTAAAAAAATGGTTTTTAGAATATGCTAAAATTGTTGTTAATGGATTGCATGAATGTGGCTTCCCATTATGTACTGGCAACATTATGGCAACCAATCCAGATTTGTGTAACTCTCTTGATAAATGGAAAGAACAGTTTGAGTTTATTATTACAAAATCAAATACCAAACAATTATTAGAGGCTTCCATTTATTTTGATTTTAGATGTATCTATGGAAAAGAAGAATTAGCAGACAAACTGTGGGAATTCTTATTTAAAAATATGAAAACACATCATTTTTTTATGCGTCATTTTTCAGGAAATCTGTTAGAAGCTAGTCGCCCACCAATTAGAAAATTGGCATGGAAGTTTCTAGACTTTCCTTTAATTAATCCTCCTCCATTTGATATTAAAAGAGAAGGAACAGCACCACTAGATGCAGCAATAAGACTATTAGCTCTACATAACGAAATTAAAGAAACCAACACATTAGAAAGGTTGCAAGGTATCTTAGAAAAAGGGAATATGCCTAAATCATTAGCAGACAGCGTACATGTTGCGTTTGATTTTATTCTGAAATTGAGGTTTAAATTAGAGTTTACAATGGATACTGAAATAAAATCTTTAGACCATGCTGTTGACCCTAAAGAATTAACCCAAATTGAACTCCGAAAATTAAAAGATGCGTTAAAAACGATTTACGAGGTTCAGGATTATGCTTTTAAAGAAGTTACTGGATTGAGTATACCTTGGAGTATGAAATGAATGATATATAAATTAGTTCAAAGTTTGATGCTCAATGTTATAAAAAAATCTCAAACTTCTAACTTTTGAACCTCAAACACATTACAATATGAATACACGACAAAAACATTGGTTCTTTTTCATAGTTACAGCTATAGGAACAATAGTGGTAGTAAATCTTGCCATATTATTAATGTGGACAGATATGAATGAAGAAGAGAGAGCTTTTGGAAGGCAGATATTTGGAAGAGTTGTTACTTATGGCTCTCTAGCCATGGTTGTCGTGTTCTTTTTTAGTTCACAATTTATCCTTTATATTTTTAGAAACTATATTTCTCCTATTGAAACACTTGCTGAAGAAACACGACTGATTACTGTCGCTAATGCTAAATATAGAATTAAACCAGTTGGAGCATTAGAAACTCATAACTTAACCAGTGTAATTAACGATTTAGCGGATGCTTATATTTCTTTAAAATCTGATGTTAAAAACATTGTAACAGAATCTAAAGAAGGTTTTGAAGAAGAAAAAYTAAGGTTAGAAGCTTTGATGAATATTATTTCTGAAGGGGTAATAATATGTAATCATGATGGTAGAATTATGATGGCAAATCATCAAGCTTATGAAATTTTCAACTCTGTAGAACACGATGAAGTTGGTCGCTTTTCTAGATTAGGGTTAGGAAGATCTTTATTTGGTGTTTTTAACAGAACCCCCATTGTTTATGCAATGGAAGAGTTAAATAACAGCTTAAAAAAAGAAGGTAGTGCTAATTTTTATCACTTTATAACCACTCGTTATAAAGTACAATACTTAAATGTTAAGGTTTCTTCTATTTTAAAAAATCAGGATTCTAATTCAGTTTCTGGTTATGTAATCACGTTTAATGACATAACAAATGATATTGAAAAAAACAATCTTAAGCCCTTTGAAAATCAATATGTTATCATGGATGAAATTGCTTCTATCGTTAATATGAAAACCAAAAATCAATTTAATTTTATCACTGAAAATGGTATTTGGTTAAATATTAAACATCAATTTATCATTGATTTTTTAATGGAACTTTCTACTTATTTGAAAGGTTTAAATGTTAAAACAATTAGTATAGAATTATCAAAAAACAACAAACTACAAATTAATTGGAGTGGAAACGAAGCTAACTTTAAATCTGAAAAACAAACATTTAATGATTTAGTGACGAGCCAAAATAGTAATGACAACCATTCCAGAATTGAATTAAACGTTGATGTTTATAAGCAAGAAAGTGAGTTAAGTATTAAAGACCCAAGAGAATCTAGACCAGTATTTTATGATTTTGATTTATTTGACCATTCTGCACAAAGCACAGATATGGATAATGTTCTATTGAAAGACTTAACATTTGTAGTATTTGATACAGAAACAACTGGGTTAGACCCTTCTGGTGGTGATGAAATTATTTCTATTGCTGGGGTTCGAATATTTGAAGGGAAAATTAATAATGAAGAAATGTTTGATGAGTTGGTTAATCCTCAAAGAAATATACCCCTTACTTCATTAAAAATTCACGAAATTTATCCAGAAATGTTAACCAATAAGTTAACCATAAATAAGGTGTTACCAATGTTTCATGAATTTGCAGATAATGCTATTCTTGTTGCCCATAATGCTGCTTTTGACATGCGGTTTTTACAACTAAAAGAAGAAGAAACAGGTGTTAAATTTAAAAATCCAGTATTGGATACTTTATTATTATCAGCAGTCTGTCATCCCAAACAAGAGCTGCATAATCTTGAAGATATTGCGGAAAAATGTGGGGTAGAAATTATTGGAAGACATACTGCTTTAGGCGATTCATTGGTAACTGCAGAAGTATTTCTTAAGTTAATACCGATATTAGAAGCCAATGGAATTAAAACCTTAGGTGAAGTACGAGAGGCTTCCAGAAAAACGGCTCTCTCAAAAATTAAGTTTTAAGAAACGAGTGCATTTAATTCAATTACATCAATTACTAAATCAGTTCCTTTAATTTTAAGGAGTTTCTTTTTTTGAAATTCTGTAATTAATTTTTTAATGTACTGAGTTGAAGTTCCTGCAAATTCAGACAATTCTCTAACAGAGTAATGAATTTTAGCAGTAGCTTTATTAAGGTCTTTTTTATCTATTAAAAATAAAATGGCATTTAAAACCCGTACTTTTATACTTTGAGATTTTATATCACTTATTCGTTTTCTTGTAGCCCCTATTCTGTCACACAATATATGAATGATTTCCTCTTTAAATATAGCACTCTTATCTAATATTTTTTTAAACTCTCTGGTTGGAATAAGAACAACACTTACATTGCTAGAAAAAGCAGAAGTACTAAATGAATAATTATTAGAATCATTAAAAAATGAACTCAAACCAATGAATTCTTTTGGATTGGCAAACCAAATCATCATATCATTTTTTGCCTTACGAGTTACTTTTATTCTACCTTCTTTAATAAAATAAACTCCTCTTATTGTATCTCCTTCCCGAAAAATAATCTCATTACTACTATAATGATTGTAAGACTTATATTTATCTTCTAATAACTGTTCTATGTTAACCAATTTTCCCAATACTTAATTTTGAAATTAAAGTTAACATAATTGTATTTTTGATACAATGAGGAAAATCATACAATTTATTGAGATAGAAAATTTACCCTCCAATAGTAATCATACTCCTATTTTTTAGAAATATTTTTTCACTTTTAGTGTCATTAAAAGAGGTAATTCCTGCTCTTTCTTTTTTCTTATGTTGAATAGAACTTAACATTAAAGGAATAATATCATCTCCTTTTCGCAAAGAACTTAACAGATCTGTTTCATCATTTGAGAACAAACAATTTTTAATTTTCCCATCTGCTGTAAGACGTATTCTGTTACATGTTTTACAAAATGGATTAGTAAGTGTACTGATGATTCCAAAACTTCCTTTATAATCTTTTATGTAAAAATTAACAGCAGTGTCATTAGGTTTTGGAGTAATAGCAACAACATTTTCTTTAATATAAAAACTGTTTATTTTAGTCAACATTTGCTGTTGAGTTATTTTTTTATCCCAACTCCATTTGTTTCCACCAAAAGGCATAAACTCGATAAATCGTACAGTAATAAATTTATTTTTAGTCCATTCAATAAAATCAATAATTTCATCATCATTAACGCCTTTCATTACAACAACATTAACTTTCACCTTAAATCCATTATCAATAAGAAGATTAATGTTCAATAATATTCTATTTCCATATTTCCTTCTTGATATGTTGTTAATTGTATCAATCTTTAAAGAATCTAAGCTAACGTTTATAGCTTTAATTCCCGCTTCTTTAAATACATCTATAAATYGATCTACCAATATCGCATTAGTAGTTATAGAAAGTTCTACAGGTAATTTTCCAAGCTCTCGAATCAATTCTTCTGTATTTTTTTTAATTAGAGGCTCTCCTCCTGTTAAACGAATTTTTTTAACACCTAGTTCAACATATTTTTTAGCAATAAAAAGCACTTCTTCTGAAGTCATAAATTCCGATTTATCACGCAATTCAATCCCTTCTTCTGGCATACAATAAAAACATCTTAAATTACACCTTTCTGTAAGAGAAATTCTGAGGTAATCATGTACCCTGCCAAAATTATCAATGATATGTTTAGGAGTATTATCCATTAAAACTGTGTATATCCTCGTTCAGTTTTTCTAACTCTTCTTCTGATAATAATTTCTGAGTTAATGGAAATATGGTATTATCTTCTCTAAAGATATGTAACCTCAACAACTCTATCA
Organism: Flavobacteriales bacterium; assembly: GCA_002402165.1. Classification (GTDB taxonomy): domain Bacteria; phylum Bacteroidota; class Bacteroidia; order Flavobacteriales_E; family Vicingaceae. The sequence goes on from NVVI01000005.1 coordinate 113,589, forward strand.
ATTCTTTGCCATTATGATAAGCTAAATCGAATGTAATTGCTCTTGAATGGTTATCTGGCAAACGAGAAGCTAAACCCAACAAGTTAAATGTTAGTGTTGCTAATTGAATAAATTTAACATGATCATCTTCCATTAAATCAACCGCTGTTTCTTGTTCTTTATTCGGACTGTGCTCTCCAGATTCTATTAATTTTTTATGTAAAATCGGAAATAAATGTCTCTCCTCTTTTCTGTTGTGAGGTAAAATATGGTTATCGAAATATTTGAAAAATTCATTGAATTTCTCATTAATATCTTGAGTAAAATGATATGAACTTTCGTGAAATTCACCTAAGGCTTTTTCAAACTTTTCTGCTTCCTTAGTTAATTCATTATGTTCATCAATCATACTTTTTAATGATGACGACAAGTCTTTATACTCAATTCCATCAACATTAGTAGCATCTTCATCATAAGCATCTGGAGGATCCATAGGTGAATTTTCACCTAGCTCATCATCTTTATAAACGTCTCTTTTTAGAGGGTCATCTTTTTTAAGTTTTTTAATAATCGCTTTTCCTTCAGCATCTAACCTATTTCCCGATTTTGTATCTATTATTTTCATATAGTAAAATTAAGCGTTATATCTTATAATTATAAAATTACGGTAGCTTAAATTATTTAATATGATTTGAATCATAAAACAAAACAAATAACATCAGTTATTACACAAAGAAAGGCTACGGTAACGTAGCCTTTCCCCAACTTTAACTAATTAAACTGTTTACTAAAACAATTCTGTTGTAATTACTTTTTATCTTTCTTCTCTAAGAAATTAGGCTTGATAATAATCATTGCCCAACCCCAACTGCTGTTTTCATCTACTCTACCTTGTCCATCATAATCAACAGTTCCTTTAAGGTAAGCTAACGTTTCTGTAGCTAACATTGTAGAATAACCTCCTTTAAATACTACTCCTTTAGCTAGGTTAAATCCAAAGGTTAAATCTATTTCAGTTCCAAAACTAGCTGACATTGTGTAACTGGTATATTTTTTATCTTGTACTGCTGTAACATCTGCGGCAGTACCATTTGTCATTGCCTCTGTTAAATCTGTATTGTACTTATATCCATCCCATACATCGTTAGCTGCTGAGAACATATGTACATCTACTCCTACCCAAAATTTTTCTGTTTTATATTTTACTTTAAAATAAATGTCTTGTAAACCAACATTTCCGTTATGGTTGCCTACATAGAAATAATCCATGAGTCCATTAAATTTATGGTTGGTTCCATAAAATGGATTAAATGCATTATTAACTCTACCATTAGATGCACTCGTATCTGTTTGACTATTACCACTCAAATACTCATATCCTAAACCTGCTGAAAATTTATCTGTAATTTTATAATTCACATCAAGTGAATAGTTCATTGCGGATATTTCTTTGTTAAACTCTCCATCATAATCAGAAAAATAAGTTGCTCTGTTTCCATCTCTACCCATTTGAGCATAAAATGCACCATTTACAGAAAGTTTATTTTTCTTAAATGTTAATCGTGTACCTATGGTTTGACTGTAGTTATCTTTATAGTAAGCAGCAACAGTACCAGCACTATCATAATCCAATTGCTCTTTACCATTATTTAAGAACAATACGCTAGCTCCAAAGTTTTCTCCAAAGTCATTGTGTAACCATAAATATTGAAATGCTTTATAACTACCCCTTGAAGCTTCGGTGCCAACTAAACTAACTTTATCCTGATTATATGCAACACCAAAATCTGCTTTAAACTTGTTTTTCTTATACTTWAAAATAGCAGCATCATGGCTACGAGCTTGCTGAGCCCATCCTACACTACCAAATATCCTATGGTCATCTAAAATTATTTCTTGACGACCAAATTTTAATGACCAATTTTCAGACATTAGTGCTTGCCCCCAAGCTTCATGAAAGTCAAAGTAAGAGCCATCTGAATTTAATTTAGTATAATTATTAATCAATTGAGGTTGGCTTCCCCAAACATTAATATACTGCATAGTTACTTTAAATATGTAACCTTCCGTTTTATAGCCAAAATTAAGTCTAGTTCGCTGTTCTACAAATGCAGCAGCATCTTGTGCAGAATCTGCTACTGATTTGTATCCATGGCGATACTCAAATCTAGGTCTTACTTCGCCATCTAAGGTAAATTGTCCATAAGAATAAACACTTAGTATTAAAAAAAGTGCTGTTCCAAATAATCCCTTTCTCATTGTTTTATAGTTTTAGTTTATATTTATTTCCAATTATTATTTTATAAAAGTAGTGAGTGTTTTTGGGGACAAACATGAGAAGAGTCAATAATCAAATTGTTTTATGGCAAGTTTTTTTGTGATATAGGTCATATAACAAAAAAGGTCTGCTATCAATAACAGACCCTTTAATTTTACATAAAAGACTAATAATATAACTAATGATTTTTAATCTCCTTACCAGGAAAATAAGTAGTAGATTTTCGAATTTTTTTCTTGTTCCAATTCCAAATTACCAATTGATAATCCCTCCAAATATAATCGATTGGTGCGACCAAAAAGTGCATAAATCTTGTAAAAGGAATAATAGCTATTATAAAAAATGCTGAAATTATGTGTATTTGAACAAACCAAGGCATTGCATTTACTACATCTAAATCTGGATTAAAAGCAAATACTGACCTTAAATAAGGAGTTAAAGAACTTGCAAACCAAGTTGAACCCCATCTTGCAAAAAGAGCAATACTCAATCCACTTACTATTTGAGTAAACAATACCACATAAACCAGCATGTCCATTTTATTGGCAACCATCATTAATCGTTGTGTGGTTAGTCTTCGTTTTACCAATAAAATCAACCCAAGGAAAGCAGAAAGTCCAAAAGCAAAAGACGAAATCTCCAGAATCAACAGCCTTACTGGATCCCCATTAAATGCAATAAGCGTTTTAGGAAAAAGGAAGGCAATCATATGCCCTAAAAACAGCACCAGTAATCCCCAGTGAAATGGTTGAGACCCCCAAAACAATTTTTTACCTTCTAAAAACTGACTCGATAAAGAGGATACTTTAAATCCTTTATACTTATACCTGTATATACTTCCTATGATAAAAATGGCAAATGCAACATACGGGAACACAGCAAACATTAGCATATTTAAGGATCCGAGGTTCTCTTCTAAGCCTATTTTTAAACCATAAACAATAACTGCAGCAATAATTATCATTCCTACAAATATGGCGGCATAATTACTCTTTTTTTCTGGTAATGGCCCATTTTCTGCAATGAGTTTTTGTGCATTTAAATATGTTCTGCTAACTGCATAGACAAATAAAATTCCCACTATAATTGATGAGTAAACGATTACATCAAAATGCGGTGATGACATAAAATCTAATAGTATCATTTTTTTATTTTTTTAAGTTAATTTAAAATTTAAATTATTTAACAAGTGCTACAATCAGGTAAAAAATTACTCAATGATTGTTCAATTTTTTCATCACCAAAATCTACTCCTTCAAAATCTGCTTGAAGAACAATCAATAAAGCTTGTAAGGCATTTTGATAAATATTACCTTCTTTAATGTCTTCCATAATAATCGCTTTTTGCTTCTTCTTCATTATCTTCTTACGAAGCTCTGTACGACTTGCTTTAAATTCAACCAACATTTTTTCAAGTGCTGGAATTACAGCTCTAACAGCTAATTCCTCAACAAAATCTTTATCTTCAGAAATAGCCATTAATTGAAGCACATGAGGCAAGTTATCTGCTAATTCTCCTCCACAATCGTGATTGATTTTGGCTTGCTCGAGTTTCATGTTTCGCAAAAAATCTCCTCGAGTATAATCTTCTCCGAACAGGACATATCCAATATCTAAAAAACAAATTGCTTGAATATGAAACGTAAAGCCAAATACTTCTTCTACTTCATTCAAAGTTTTACCTTGTATATAATCGTTGAAACGTTGGAAGCTCTTTGCTGCATTAGGATATTTTTCTTGTAGCATAAACATACTCTGCTCCACTTTGCCTTGGTATCCTTCTTTCGGATACTTAAACAATTCAGATAATATGAAATATTGATCTCTATTCATCTTATACTCCTCTAGCTGGTTTTTCTCTAAATCCAAATCCAGCTTCGCCTTTATGATCTGCAGTTGCCTCAAGCATTTCAATTGATTCTTCTCTATGCTCTGGCGGAATAACAAATCGTTCTTCAAACGTTGCTAAAGAAGTTAGCCTGAATATTGCATTGGCTGTATCAGCACTCATTTTTGCAGTTTTCATTAACTCAGCTACTTTATCCTTAGGCAAATCTCCAACAGTTACATTACGTCTGTGTTGTTTAACAGCCATCATTTTATCATACACATGTCTAACAACATCTGTATCTCCAGCAGAAAACAAAGAAGCTAAATACTTCATTGGTATTCTATTATGATCGATTGGGGGAAACAACTCGTCAGAAGCTGTATTGTATATTCCATCACCATCAACTTGAGCCATTCCTGGCAGCATAGGTGGAACATAAAATAAATTTGGTAATGTTCTAAACTCTGGATGAAGTGGTAAAGCAATTCCCCATTCTTTTACAAATTTCCACACTGGAGAATCCTGTGCCGCTTTGATGGTTGAATCATGAACACCACTATCTCTAGCTGCTTTAATTACCTTCGGATCATTTGGGTCTAAATAAATACCCATATGCTTTTGTACCAACTCATTTTCTTCGCATGAAGCGATTTCCTGAATTCTGTCCGCATCATACAGCATCACCCCTAAGTATCTAATTCTTCCAACACAAGAATGCATACAAGCTGGAGCCTGACCAGATTCTAATCGTGGATAACATAGAATACATTTCTCCGATTTACCCGTGTGCCAGTTGTAGTATGATTTCTTATAAGGACAGGCAGTTACACACATTCTCCATGCTCTGCATCTATCTTGATTAATCAACACTATCCCATCTTCTCCTCTTTTATATAAGGCGCCTGAAGGACAAGAACCAACACAAGCTGGATTTAGGCAATGGTTACAGATTCTTGGAAGATACATCATCGTCATCTTCTCCAATTGGAACATAGCATCTTGCTCCGCTGGAGTTAAATCCTTAAAATTTACATCGTTTCTTGCGTAATCAGGTGTTCCACTTAAATCATCGTCCCAGTTCGGACCAGATTTTATATCTATTGGTTCTCCGGTAATTAAAGAAACTGCCCTACCAATTGGTTGATCCTCTCCTTCTGGTGCAGTGAATAAATCGCCATAACGGTATGCCCATGGATGGTAATAATCTTCCAGTACCGGCATGTTTGGGTTGTGAAAAATATTCTTCAGCCCTTTTAACTTTCCTGCACCTTTTAATGAAACTGAATTTCCATCCTTTACCCATCCACCTTTGTAAATTTCCTGATCTTCCCACTTCGTTGGATATCCTGTACCAGGTTTTGTTTCAACATTATTCCACCACATGTATTCCGCACCTTTCCTATCGGTCCAAATGTTTTTACACGCTACAGAACAAGTATGACATCCGATACACTTATCGAGGTGAAATACCATTGAAATTTGCGATCTTACATCCATAATAATCTATTTTAGATTCTTTTATAATCTTATTAATTAATATTCTACTTTGTCCATTCTTCGAACCAACACATGTGTATCTCTATTTACACCAACAGGACCCCAGTAATTAAAGTGGTAAGTGAACTGTCCGTACCCTCCGCACATTAAATTGGGTTTCAAATGGACTCTGGTAAATGAATTGTTCATTCCTCCCCTCCTTGGTTCTCCCTTCTTACCTCTTCTTTCTTGAGATTTTGGAATGTTATAGGTTCTTTCAACAGCGTGATAAACGATACACACTCCTGAAGGAATTCGAGCACTAACACAAGCTCTCGTTACATACGTTCCATGATCATTGTAAACTTCAACATGATCATTGTCCTTAATGCCAAGATCCTCTGCATCTTTTTCACTTAACCAACATGGCTCTGCACCCCTTGATAGGGTTAACATTCTGAGAGTGTCTCCATAAGTTGAGTGAATATGCCATTTTCCATGAGGTGTTAAACAATTTAACATTTTTGCTTTTCCATCATTTACAGTTTTTCTTAAATCACCGTATGCTTCAGGAGTTGGAGAAGGTTTATATGTTGATAAATGTTCTCCAAAAGCGATATATGCATCATGATCCAAGTAAAAATGTTGACGTCCAGTTAATGTTCTCCATGGAACTAAGAAATCAACATTATAAGTATATGCTGCATAAGTTCTACCATCATGCATTAATCCTGACCAAAGTGGTGAAGAATTATAACGTTTAGGTTGAGCTTGTAAATCTCTATATTCTATCTCAACTTGCTTATACTCAATTCCTAAATCAGCAATTTCTGGCACACCAATTTTTTCTGCCATTGTTTTATAACAACGGTCAGTCAATTTACCATTGGTTAATGTAGAAAGTTTTAATACTGCATTAATTGCTTCAACATCATCTTTTAATGATGGGTATTCAGTTCCATCATCCCATTTAGAAATGTGTTGTCTATGCTCTAACATTTCTTCATAAACATCTGCACATTCGTAATGATTACCATGAGCTCCTAAGCCATTTTCTGCAACACCTTTTCCTAAAGAAATAAATTTATCATAAATTTTAGTGTAATCTCTGTCTTTAAAAACAATCTTGTGCATTGTTTCTCCTGGAATTGGCTCACATTCTCCTTTACTCCAATCTAATAACCTTGGTTGTTTAATTTCATCAGATGAATCATGAACTAAAGGAATATTTACAACATCTGTCATTACATCTGGCAAGTATGTTTTAGACATTTCACTCATTTTCTTTGCTAAAGACTGGAATATTTGCCAATCTGATTTAGACTCCCATACTGGAGGAATTGCTTCCGATAATGGGTGAATAAACGAGTGCATATCTGTTGAGTTGATATCAGCTTTTTCGTACCAAGATGCAGTTGGAAGAACGATGTCAGAATAAAGTGCTGATGTATCCATACGGAAATTAATATCAATCACTAAGTCCATTTTTCCTCTTGCCCCTTCTTCTTTAAATACAATGTCTTCTACAATATCACCAGCTACTTCATCAGCAATTTTGTTATTATGAGTTCCTAAATAGTGATCTAAGAAATACTCATGTCCTTTTGCTGAAGTTCCAATTGCATTGCCTTTCCAGATAAACCAGTTTCTTGGAAAATTAATTTCCTCATCTGGTTCAACAATTGAGTGTTTTAATTCTCCACTTTTTAATTGTTCAACAATGTGGTTTCTCATTGCTTCATCAGTAGTGTGCCCAGCAGTTTTTGCATCCTTAACAATATCAAAGTTCGATTTATTGTATTGTGGATAATAAGGCATCCAACCATTTCGAACAGCTTTTACAGCCCAATCAGCGGTATGCATATTTGCCAGTTTATTATCTGGAGATGAGTTGTAAAATTTTTGATTTCCATCATACCTCCACTGAGAAGAATTGATGTAATGCCATATCGGTCCTTGCTGTAATCTTGGAGCGGTACCCCAATCCTTAGAACTCATTATAGTTGACCATGAATCCATAGGGGCTAGTTTCTCTTGCCCCACATAGTGATTCATTCCTCCACCATTTTTACCGTTACAACCCGTAAGCATTTGAGTCATTGTAGCCGAACGATACATTAAGTTACCATGAAACCAGTGGTTAATTGCTGCTCCAACAATTACCATACAAGCACCTTCTGTAGTTTCTGCAGTAGTTGCCCATTCTCTTGCTAATTGAATAACTTCTGTTTTACTAATTCCAGTAAAAATTTCTTGCCATGCTGGGGTGTAGGCTTGGTCTTTATCATCGTAAGATGATGGAAAATCTCCCTCTAACCCTCTTCCAATACCATATTGTGACATGGTTAAATCATAGATAGTTGTTACTGGAATTTTCTCTCCATCAACTGTATCTATATATTTAACAGGGACACCTCTCAATGCCTTTTTATCTAATCCAAATTCCGTAAATTCTACTTGTAATACTTTTTCTTTCTTATCAATTAAAGTCAATTCCGGATCATAAGTTTTATCAGTTTCACCGTCCTCATACTTCATGTTCCAGTTTCCTTTCTTCTCATCCCAACGATGTCCCATACTACCTTTAGGCATAGCTAAGTCACCAGATTTGGAATCATAATTTAAGAATTTCCAATCTCCATTGCTTACATCTTTATACTGCTTAACTCTATTGGCTCTAACCATTCGGCCAGGAGTATAATGTCCATCCTCTTCATGTAATTCAACTAAGAAAGGACAATCTGTGTATCTTTTTACATAATCAATAAAATAAGGTATTTGTTTATCAACATGAAATTCTTGTAAAATAACATGGGTAACAGCCATCCAAAAAGCACCATCAGAACCAGCATGAACAGGAATCCATTGATCTGCATGTTTTGCAACCATGCTAAAATCTGGAGACATTACGACTGTTTTAGTTCCGTTATGTCTTGCTTCTGAAAAGAAGTGAATATCTGGTGTACGTGTCATACCTAAGTTTGCTCCCATAGAAACGATGAACTTAGACTTGAACCAATCTGCAGATTCGCAAACATCTGTTTGTTCTCCCCAAATTTCTGGAAAAGCATTTGGTAAATCACAATACCAATCGTAAAAGCTTAAATTAATAGCACCCATCAATTGCAAGTATCTTGCTCCTGAGGCATAACTTAACATACTTTTTGCTGGTATCGGTGCAAAACCGATAATTCTATCCGAACCGTACTTTTGTATTACGTATATATTAGCAGCCGTAATCAACTCTTCAAGCTCATCCCATTTTACTCTTCTAAATCCACCTTTACCTCTTGATCTTTGATAACGAGCTCTATTCTCTTTATTAGCTTGTAAATTTGCCCAAGCTTGAACAGGATCTCCTCCACATTTCTCTTTTTCTGCTCTATAGAAATCTATTAAAGTTCCTCTAACAATAGGGTATTTTACTCTAATAGGACTATATAAATACCAAGAGTAAGAAATACCTCTTTGACAACCCCTTGGCTCATAAGGAGGAACCTCTTTATTGAATTGAGGATAATCTACTTGTTGAAGTTCCCACACAACAATGCCATCTTTAACATAGATTGCCCATGAGCAACCTCCTGTACAATTTACACCGTGGGTACTTCTAACAACTTTATCATATTGCCATCTGTTTCTGTAAAAGTCTTCCCATTTTCGTGTTTTGGGAGATATTATGTCTTCTATCCAGCTCATACTTATATAATTTATTAAGTTCTTTTTAATTATGATTCAATAGAATCATTACCTTTTAACTGCCTACTAAAGATGTCTTTTTTTGTTGATTCCTTTTTTCTATTCTTCCAAAGAATACTCACTAATCCTAAAATTATAAGTAGACCTAAAATCCCACCACCTGCAATTAATTTAAATCCACTTTTCTTTGCTTGGGATTCACTAACTTTATTTGCATATTTGAAAAAAGCAGTTAATTCTCTTACCTCGTTTTTTGTTAGTGGTTTACCGCTATAAGAATTTGCCATTGCAGGGAAAGGAGAAATACTAACAATGGCAGAAATTCCAGCCTCACCTAATCTTTCATAAACGTTTGTTAAATCTTTTGCCAACAAACCACCAACCATTATATCATTATTGGTAACATTATGACAAACTATACAAGTTGGACCTCCATTTTTAAATCTCTTTTTTCCAGAAAACAGCATCTTGCCATTTTCAATGTCTTCAGTTGTATATTCTATAACAGCAACTGGTTCTTCAGTTTCTACTTCAGTAGAAGTTGTAACATCACTACCAGAATTTTCTGCCTTAATATAATCTAACATTGAAATGATTTCTTCATCTGATAAATCAGAAAAAGGAATCATTGGAGATTTATTAAATTCTTCAAAAATTGCAATAGCATCTAAATCACCAGAGGCTATCATTTTTTGTGAATCTTTTATCCAAGTTATTAACCACTCCTGTGTTCTTTTATCACTTATTCCAGCTAAACCTGGGCCTACTAATTTACTTGTTCCTACACTATGGCAAGCAGCACATTTACTTCTGAAAAGTGCTTCTCCATCTTGTGCGCTTACACTTATAGTAGTAATTAAACTTAGAGCCGTTATTAATGATATTTTTTTGGCAATTGATTTCATTGTGTTACTTTTTTTTGACTCATTACATCAATAATGATTAATTAATTTAGGATAAAAGTACATTAGGCCAAAAGCAGTTTATATGATTAGCATCATAAATAAAAAAATTTGTTGTCATTTTTTTGAAAACTTCCTTACTATTCAATTAATTTAGAGATAGTTATAAACATCGCTCTTTTCCATAAAAAAAGAAATTATTATTATTTATTTTCAGTATGATTATCATCATGTCCTGCAAATTTTTGTTCAAATACTTTTGTTCTATAATTTTTTATGAACGCCTTTTGCTTTCATTTTATCAAGACCAATGACAGAAAAAATTCTCCCTACATTAAATAGACATTCTTCTTTAAAAACTCCATTTTCATCAACAGAGCTCATTGAAAAAATACAGGTCTTAAGAAAGGAAAAAAATGCAGTGCTTCTCGCTCATTACTATCAGGATCCATTGCTTCAAGAAATAGCAGATTTTGTTGGAGATAGTTTAGGACTTTCTCAACAAGCGATATCAACAGATGCTGACATCATTGTTTTTCTTGGTGTTCATTTTATGGCTGAAACCGCTAAGATCTTAAACCCATCTAAAAAAGTGATTATTCCAGATTTGGAAGCTGGATGTTCATTAGCTGAGTCTTGTCCTCCCAATTTATTTAAGGAATTTATTAATCAACACCCTAACCATACTGTAATAACCTACATTAATTGTTCAGCTGAAATAAAGGCATTGAGCGATATTGTTTGCACTTCATCAAATGCAGAAAAAATAGTTAATTCAGTACCTAAAGAAACACCAATCATTTTTGCTCCTGATAAAAACCTAGGTAAATATTTAATTGATAAAACAGGAAGAGATTTACTTCTTTGGGATGGTGTCTGCATCGTTCATGAAGCTTTTGCAATTGACAAAATTCTCAAATTACATAATAAAAATCCTGAAGCAAAATTTATTGCTCATCCAGAATCAAATCCAGAAATATTAAAAATAGCATCCTATATAGGTTCAACTTCCGGAATGATTAACCATGTAAAAGAAAGTTCGGATACAGAATTTATTGTAGCAACAGAAGCTGGCATTCTATATAGGATGCAACAAGAAGTGCCTGACAAAACATTAATTCCTGCCCCAGCAAAAGAAGACAATACTTGTGCTTGTAGCGAGTGTGCTTTTATGAAGTTAAACACACTAGAAAAGTTATACCACTGCTTAAAAAATGAAGGTCCAGAGGTTAAAGTTCCAATGGAGCTTAGAAAAAAAGCACTCCTGCCCATTCAAAAAATGCTCGAATTATCATGCTAATATACCATGGAAAAAGTTGATTTTCTCATCATCGGTTCGGGAATTGCGGGATTAACTTATGCTATAAAAGTGGCACAAAAATTACCTCATGCTAAAGTGCTTATCGTTACCAAATCAGATGAAAACGAATCCAATACAAAATACGCACAAGGTGGAATTGCAGTAGTGATAGACAATATTAGCGATTCTTACCAACAACATATAAAGGACACCTTAATAGCTGGGGATGGACTTTGCGATGAGAAGGTAGTTGGATTTGTAGTAAATGAAGGACCAAAAAGGTTCAATGAGCTCGTAAATTGGGGTGCAGCGTTTGATTACAACAACAATGGTAAATATAATCTTGGACTAGAAGGAGGCCACTCTAAAAACAGGGTACTTCATCACAAGGATACCACTGGGCTAGAAATTGAAAAAACCTTGCTTGCCCAAATTCATCAAATGCAAAATATTAAAGTATTGTCTCAGCATTTTGCTGTTGAATTAATTACGGCCCATCACTTCGTTAAAACAACAAAGAAAGAATCAGCTAAAAATGAATGTTACGGAGCTTATATCCTTAATTCATCTAATGGAAAGATTACTCCTTACTCTTCTAAAATTACACTATTGGCCACTGGCGGAGTGGGACAAGTATACCTGAATAATACTAACCCAAGTATTGCTACAGGTGATGGAATWGCGATGGCTTACCGCGCTAAAGCACATATTAAAGGCATGGAGTTCATTCAATYTCACCCCACGCTTCTATATCAAAAAAACACCAATCCTTCTTTTCTTATCTCAGAAGCGGTAAGAGGATTTGGTGCTTACCTTATTAACAAAGCCGGACACCGGTTCATGGAGCATTATGATGACCGAAAGGAACTGGCCTCCCGCGACATCGTATCGCGTGCTATTGACGATGAATTAAAAAAGAGTGGTGACGAATGTGTCTACCTAGATTGTAGACATCTTGATATAGACCAATTCAAAATACAATTTCCTACCATCTATCATAAGGTAAAAAAAATTGGCATTCATCCTAAAAATGATTTGATTCCCGTTGTTCCGGCAGCACATTATTTATGTGGAGGGATTACCGTAAATGCATCTGGGCTAACCACCATTAAGCGTCTATTTGCGTGTGGAGAATGTTCATATACCGGATTGCATGGTGCCAACCGATTGGCCTCAAATTCTTTATTGGAAGCATTGGTTTTTGCACATAGATGTTATAAGGCCAGTGTGAGGTTAGCTACAAAAATTAAGATTACCGAGGCTATATCCAACTGGGATGATCAAGGTGCGGCCTACCCCAAAGAGCTCATCCTCATCACACACAACCTTAGAGAATTACAGGTTTTAATGAGCGATTATGTAGGAATAGTAAGGTCGGAAGAACGGCTTGAAAAGGCCAATAAGCGGCTCAACATGCTATATGAAGAAACGGAGATTATCTATAAAAAAACAAAACTCTTTCCTCAGCTACTTGAATTAAGAAACATGTTATCTGTTGCTCACCTCATTGTTCAGCAATCCTTAAAAAGAAAGGAAAATTGTGGCGTATTTTATAAATCCTATTAAATTTCTGTTCACATTCAACCTCATCTATAGAAAATACCTCAAACAATATAAAGGCACTCCAGAAGAATAATTAAGCGCATTGATTGCTTTTGAAACTAAAATACAAAGACAAAATTAGTTCAGAAATTGAACAAAAAGAGCGAAATATTGATGGTGATGAAAATGCATTATCGAACCAAAAAAATAAATTTATTTTTTTCAAGAATTCCTTATCTGAAAAGACTTGTAAAGGATTACAAAAAAGAGGATTCAATCAAAATTGATCAAATCCCCGCTTGTGTGGGCCCACCAGGAGCATACCATAGTAACACCTAATACCACTTGGCCACAGTTAAACACGATTTCCCTTTTTCCTTAGAGCGAAGTTGCACCCTAAAAACCAATAGGAAACAGTTAGAATCCTGTAACGAAATCGTGATTTTTTAATAGATCGGGTTATTGCGACAGAACTAGCAGAATCTTTATAAGTAGTTTTATAAACTATTTGTTAATAGTTTCTTAATTCTAAGTACTTCGATAGTTATACTAACTAAGTACCAAATTAAAATCCCAACAGGTAAAAACCATGGGTATTCTACAGGATGAAGACTTCTGTCAACAGTAAGCTCAAGAATAGCAGATCCAATCCCCATAAGAAATATGAAAAATCCAACCCTATCTAATTTTGTTTTATAGTTCACATAGTTATCTTTTACCACAACTTTAGTAATTAGTATAGGAAATAGAATTCTTAATAAACCTCTATTTCCAATTATTCGATTTCTTATTATTTTAAAATAGCCTTTTCCAAGAATTATTTCAAATTTTGGTCTTAACTTGTTTTGTATTACTTTTTCATCTTCAGAATCTGAGATAGCAATTTTTTTACTAAAAAAACAGATCATAATCCTTGTTTTAAATAGATAGAAATAAATAAAGGGTTCCAGCAATGATAGGTAATAAAATTAACCATCCCCAGATGTATTTAAATTTTAAGCTTCCCGATAAAGCATTTTTTACAGTATGTAAATTAATATCAATTGATTTTACCTTTAACTTCACACTGCAAGCGGTACAACTTTTAAAATATAATTTGAATGTTGGGAATAGAGACATTCCGTACAACCTAAAATAAGCTTGCTCTGCTTTATAAATAGGTTTGTTGATATCTAAACATACCTTACATTTCTCTAAAGGGACGTTATTAAATTCCCCAATTAAATCGTATCGGGTACCCCATATAATCATAATGACAGGTTATGAAATAATCTAAACTCTTTACTGTCCTTTTTTTCAACAGGCATTACAGACGACCAAGTAAGTGGTCCGTTACTCATTCTTAAGGTATGTTTTCCTAGAAAGCTTTTAAATTTAAATGATTTTTTATCTGCTATTTTATGGATGCATTTGTCGTCATTTTCTAATAAATTAATCATAGAATTTTCTAATTCTTCTACTGTTTCGGCTTTACCTATTAATCTTTTAACACCTTCTTCTATAGTAACACCATCAAACAGTTGGTGAATCTTAGCGGCATTGAAGACCACAAACATTCCTACTGTTTTTTTAGGAATATAAAATATGTAATCTTTAGTGCTTACTAAACATACATATATATGCTGCATAGGTTGTTTAGAATTTAACATCATCCCATTGTCATATACAACATAATCTTGTTTTTCTATTAATTTCATTATTTCATAATTTTTACTTTTTAACTATTTATAACAAGACTTATAGCTGTTGCAATAATTAAAAATAGTAGTATAATAGTAATATTTATTGCTAATGTTACAACATATTTTATTACAAGGCTTTTATTACCTCTAAAGATTGCACTATTTATTTTTAAGGCGACTATACCCATTATAACTCCTAAAACTCCTCCTTGTAAAACCAATAATATAGGAAGCCCCATCCATATGTATTCATACCATTTTAGAGGTTCTGCTATTTTAAAGTTTTGGTCGTTTATGATGATTTTAGGAATAGGGTCGTAAATCAAGGGTTTAATTTTAATATCAAATGGTATTCCTAATTGATTTGTTAATGAATAATTTTTTTTCTGTTTTTTAACTTCTATATTATTAAAAAAAAGCTTTGGATTCCCAAGAAAGGAGGGTATTTGTAGTGTTAATTCATTTTGCCCTAAGTCGGGGTGATTGATAGGTATTTCATTCATTTTTTTAATTATTTGACAATCAATTTGTATAGTTGTTTTTCTTTTTGAGTGCTTATTTCAATAAAGTAAATACCAGACACTTCTTTTAATTCGAATTGATAGGTTGAAGTAGTGATATTTTTTTTATGATAAACTAATTGTCCATTAACATTAAAGACATTAATTGTTACGTCTTTTAAAATTCCTAAATCAATATTTATTTTTCCTTGGGTAGGGTTAGGATAAATAGATACATTTTTAAACAAACTCCTTTCTGTTACTTCTGTTATTAAGATATTAACGCAGACAGAAGTATCTATACATCCATTTTGGGTTACTTGAACGGCATAATCACCATTAGAAGGAGCAGTATAAGTTTGTGCTGTTGCTCCGTTAATTGTAGCATAATTATTATTGCAATCTAGMMAKTRATAKKWTKSWYCWKWWKMWTKWRSWKWWAYAMWWWMCGSWRMWRYWRWTKKAMKWGGTCAGGATAAGTCATGAAGAAGACTTTAAGGCCTTTAATATAAGTCACGACAATTATCACACTACTCACAGTGATGAGAATCAGTTTTATTCTGAAACTATTTTCTCTCGTCTTAAGGATAAAGGGTTAATTGAAGAGAAAGAAATAGAACAACTCTATGACAAAGAAAAGGAATTATTTCTTTCAGACAGATATGTACAA